>CAYUII010000008.1:0-136646 GCA_964444785.1 uncultured Bacteroidales bacterium | reverse complement strand
CTACAGATCAGGACTGGTCTATCTCAAACAGATAAAAACCACGAAAGGCACGAAACACACGAAAACGCCTGGAAGAAAAATTTCGTGCTTTTAGTGTTTTTCGTGGTTAAAAATATAAACTAACTAAATCGAGAAAGAGGTTTACTCTTTTTCAGTTCCATGATGCAATTCATAATACTTGCAAGACTTTTCATCTTCTCCATTAGTTCCACAAACACAGCCTATGCGCTCAGTTGAATTATCGCTGGTGTCGACAGAAGAGCAAGATTTAGTGAACTGGGCATCCTTAAAAACAAACATCTTAATGGCAATCCCAGCAATTGCCAATGCAATCAGTATAAATGCTAAAATAAACGTTGACATATCAATTACTTATTAGACTCAAGACAATACGATAAGATTATGATTACGTTGAATGTAGTATAGCAGACAACTTTAAATAAAACAACGACGGGTGGCTATTGTTGCGATCTTCGGTTAAATTCAGCAAAAACAATAGCAGCAGCTACAGAGGCATTAAGGGATTCCGCTTGAGTACCCTGAGATCCTTCCGGGATTCTCAGGCGATTAGTTATATATGGGAAAAGGTCAGGATTAATCCCTCTGCTTTCATTGCCTATAACAATGATCCCGGTGTTAGACAGATTCATTTTATAGAGATTTTCACCATCAAGTAGTGTTCCATAAACAGGAACCTTTACCGAAGATAACCAGTCTGTAAGGTCGAGAGTAGTTACTTTGACTCTGGCGATGGAGCCCATGGTTGCCTGAACAACTTTAGGGTTATAGACATCGACACAATTGGGTGAGCATACTAAATCCCGAATCCCAAACCAATCGGCAGTTCTGATTATGGTACCCATATTACCAGGATCGGAGATATCATCAAGTGCAGCAATAAGGCGATCATTAAAATTAAGCGACGTGACCAGATTATTGGGCATTTTAAAGACACCGAGGAAAGGTGAAGGTGTATTTAAAGCAGATATACGCGACATTTCCGATTCAGACACCAACTCTAAACCATTAAAGAAGGCGGCATCAGATTTATGTTTCTCTGCCCAGATCTTATCGGCAAATAGCATTACAGGCGAGAAACCATTAAGAATAAGATCCCGGTTAAGCTTATAACCCTCGGCAAAGAATAGCTTCAGCTCACGTCTGACTTTGGACTGCCTAAGGCTAACTATCTCTTTAATTTGTCTCTGTGTGATCATGCTACAAGTTAAAAAGAAATCCCGTCAACAAGGGATGTTGACGGGATTAAAATGTTGTTTATGATGGTATTATTCAGCAACAACTTCGAAGTCGATAACAATCTTAACCTCTTTATGAAGGTTAATTTTTGCTTTATAGGTACCAAGTTCTTTAACATTCTCGCCATCAACAACGATCTTACGACGGTCGATGTCAAGATCCTTCTGAGTCTTGATAGCCTCAGCGATCTGAATGCTGTTAACAGAACCAAAGATTTTGCCGGTAGCAGATGCTTTAGCACCAATCTTCAGGACAATACCTTCGAGCTTAGCAGCAAGAGCCTCAGCTTCCATGCGAATCTTATCTTCTTTGAAAGCGCGCTGACGGAGGTTCTCGGCAAGGATTTTCCTATTAGTCTGATTTGCCATAATAGCAAGACCTTCAGGAATGAGATAGTTGTTTGCATAACCGTTCTTTACGGTCACGATATCATTGGCGAATCCCAGATGGGCAACGTCTTGTTTGAGAATTACTTCCATTGTCTTTCCTCCTTATTTTAATAGATCAGCTACATAAGGTAACAGAGAAAGATGACGAGCACGTTTCACGGCTTGAGCCACTTTCCTTTGGAACTTGGTTGATGTACCCGTGATACGACGTGGTAAGATCTTACCCTGTTCATTGACAAACTTCAATAGGAAGTTCTCATCCTTATAGTCAATGTATTTAATGCCAGCCTTCTTGAAGCGGCAATATTTCTTCTTCTTAGTTTCAACCGCAATAGGGGTCAAATACTTGATGTCGGTATTAGCTTGTGCCATAGTTTCTTGACAATTTTACAGTGAATAATTACTGCTGTTCAGCACTTGTTTCTTTTTTCGAGCGTTTCTTCTCGTTATAAGCAACTGCGTGCTTGTCGAGTGCTACGGTGAGGAAGCGAATTACACGCTCATCACGCTTAAGGGCGATTTCGAAATCAGCTACTAATGAGCCCTCTGAACGGAACTCAATAAGGTGGTAAAAACCGGTTGATTTCTTCTGGATGGGATAGGCCAACTTACGCAGACCCCAGTGATCCTCAAACACGATTTCTGCTCCCTTTTGGATCAGAAAATCATGGAACTTGCTTACCGTTTCCCTCATCTGTTCATCAGACAAGACGGGAGTCATAATGAAAACGGCTTCGTACTGTTTCATCTTCTTGATTTGATATTGTTTATACTATAAACTTGGTCGTTTTTAGAAAACGGACTGCAAAAATAGTAATTTCAACGCATATTTCACACATAAACCCTAAATATTATTTGAATCTCAACCATTTCATCCAAATTCTACCCTTCAACTAATATTATCATCCTCACCATGAACATTTTTAAATCTAAATTGTAGTAATTACAAACAAACATTAATTACAATACAATGAATACCTCAGTTACTGATTCAATCTTGGCAAAATTTAAAGAGGCTGCCATAAAGGTTACCGCTCAGAGGTTAATCATTTATAGATTGATGTTAGAAACACCAGGCCATCATACTGCAGATACCATTTTTAAGTTGGCATCCCCTCTTCTGCCAGGACTATCGCCTACTACTGTTTACAATGTTCTTGACATGTTAGTAGCTCACAAGCTAGCTAGAAGAATCAAAACCGATTCTGATATTATGCGGTATGATATTGTCACAGAGAACCATCATCATCTGTTTGCTGATAACGACCTTCAGATTGAAGATTACCATGATAAAGCCTTAGATGAAATGCTTAAAAACTACTTCGAGGCAAATAAAATACCTGGATTCACCATTCATGATATTAAACTTGAGATTCATGGATCCTATGATCCTAAATCTCATTAAACCATTAACATTTACACTCCTAAACTTCTTAAAACGTTAAAACTATGAGTAAATCAGATTTAAATCAAATTGGCCTTGACACCAAGGGTGCCGACCAACTTATTGAAAAACTTAATGATCTCCTGGCAAACTACCAAGTATTCTATCAGAATGCTCGTGGCTTCCATTGGAACATTAAAGGGGAGAAATTCTTTGAACTTCATCTGAAGTTCGAAGAGCTCTACAACGATCTTCAACTAAAAATTGATGAGATTGCTGAGAGAATTCTTACACTGGGTGGAACACCACTTCATGCCTTTGCCGACTACCTGAATCACGCTGAAATCAAACCAATGCAAAACATGACCAACGGTCCTGAATGTGTCAAAAACATTCTTGAAGCTTTCAAAACATTGTTGGTAAAAGAGAGGGTTCTACTAGACCTTAGCTCAGAGATGAATGACGAAGGAACCAATGCGATGGCAAGCGATTACATTCGTGCACAAGAAAAACTTGTTTGGATGTATAGTGCTTACCTAAAATAGTGAGATCTTACTCTATAAAAAAAGCGGTTATCAATTTGGTAGCCGCTTTTTTTTGATCACAATGAAATCATATACCTTTGTCACTTAGTTTACCAAATCAATTTAAATCAACCAGATATGATACCTCAGAACCAAGAAAAACCTCAAAACACCCTAGCAGATGTTATTGCAGCTTGTGGACTTTACTGCGCTGAATGTCCGAAGTTTAAAAACGAAAAATGCCCGGGCTGTCGCGCTAACACCAAAGCAACCTGGTGCAAAGTAAGGAGTTGTAATATAACACTCTCACAAACCACTTGTGCCGAATGCAAAACATTCTCCAACCTAAAGGATTGCAAGAAACTCAACAACCCAATCTCGAAGATCTTCAGTATTATCTTTAAATCTGACCGAATAGCCGGACTAGACTATATCAGAGCAAATGGAGAGGAGGCCTTCTGCCAACATCTTAAAGAAAAAGGAAAGATGGCATTCAAAAAGGGGGAGAAACACCAATAGTCAAGATGATAGTCCACAAGCAAATAAAAAAGGAGCCGACTAGAAATCGGCTCCTTTTTTATTTAAGTATTAAGACTATCCTCCGAAATCATCGAAAGCGATCATCTCTTTAGGTACACCTAAGTCGTCAAGCATTTTTAAGACAGCTTGATTCATCATAGGTGGTCCACAGAGATAATACTCGATCTCTTCAGGCTCGGGATGATTCTTCAAGTACTCATCGAAGATTACCTGGTGAATAAACCCAACATAACCATTCCAGTTATCTTCAGGCTTAGGCTCACTTAATGCAATATTAAACTTGAAGTTAGAGTTATCTTTTTCAATAGATTTAAAATCATCAACATAGAAAAGTTCTCGTAAAGAGCGGCCACCATACCAGAATGTTGCTTTTCTACTGGTATGTCTGGTAAGGAATTGATCGAAGATATGAGACCTCATAGGAGCCATACCGGCACCTCCGCCAATAAACATCATCTCACGATCGGTTTTCTTAACATGGAATTCACCATAAGGGCCACTGATGGTTACCTTATCACCAGGTTTTCTAGAGAAGATATAAGAGGAGCAGATTCCAGGATTTACATTCATAAAGCCACCTGTTTTCCTATCAAAAGGAGGGGTTGCAATACGAATATTCAACATGATAACCTGATCTTCTGCAGGATGGTTCGCCATAGAATAAGCTCTAAACAGAGGCTCTGTATTTTTCATCTTCAGATCCCACATCTTAAACTTATCCCAATCTTCACGATACTCCTCGTCTACCACTATATCCTTCCTAAAATCAACTTCAATGGCAGGTACATCAATCTGAATATAGCCGCCCGACTTGAAATCTAGCTTTTCACCTTCCGGAAGTTTTACAACAAACTCCTTGATGAAGGTAGCTACATTCCTATTGCTTACCACTTCACATTCCCACTTACGAATACCAAAGACCTCAGCGGGGATCTCAATTTTCATATTCTCTCTGACCTTCACCTGACAACCCAGACGCCAATGGTCTTGTTGTTCACGACGGGTAAAATATCCAACTTCTGTTGGGAGGATATTTCCACCGCCCTCGGTGACGCGACATCTGCACATTGCACATGTGCCACCTCCACCGCAAGCAGAAGGGAGAAAGATTTTCTCATTAGCAAGTGTAGAAAGAAGACTGCTTCCAGAACCAACCTCAATCTCCTTTTCTTCGTTGATCATTATCTTAACAGGGCCTGATGGGCTTAGCTTCTCTTTTGCAAAAAGTAGCATGCCAACCAAAAGGATCATCAACCCAAGAAAGATAACTGTTCCAAAGGTTAAAACCGTTATAAAACTTACCGTTAAAAGTATGCTATTCATCTCTGTTTATATCTCAGGTTATCAAATCTTAATTCCCATGAAGCCCATAAAGGCGATCGCCATTAGACCTGTAATGATGAAAGTAATCCCCAAACCCCTTAGAGGGGCTGGAATATGCGAATACTTGATCTTCTCACGTATGGCAGCCAAAGCAGCAATGGCCAAGAACCAACCGATCCCTGACCCGCCTGCATAAACAACTACCTCAGCCATGCTATGATAATCGCGCTCCTGAACAAATAGTGCCACCCCTAAGATTGCACAGTTTACAGCAATCAGAGGAAGAAATATACCCAGAGCACTATATAAACTAGGAGAGAACTTCTCAACGACCATCTCAACCAATTGAACTATGGCGGCTATAACGGCAATAAAAATAAGAAAGCTCAAGTAACTCAAATCAACCTCCGCCAAAGATGGATCGATCCATGCCATGGCTCCTGGCTTTAACAGATAGGTATCAACTAACCAGTTGACCGGAGCAGTAATTAACAAAACAAAGGTAACTGCGATCCCAAGTCCCACTGAAGTCTTTACCGTTTTTGATACTGCCAGATAAGAACACATGCCTAAAAAGTAGGCAAAGATCATATTGTCAATAAAGACACTTCTGACAAAGAGATTAAATAAATTTTCCATTTCTTGATAGTTTTTTCGTTTAATACTTTATCAGTTCTTTTCTATCAATTCTCTGTTCTTACTTCTCTGTAGCCAGATGATCACCCCAATAGTGATCAATGCCATAGGAGGAAGTATCATCAGGCCATTACTCACATAACCTGCATCATAAAAAGCTTGAGGAACTACGTCTACACCAAAGATCTTTCCAGAGCCAAGTAACTCTCTAAAGAAAGCTACAATAAGCAAAATCAAGCCATAACCTATACCATTCCCAATACCATCAATAAAAGATGGCCATGGTTTCTGTGCCATAGCAAAGGCTTCAAGGCGACCCATAAGAATACAGTTGGTAATGATCAGACCCACGAAAACACTAAGCTTCTTACTAACATCATAAACATAGGCTTTTAAAACCTGGTCTACGATGATTACTAAGGCTGCAACCACAACCAACTGAACGATGATACGAATTCTGGAAGGAATTGTATTACGCAACCATGAGATGATCAGATTAGAAAAAGCGGTTACAATAGTTACAGAAAGCGCCATAACTAACGCAGGTTTCATCTGAACGGTAACCGCAAGCGAAGAACAGATGCCCAACACCTGAACAGTAACCGGATTCTCTAGATTAAACGGACGGGTGAGCGTTTTCAGGTTCTTAGGTGAAAACATCGGCTCTTTATTCTTAGACTCACTCATTGTTTCTTAGTTTTGTGGTTGTTAATAAAAGCGGTATAATCCTTCAGACAATCGTGAATCATATGTTCAACGCCTTTGCTGGTGATTGTACCCCCAGAGATTGCATCAACACCATGAAGGTCTCCTTCTGGCGCTCCTCCTTTGACGATCTCTACTGAGATAAACTCTCCCTTCTCGTCAAAAATCTGCTTTCCTTTAAACTGATCCATGAAACCAGCGGTGTTTATTTCAGCTCCCAATCCCGGAGTCTCTCCCTTATGATCAAACATAACACCATTAATGGTATTCATGTCAGACTTTAGTGAGATATAACCCCAAACAGGCCCCCATAGACCTTTACCTCTTAACTGGAAAATATAATTTGTATCTCCAGTTTCCGAGACAGCAATATAAACAGGATAATGTCGCTGCTCAATCGGCTTCTTCAGTTCTATGGCCAAATCTACATCAAATGCTTTTAGGCCAGAAATATCTCCTCCTTTTACATCGGTTACCGTTGATCCAACTATAATTTTTTCATATAAACCTTGTGCCTCTTTAGGAGTGGCAGTTACATTGACAGAAGTTAAGATATTCTGCATCTTTTCAATACGAATATTGTTTTCCTGTGCCGGCTTCAACTGTATTGCAACGATTGTCAATGCCACGGCGACCACCAATACCATGATGATCGAATAAATAAAAATATATCTATTACTATGCATATTCAGCCTCCTTTATGATTTAACGGCCACCTTGGCTCTTTTCAATCTCTTTGAGATATTGGCCTGTACAACATAATAGTCTATTAACGGAGCAAATGCATTCATAAGGAGAATAGCCAACATTGTCCCTTCAGGATATGCCGGATTGAATACCCTAATCATAATTGCAAGCATCCCAATTAAGAAACCATAAATCCATTTGCCTCTATTGGTTTGAGCCCCTGAAACCGGATCGGTAGCCATAAACACAATACCGAAGAGGAAACTACCCATCATGATCTGTGTCAGCGGATCAATCTGCATATATGCATTGGCGGCAGCAGCATTGAAAATAAGCGACATGGTCAAACCACCTAGTAAGCCAGCTAACATTATCCTCCAACTCCCTACTCCACTAACCAATAAGATCAAGGCTCCTAAAAGAATAGCAATCTTTGAGGTCTCGCCTATCGAACCCGGTATTAACCCAAAAACAAGCTCATTCAACGAAGGAATCTTATCCATCTGTCCCGCAGCTGCTAATCCCAAAGGCGTAGCTCCCGAGAAACCATCAACGATACCTGTCTTATCTGACATACCCGCAATCCAAATAGTATCCCCAGTTATCTTTGCGGGATAAGCAAAAAAGATAAAGGCACGTGCTAATAGCGCAGGATTAAACACATTCATACCCGTTCCACCAAAAGCCTCCTTACCTATCACTACCGCAAAAGCAGTAGCAACGGCAACCATCCATAATGGAACATCCACCGGCATCACCAACGGGATGAGCATACCCGAGACCAAAAATCCCTCATTGACCTCATGCCCCCGATACTGAGCAAAAATAAACTCAATACCCAGACCTGTAACATAAGAAACCACTATAAGTGGTAACACTTTCATCAATCCAAAACCTATGATCTCCATAAAGGTAGCCTGCTCCCCTATCGATGCATAATGCAGATAACCGGCATTATATACCCCAAATAGCAGCGCAGGAACCATTGCCATAACAACCACACTCATCGTACGCTTCAAATCAATAACGTCACGAATGTGGCTTCCGCGTTTTGTCGTTGTATTCGGAACAAAGAGAAAAGTCTCAAAAGCATCAAATGTGCTGTGAAACTTAGCATACTTCCCCCCGGGTTGAACATGCGGCTTTATCTTATCTAAAAAACTTCGTAATGCTTTCATCTCTTCTGATAATAGAAGTTAATTAATATTCTCAATACGGTTAGCTCATCTCGGCACGAAGCATATCAAGGCCTTCCCTAACGATTGATTGAATTTCTGTCTTAGAAGTATCGATATACTCACATAGCGCAAAATCCTCTTCAACCACTTCATAGATACCCAATTGCTCCATCCCATCAATGTCTTTATTGATTATCGCTTTCAATAAATGCATCGGATAGATATCAAATGGAAAGACCTTCTCATACTCTCCGGTCATAACTAATGCCCTTGCTCCTCCATTTAAATTGGTATCAAGAACAAACTTCCTTCCCGGCATTAACCATGCAAAGTATGATTTTGAAAAACTATGCTTGTCCAACCGCGGCATGGCCCATCCTAAAAATTCATAGTGATTTCCTTCAGGAATAACCGTGATCTGAGAATCATAAAAACCTATACTGCATTGCGAGGCCAACTTTGCCCCAGTCAATACATTACCAGTAATGGTTCGGTAACCACTCGACTTAGCATTTGATGAAACCAGATTCTTTACACATGACCCCGAGATTAGCCTAAAATAGCGTGGATTTGAGATCTCACTTCCAACTAATGCGACAATCTTACGAGCATCATATCTCCCATCTAAAAACAGCCTTCCAATGATGATCACATCTGACGGAGAGACATGCCAAATTACCTCACCTTTATTGATTGGTGAAATCTGTGCAATCTGCGTCCCAACATTACCAGCCGGATGCGGACCATCAAACAGAGAAATCTCAACATTCTTGGCATTGGTAAAAACATCACTGTTCTTTACTCCATTCCGAAGATTCAAATACACCTTCCCCTTGGTCATTCGGGTTAGTGCATTCAATCCAGATTGAAAAGCACTGCCTTCTCCCTCAACAAGAAGGTTATAATCTGGTGCCAACGGAGCGGTATCAAAACCTGAAACAAAAATGGCTTTAGGTTCATCTACAGGATTGGCAATTACATTGTAAGGACGCTGCCTAACCATAGGCCAACATCCGGATGCAAGCATCTTAGCAATGACTTCTTCTCTCCCTAACTTGAGAGCATCAGCCTTACCAAAATCCTCATATTCCATACTCTTGTCTGCTACTACTCGCACCTCTTCCAAAACCCGCTTCTCCCCGCGAACAACGGCAGTTACCTTGCCACTTACAGGAGATGCAAATCTCATCTCAGGATTCCGCTTATCATGAAACAATGACTGACCGGCTTTCACCCAATCACCTTCTTGTACCATCATCTTCGGAACTATCCCTAGGAAATCAGCAGGACGCAGTGCATATTGGTCAGTGGCATAATCAGAAATCGTTGCAGTAGCATTACCCTGCAATCTGATGTCAAGCCCCTTCCTGATTTTATAAACTTTTGTCATACATTTGAAGGATAGACAGTTAAATATTTATAGATACTGATCTTTTATTTTCTTTCATTCAGTTTTTCCCAACTTACTTCGTTATTCCAAAGTACAAATTTCGTAAAAACGATCAATATTATTACAATAGTTTAAAAGAATAATATTAATTTCTCTTGATTGTTCTAAAATATGACAGTCGCCTATTTCAATTAGGCACTATGCAAAATAAACCAAAAACGTAAAAAAATGTTTATCAATCAATCATTTTTATCTAATGCAATCGTTTCTGTAAATTTACCCTTTCATTCACATACTCAAACTCATGGATAAATTCCAAATCAAGTTTATCAGTTTTCTTCTGCTACTTTGCAATTTTGCAACTGCTCAAACTGATTTCTACCAACAGGATCTCCTAAGATACGAAAACAAAGTATACGCTGACAACATACATACCGTTCAAATTATCAGTTCAGTAGATGCTTCTGCCCTTCCTCTTATCTCTCTCTATTCTCATCAAAATCTAACGTGCCATTTCGATGACCTCGAAGGTGGTTTAAAAACATACTATTACACGCTCATTCACTGCGATGCTCGTTGGCTTCCATCTGACTTACAGCCCAACGAATACCTTAAAGGCTTTGATAATGAAGAGATAAGAGATTATACTTACTCATTTAATACCATTACACCTTATACTCACTATTCTTTTACCTTTCCTAATGAAACTATTCGACCAGCCATCTCAGGAAATTACTTACTCGTAGTTTACTTAGAGGATAAACAGAAACCGGTTTTCACACGTCGCATTATGGTTTCAGAAGAGGCAGGTCTGATCAAAGATGCTAAAGCCACTCGGGCGTTGGCACCTGAAAACATGCAAAACTCACAAGAAGTAGCTTTTAACCTTTTGGGAAGTCGTATCAGAAGTGCCAATCCTGATCAAGAGATCACCGTTTCGGTGATGCAAAACCAACGTTGGGATAATCTTCATATGAATATCAAACCACGAGTCATGGCCAGAGATGTTTGGCCTTATGAGTTCCTCCCCGAGAATGTCTTTGAGGCTTGCAATGAATTTAGAGCCATCGACCTAAAGAGTTTCAAATACAGTAGCGAACGGGTTGCCTCCATTGAAAGTAATCAAGAAGGCTATGACGTCTGGCTTAGAACCGACAAAGCCAGACTTTTTGGAAATTATATTAGCGACATTGATCTAAATGGTCGAATGATCATCAAAACAGAAGATGGACGAGAGGATAATACCGAAGGGGAATATGCAAAAGTTCACTTCTCATTGGCTATAAATCAACCTCTTATAGGTGGAAATATCTATATCCTGGGTGAGTTCACCGGCTTCAGCATTCAACCTGACTATAAGATGATCTATAACTACTCCACCATGCAGTATGAAACCTCACTAACCCTGAAACAGGGTTACTATAATTACCTCTACGTATGGGTTGCTGATGGAGATAAGAGTGGGAGTTGTTACCGGGTTGAAGGGAACTATTATGACGCCCGAAACGAATACAATATCTTTATCTACTACAAACCTGTTGGAGGCCGTTACGATCGCCTCCTCGACCTCTATACCCTGCCCTCTCCCTGATTTTAGCTTAGTTTAACTACCTTTGTCTGTAAATGACAGCCTCCCTTAAAATAAACCTTATCGGCTCAGGTAATCTCGCATGGAACCTGGCAGAACGGCTTAGCCACAGCCAGCATAATGTCATTGCTGTTTATGGAAGAAAACCGGAGAAAACCAAGGCGGTTGCTGCTCTAAATCGGTCTCAGGTCGTAACTTCTCTTAACAACCTCCCTCACGATGCCGATCTTTCTCTGGTTTGTCTCGCCGATAGCGCAATCATGGAGGTTGCCCCACAACTGCATTTCTTAAAAGGCTTAATAGCTCATTCAGCTGGAAGCCTTCCTTTATCTGTTCTCGATCAAACCGGCGAACGCACCGGTGTTCTTTACCCACTTCAAACTTTTACCTTTGGTGTTAAGGCCGATTGGGACAATGTTTGGGTATGCCTTGAGAGTAAACAACCAGATGACCTGCTCCTACTCCAAGAGGTCGCCCAATGCCTTTCGAGTGAAACCCGCATCATTAACTCAGAACAGAGACAAAGCCTGCACCTGGCCGCAATCTTTACAGCTAACTTCAACACCTATCTTCAAAGTATTGCAGAAGATCTACTTCTTGATTCCAATTTGACTTTCGATGCCATGCTCCCTCTTTTTAAAGGGGTCTATGCAAAGATCGCTGAGATTGGCCCAAGAGAAGCCATCACCGGTCCGGCAGCCAGAGGCGATATGGCAACCATCAACAAACACCTCTCCATACTCGCTTCTCATCCTGACTACCAAAGACTCTATCAGATATTGACCTCCATGATCATGAACCAAGTTACCAATAAGAAAAGTAAACAATCAGATTAGTTATAAGCGGAATAAGCAATATAATTAACAAACTTACTTATAATGAGCAATTATAAAGACCAATTAAAAGAGATTACGACTTTCATTTTCGATTACGATGGGGTTTTAACCGACGGCAGTGTCTTTGTGCTTCCCGACGGTGAAGCCATAAGAAATGGCAATGTAAAGGATGGTTATGCTATTCAACTAGCCATAAAAAACGGATATAATATCATAATCCTTTCCGGTGGAAGATCTGAGTCAATGTATCGTCGTTTAGAGATGTTAAAAGTGACTGATATATATCTTGGTGTAACCGATAAATTGGCTGTTTTCGAATCATTTATCAAAGAAAAAGAGATCAACCCAGAGAACATCCTTTATATGGGAGACGATATTCCAGACTTCAAAGTGATGCAGCAAGTAAAAGTAGCCTGTTGTCCGGCCGATGCTGCCATAGAAATAAAGGCTATATCGCACTATATTTCTCATATGCCAGGAGGTAAAGGATGCGTCAGAGACATCATTGAACAGGTAATGCGAGTTCAAGGTAAATGGATGAATCAAGATGCATTCCACTGGTAGTCTTCTCCTCTCGTCATTTCTAAGATTAATCCGCTGGAAAAATCTTTTAATAAGCCTTGTGGCTCTCCTATTGATCGCCTATTTTGGAATTGGTAATGCATATAGAGACTCAGGTCTCGTGGCATTAACCCCTCCATTTCAGCTTACTCTACTGATCATTTCAGTGTTATTTATTATGGGGGCTGGCTATATCATTAATGACCTCATGGACATAGACACGGATATCATTAATTGCCCTGATAGGGTTGTAATTAATAAAACGATATCCGCCAAAGCTGCGTTATGGATCTACTATTCTATGACCGTCATTGGCGTCGCTTTTGGAGCCACCCTGGCTGTCCTACTCAATCAAATAAGCCTCCTCTTTATTTTTCCCGGTGCAGCACTATCCCTGTATCTCTATTCCTATAGCTTTAAGAAGAGTTTTCTGGCTGGTAATGTAATCATTGCTTCTTTGACAGCCATAATCATGATATTACCTTGGATCATAGAAGTTCATCAAATTGAGCAATACCCTTTAATGCCCCCATCAATCTTTAATGCGCTTATGACCTCTGGCCTAATCTCTCTATTCTTTGGATCGTTTGCTTTTATAACCACATTAATAAGGGAGTGGATTAAAGACCTTCAAGATCTTAAAGGTGATTCTTTAACAGGGGCAAAGACGATGGCTGCTACTAAAAGCCTAAGCTACAATCTATATGCAATAAAGTCGGCCTCTCTCATCACCATTATACTTATCCTTGTTTTCCAAGTATATCTTCTTTTTAATGACAAAATAGCTACTGCCGTGTCTTTACTTGCTCCTATGCTCCTTCTTGGAAAAGTAATCTTTAGGTTTTCACAAAAAAATGATACCATCGATTGGAAACAACTCTCTGATCTCCTTAAATGGATCATGTGCATGGGGATTTTATCACTTCTTTTTTTCGGAATCAAACTTTAATCATGCTAAAAATACCATATACCATCATCCTTGCCTCAAAATCACCCCGAAGGCAAGAACTACTCAAAGGACTAGACATCGAATTCAGAATAGTAACGAAAGAGACCGACGAAGAGTTTCCATCATCTCTAAAGGCAGCTGATATTGCTCTTTACTTAAGCCAAAAGAAATCTCATGCATTTTCTGACAACGAACTACCAGAAAACTATCTCTTAATCTCAGCCGATACGATCGTTTGGATTAATGATCATGTCATGAATAAACCTCAAGACAGAGCCGAAGCGGTATCCATGTTAAAAGAACTGAGCGGTCAATGTCATAAAGTATTCACCGGAATAACCATAAGAACTAAGTCAAACGAGGTCTCTTTTATTGGTGAGAGTAATGTATGGTTCTCGCAACTGACTGATGAGGAGATTGCCTATTATATTGATACCTATAGCCCTTATGATAAAGCCGGCAGCTATGGCGTTCAGGAATGGATTGGCTATTGCGCCATTGAGCGAATCGAAGGCTCCCAGTTTAATGTAATGGGACTCCCGGTTCAACAACTCTATAAAGCTCTTAAAGATAATTTCAGCACTAACCAAAACCAAGCTGTCTAGTTTAATTCCCGAAGGTTTACGATCACACCTCTTCGCTTCCCCTTCGCTTCCTCTCCATATCTTCTTAGTAAAAATTACATGTTTACGTTTAACTCTTAGAATGGTCAGATGGCAAACTATGCGATTTGTTTCTTTACACTTTAGACTAATAAAAATGATCTTCTTCCATCGATAAAGAAACGAATAACAAATTAACTCTCTCATCTCTCCCTAAGCTCTTCTCAATCACTTCGTAATTTTAACGGAAAATATCGATCAGAAAGCACATTAAATCTTTAGTAATCACGAACATGAAGGAATCAAAAAGTGTTCATGATAGGTATTTAAGAGGATCTTTCTCAACCTAGAGTCCTTAAAACAAAAAAAGATAACCAGACTTGATTATCTTTTATAAAATGAGATTCAATCCTATCACAACAGAGAAGTAACGGAGAGGAAGCGAAGGGGAAGCGAAGAGCGAGTAGCCTATTAGTTTTGTTTTTTCTTACAAAACATATTATAAGCTTTAACTGAACCGGTGTTACCCATTTCAATTGACTTCTTCCAATCTTCACAAGCAGCCGTTGTATCCTTCATCAAAAACTTTACATTACCACGATTATTATAGGCAGGGGCATATTCGGGCATAAGCGCAACAGCCATGTCATAATCGGCCAAAGCCTCTTTAAACTTTTGCATGTAGGCCAGAACTTGACCCCTATTATAGTACGCCAATGCAAACCGATCATCTTGTCTGATAACATTAGTAAAGTCGGCATAAGCCATTGGAAGATCATTAAGTTTAAGATGGCACAAGCCTGAATACATTAAAGCATAGGTATCACGAGGCCTTAGCTTCAACGCCTGTTCCAGTTTTGGTAGAGCAGCTGAATAATCCCCTTTCTCAGATAAGGCATAGCCCAGAATAAACCATCCAGAATACTTTTGAGGTTGATTCCAGGTATACTCATCAAGTAGCTTAATGGCTTCATCATTTATACCATCCTCAAGAATGGAGACCGCCTTCAGAATTAATGCTTGAGACTTAGGATCTTCCGTGCTATCCTTTACCATCTCTCTCGTTATTCCGAGTTTTTCAAGACTTGTACGGCCATCATCCTTCAAAGGAGTGATGGTGTCTGTTTTAGAAATAGTCTCTTTATCTCTTTTCCCATTACAAGAGACAAGTAGAAAAGAAGAGAGGAGAACGACACAGAATAAAACGTAGTTTCGTTTCATAATCAGCATTAGTTTAAAACAGGTGCAAAAGTGCGAATAATATGTTTAACGACAAAGTTGATCTAGGTACTCTTGAGCCAATTTATGCCCAAGCTCTTTGGCTTTTTGAAGGTCGGTGCAAGCTTCTTGATTTTTTGAGAGATTAAATCGACATAGGGCTCTGCCAAGCCATGCCTCAGGGATGGAGTCGTCGATATCTATTGCAGCTGAATAATCACTCTCAGCCCCGGCCCAATCCATTAAATTGAAGGTAGCTAAAGCTCTATTCATATAGGCATCTGCGTATTCAGGATCTAATTCTATGGCCTTTGAGAAATCAACCTTTGCGGTGCGATATAATCTCATTCCTGCTTTTACAGTTCCCCTGGTCATGACCATCTCCGGATCGGAAGGAGCCAATTCACAGCATTTATTAAGATCCCTCAATGCAGCTTTTTCATCCTCAAGTTCCATAAACAACAAAGCTCTTTGATACAAAGCAGGAACATACTCAGGTTTGGTTAATAGAATTGAGTCAAATTGGTTCTTTGCAGCAAAGAACTGCTCCTTTTCAAAGAAGATAAGACCCAGGTTAAACCTTGCCTCCGGCGATTTAGAATCCACTCGAATCGCCTTCCTGATAAAGCTAATGGCCTCCTGATCTTTCCCTAAATTCTTTGCAGTGATACCCGACTGTAGTAAGATATCCGCCCGTTCTGGTCTTAGCTTTCTGGCTTTTGCAAAATCAGCAGCAGCAAGATCGAACTCTTTTCGCTTTAAATAGATCAAACCACGATTATAAAAGCCTTCAGGCACTCTGGCGTCTAACTCTATTGCCTTAGTAAAATCAGCCATGGCCTGATCAAGATCGCCTACCTTCGCAGAAAGAGTCCCCGATTTAATATAATCTTCAGCATACCGCTGCGCATTAAGACTGTTTAAAGAACCCCATCCCAGTAAAAGCGCAAATACAATCATCAAACTCTTTCTCATCCCCTTAACAATTTTAGGTTATAAAGTATCATGACTTACTAGTGTTCAACCGATCAAACATAAGCTGTGCCGTCCTCTCCGATGAACCCGAACCTCCAAGCAACTGCTTAAGATCGGCATAATCCTTCTGTAACTGACCACGATAGCCTTTATCATTAATAAGTCGATCTAACTCTTTCTCAAGGGCTTTTACAGTGAGATCTCCTTGAATCATCTCTCGAACAATCCCTTTATCCATAATGAGATTAGCCAAGCCAATGAACTTGATCTTGATCAACATTCTGGCAATAAAATAAGAGAGCCATCCCCCTTTGTAACAAATAACCTCCGGCACAGAAAAAAGAGCCGTTTCAAGGGAGGCGGTTCCTGAAGTTACTAAGGCGGCATGAGCATAAGTTAATAGGGTATAAGTAGCATCACGTACCACCTTTACATTAGGATATTGTTTTAACCAAAGCTCAAAAAAGGAGTCATCAAGACCCGGGGCAGCACCCACCACAAAAGTATAATCTTTAAATGAGGCGGCAGCTTCTAACATAATTGGAAGCATCCGCTTGACCTCCTGCTTACGACTTCCCGGAAGAATGGCAATTAACGGTTGAGAACCGAGATCAAATCGACCTCTAAAGGTATTCTCTGGCTCAGCATTATACCTTGAGATATGATCTAGCAGAGGATGTCCGGCAAAATCAACCTCAATACCATGATCTTTATAAAACTGCTTTTCAAAAGGCAGAATAACATACATACGGTCAACAAAGGCCTCAATCTGCTTAATACGTCCCTTTTTCCATGCCCAGACCTGAGGAGAGATATAATAAAACACCTTTATTCCTTCCTTAAAAGCAAACTCTGCTATTCGAAGGTTAAACCCGGGATAATCAACTAATATCAATACATCAGGTTGATATTCCAGAATCTCTTTTTTACAGAAAGTGAGATTTTTAAAGATGGTTCTGATATTCATCAGCACTTCTGTAAAACCCATAAAAGCCAGATCTCGGTAGTGTTTAACTAAGGTTAAACCTTCCGCCTCCATCTTATCGCCCCCCCATCCTCTGAATTGACTATTGTTATCAAGCTTTTTTAACTCGGCAATCAAACGAGCTGCATGCAGATCACCGGATGCTTCGCCGGCAATAATGTAGTATTTCATAAAAGTTTGCTCTCTAAAAGTGGAAGAAATAAGGCAAAAACAAGGATCACCGAAGTCGAGAACAGCAATGCCCTTCCCGTTTTATCAGCTTTCAAGCTAACTAAGTAATATCGAATCAAGATAATATTAGGAATTAGAGAAAGCATTAACAATTTCTGATTCTCAAGCCATGGGGTGGTACCATTAGAGCTTTGACTGCTTATAAAACTGACGATTAGAAATAAGATTAAAGGTAAAATCACACCCATGATTGCACCCCATACATAGCTATCTTTCTTCATTTAAAAATAATTATTACAGCAAGAAAAAGTATATAACAAGACAAAGATGTTCGTTATGAATAGACCCAAGTTATAATCTGATCACTTATTAAAGATCTTTCCTATAGATTCTATCATTTGATGAGCAGTCAAATCATAAGTAACCGGCATAACGGAAATATATCCATTGGCCAGAGCCCACTCATCGGTACCTTGTTCGGTAACATTTCCCGAGAAGTAACCCTGAATCCAATAATAGGGGCGGCCTCGAGGGTCAAGTCGTGCATCAAATTCCTCTTCCCATCTACCCTGTCCTTGACGTGTAGTCAAAACACCTTTTATCTTTTCACTGGGTAATGCAGGGATGTTAACATTCAGACAAACTCCATTTGGAAGTCCATGACTTAAAACATCTGTTGCAATCTCACGAATAAAGTGAGCTGATGAAAGGAAATCAGCATCATGAGCATAATCGCAAAGAGAAAAGCCAACAGAAGGAATATTCTCCATACATCCCTCCAAAACAGCGGCCATAGTACCACTATACAGAATATTCACAGAAGAGTTCCCTCCATGATTAATTCCAGAGACCAAGAGATCAGGAGTTTTAGGTAGTAATTGCTTTAAAGCCAGCTTAACGCAGTCAACAGGCGTTCCATTAACTGCAATCTCTTTAAGATTAGGGGACTCTTTAAGAACCTGATGACGCAATGGGTTATTTACCGTAATGGCATGCCCTTGTCCGCTCCTCCCTTGATCAGGAGCAACCATAACCACATCGCCCAATTCAAGCATGATATTAATTAAATTACGGATACCGGGCGCTTGAAATCCATCATCGTTTGTTACCAGTATTAAAGGTCTGTTCTCTATCATAATTTACGCTATCATTAATTAAACTCAGTGGACAACTTTTTCTTTATGTCCATCAGGTGAATCCTCGCCAGTTAAAGAAACTCCGCCAGAAACAAGATATTTCATTACCACAGCAGGAGGAAGAGGAATTGGTTTCACATTCTTAGCGGGAACAATGACAATCTCCCCCATGATACTATAAGAGGCCGGAAAATAGACCGCAACTTTATCCTCTTCAATACCCAGTTCTGAGAGATCTCTTCGAGTTAAAAAACCTATTCGTTCCATCTCCATCGCAGGGCCAAAACTTACGACCACAGGCTCTGTAAATTTCTTCTGATTTCCGACAAAAGCGGCTAAAAGATCCTTTACTGCTGAATAGATAATCTTTATCAATGGAGCTTTACTTATCAACTCGTCGAAGTATTTAAGTAAAGGAGAAAAGATAAAACTTGAACCTAAAAAGCCTATTAAAGTAATAAACAGGATCACAACAATAATACCGAGACCCGGGATAGTGATGCCTAAAAGCGACTTTAGCGGCTCATAAATAAGACTATTTATAAAGTCTACCGACATCCAGATTATATAAACCGTTATACCTAACGGTGCCAAAAAAAGTAGACCCTGCCCAAATAACCTCAGCAGAATCGTACGTAATGGACGTCTTTTAATCATTGATGAATTCTTTTAATTAAAAAAACTTCGAATCATTACACGACTGTAACTTAATATCATTTCAGTTAGGAAACAACCAACAATCATAGTAATCTGACCTCTTTCAGTTTCTCTTATCACAAAGATAGTGAATCGCCTCAGACTTCAAGTCTTATTCATTCTTCGGCATCAATTTAACCTTTTAATAATGGTAAGTGGTCTACTTTTATATATATCCATAAAAACCTCTCAAAACATCGCCCTCCATCGATCTTTAAGGAAAATGAGCCATATTGGGAGAGGAGAAAATGGAAAAAGGGCTCCATCGAGGGCATAAAAAAGGGTAAAAACATGGGCTTAACCTCTGAAACGGTATAACATTAACAAAAAATTAGGCTACATTTAGAAAAAGTGCATATGAAATATTGTTTTATCGGATTAATTTCCGAATATTTGCCGACTTAAACGAAAGACGAAAATTCAACAGCTAAAATCAAAAACATTTTTAAATCTGTTTAAAAAGATTCCAAATAGTGGATCCTTTAAACAAAATAGATATTACCTTGTTTTCTGTACAAACAGTGAACTTGATAACCAAACACACATTCAATTTTACGTCAATGAAAAAACTTTTACTCTTCTTAGCAGTCATGTTGACTGGGTTTGTAGCGTCAGCGCAAACTACATCCAACCCATGGGCATTGGGTTTAGGCGGTAACTTCCCAGATTTCAAAGGGCCAAATAACTCTTTTGGCAGCTATTTAACAGATGCTTATTGGCAGTATAAAGGGGTGCCTATCCGCGCTTCTTTTGGAAGAAACCTTAATAAATCTTTTAATGTTGAGGCTTCATTCAACATGGTAAAAATGGACAATACCGGTTTTGTCATCACGAATGACAAATTCTGGGATGCTGATTTAGCCTTGCACTACAAATTGGCTAATGGTTATATCATTTCCAATGAAGATGCCATTATTGATCCATACCTGTATGTTGGCGGTGAGTTAGCACACATCAATGAAAACACCTATGGTGCAATCATGGGAGGTGTTGGTACTAACATTTGGATCACTCCAAAAGTTGGGGTATATGCTCAAGCTGCATACGACCATGTTCCCGATTTTACCGATGACTATTTCCACTTTGCTTTTGGTCTAAAATTCCGTTTTGGGGCTAAAGACCGCGATAAAGATGGCATTGTAGATAAAAAAGACAAATGTCCTGATGTTGCAGGTTTAAAAGTATTTGAAGGTTGCCCTGACACCGATAAAGATGGTATTGAAGATGCAAAAGATCTTTGTCCTAATGAAGCTGGCAAACCTGAACTACAAGGTTGTCCTGATAAAGACAATGATGGCATTGCTGATAAAGACGATCGTTGTCCTGACGTAGCCGGTTTAGCTAGCCT
Source organism: uncultured Bacteroidales bacterium (assembly GCA_964444785.1). Lineage (GTDB taxonomy): Bacteria > Bacteroidota > Bacteroidia > Bacteroidales > TTA-H9 > JAJTBW01. Next base: position 115,568 of record CAYUII010000008.1, on the reverse strand, counting down.
AAAAGGCTGCCCTGACAAAGACGGTGACGGTGTAGCAGATATTGATGATCGTTGCCCCGAAGTTAAAGGTCTTGCTAATTTAAAGGGTTGCCCTGATAAAGATGGTGATGGTATCGCTGATAAGGATGATAAATGTCCTGAAGTTGCCGGAGTATCTTCAAACAATGGTTGCCCTGAAGTAAAAGAAGAGATCGTAGCACCTGTTGCTAAGCCAGCAGTTATCGTATACTTCGACTTTAACGGTACAACCGTAACCAAAGAAGAAAAAGCTAAGCTTGATAACTTCAGCAAGACGATGGCTGAACAGAAAGAGGCTACATTTAATGTCGATGGTTTTGCTGACAGCAAAGGCAACGATGATTATAACATGAAGCTCTCACAAAAACGTGCTGACGCTGTTGTTAAATATCTCAAGAAAAAAGGCATTAACGTAAAAGCTCTTGAAGTTAAAGCTTACGGTGAGGCCAATCCTGTAGGAGATAATGAAACAGAAGAAGGACGTGCAAAGAACCGTCGCGTAGAAGTTAAGATGAAGTAAATCATCAAAATTATTAAAAAAAAGCTGCCCAAAAGGCAGCTTTTTTTTCTTATAAAACATAACGCTATTTTTATAACTTTGTCACTTAGAACAACGGAAACGGATCTAAAAAAGACCCGAAATTAATTGTATATTACCCAATCGAATCAACCCATGAATCCCTTATCTGATAGAGTCAAATTTTTAACCGAATCAGCTACCCTGGCGATGACCCGCTTGAGCAGAGAACTTACTGCCCAAGGATTAGATGTCATCAATCTAAGCATTGGGGAGCCCGATTTCGATACCCCTTCTTTCGTAAAAGAAGCAGCAAAAAAAGCAATAGACGACAACTGGACCCATTATCCTCCAGTGCCGGGTTACCAAGATTTAAGAGAAGCGGTCAGCCAAAAACTAAAACGCGATAATAATCTTGATTATTCCCCTGAACAGATCGTCGTTTCAACAGGAGCAAAACAGGCATTAACTAATGTAATGCTTAGTTTAGTAAACCCAGGTGACGAGGTAATTGTGCCCACCCCTTTCTGGGTTTCTTATTCTGAACTAATCAAACTGGCAGAGGGAAAAGCTGTATACATCAATGCAACCCTGGAGAACCGCTTCAAAATAACACCTCAACAACTTGAACAGGCGATAACTCCCAAAACAAAACTGGTGATGTTCAACTCACCAAATAACCCAACCGGTTCTGTATACAGCCTACAGGAACTTCAAGAAATCGCTAAAGTACTTGAAAATCATCCTCATGTATACGTTATTGCTGATGAAATTTACGAATACATAACCTTTGGTGTAAATCATCATTCTTTAGCCTCATTTGAATCTATTAAAGAAAGAATTATCATTATCAATGGGGTATCTAAAGGCTACGCAATGACAGGCTGGAGACTGGGATACTCAGTAAGCTCTCTTGAAATAGCTAAAGCTTGCAACAAGATCCAGGGTCAAGTTACTTCTGGCACCTGCTCTATTACGCAAAGAGCTGCCTTAGCAGCTCTTCAAAAAGGACCCAACGAGAATCCAGAACTCGTCAACATGGTCGAGACTTTCAGAAAAAGAAGAGATCTTCTAGGTGCTCTTCTGAAAGAGATTCCCGGCTTCAAAGTGGATATTCCCGATGGTGCATTCTATATCTTCCCTGATATAAGTGACCTATATGGAAAGAAAATGGCTAACGGTTCAGTCATCTCAAACGATGATGAGCTTTGTATGTACCTCTTAAAAGAGGCTCATGTAGCTCTCGTCTCAGGTAGTTCTTTCGGAAACCCCAATTGCATTCGCTTCAGCTATGCAACATCCGATGAAAGACTTATTGAGGCTGTCAAAAGAATAAAGAAAGCACTCCTCTAACTGACCACCGAGACTTTCTTACGTCTCTGTTCATGCAACCAGCCTGCTGTGGATAATGCAGCTACCGTTGCCTCTCCAACAGATGTTGTAATCTGACGATACCTCTTGGCGATGGCATCACCGGCAGCATAAACCCCTTCCAGGCTGGTTTTCATATCTCTATCAACAACAATCTCTCCCCACTTATTTAACACTACAACATCCTTAAGAATCTCTGTATTGGGTTGATATCCTATAAAGATAAATGCCCCAGATGCAGGAAGAAAAGTCTCTTCTCCAGTGTTAACATCCTTAATGAGTGCCCCTTCAAATGAATCACCCCCTTTAAACTGAGAAATAACACTACTTAACTTGAATGAAATCTTTGCATTTTGCTTAGCCTCTTCAACCGCATATTCAAAAGCCTGAAAATAGTCAAATTGATGCACTATGGTAATATGTGAAGCATACTTCGTCAGTGATACGGCCTCCTCTAACGCAGAGTTACCTCCTCCAATAACGATGATCTCTTTATCGGTAAAGAATTCACCATCGCAGGTCGCACAATAACTGATCCCTTTCCCTTTAAACTGCCTCTCCCCTTCCACTCCAAGCTCACGCGAACGCCCACCAGTTGCCAGAATAACGGCATCCGACTCATAAATAGTTCCATCACTACTTATAACTTGCTTAAGATCTCTATCTAAATTAAGTTGCTGTATTGAAGCAATATTTTTAAGAACAGCCCCAAACGACTTGGCCTGCTTCTTCATCGTGTTTGCCAGTGCATATCCACTCGTCGACTCTACCCCAGGGTAATTGGCCACCTCATGCGTCAAAACCATCTGACCACCAGCTGTACCAATATTTAAAACTAATGTCCGTAGTCGGGCACGACTTAAATAGATGGCTGAAGTTAAACCGGCAGGACCACCACCTAAAACGATAACATCAAATCTATTGTTCTCCATAATCTTAAAATAAAAAATCCGGGTAGGCTGGTCACCCAGCCTTTATTACCCGGATTACTTACAAAACCTACTGATTGATTTTTCCAAATTGGTCATCAAGGATGGAACGTACCTGTTGTTCATTCTGTATACTGGAAGTAGCTTTAACTACTTTCCCATTCTTATAGTAAAAAGTGAAAGGTAATCCCATAAATCCACGCGCCTCCGGAGCATTTCTTATTACATGCGACTCCGGACTATCAAAAGGCATATCGGCAAACTTGACATGCTTGTACTCTTCCTCTAGATCTTCCATGACCCCATAAACGGGAATACACATGGGTCCCATTCTGCCACAACAGATCATTACATTTTCATTCTCTTCTAAAATCTTTTTCCACTCATTCGCAGTGGTAACATGTGTTAAGTTAGTCTGTAACATTGTAAATTATAATTATTGTTATGTAATTCCTTTTAAGAGCCACCCCCATTCTTACTCATTGCAACTTTGATAAAGTTTCTCAAAAGTCAACCATTGGGGTCATCTATTACGATTACAAAGGTAGATGGAGAGATAACCAACCACAACAGATAAACCCTAACACCTGCAAGTATGAAGGTTGGTAAATACCAATTTTCGTAATTTTGAAGAAAAAGAGGTCATAATGCGGGAAAAGAGCAATTGTTTTGATGAAAACATTAATCCAAAATGTTTCAATCTTTTAACAGAAGATGAATGGAAGCAAATCGGAAGACATCAAACCCGAATGCAGTATAAAAAAGGAGAACACATAGCCCGCCAAGGCAGTCCGTCGGCTGTCATCCTCTTTATTCTTGAGGGACTTGTAAAACAATTTATTGAAAGCGAGACAAGCCGCCCGTTTAACACAGCGATCCTTCAACCGGGAGATTTTATCGGACTATCAACTCTCTTTGGAGACACCCCTTTTATTACCTCAGCAATGGCTTTACAACCGGTTGAGGCTTGCCTAATCTCTTCTGTAATTCTTAGAGATGTCATTACTAAAAATAACACTTTGGCATTAAAACTCATCGAACGACACCTCTCTACAGAACGACATTTAATAGATATAGTGGCTCGACTCAATTACAAACAGATGCCAGGAAAACTTGCACAAACCTTACTGTATCTTAACCAGGAACACTTCGCGGAAAAAGATCTTTTCAGTCTACTTACTAGAAATGATCTGGCCGATTTTGCGGCAATCTCTTCCATCAATGTGGTAAAACTTCTTCATCAATTTGAAGATGAAGGAATCATTAAGCTTAATGGAAGAAAAATTACTGTTACAGATAAAGAAGCACTCCATTCAATCGCAAAAAACGGTTAGGAATTCTAACTTCATATTCTGTTGGATAAACTAAGCCTACACTAATTTGCTCTGCAATCAGGATTTAAAATATTCTCTTTTAAAGCGTAATGTGAATCTACTGCCTTTCCCTACTTCACTTTCAACAAGAATCTGCACATCATTTAAGTTCATAAACTCCTTTGAAAGTAATAGACCTAATCCGGTTCCCTGCTCCTTTGCGGTTCCAGCTGTTGACACTTTCTGATCTAGCCTAAAAAGAAGACCCAACTTTTCCTGTGACATACCCACTCCAGTATCAGAAATGGAAAGATCAAGATAAGTATCGGTGATCTCATCAGAAATCGAAATAGTACTCTGCGGCCATGAAAACTTGATTGAGTTTAGAATCAGATTTCTTATAACAAATCTAAACATGCCTTGATCACAAAGCACCTTTGCATTCTCATCTATCTTACTAATTATTGAGATCTGCTTAGCTCTTGCTGTATACTCAAGTTGAGTAAAAACCTCTTGCAAAATCGAACTATAATGTAACCATTCGGGATTTGCTTTACTCTGACCCATCTGACTTCTAGCCCACTGAAGCAAGTTATCTAACAGACTCGACGCATTCTGAGTTGCTTTCAAGATCTCCTCAACCATTTCTAGTCTCTGTTGATCAGACAAATCTTTATAATCATAGGATAACAAAGATGAAAAGCCCATGATAGCATTGAATGGATTCTTCAAGTCATGGGCTATGATCGAGAAGAACTTATCTTTTGTGCGATTTAGAGCCGCCAACTCATCGGTTCGTAACTTAAGTTCATCTGCGTTTAGTTTAAGAATCTCATTCGCAGTGCGTAGTTGTCTTCGTCTCCTCCGTAATAGTATAACTGAAATCATCAAGCCCAAGACGGATAAAACCGCTAATGAGACCGCCCACCATTGTATCACGATAATTCTTTGTTGAAGCTCTGTCTTACCTTTCAATAACCTATTCGATTCATTGATTCCTTTAACCTCATACTTCATCTCAATCTCTTTAGCCATCTGTATCTGATCTACTTCCGAAAGAGAATCATTAAGAATAACATAACGTTTATAATGTTCCTGCGATTTGATCTTATTCCCCAAAGCATCATATATAACCGCATAAAGGCGCTCCATGCTTCTTATGCTTACTTTCTGGTTCATTGAATCAGCAATAGGATAAGCCTCGTTAACTACCTGAAGAGCCTGATTATATTGCTTCCTTTTAACTAACAGTTGCCCTAAGAAAACCTGTGTTTCAACCCAAACCGGAAGCCTTCCACTCCTGTGTACCAATTGGATTGCCTCACGAAGCGCTATTTCAGCCTTCTCGTAATCTCCCATATTTTCATAGACATTTCTAATGGAGAGAAGACCGGAAGTTAAGAACTCCGTAAAGTCATTTTTCCTGCAGATATCAACCGATAAGTTATACCATTTTAAAGCCTCATTTAATTTCCATCTACCCTCATAAGCCCGTGCAACCCCAAAATATCCTGACGCCAGAAACTGTAAATTATTAGCCTTTTTAGCAAAGTCAATAGCCATTCTAGAATACTTCTCAACCAAAACCCAATCCCTTAGATCGATATAAGCCATTGCCATATTCGCAGCCGATCTACTTATTGCATTCGGATCTCCTCTTTTTAGTTCAAAATCAATAACCTTCTGATGAATCAATATCTTCTGCGTAATATTCCCTATCCGAGCATATATAATGGCAAGGTTATTCAAATTTCCAATAACCTCAACGGTATCTTTAATTCTCGAAAAAGCTTCAATGGCCTCATTCTGCATACTGATGGCTTCACTATATCGCCCTAACTCACGAAATGCAATAGCTGTGATGTTAAGTATCTTTCCTAAATGATAATCTCCACCAACATCTCGAGCCATTTCAGCTCCTTTCAAACCCGTATCAAGAGCTGATTTATTATCTCCTTTCAAAATATACAAAGCTGTTTTATTCCGTAAGAACAACATCTCTTGAAACTCATCTTGCGTGATCTTTAATAAACTATCAGCCTCATTTACACACCTATTCGCTAATTTAACATCTGAATATTTAACCTCCCAAGCCAATAGATTTACTATTTCCAAACGCTTAAGCCCCGTAGCTTTTTGAAGCTCTTTTTTAAGACTATCAATGTTTGTACTGTAAAGGGGTTGAGAAAACAGAAACCAAAACAGAAAGAGTAGACTGTAGTATCGCATAAACAATATGTTATACAGCAAAAATAACATACTAATCTATTCAATCAAGAAAAATTAAAAAAGCGTCTGTATTTATTTTACAGACGCTTTAAATTGAGTAAACACAAGTAGTCTACTGGCTCATCTTAAGTATCCATTCACGATTCAGATCGAAAAACAATTTGGTCATTTTGTGCATCAATCAAGATCACTTTATCTGGCTCCAGGCTTCCTGCTAGAATCAATTTTGATAACTGATTAAGAATCTCTTTCTGCATCATCCGTTTTACGGGACGAGCACCAAATTGCGGATCATATCCGGCTACTGCTATATAATCAATAGCCTTATCAGTAATGGATAACTCAAATCCTGCCTCTTTTGCTCTTTTTTGAATAATCTTAAATTGAAGTTCAACAACCTCTCTTATCTCTTTTGATGACAGAGGTGTAAACATAATGATCTCATCTATTCGATTTAAGAACTCAGGCCTCATGGTTCTCTTCAATAAGAGCATCACTTCATTTCGAGTCTGTTCAAACGTAACGGATGCCAACTGCGTTTTATCTACACTCAGGTTTTCTTGGATCAACTGCGATCCGAGGTTTGAGGTCATAATAATTATTGTATTCTTAAAATCAGCTACTCGGCCTTTATTATCCGTTAAACGACCATCATCCAGCACCTGAAGAAGAATATTAAAGACATCAGGATGAGCCTTCTCTATTTCATCCAGCAAGACCACAGAATAAGGTTTTCTACGAACGGCCTCTGTTAACTGACCACTCTCATCATAACCCACATAACCCGGAGGTGCTCCAATAAGTCTTGAAACGCTATGACGCTCCTGAAACTCAGACATGTCAATTCTCACCATGCTATTTTCATCATTAAATAGGAAGCTAGCCAGCGCCTTAGCCAACTCTGTCTTACCAACACCGGTACTACCTAAGAAAATGAACGATCCAATAGGCCTCTTAGCATCCTGCAATCCGGCTCTTGACCGACGTATCGCATCTGAAACGGCGACGATGGCATCATCTTGGCCTACAACACGCTTGTGAAGTTCTGCTTCCAAGTTTAATAACTTCTCTCGCTCACTCTGAAGCATTCGTGTAACCGGTATTCCAGTCCACTTTGAAACAATCCCTGCAATCTCTTCGGCTCCGATCTCCTCATTAATCATCGGAGAATCTCCCTGTCTTTTGAGAAGCTCCTCCTTAAGAACAATAAGACTCTGTTCGGAAGCCCGAATCTTACCATATCTCAGCTCGGCAACTAAGCCATAATCACCATTGCGCTCAGCTTGGTCAGCTCTCAACTTATCTTGCTCAATGGCCGCTTTCGTCACCTGAATCTTATCAACAATCTCCTTCTCTGATTGCCATTTAGCACGTAAGTTGGTACGCTCCTCCTGTAAATTAGCCAATTCATGTTTTAAAAAACCAATTCGATCAGAGTCGCCTTCACGCATCATGGCCTCTCGTTCAATTTCCAACTGTTTAATTTTCCTTTCTATCGTCTCGAGCTCTTCAGGCAGACTATTCATCTCTAACCTAAGCCGCGCAGCAGCTTCATCCACCAAGTCGATGGCTTTATCAGGAAGAAATCGATCGGTGATGTAACGTTGCGATAACTCAACAGCAGCAACAATTGCTTCATCTCTAATTCTTATCCGATGATGCGCCTCATATCTATCTTTTAAGCCCCTTAATATGGATATAGCTGAAAGGGTATCAGGTTCATCTACCATTACAATCTGAAACCTTCTTTCTAATGCCTTGTCCTTCTCAAAAAATTTTTGGTACTCCTTCAAGGTAGTAGCTCCTATTGCTCTAAGCTCACCTCTTGCCAGCGCAGGTTTAAGTATGTTGGCCGCATCCATTGCACCTTCTCCCCCTCCAGCACCTACAAGGGTATGGATCTCATCAATAAACAAGACTACGGCTCCATCCGATGAGATCACCTCTTTTACTACACTCTTTAACCGCTCTTCAAATTCTCCCTTATACTTCGCCCCTGCAACCAAAGAACCCATATCAAGCGAGAAAATCAACTTCGATTTAAGATTATCTGGAACATCACCATTCACTATTCTATGAGCAATCCCCTCAGCAATTGCCGTCTTACCTACACCCGGTTCACCAATCAATATCGGGTTATTCTTAGTCCTTCTCGTCAATATCTGTAAAACCCTTCTTATCTCTTCATCCCGACCTATCACAGGATCAAGTTTCCCGTTCAAAGCTAACTCATTCAGATTCCTGGCATACCTGTTTAACGCATTATAGGTCTCCTCGGCAGTCGCACTCTTTACTGATTCACCTTGATTTATCTCAGCCATCGCCTTCTCCAGATCCTTTCTCAGAACCCCACTATTTCTTAGCATCTTTCCCGTCGAATCATCCCCCTCCGAAAGTGCAATAAACAGATGACCAGTAGTAACATACTCATCGTTGCCCTTGCTTAAAAGTCGCACAGCATTATTTAATACCTGTTGCAAATCACGACTCGCATAAACCTCCCCACCTGTCACCTTAGGATAACCCGTCACGATAGCCTCAGCCTGTTTAATAATCATCTGAATATTAACCCCAAGCTTTGCTACCATAAATGGAATTACGTTATCATCAACCTTATGTAAGGCCAACAACAAATGGGCGGTATCTATCTGCCCATTTCCTCCATTAACAGCCATCTGTGTAGCTAATTCTAAAGCTTCACGACTTTTAATTGTAAATTGATTTAAATTCATATTATCTCTCCTTTCAACACCATCTCTCTTTAGGAGGATCTCAATCCTTTTGCCCTCCTATTTTGATGATTTACCATCATGGATCAAAAACTGATCCGAATCGCTTTTTTCCCTATACAATAAGACATTTTGACACAACCAAACAAAAAATCAACTCTAAAAACTGTCATTTTGACAACCTTCAAAAATCCTTTTTCCTCCTAATCTAACCTCACCTCTTCGCTCGCCCTTCGCTCGCCCTTCGCTCGTTCTCTATATAAATACAAAAACATCCTGATTAAATCAAGGAAGAGAAGATCTCTTTGGGTTACCAAAAAAATGGAACTCAACCATTCCGTAAGTTTTTATAAAACCAATTTTGATCAATGCAATTGCATTATCCCTCAAGGTATACCACCTAATCTCAACCTATTAAGTCCACCTTTAACCGTTCATTATATGGAGAGGAATGGGAGAGCAAGCGAAGAGCAAGCAAACAAAAATCTACTTTAGTCCAGATTTTTTACTTTTGTGCTGCAAAAGAAGAAGAAAGCACCGTGAAACTCTGTATAGCTGAAAAACCAAGTGTTGCGAAAGAATTGGCTCAAATCTTAGGAGCTTCACAGCGTCGTGATGGATATTATGAAGGGAATGGTTACCTTGTCAGTTGGACCTTTGGGCACCTCTGCACGCTCAAGTTACCCGAAGACTATCTTCCTGAATTAAAACAATGGAGGTTGAGCACTTTGCCTATCATCCCTCAGAAATTTCAGGTTAAGTTAATCGAAAACGAAGGCGTTTCGCGACAATTTCGAACGATAGTACACTTGCTTGAGCGCAGCCAAGAGGTCATTAATTGCGGTGATGCAGGCCAGGAAGGGGAACTGATTCAGAGATGGGTATTATTGCTAGCGAAGAACAGATTACCTGTTAAACGGTTATGGATCTCGTCTTTGACTTCCCAAGCTATTCAAGAAGGATTCAGTCATTTAAAAGAGGGGGCATCCTTTGATCGATTATTCTATGCTGGACATACACGTGCTGTAGGTGATTGGCTTTTAGGAATTAATGCAACGCGATTGTATACAGTCAAATATAGCCAAGGACGGGGAGTGCTCTCTGTGGGAAGAGTCCAGACTCCCACGCTTGCCCTGATTGTCAAACGACATCAAGAGATCACTCGTTTTGTTCCGGAAGATTATTGGGACTTAAAGACGGTCTACCGCGATGTAACCTTCTCAGCGGTATCGGGTCGATTTAACTCCGTTGACGAAGCAAATCAAGCGCTAAGCAAAATCAAGGATTCCCTTTTCATAATAACATCTTTCGAGAAGAAGAAAGGAAACGAAGCACCCCCCAGACTCTTTGACTTAACCTCCTTACAAGTTGAATGTAATAAAAAGTTTGGGTTCACCGCCGAACAAACCCTCAATCTGGTTCAACAGCTATACGAGAAAAAACAAGTAACCTATCCCAGAGTTGACACCACCTACCTCCCTTCCGATATTTACCCAAAAATACCTGCGATATTAACCTCGCTAACTCCCTACAAAGAGTTTACAGAGCCTCTTCTTGAAACAAAAATCAAAAAGAGCAAAAAGGTCTTTGATGATTCAAAAGTTACTGACCACCACGCCATTATTCCGACAGGTGAATTTAATGGAAGTGTAATGACCTCTAACGAAAAGAAGGTATTTGATATCGTCGCCCGTCGGTTTATTGCTGCCTTCTATCCCGATTGTATTGTATCGAACACAACCGTTCTAGGGGAAGCAGCAGCGATACCCTTCAAAGCGACCGGAAAACAGATTCTGGAGGATGGCTGGCGTATACTCTATAAAAAGCAGGCAAAACAAGATCCTGAGGGCACAAATAACGATGGTGTCGACGAACAGGATAAAGAGGAGGCAGAACAGATCATGCCGGCCTTTGAAAAGGGAGAGTCAGGCCCACATGAACCAGGTATCCAACAGAAACAGACACAACCACCAAAACCATACACCGAAGCAACCCTCCTCAGAGCGATGGAGACTGCCGGAAAACAGGTCGATGATGATGAACTTCGTGACGCCCTAAAAGACAATGGAATCGGACGACCCTCCACAAGAGCCGCTATCATTGAAACCCTCTTTAAAAGAAATTATATACGCCGAGTACGCAAAAACCTCGAACCAACCGTCACCGGTATTCAACTGATTGAAACAATCGGCAATGAACTACTTAAATCTGTAGAACTTACCGGGCAATGGGAGAAAAAGTTAAGAGAAATAGAAAGAGGAATTTACGAAGCCTCCGAATTTATTGAAGAGATGAAAAAGATGGTCTTTAGTCTTGTTCAAGAGGTAGTAACAGATTATCATCGCTCTTCAATTGAGATTGAGAACACACCCCCAAAAGAAGCCCCTTCCCAATCAAACAAAAAGAAAAAAGAGACTAAAAAAGAGGGAGAGACACCTAAAGAGAAGAATACTAAAACTTCTTCCCCTAAGACACCTCCCTCACTCATTTGCCCATCTTGTAAAAAAGGAAATTTGATTAAGGGCAGAGAAGCTTATGGTTGTAGCCAATGGCGTGAAGGATGTACATTCAAAGTCCCATTCACCGAAATCAAAGACTCCAATGGAGAACCCTCAGAGGCAATATTAGCTAGATACTTAAAGAAGATAGATACAAATTAACATTCAGGATTATTCATCCTGGTTGGAATAGTGTAATTAGCTGAGACACTTGCCTTCGTTGCCATAATCATGACTTTCAGACCGATCTCATCGTTAATAAACTTATCCTTTAAGTTATCAAAGAACTTCCGACTGCCATATTTAATCTTCCATTCTGAGCGATCAATGACAAACTTGACGGAGGTGGCAGTGACGGTTCCCGCATCCTCATTTACAGAAATATTTGCCTTAAACTGAATAGCTCTGGAAATATTCTTGATGGTAAGATTACCAGATACCAATGAATTAACATTTACGCCTTCAATACTCTCAGCCTGAGCCAAGGCCTCAACTTTTGTTATTTCAAATTTTGCCGTAGGGAATGAATCCACTGCGAAAAAATCGGGTGACATTAAGTGCCCCACCAATTTCTTATTGTATTCAGCATCTGTCAAATCGGTGTTCTTTATGCTTTTCATATCAATAAGAAATGAGCCACCTACAACTTGACCTTTATCAATGTTAACCGTTCCAGTCTGAACTGAAATGGTTCCTACATGGCTTCCGCCGGGCTTGGTACCTTCCCAATTGATCACAGATTTTGAGATATCGGCGTTGTAAACAATCCCGGCAGCATTTAATACTGACTCTGGGTTAGACGAATTAGCCTTCTCTCCAGCAGGGCCACAACTTACCAAAATGAGAATGATGGATAATAATCCACCGAATTTTATACACTTTGTCATGATTTATATTTTAAATGATTGTTCTATAAACAGATACTGATGATAATTGTTCAGTAATTCTTATTTACCTTTTCGCTACATTTGTTAGTTATTGAAAAATCGGGACAATAAACCCGAAAATACTATACGACCAAATAATTCTTTAAACCAATGAAGTTTCTAACAATAAGTAGCCGAGCGATGGCAATGATTGCCTTGTTTGTACTCGGATCTATTTTTTCAGGTTATGGGCAGTCGGTAGCGAAGCCCATTGAACAAAACTGTTATTCTGTTTTAGTCGGGAGAGGAGCCTCAGTAGATGGCTCAGTGCTATTAGCACATAACGAGGATGATTTTGGGGATCAGCTCTTTAATTGGATTATAGTACCCAGGCTCACCCATAGTAAACACGATAAATTCGAAACATTACAAGGAGCACTCATTGCTCAGGCTGATACTACCTATAGGTACCTTTGGCTTGATATGCCTGGAATGGCATTCTCTGATAGTTATATGAATGAAAACGGAGTGACCATAGTATCCAATAGCTGTCCCTCTCGTGAAGATGCCCCTGCACTTACCTCTGGTGGAATTACCTGGGAGCTTCGCCAGTTAATGGCCCAGCGCGCAAAAAGTGCCCGTCATGCTGTAAAGATAGCGTCAAGACTGATCTCTGAGTTGGGTTATGCCGCCTCGGGTCGAACTTACAGCATTGCAGATGCTAATGAAGCGTGGATGCTATCCGTTGTCAATGGAAAACACTTCGTAGCACTTCGAATCCCTGATGACCATGTTGCGGTTATCCCTAATTATTATACCATAACTGAAGTCAATCTATCTGATACAACAAATTGTATTGCCTCTCCCGACCTTATCACCTATGCTCAAAACAGAGGATGGTACAACCCAAGCCAGGGCAAATTTAACTTTAGAGAAGCCTACGGGAACCCCGAAGCACTAAACCATCCTGAGAACATAATGCGTATGTGGATGGGGGTTAATTCACTACAAACAAGACAATTTTCACCGAATGAATCATTCCCTTGGTCATTCAAGCCTTCTGACCTTGTTAGCGTTGAGAAACTCTCATTACTCCTGGCCAATCACTACGAGAATACCCCCTTTGACCATACAAACGGATATCAAAACGGGAACCCCCATGAAAATGACCCTTCAACCATCTGTGCAACCCATAACCAATATGGTTTTATAGCTCAACTTCGTAACTGGATGCCCACTGATGTTGGTTGTCTATGGTGGATCGCACCCCGACGCCCCTGTCTGCATCCCTTTACCCCTCTCTATGCAGGAATTAACTCCTTCCCCGAACGGTTTTCTATGTATAACTATCAGGATGCCATTAAACACCACTTTGACGAAATCGAATCCATGCGGGTTATCGCACCAAATCATATTTACTATGACTTTTTCGACCTAACCGCCTATGGTGACTCCATCTCCTATATCAATGCATTGCGAAAAAGGGTGGTCGAAAAAGACAACCTGTTTAGAAATTATATAAAACGACAAGAAAAATTTGAATTAGAGACACTCGCTCTTTGGGTCAGAGACCGCGATGCGGCTCGAAAGAGACTTACAGAATACAGTATTGAAGGAATAGAGAAATCAGCTGCATCCTCCTTAGAATCATTGAAATCATTAAAAAAGTAACCAACCATGAGAAAAGTTCTTGTCAAATCAACGAATCTCTTATTTCTGGCTTTTATTATTCTTTACTCCTGTGCCGAAAAACCCAAAAAGGAGATGGCTATCCTGCATCAAAGGCCTAAAGAGTACAAAACACTTACCGACTACGTTGATCCTTTCATTGGTACCGGAGGGCACGGCCATACCTATCCTGGTGCTACTTGCCCCTTTGGAATGGTTCAATTAAGCCCAGACACCCGACTAGACGGATGGGATGGTTGCTCAGGCTACCACTATTCTGACTCATTATTATATGGATTCTCCCACACCCACCTTAGTGGTACCGGATGCCTTGATTACGGAGATATCCTTTTTATGCCATTTAGTAAAACCGTAAAAAGTAATATTAACCAAGCCTATAGCTTCGCTGCTCCATTAAAGCATCAGGATGAACTGGCTAGACCCGGATACTATAAGGTTGATCTGAAAGATAGAGGAATAACCGCCGAATTAACCACAACAGCTAGAGTTGGGGTCCATAAATACACCTACTCCTCAGTCGAAAACAGTGGCGTATTGATCGACCTTAAACACCGGGATGAAGTCTTAGCTTCTTCAATTAAACAAACCGGTTCCAATGAAATCTCAGGTTTCAGACGATCAAGGGCTTGGGCTACCGATCAACACACCTACTTTGTAGCTCAGTTTTCTGCTCCTATTGAATCAATCGAAATATATAAAAACGACACCCTACTATCAGAAAAAGACCTTCTTGAAGCAGATGGACTTAACCTCCATGCTCTGGTAAGATTTAAAGAACTACCAGGAGATAGTTTAATAATTAAAGTGGGTATTTCGGGAACCGATATTGAAGGGGCACGAGGCAATCTTATTAAAGAGACAGCCAACATGACCTTTATCCAGATAAGAAAGGCGGCTGATCAGGAATGGGAAAAAGAACTCTCATGTATTAAAACAGAAGGAGGAACAACTGAACAGAACATTGTCTTTTACACTGCCCTTTATCACACGTATATTGCGCCTAACCTCTGGAGTGATGCAGATGGTCGCTATAGAGGGATGGATAATGCCATCCATAAAGCGGATAGCAATGAACAGTATACCGTCTTTTCATTATGGGACACCTATAGAGCTGCTCATCCACTTTATACCCTATTCCAACCCAAACGCACCTATGCTTTTATTAATACCTTCCTTCGTCAATACAAAGAGGGTGGAAGATTACCGGTTTGGGAGTTAGCCGCAAACGAGACCAATTGCATGATTGGAAACCATTCTATTCCGGTTATCATCGATGCATGGGCCAAAGACTATGTTGAGTTTGACCAAAAACTGGCAATGGAGGCCATGATTAAAAGTGCAGATATGGACGGTTTTGGGTTAGACGCTTATAAGAGATATGGATTTATACCTGCTGATGAAGAGGGAGAATCAGTCTCAAAGACCTTAGAATACGCTTATGATGACTGGTGCATAGCACGGTTTGCACTAGCTCGTGACGACAATGAGACTTATGCTCGTTTTATCAAAAGGGCTCAGAGCTACAAAAATCTCTTTGACCCATCAACCGGGTTCTTCCGGGCACGGGTAAACAACCAATGGTTCTCACCCTTTGATCCCTCTGAAGTAAACTTTAACTATACAGAAGCCAATGCCTGGCAATACTCCATGGCCGTCCCCTTCGATCTTGAAACGCTTATTAAGATGCATGGCGGAGCCGAAAACTTCGAGAAGATGTTGGATAGACTCTTTACCACCGACTCAAAGATGTCTGGCCGTGAACAAGCAGATATTACGGGACTCATCGGACAGTATGCTCACGGAAATGAGCCAAGTCATCATATGGCTTACCTGTACAACTTCGTAGGGAAACCTCAGAAAACCCAGGCTCTGGTAAGGAAAATAATGGATGAATTCTATACAATCTATCCAGATGGATTAATCGGCAATGAAGATTGCGGACAGATGTCGGCATGGCTGGTTGCCAGTGCTATGGGGTTTTATCCTGTCTTACCTGGAACGAACGCCTGGGTCCTAGGATCCCCTTGGTTTCCTAAGATTACTCTCAATTTTCCAACAGGAAAGAAATTCATCATCAAGGCCGAAAACTGGAGCAAGCAAAACGTCTATATAGCTTCAGCCAAACTTAATGGCGATGATTACACCAGAAACTGGTTAAATCACCAAACGCTCATTGAAGATGGAGAATTAGTACTTACAATGAGTTCTGATAAAGGGAGCAAATGGGGTACTGCTGAAAATGACTGCCAGCCTTCAAAAATCTGGGATCTTCAAATTGAACCCATTCCAGTAGTAACCAAAGGAAAAGGTGCTTTTAGAGGATCTACTACCATAGAGATCAGTTCTCCGGGTACACCGAAGGCGATATACTATACACTTGATGGATCCTTACCATCCGCCGCATCAATTAAATATTCAAAACCTTTTACCATTAATAAAACCACCACTGTTAAAGCGATTGCTTATAGTTCAGAAGGTACTGCAAGTGGAATTATGGAATCACAATTTAACTTAATTCCACACAACAATCTTCTTACGCTTAAAACGCAATATCAGCCTCAATATGCAGCCGGAGGGGACTCAGCATTAGCTGACGGATTAAAAGGCGGCAAAAACTTTAAGACGGGCAGATGGCAGGGGTTTGAAGGCACCGATGTTGAAGCAATCATGGATCTTCAAACCATTAAAGCGATAAATAGAGTTTCCGTTGGGTTTTTACAAGATCAGGGAGCATGGGTCTTTTATCCAACGGAAGTGGTTTTTTATGCCTCGTCTGATGGGAAGAACTTCACTCAGTTGGGGGTAGTTAAAGCACCGGCTCCTCGTGATGCTGATGGTGTAATGATCTTTGATTTCGCCATTGCCCCACAAAACATCAAGGCTCGATTTATATCCTTCAAAGCTAAAAACGGAGGTGTTTGTCCTGATTGGCATCCCGGTAAAGGAGGTAAAACCTGGATAATGGCTGATGAATTTATTGTTGAATAACCAATCACAGTGAATAAAAAATGCCGCCCCATCTTGATGGGGCGGCATTTTATTTAATATCAAAAGGTCAATTAGCGTACAACTTGTAATTGACGACCTTTAGTAACTTGCCCATTAGATTTAACTCTCCAGAAATAGATACCTGAAGATAAATTTGATACATCTAATTTCAGCACGGCTTGGCCATTAACGCTTTGGGTAGCAACGACACTTCCATTAGCATTGAGCACCTCAACCACTGCTTCACGAGTCTCCCCAGCGATGGGTAAGAAAGTAAAGGAAGAAGCTGGATTAGGATAGCAATTGCCTGTAAGGATAGAGTTAGCTGCTTCGTTAAAATCAATACCTACCATATCGCCGGTAAGCCAAATACGACTGATGGTGATGATCTGATTTCTAATAGTCTCATCGCTTAACATCTCTAAGCCAACACCAAAATAGATAGCACGATACTTATCCGTTTGACATTTGGTTACTGACTTTTTGGTATCATTTACATAATGGAATACATAATCAGCACCGGTTTTCGGTTTGATAACATCGGGGTACATATTGCCTGAATAACGGTCAACTATAGTTGATTGAGGTACTTCACCAAAAACAGGATCTGCGGTATTAGCCGTTAGTTTGTTATTAGTTGAGCTGCCATCATCAACAAAATCAGTTAACAAATAGTTTGAATAGAAATTGCGGGTAATTGCGGTACCATTTGATCCATCAGCACCACTCATAATATCCCAGCCTATATCTTGACCGGCAATAAGAACGTTATGACCTGCATCCATGAATGCCATTAATGCCGTAGCCTGGTCATCGGTCAATGCGGGGAAAGTCCAAGCAATGTTCATATAAACATTAAAGACATCCTTAAAAGCAACATCATTAACCATGTCAGTAAAGACATTCGCATTCGTAACAGCATAAGAGGTGATTCCGGAAGCACCTAAACCATTAAGATAGGTATCCTGCCAAAGAGTAGTCTCGGGTCCACCGGTACCGTTAACCACTAAGTCGGTAACACCACTCACTACATAAACCTTACTGTATTGAAGCGGAGCATTGGGATTACTCAAAGATTTCATAGTAATCGTATACTCGGGGAAAGCAGCTGAAGAGCCAGGAGTTACGATAATTGCCATAGGTTTAGGGGTTCCTTTTTCAACATTGATAGTAGCTGAGCCTGAATAGGTAGTACCATCAATTACAAATGATGCATTCCAATCAGCAGGAGAATTATTTGAGGTTAAAGTAATTTCAAAAGAAGAAGATCCTGCTATATTGCTATTGAGATTTGTATTGAAGGTTACAGGAACAGTAGCGATGCTGCGCATTACTTTAGCAGCACTATTTTCAATGTTACCAATATAAAGATTAGTACCACCTATTGCATTAACAACATCTCCAGAGAGAATCTCTTGGTGATCTTTAGTAACAAAAACAGCAACCTGCATATCCTCAACAAGAGCAGGAATATTTCTGTAATTATCAGGAACAACATAGGTATACTGTTTAGTAATCAAGGTACCAGCCGTAACTGGAGTTACCGCTTCGCCCCACTGACCGGTAATTAAATACCTAAGCATGTGCATATGGCGATAGTTATTTCCTGCTCCACCACTAGTTTGTGGGCCATAGATGCTGTCTTGTAGAAGAGCCACATTAATATAATTGGTTCCTGCAGGACCATCAGCAGTATAATACAACTCCACGTCAATGGTTAACTGACGAGTACCTGCATCATAAGAACTCATAATCCCAACATTAACAGGGGAATCTTCTGCCATAATCTGTTTACAGCTCGATTTCCAAGCACTTCTTGACAGAGCTGTATTAGATCCAGTGAAGACATGACGATTAACGGTGCCAGAGGGGTAACCCGTTAGACCGGTTTGTCCGGCAATTGCATCGCCAAACTCCGTTCTGTAATCAGGTTCACCAGCACTAGGTGTCGCATATGACCCTTGGTGAATAGCAATGACAACCGCTTTTCCAGGATTTTCTTCGAGAATTTCAGCTGCGATTTTATGGCCATCGGGACAGTAGCCGCAATGGATACCAGTAAATTCCTCAAGGATCGCATGTTTTTTAGTTACCTCTGTGGTAACCAGAGTTTGTGCTGTACCGGTTATACATAGCACAAGAAACAAAACGGGTAAAAATAGATGTTTCATCAGATTAATTTTGGTTTGTAAATAGGTTAAAAGACAGATCAGATCTGTTAATGGGTCAAAGATGCAAATTTTATTTTATTTAAGGGGTAATTCTCCTACGGAAATCACTCTTTTGTCACAAAATGCAAAACTACTTACTTAGAACCAGCTTAATAGTTGCAAGTAAAAATACGCTTCAAAATAGAACTAATACTATAAAACAATATTAACTATCAGAGTAGATCAGCCTAAAAAAGATTACGGTTCGCCTCCCGGCGAACCGTAATCAAACCAAATGAAAATCCAACAAAATCAACCAATCACCTAAAATCAAACGAAAACTAGTTCTGATAATCTTTTAAAGAGTTCATTAATTTCTTTCTACTAAAGAAAATACGACTCTTGACCGTACCGATGCTTAAGTTCATCTTCTCAGCTATCTCCTTATACTTATATCCTTGAGTGTACATTACAAATGGAATTCTATGCTCATCTTCAAGATTCTCAATGGTACGTATAATCTCTTTTGACCTTAATGAACTATCGGGGGCAGCAGTACTGGACTTTGTCTTAATATTTAAATAATACAGGTCGTCTGTAGTATCAACAAATGCATTCTCACGGATATTCTTCCTGTAATTATTTATAAAAGTATTCTTCATTATTGTGTAAGCCCAAGCCTTTAAATTAGTATCCGGATTGAACTTTTCACGATAGGTGATTGCCTTTAAAAATGTATCCTGAACCAAATCATTGGCGTCATCAGAATCAGAAGTTAAGGCGTAAGCAAAGTTTTTCAGGTTGTCTTGTAAACCTAGGAGCTTGCGGTTAAATTCAATGGCAGTCATGATCGTATTTTTTAGGGGTTATTTTGATCGTGTCTAGTTTGTTTAACATTTATACCGCTAAGTTAAACATTAATACCCCCTTTGTCAATAGGTAAACCAATATTATTTAGATCTATTTTAAACACCAAATGTTAATACATTGTTTATCAATATATTTACATTATTGATTGTCATAATTTTTAACATTTATTATGTTTAACTTAACATTTCATTTCTTAAACAACATCGTTTAGAATATAGAACAAGATCTTTCGAATGCCTAAAACCTAAGAAGGAATAAACATTAACGAAGCTATAACCCATAATAAATAAGGAATTTCTCTTTGCTATTAAAGGGAGATAAAAGAATCAAATCAGTTTGCTATCCATTTAACATAGGGATAGAAGAGGCGAAGACACGACAAAGAAAAGCCTCCTTCAGAAAACAACGTAAGGAGGCATTAATTTATTCCGCTGTTTATATTGTTTATGATTTAAAAACCATTTCCTTAAACTCTGTCATATCGTTATAGACAGAGACATTTTTAGGGATGTCAAGCTCCCGATCAAGGAATTGATACCCTCCCATAAATATTGACATTTCAGGAAAGTCAAAAGAGAGCCTATTAATATAGTCTTGAAGCCCCTCATCGGTGATCGCAGATATAAATTGGGTCAGCAAGACATTACAGTTTCGAAGATTAACAACCTCCTTAAGATTATCATAGGGTACCGATTGCCCCAGGTAAACCACTTTATAGCCCCTTTTTCTTAGGATATAACAAGAGAAAAGAAGACCAATCTCATGCCACTCCCCTTCCGGTAAGAACAGAAGAAAAGTTTTCGAATCATTGGCTATTCCCATTGCAAGGCCATCAATAGCTACAATGAGCTTCTGTCTTATTAAATTCGACATAAAATGTTCTTGTGCAGGGGAAATACTGCCAACTTGCCACAATAAACCAACTCGCTCAAAGAAAGGATAAATAACTTGCAGGACTGCCTGCTCGAAGCCAAATTTTATAATGGAAGAAGAGAGCAACTTATCAAACTTTAACTCATCCAATTCTATCATTGCAACAACCAAACCTTCCAATTGCGTATCAGCATCATAAATACGCTGGGTTACCTGCAACACCTTCTCGCTTAACTCGTCTTCACCCATCCATACAATATCGCTTATTTTAAACCCATTACGGTTTAAAATTGAAATATTGAGAAGTTTCTTTAGATCAGCATCAGAGTAGTAGCGAATATTGGTATCCGTGCGCTCAGGATCGATGACCCTATAACGCTTTTCCCAGATTCTGATGGTATGAGCTTTTATGCCAGTAAACTTTTCAATGTCCTTTATTGAATAAGTCGACATGAGTTTAGTGTCCGCTAGATTAATAAATCAAAAAGTATCAAATAAATAACACGAAAATTACGAAAAAGTTCGGATTTTCCCGAAGATTTTAAGAGACACAAGGGATAGACAGCAAAGATTGCCACCTCAAAATATTGGATAATAAAATATTTTTTCATTTAGAGGAAATGGAAACTCGAAAGAAATGATGTATGTTTGTAATAATCAATTCTTCAAAACATGATTACTTTCACCACTGTTGACCAGATTATCGACTTTGCGATTGAAGCCGAGCAAGAAGCTGTCGATTTCTATACGAAATTAGCTGAAGGGAGTTCATCCGAAGCCATTAAAAAAGTCTTTACTTTGTATGCAGCCGAAGAAGCTGGTCATAAAAAGAAATTAATTCTTGTCAAACAAGAGGGTTACTTTGCCAATCTAGAAGTAAATCATCTAACCCAAAATCTCAGGATCTCAGAATACCTTACAGAGGTGGTTCCAAATGAAAAGATGGATTATCGTGATGCATTAGTTCTTGCAATGAAGAAGGAGGAGGCTGCATTTAAACTCTATACAGACCTATCGTCTATTGCCTCCAGACCTGAGATACGTAACCTTTTTCTGAACTTAGCCGTTGAAGAGAGTAAGCATAAACTAAGATTTGAACTAGAGTATGATGAACACGTTTTGCGTGAAAACTAAAATTAAAATGCAAACCAGATTACTTAAAATACTTCCGCTAATAGCCCTAACTATTCTTTTATTTAGCTGTTCTGAATCCGATCTAAAACAAGTTCCATCGGGGCTTAGAGTCCTTGACTCTAAAAGCAAAAACACCGATTCTACCCTCTATCTGGTTCCTCAGAACTTCTTTCTTGTCTCTTATAACTTCAAAATAAAAGCCAAGCCTGGAAAGTCTGCCGAATCAATCGAACTTATTAAAAAGAACTATCTCCCGGGGTTCGCTTACATAGATAGCCTCAGAGGAGCAGGAATCCCAATCGTGGGTGGGGTTTTTGCGGTGCATTCAGGTTGTACCTTTATTATTCAAGCCGATAATAATAGTACCCTCCACAATTACCTCCGAAATTGCCCGCTAAACGATGTCTCTGATGTGGAAATCAAACCGCTGGTTTCAATCGGACAATATCTACTCGAACTCAAGAAGGCAACAGCTTATGCCGACTCAATCAATAATTTAAAGAATAAAAAAGGACATTAAGCTATTTACAAGCGAAGACCCTTAGCTATCAAAAAAGGGAGGTCTTATTTTTGAGACCTCCCTTTTTTATTAATAGGTGTAAACCCCTTGTTTATCCTTAATAATTAACTCCTTTTTGTCCGAGGGTTCAACATGGCCGATGATTTTTGCATCAACTCCATAAGCAGAAGAGATAGCAATGATCTCCGATGCACATTCTTCAGGAACATATAACTCCATCCGATGTCCCATATTAAACACTTTATACATCTCATGCCAAGGAGTGTTCGATTCTGCCTGGATAATGCTAAACAGAGGAGGGACATCAAAGAGATTATCTTTGATAATTCTAACCTTACCGGCAAAATGAAGCACCTTAGTTTGGCCCCCACCACTACAGTGCACCATCCCATGAATCTTCGATCTCATTGTTCTAACAATGTCTCTCACAATCGGAGCATAGGTTCGCGTTGGAGAAAGGACCAACTTACCCATATCAACCCCTTCAATCGGACTAGGCTCAAGAAGAGATCTTCCTCCACTATATATCAATTCAGGTGAGATAGCCGAGTCATAACTCTCAGGATACAGCATAGCCAGATTATGACTAAAGACATCATGTCTTGCGGAAGTGAGTCCATTACTCCCCATACCTCCATTATAACGGTGTTCGTAGGAGGCTTGACCAAATGAAGCTAATCCAACAATAACATCACCAGCTGCAATGGTATGGTTGCTGATAATTTGACTTCTAGGAACCCTCGCAGTCACCGTACTGTCCACAATAATCGTTCTTACCAAATCGCCTACATCGGCGGTCTCACCACCAGTTAGGTGAATACCAACCCCCATGTCTCGTAATTGAGCCAGAAATTCTTCAGTACCCTCAATGATTGCAGAAATCACCTCACCAGGAATCAATATTTTGTTTCTTCCGATGGTTGAACTCAGCAGCATCTTATCGTATATCCCAACGCAGAGCAGATCATCAGTATTCATTACGATAGCATCTTGTGCTATATCCTTCCAAACAGAAAGATCTCCCGTTTCACGCCAATAGATATAAGCCAAAGAGGACTTAGTGCCAGCTCCATCGGCATGCATAACATTACACCAGTCAGGATCATCACCAAGAATATCGGGAATGACTTTACAGAATGCTAATGGAAAGATGCCTTTATCGCTCTTTTTAATTGCAGCGTGAACATCCTCCTTTCCTGAGGAGACGCCACGCCCGGCGTATCGTGAAATATCTTCAATCATAAGTTACTATTCAAATACGATTTCTTTATTTGCCTCATCAATAGTAAATGCTCCGAATCGGGTCATGATTTTATTATTCAAATAAAGCGGCACCTTTTGTTTTGGATCTATGATCACCTCAATATCATAAATAACATTCTTTCCAATCCGGAACTGTGAAATAGTAAGAACGGCTCCCTTCTTTAAGGTACCATCTTCATTAAAATCATCAGCACCGTTCTGGAAGTCCTCTTTCCCTATAGCCCCATCGCGCAACATCTGAACAGCCATTTCGCCCGACATGGATGCATCTGTTAAGTTAGGTTCATAGACAAAGTCAAGGGTAAAGTTGTTGAAATTACCTTGAATCACCAAGTTATTTAATTTCCCTTCATATTTGAAAGGAACAGCATTTCTTTCAGGACCTGTAACTAATTTTACTTGAGATGAAGTCGTCTCCTTTTTCCCGGAAGATTTAAAGTTGGTACCAATAATCATAAATTCCGTTCTACGATTCAGTTGATGAGCAGCCTCTTTAACTTCACGTGAAGGGAGCGAATCTATAAATGACTCGGTCAATTTAACTCCATTTTTAAAGGTATAGCCGGCTCTAACAAAATCTCTCTGTAAAACACGTGGAGTCCGTTCGCCATATCCTTTAGCCACCAATCGATCCGCCTCAATTCCTCTAACAATTAAATAGTCAACGACACTTTGAGCACGTTTTTGAGATAGGATATCATTTCTTTCCTCGGTATCTCTGGCATCGGTATGCGCACCTAGTTCAACTATTATATTAGGATTAGCCTCTAAAACCTTGATAAGGCCTTGCAATGAATCCGCATATTGAGGTTTGAGTTCCCACCTACCCAGATCATAAAGTATTTCAGGTAACACAACCGGTTTTTTAGGAACAGGCACTAGTACAAAATCATGAACGAGGTCTTTTGAATTCTCATATCCAATGGTACTTTCATCTCCCTCAACAGTAAAATAGCCATCCTTTGAAACGGTCAGATGGTATTTAACATTAACCTTAATCTGGTTCTTATTGAAGGAATACTCCCCTTTCTCACTCGTTGTCGATTTTGCTTCAAAACCATCAGATCCTTTCAATTGCACTAAGACACCAGCCAGTGGCTGAAGTGTCCTATCATCTTTTACGATACCACGCAGAGTAAATTCAAGCGGTTGAATCAAGAAGCTGTAGATATCATCCCCGCCTCTACCCTTTGGTCTATTTGAGGCAAAAAAGCCCTGCTCCATGGCTTCAGGATGGAATGTCATATTAAAGTCATCATAGGTAGAGTTTATAGGAGGGCCCAAATTCACGGGTATACCCCAACCTACTTTACCATCACCTGATAATTTTACACTCTTATAAATGTCTAAGCCTCCTAATCCTAAATGACCATCGGAAGAGAAATAGAGAATAGAGTCATACCTGATAAAAGGGAACAATTCATTTCCAGGGGTATTAACCGGCTCACCCAGATTACGTGGTTTACCAAATTTAGCTGTTCGTCCGGTTCTTGTTGCAACCCAGATATCTTTTCCCCCCTTGCCTCCGGGTAGGTCGGCCGAGAAATATATTGTTAATTCATCATCGGTTAAAGTCGGATGTCCTATGATGGTAGTACTATCACCGCCAAGATCTACCAGTTGAGCCTCACCCCAACTTTGTCCGGCTCTACGACTAACCATAACTTTACATCCATTTAGCTTCTTCTCTTCCGTAGTACAACGGGTAAAGTACATTGAGTTAAAACGATTATTAAAGAAAGGAGTGCCTTCATTAGCAGTAGTATTTACTGCTTCGTTCACATCAATGGATTGGGGAACAGCATATTTCCCATTCGATTGTTCTTTACTTCCGAAAAGATCCGAAAAACTCTTTCCAGTCCACTCATCTTTTCGCATTTTACGAGCCTTTTTCCCTTTAACAGTAGGTCTGTCAGAAGCAAATACCACTTCATTAAAAGCCGGGTTACTGTAAACTGCACCAAAATCGTTAAACTGCCCGGATAAATCACCCACGAGCTCTATTTTATGTCGCGAAGGGTTATTCATTATAGAATCATAAGCATTTAAGCCCCTCAGAGCAAAGAGCCCTACTTTATCATCAGGTTTCGCTAAGAGATATTTTTCATAAGCCTCCCTGGCTTCCTTTAGACGACCGGTAACTTTCATGATGTTACCCAGATGCAGATAGATCTCTGGTTTTACAACATCATATTTAGCTGAGATCAATCTTTTATAGTTGGTTTCAGCCATTTGATAATTATTCATAAGTCTGAAGCACTCGGCAATCTGAAAGATGATGCGGTTTTTCTCCTCTTTATTCCGTTCCCGAGAATATCCTTTTTTATAGAGCTTGATGGCAGTGGTAAACTGATACCCTTTAAAAGCTTCATCGGCAAGTATTGTTCTCTTATTCTGACCCAACGAAACGTTGGAGAACAATAGGATATTAATTATGATTGTAAAAAAAAGAATGTTGCTTCTCTTCATGATATTTTCTCTCCGAGATTAAATTAAGAGCTGACTGTTTCGGAAGAACCCTTCTCCCTATCAGTATCCGTTTTTGAATGAATTGCCTCTTGGTTGCTACTATTATTAGATAACACCGTTGTTGAAAGATTATTATTCACTTCATCAACAATTGTTGACACTGGATTTGTAATCTTGTTGGCCCCCTCCTCCATCGTACGAGCTTCGCTGAGGATCTCTTTTTTTATTTGATCAGAAGCTGCACGTAATTTGCCAACCGTCTGGCCGACAGTACGCGCAATCTCAGGGATCCGCTTCGGGCCAAATAGAATCATAACTGCCATTACAATCAGCAATAATTCACCGGTACTCAAATCTAAAAACAATAGGGGCATTTTACCAGATATGTTATATTAAACAAAAATAAAAAAAAGTCCCGGACTTTGTCCGGGACTTTTCTATGATTGTTTCAAAGAGTTACTTTTTAAGCTCAGCTTTTTTCGCAGCTCTCTTACGTTGGAACATGATTGTATCATAAGCCACGGGAGAAGCGTTGAACACAGAAGAATAAGTACCGAATAAGATACCCATTAGAAGAGCGAAGGTAAATCCACGGATAATTTCACCGCCCATGATAAAGATAACGATCAAGGTGATGATAGTGGTACCAGCAGTGTTCATTGTACGAGACAAAGTAGAGTTAATAGCAGCATTCATATTATCCTTCAAGGCACGTTTTGGGTGCAGGAAGTTATATTCACGAATACGGTCGAAGATAATAACGGTATCATTGATTGAGTAACCGATGATGGTCAGGATAGCAGCAATAAAGCTTTGGTCGACTTCAAGGTTGAATGGTAGAATTCCATGGAACAATGAGAAGAGACCAATAATGATGATGGTATCATGGAAAAGAGAAACAACGCCACCCAAACCAAATTGCCATTTTTTAAACCTAAATGCGATATAGACAAATATACCGATCAGAGCGAATAAAACAGCTAAGAAAGCATTTCTCTTAATATCATAAGCCACGGTAGGTCCAACTTTTTGAGAAGTCAGAACACCAATTAACTTGCTTTCATTACTATTAGTAGCTCTAAAAGTATTCATATCTATCGGCGTGCTATACATTGGAGCCAAAGCTTCGTAAACCTTGGTTTCAACAATGCTATCAGTAGCAGCACCTTCATTATCTACCATGTATTTAGTAGTGATCTTTACCTGGTTAGAAGGTCCAAAAGTTTTTACTTCAGGAGTCTCTCCAAGAGTTTTTCCCAGAGCCAGACGAACATCATTAACCTTAACATCTTGATCAAACCTAACGATATAGGTTCTACCACCGGTAAAGTCAACGCCATAATTTAAACCACGTAACCCTAATGTTGCAAGAGCGATAACAAAAAGCACGATCGAGAAGATATAAGCATACTTTCTAAGACCAATAAAGTCAAAGTTAGCATTAGCAAGAACATTACGAGTGAATTTATTATCGAAATTAATCTTACGGTTGGTATCCAACATCCAGTTAAAGATCAATCTTGAGATCAGGATTGCAGTAAACAAGGAAGATACAAGACCGATGATAAGAGTAGTTGCGAAACCTTGAATAGGACCACTACCGAAGATAAAGAGGATAATAGCCGTAATTAATGTAGTTACGTTACCGTCGATAATCGCAGAGTAAGCATTTTTAAACCCATCTTCAATGGCCAACCTTAAGCCCTTTCCTGCCCTCTGTTCTTCAAGAATACGTTCATAGATAATTACGTTGGCATCTACTGCCATACCGAGAGTCAGAACGATACCGGCAATACCGGGAAGAGTCAGTGTAGCTCCGAAAGAAGCTAATACACCGAAGATAAAGAAGATATTGGTGAACAAGGCGATATCAGCTACCATACCAGCACGGTTATAGTAGAGAGCCATGTAAAGAAGAACCATGATAAAGGCCACGATGAAGGAGTTCATACCGGCATCGATTGCTTCTTGACCTAAAGAGGGACCAACAACCGCTTCCTGAACAATGTGAGCAGGAGCAGGTAGTTTACCAGCTTTAAGAATATTAGCTAAGTCTTGAGCTTCTTCAATAGTCATACCGCCACCTGAGATAGAACTTCTACCACCAGAGATCTCTTGGTTTACATTTGGATAAGAGTAGACATAATCATCAAGAACAATTGCGATCTGACGGCCTACATTATCTCCGGTAAGGTTTTTCCAGGTGTGGGCTCCTTCACCATTCATCGCCATTGAAACCTCAACGCCACCATTGCTTGGGTTAACATCCTGACGAGCGTCAACGATAACATCACCTCCTAAAGGAGCTTTTCCATCCCGTGATTTAACCTTAATAGCAACTAGGTCTAATACATCCTTACGACCCGGCTCAGGCTTAACAGTCCAGAAAAGTTTTAAGTTAGCAGGAAAACTGCTACGAACCTTCTTTAATAGACTATTAACACGAGCGGTATCTTTAATGAAAGACGAACCTACGCGAGCTCCTTGAGAGGCAGCCATCTGACCAGCTTCGTTCTTTCCAAAGGCAGGTGAAAGATAAGCAAAGAGAGGGTTCTCTTTAGCATACTCTTCGAAAGAAGCATCCCCTTTATCCTTTTTGCTACCTGTCGAATCAGCTAACTTCTTTAAAAGAGTACTATCTGTTGTTTCTGCAACCTTAGTGGTATCAGCAGCCTTAGTCTCGGTGGGTTTTGCAGCCACATCCGTCTTAACCTTGGTGGTATCAGCAATTACTTTTGTAGAGTCAACAGCTGTTCCATTGGCTACTGCAGCCAATTTCTTGTTAGCATCAGTAAAATACTGATAGATCTCACTGAACTTATATGTTTCCCAGAACTCCAGTTTAGCACTACCCTGTAAGAGTTTGCGAACACGTTCTGGATCCTTGATACCTGGAAGCTCAATTAAGATTCTACCAGCGGTTTGAAGCTTTTGAATGTTAGGCTGGGCAACACCAAAACGGTCTATACGAGTGCGAAGGATGTTGAAAGTACGATCGATTGCGCCTTCAGTCTCCGTTCTTATCACCTTAAGAACCTCTTCATTGGTAGAGTTAAACTTCACCTTATCCTTAAGTTCAACAGTACTAAAGATAGCAGCCAACCTTGCGTTAGGATCAATCTGATTGAAAGATTCACCAAAAAGAGTCACAAAATCAGCATTGCTGTTTTTCTGTTTCTCTTTAGCAAGTTTTACCGCTTTATTAAAGGTAGAATCGGGATTATAGTTTGATAGAGCCTTAATAATATCAGCTACTGACACCTCCATAACAACGTTCATACCACCCTTAAGGTCGAGACCAAGATTAATCTCACGAGCCTTTACGTCAGAGTAAGTGTACTTCTTGACAAGGATATTGTAAACTGGTTCGCTAGCGATTGAATCAAAAAAGAACCTTTCACGAGCACGTGAAATTGAATCAAAAAGGATAGCCTCTTTTAGCTTATCCCCAGCGGCCATTTTGACAGCAAGGTTTCTTGCTGTAGAATTAGTTGCATATTCCCTGGCTTTACTCTCTACATTTTTCGTTACCAGAGTAAACGATAACGAGAAGAGACATACAAGTGCAAAGAGAACTGCAAAGAACTTGATAACTCCCTTATGTTGCATGGGTCGTCAAATTTTTGAGTTGTTGGTTTTTTTCGAGTTTGCAAAAATAGAATAAAGTTTAAAATTGACAAAGAATTGAGTCACCTTTAGCTCACCTTATTCTAAATTATTATATTTTATTAGCTTTTGTAGCGAACCCACCTCCAAAGTTCCTTCCAAGATGGCTTCTTTCCATAGATAAGTATTCCGGTTCGATATATCACAGCGCCAAGCCATGTGGTAAAAAAGGTGAACCCATATAAAAGAAGCAAACTTAACACCATTTGCCACATAGGAACACCAAAGGGCAACCTCATCATCATCACCACTGGAGATGTCAATGGAATCATTGATAACCAAATGCTAAAGGCTCCATCCGGATAATTTAGCACATAGCCCACACTCATAAATGCAATGATCAGGGGTAACGTTACTGGTAGGATAAATTGCTGCGTATCCTGCTCACTGTCAACCATACCTCCTACCGCCGCAAATAGACTTGAATAGAGGATATACCCTCCAATAAAAAAGAAAAAGAAGGCACTAAGCATCGTGTAATAATCGATACTCTTCAATCCATCCATAACCATCTGAAACTTTCCGGCATTATCTTCTTGTTCAGCCGCATCTGCCACCGCTGAACTCATGGCTGAAGCACCTACACCACTTCCAATACTCGTGATGGCTGGCTTCTCTACCATTCGTTTCTGCATCTTTTCTCCCATCACCAGACTTACGCCTGTTGTGAGAGCCAACGTCAATAAAACCCATAAGGCCACTTGCGTCAAACTTACAAGACCTACTCCTATTATCTTCCCAAACATCAACTGAACAGGTCTGACACTCGATATAATAACCTCTACTATCCTATTTGTCTTCTCTTCAATAACACTGCGCATTACCTGCCCCCCAAACATGAAAAGCATAAAGTAAATGATTAACCCGGCAGCCAACCCCAATCCTGTAGCTACCTCAGAGTTTCCCCTCTTCTCACTTCCATCTTCATTGACCTTTACAGTGTTAACGACTATCCGGGTTTTTATCGAATTAAGTACTTCAGGGTCATAGCCTTTAGCCTTCAACTTCAACGCCTCAGCCACTTTCCCCATTACCCGCTTTACTTCACCCTTTATATTCATCCCCGGCTGACTCTGAGAATAAATGATGGCTGTGACAGGAACATTAAACTCTGTAGCTGGTATGTGAACCAAAGCATATCGCCCCGATCGCAAAAACCGCTGCTTTACGGTATCTAAATTACCAGCTACCGGGTAATAAATAAACTCAGTGCCCGACTTAAAACTGTCAACATATAGGCCTGTCTCATCATAGATCTCAATATCCCGCTTACCTTCTGTCATCGTTGCTATCATGATAGGAATAGCATACAGAGCAGCAATCAAAAGCGGACCAAGAATAGTCATCACAATAAACGATTTCTTCCTCACCCTTATCAAATACTCCCGACGTATTATTATGGCGGTCTTCGACCAAGCTGATAGTTTTCGTTTCATCACTGTTGAGTATTACTATTTCTTACTGCATCAACAAAGATCTCGTCCATTGTAGGTAAGATCTCTTTAAAAGTGAAGAGATCGGTTAACATTACCAACTGACGAAGAACCCCTGGTGTATCCATATTATTCTTTACAGAAATGGTTGATCGATCAAAAGGCCCCTCCTTGATCTGACTTTCAATGTAAAAACCATCAGGGAGTTTTTCTGAGGTAAGGGCCTGGTTATTGGTAGTAACTTCAAATAGTTGTTTACTGTAGCTCTTTCTAATCTCAGAGACTGATCCTCCTAGTATCTTTTGCGAACGATTGATCAATGCGATATTATCGCA
This sequence comes from uncultured Bacteroidales bacterium, assembly GCA_964444785.1. Taxonomy (GTDB): domain Bacteria; phylum Bacteroidota; class Bacteroidia; order Bacteroidales; family TTA-H9; genus JAJTBW01. Next base: position 83,708 of record CAYUII010000008.1, on the reverse strand, counting down.
CAGCTCTTCCACCGAGTTCATATTATGCGTCGAAAGAATGATCGTTGCACCCTTCCTTTTCAATTCAAGAATCTCCTCCTTCATCAGGTTTGCATTGATAGGGTCGAAACCAGAGAAGGGTTCATCAAAGATTAAAAGGCTAGGATTATGTACAACTGTTACAATAAACTGCACCTTCTGTTGCATTCCTTTAGAGAGCTCTTCAACCTTTTTATTCCACCAGGTCTCAATGCCAAACTTAACAAACCAGCGTTTCAGTTCGGCCATAGCCTCTTTCTGATGCATCCCTTTAAGCATAGCAAGATAGAGCGCCTGCTCTCCCACTTTCATCTTCTTATAGAGGCCTCTCTCCTCGGGAAGATAGCCGAAATCGGCCACATCATGAGGCTGTAAAGGGGAACCATTAAACAAGAGTTGCCCTTCATCGGGGCCTGTGATCTGATTTAAGATCCTAATCAATGTGGTTTTACCTGCTCCATTAGGACCTAAAAGGCCAAAAACAGTTCCTTCAGGAACCCCAATAGAGACATCATTGAGTGCAGTATGACCAGTATACCGTTTGACTATATTACGTGCCTCAAGAAAATACATAGTTGCTAGCTTTGATTACAAAACAAATCCCTGATGACCACCAGGGATTAAACTTTCTATCCGAAATATTCTTTCATTCTATCAAAGAAAGACTTATCACGTTTCGTCGGACTGGGTTTGAAGTTAGGTGACTCGGCCAGTTTCTCGAGAATCTTTTTCTCTTCAGAAGTGAGGCTTCGTGGGGTCCATACGTTAACATTTACCAGTAAGTCGCCTTTATTGTAGCCATTAACCTCAGGTAGCCCTTTCCCTCTTAGGCGAAGAACCTTTCCTCCTTGTGTTCCGGGCTCGATTTTAACCTTTGCTTTACCCTCCACGGTGGGTATCTCAATAGTGGTCCCGAGAGCAGCCTCAGGTAAGCTTATATAATGCTCATAGAGTAAGTTAATACCGTCACGTTGCAGGTCAGGATGAGGGATCTCATCAACCTGAATTAGAAGATCACCAGGGATGCCACCGCGTGCGGCAGCATTTCCTTTACCCGACATGGTCATAACCATTCCTTCTGTTACACCGGCCGGGATGTTAATATCAACGATTTCCTCGCCTTTAAGGATTCCATCGCCATGGCATGCGGTACACTTCTCTGTGATTATTTTGCCCTCTCCGCCACAAGTTGGGCAAGTGGTGGTAGTCTGCATTTGACCAAGGAAGGTATTAGTTACCCGACGAACCTGACCTTGGCCGTTGCAAGTACTACAAGTATGGTAAGAAGAACTATTTTTCGCTCCGGTTCCACCACAGCTATCGCAAGGCACATATTTAGTTACCTTGATTTTCTTATGAGTTCCTTTTGCGATATCTTCAAGAGTAAGACTGACCTTTATTCTCAGGTTAGAGCCTTTATTTACTCTACGACCGCCACTCGATTGCCCACCAAAACCACCGAAAGCTCCACCAAAGGCAGAGCCGAAAATATCACCGAAGTTAGAGAAGATATCCTCCATGGACATTCCGCCACCAAAGCCTCCTCCACCTTGGCCATTCACCCCGGCATGACCAAACTGATCATATCTTTTACGTTTTTCCGGATCACTTAAGACCTCATACGCCTCTGCAGCCTCTTTGAACTTCTCTTCCGCAGTATGATCGCCCGGATTTTTATCAGGATGAAACTGGATAGCCTTTTGACGGTAGGCCTTCTTTATTTCGGTATCACTGGCATTGCGTGAAACCTCAAGAACTTCATAATAATCTCTTTTAGCCATTTTTAAGCTTTTCTAAATTTCAAAGGTTCATTAGTTTCCCACTACTACACGGGCAAAACGAATAACCTTATCATTTAACATGTAACCTTTCTGAATAACATCTAAAACCTTACCCTTCATACTCTCATCAGGCGAAGGGATATTGGTTAATGCTTCATGGTAATCCGTATCAAAAGGAGCGCCCATTGCTTCAATCTCCTTCAATCCCTGTTTTTCAAGTATCCCTTTTAACTTTGTGTAAACCAATTCTACACCTAACCTTATTGCATCAGGTTCCTGATCAGCTGGGAAAGAGGCTAAAGCACGCTCAAAATCATCAACTACCGGCAATAACTCTGATACAACATCAGATGCAGCAGTCTTTATCAACTCTACTCTCTCACGAGAAGTGCGTTTTTTATAGTTATCGAATTCTGAAAAAAGACGAATATATTTATCCTGTGATTCAGCTAACTTAGACTGTAGAGCCTCCATCTCTTCTCTGATCTTAGCATCTTCAGTACCTGCTGTTGATGATCCTTTATCACCCATCATGCTACTAAAAAACCCCTTCTTCTTTTTGGGGCTTCCATTAGCATTGGAGCCATCTTTTGCAGCTTCATTCGAGTCAGACCCCTCAATAGTCTCTTCTTTTGGCTCATCCTCTGCTGACACATTTACATCAGCAGACCCTTCTGAGCTGTTAGCATTTGCTGACAAATCAACATTCTCCTCACTAGTACTATTGATCTTTCCTTCGTTATTTTCCATTTTTCTCAGTATATCAATCTCTTATAAAAGTTAAACAGCTTTTTTTTCTAACTTATAAAAATTATTCCTGTCATAGGCAAAAACTTTGCCACAGACATCATTGCGACAATCTGTCAGTTTTTTAACGATTAACGTAAAACAAAGGATATAAGTCAGGTCGAGGTATCTAAGCCAATAAATCAAAGACTTATTGCCGTTAATCCTCTTATATAAGGACCTTAGATACGCTCTATGGAAGCCCCTAACTGACGTAACCGCACATCAATATTTTGATAGCCTCGGTCAATCTGTTCAATATTATCAATGATACTCACTCCATCTGCAGATAGAGCAGCAATAAGCAAGGCTACTCCGGCTCTAATATCTGGAGAGCTCATTCTAATACCCCTCAACCTATTTTGCCTGTTCATACCAATTACGGTAGCCCTATGGGGATCACACAGGATAATACGAGCCCCCATATCAATTAACTTATCAACGAAGAATAGTCTGCTTTCAAACATCTTTTGATGAATTAAGACACTACCCTTAGCCTGAATAGCGGTCACTAAGGCAATACTTATTAAGTCAGGAGTAAAACCTGGCCAAGGAGCATCGGCAATGGTAAGAATACCTCCATCCATATAGGTCTCTACCATATAGTTTGAACAAGCAGGAACAAAGATATCATCTCCTTTACGTTCAATTGGAATACCCAAGCGTTTAAACACTAGAGGTATCATTCCCAGATCATCGTAGCCTGTATTCTTGATAGTGATTTCAGAGGCGGTCATAGCTGCCATACCGATAAAACTACCAACCTCAATCATATCGGGCAATAATCGATGAGAACAGCCGGTTAATCTATCAACACCTTCAATTTGTAGGAGATTCGAACCAATACCATCAATTTTCGCCCCCATCTTGACCAGCATCTGACAGAGCTGTTTTAAGTAAGGCTCACAAGCAGCGTTGAATATTGTTGTCTTTCCTTTTGCCAAGACAGCAGCCATTAAGATGTTCGCTGTTCCGGTAACAGAAGCCTCATCAAGAAGCATATAACAACCCTTCAACTCATCAGCCATCACCTTATAAACCCCATCTTTAGTCTCCTCTTCATCAAAAGAGGCTCCTAATGCCTGCAGTCCGATAACATGGGTATCTAGTCTTCTTCTACCAATCTTATCGCCACCGGGGCGAGGAAGGTACCCTTTGCCGAAACGTGCTAACATGGGTCCTAACAACATGATAGAGCCACGAATGGTAGCCGATTTTTCTTTAAAAGAGTCACTGCGCATGGCATCAGGAGTCACACTGGCAGCATTGAAGGCCCAGGTACCATTGCCCTGATTGACCGCACTAACGCCCAAGCCTTGCAAAACCTCAATGAGCCTGTTTACGTCACGAATATCAGGTAAGTTCTCGATTACAACAGTCTCTTCAGTTAACAATACAGCTGAAAGCACCTGAAGGGCCTCATTTTTTGCCCCTTGAGGTGTAATCTCTCCTCTCAGCTCCTTTCCACCAATAATCCTGAATGAAGCCATAACGGTTCCTATTTACGACGACGCTTATTATTCTTTTTCTTTCCCTGGTTATTTTGGCGCTGGGTCTGTGGTTTAGGTAAAAGCAGATCACCAGAGTCTAACAATTGCATATCCTCAGGCAACTGAACCTTTCCCATAGAGAGGTCATCTAACTGTCCCATGATCAAATCATCACTTACGGTATCCCGATTCCATGCTAGATACGAGGCCTTCATATAGTTAGAGACAAGGAAGATCAATTCATCTCTTTCAGCACCCTCTTCCATTTCCGCAATCTTTAGAACCATATCTTGAATGAGTTTGCCATAGTGGCGATACCTGATATAATGACCAGCATAACTAACAGGACCGGGTTTAGGCTTTACAATATCCATTGAGGGAGCAGGATACGGAGCATCCACATCTAACTTGAAATCTGAAATGATATAAAGATGATCCCAGAGTTTGCGCTTAAAATCTGAAAAATCCTTCTGCGAAGGGTTCATCATTGACATCACATTTACCAAGCTCTTAGCTGCCTTTGTGCGAAACTCTCTGTCCTCGATCTCACATATCTGATCAACCATTGCCTGCATTATTCTTCCATATTCAGGAAGCACCAATGGCTCTCGGGTAGTATTATAATCCATGATTATAGTATTATGATTCTATTTATATATTCTTTGTTCCTAAATGCAACTAACCTAACTTCAGTTTAGCAAACTTAAGCAAAAGTTGTTTATGTCCATGATTTTCAAAGTCAACAGTTGCTTTCATATTAGGGCCAACACCTTCAATTTTCAGTATCATTCCAAACCCGAATCGTTCATGCACCACCTTAAACCCCTCCTTCAACTGTAAAAAATCAATCTCTGTACCGACAGAGAAGGCCTCCTGTTTTGGAGGAGGAGGCGAAGGAGGAGCCTTTTGCTCGAGTTTCTTAGGAGTAGGTTTCTCTTTATAAACGAAACTAGTCAGTTGACGAGTCGTACTTTTTAGCTCCGGTGAGTCAAACCCGTGTGGGTTTGCAAAACGTTTTCTTTGATGTGGAATCTCCAGATAATTCTCATCTATATCTGAGATAAATCGACTCTGCTCACTAAAACTTGGAGTGCCATGTCGGTATCTGGTCTCTGCAAAGGTAAGAAAAGCCCGCTTCTCTGCGCGAGTTAGCGCAACATAAAACAGCCTTCGCTCCTCCTCCAGATCTGCTCTTGAATTGAGAGCCTGAATATTTGGGAATAGATTCTCTTCCATACCAACAATATAAACAATCGGAAACTCCAATCCTTTAGCGGCATGGATGGTCATCATAGTCACTTTATCAGCCTCCTTATCGTCTTCATCCTCATCTGCATCGGTCAATAAAACAATGTCCTGAAGAAAAACATCTAACGTCCGCTGCTTGTCACCCTCTGTCTCTACCCCGGTTAATGGAACCTCACGCTCCGTAAAATCTTTAATAGCATTTAACAACTCCTCGATGTTCTCTAATCGGCTAACACCCTCAGGGGTCTGATCCTCCTGAAGATCTCGCTGTATTCCAGATGAATTGGTGATCTGCCTAGCAAGTTCATAGGCATCCGCCTTATCCAATTGAACCGAATATGATTTAATCATATAGGCAAAATTCATCATCGTGGTGGCGATATTACTTCTAATATCCAATCCGGCTGCTACCGGACTAGCGATGACTTCCCATAACGGAACCCCGAGTTCTGCGGCCTTAACAATAGCTTTTTCTATAGAGCTATCTCCTATTCCTCTTGCCGGATAGTTAATACACCTGCGAAGGGCATCCTCATCATAGTTATTAATGACCAACCTGAAATAAGCCAGAATATCTTTTATCTCCTTGCGACGATAAAAAGAGAGCCCCCCATAAATCCGATAAGGGATATTTAGCTTTCGTAATGCCTCCTCCAAAGCTCGCGACTGTGCATTGGTTCTATAGAGTATGGCAAAATCTTTTGCAGGAAGTTGGAACGACATCTTTAACTCAAATATCGATCGTGCCACCATCATCCCCTCTTCATTATCGGTAGGTGCCCTTAAGACAACTATCTTCTCCCCATCCTCATTTGAGGTCCAGACATTCTTATGGATCTGCTCCTTATTCTTGGCGATGATACTATTAGCTGCATTGACTATAACTTGAGTCGAACGATAGTTCTGTTCAAGTTTAATCAACTTATAGTCAGGGTAATCTCGCTTAAAATTCAAAATATTGTGAATATTGGCTCCACGGAAAGCATAAATACTCTGAGCATCATCGCCCACTACACATAGATTTTCATTATTGGCAGCCAACTTTTTGATAATCCAATATTGAGCATGGTTGGTATCTTGATACTCATCTACCATGATATATTTAAACCGATGCTGGTATTTTATCAAGGCTTCCGGAAAGTCGCGCAATAGGATACTCATATAAAACAGGATATCATCGAAATCCATGCTCTGAGCTGTAAGGAGTCTCATTTGATAGGCTGTATAGATATTGCCGATCTCAGGGCGATTAAATTGCCGGTCATTTCCGGTAAACTCAGCATTATTATTATATTCAGCCGCCGAGATAAGATTTGATTTGGCCGATGAGATTCTCCCTAGTACAATATTTGGCGCATAAAGTTTAGGGTCGAGATTCTTCTCCTGAACGATCTGTTTAATCAAGCGCTTAGAGTCATCGGTATCATAAATGGTAAAGTTATTGGGGAAACCCATTCTATGACACTCCACCCTCAATACGCGAGCAAATATACTATGGAAGGTACCCATAGAGACATTGGCCGCCTCACGACTTCCAACCAGTGTAACAATACGTTCACGCATCTCACGTGCGGCTTTATTGGTAAAAGTCAAAGCCAGGATATTGAACGGATCAACCCCCTTGTTCAGCAAATGAGCTACTCTATAAGTCAGCACCCGCGTCTTGCCTGACCCTGCTCCTGCTATTACCATTACCGGCCCCTCTGTTTCCAATACCGCCTGCCGCTGTACCGGATTCAACTGATCAAGAATTTCTTTCACTTACTCTATAAATATATGCTAAACAAAGGTAATGCTATTCTCCCAATTTATCTATTTTTGCCGAAACGGCGGCTATATCGCATTATCTTTCTAATTATAATATCCATGAATAAGTTAATTCAAAAACCAATTATTCTTCTCCTAGCTTTACTGCTCATTTCTCCCTTTTTCTCCTGCTCTAAAGATAAAGATGAAGGGAACAAAAATCTTGAGACCCTTTTCGACCCCATTGCGGGTTTTTCTTACCAAGCTATTAACATGAATAATCAGGTGAAAGTGGTCTTTACCAACACAAGTCTAAGAGCCCAAAAATACCTCTGGAAATTTGGATACAATAACAGTCAAAGCCAAGAGGTCAACCCCACATTTTATTACCCCAAGCTTTCTCAACCCGCATCCTATCTCATAAACCTGAAGGCTACTGACACTGCCTCTAAGAAGGATAATTACACTAGCCAGACTATTCAGATTCCAGCACTGGGAAAGTAAAAGCTTCTGGCTTCTGGCTACTGGCTTCTGGCTTCTGGCTTCTGGCGGCTGGCAGCTGGCCAGAAGCTAGCCGCCAAAAGCCAGAAGCTAACCGCTAGCCGCCAAAAACCCATCCTCTTCGCTTCCTCTCCATACATGGTCCCTATTTGAACGAAAAAATGACCTCGAAAAGAGATGAAGCCATGTTGTTACTCATTGATTTCATATTTACATTCTAACAATAGTATAGAGAAGAAGCGAAGAAGATATGGAGAGGGAGCGAAGAGGTATGCTACAAAAGAGATATTCAGGTTATTCTTAAAAGAGGAGCTAAACAACTTTGCCATTCATTTGTTTTAAGCATTAAATGTCACCCGATTGGCCGGGAGTTGGTCAGGAAACAAATAAACAACACATATGATCTTCGATATTGAGATGATCCGGAATATTTACCGGAGCTTACCTGAAAAAATCAAACAAGCTAGAGAAGTAACCGGGAAACCTCTTACTCTAACAGAAAAAATCCTTTATGCACATCTTGATCCTGAGATGCCATTAAAGTCATTTGCAAAAGGAGTAGACTATGTTGATTTCAGACCCGACAGAGTAGCTATGCAAGATGCAACAGCTCAGATGGCGCTACTACAATTTATGAGTGCGGGAAAGAAAAGAGTTGCTGTTCCCTCAACCGTTCACTGCGACCACCTTATTCAGGCTAAAGTTGGGGCTTCAGAAGATTTAAAAACGGCCTTCGACACCAACCGAGAGGTCTATGACTTTCTCTCTTCAGTATCTAATAAATATGGTATCGGTTTCTGGAAACCGGGTGCTGGGATTATTCACCAGGTTATACTTGAGAACTATGCTTTCCCTGGTGGGATGATGATCGGGACAGATAGCCATACTGTCAATGCGGGTGGACTCGGAATGGTCGCTATTGGGGTTGGAGGAGCTGATGCGGTAGATGTTATGGCCGGAATGCCTTGGGAGCTTAAGTTCCCCAAACTTATCGGCGTAAAGCTAACCGGGCGACTTAACGGATGGACTTCCGCAAAAGATGTGATTCTCAAGGTTGCTGGTATCTTAACCGTAAAAGGAGGAACCGGCGCTATTCTAGAATACTTTGGTGAAGGAGCCAAATCACTATCAGCTACCGGAAAAGGAACCATCTGTAACATGGGTGCTGAGATAGGTGCTACGACCTCCCTCTTTGGCTATGACAACAGTATGGCTGAATATCTGAAAACAACTAATCGTGCCGAAGTTGCCGAGCTAGCCAATCAGATCAGTATCCATCTCACAGGTGACGATGAAGTTTATGCAGATCCAGAGAAATATTTCGATCAACTCATCGAGATTAACCTCTCCGAGCTCGAACCTCACATCAATGGCCCATTTACTCCTGACTTAGCTACCCCTCTCTCAAAATTTGCCGAAGAGGTTAAGAAAAACAAATGGCCAGCAGTGTTAAGCGCCGGACTCATTGGTTCATGTACCAACTCCTCTTATGAGGATATCAGTCGTGCCGCCTCGGTGGCAAAAGCCGCACTTGAAGTCGGATTAAAGGCAAAATCAGAACTAACCATAACTCCTGGAAGTGAGTTAGTAAGATATACGGTAGAACGAGATGGCTTATTGGAGATCTTCGATAAAGTTGGAGGGGTGGTTTTGGCTAATGCTTGCGGACCATGCATCGGACAATGGGCAAGGCATGGTGCAGAAAAGCAAGAACCTAATAGCATTATGACCTCCTTTAACAGAAACTTCGCCAAAAGAAACGATGGCAACCCCAACACTCACGGCTTTGTAGCCTCTCCCGAAATTGTAACCGCCTTCTCTATTGCAGGCAGCCTGACCTTTAACCCGATCACCGATACCCTAACCGGTGCGAATGGGGAACAGGTTAAATTGCCCGAACCCACCGGACCACAACTTCCTCAAAAAGGATTCGAGGTGGAAGACAGAGGCTACCAAGCCCCCGCAGAAGATGGCTCCGCAATCAAGGTAATGGTCGACCCTGCTTCTGAAAGACTGCAACTTCTAGAACCCTTCAAACCCTGGTCAGGTGGTGATCTCATAGGATTACGCCTACTAATAAAAGCAGCCGGCAAATGTACAACCGACCATATCTCAATGGCTGGTCCCTGGTTAAGATACAGAGGCCATCTTGAAAACATCTCCAACAACCTCCTCATCGGTGCTACTAATGCCTTTAATCAGAAAACAAACGCTGTCATGAACCTGATTAAAGGGGAATATTTCCCGGTTCCAGAAAGCGCTCGAATTTACAAGCAAAATGGGTTTGATACCCTCATTGTTGGAGACGAGAATTACGGCGAAGGAAGCTCTCGTGAGCATGCTGCGATGGAGCCAAGATTTCTTGGCGTTAAGGTAGTCTTAGTAAGATCATTTGCCAGAATTCACGAAACCAATTTGAAAAAACAAGGCATGTTGGCTCTAACCTTCGCTAATAAAGACGATTACAATAAGATCAAAGAAGACGACCTCATTGATATCCTCGGTTTAATGGAGATGAAACCAGGAGTAGCCTTAACCATGGTTCTACACCACACCAATGGAACAACAGATCGTTTCCTTGTAAATCACACCTATAATGAAAATCAGATAGAATGGTTTAAAGCCGGTAGCGCTTTGAATCTAATAGGTAAACAAGACAAGTAAACCGAGAATATCTCCATAAACAAGCGATGGTAGAGGTGTCTGTCAAACAGTACCTCTACCATCGCTTATGCGTTTTAGGTTTTAAATTTACGGGAACTTAACCCCAGGGAACTCAGTAATACTTGCTTTAGGAATAGCTGCATTGTACTTTTTGTTGATTGCATCAATAAAAGTATTCGCAACTACCGCATTTCCTTGTCCGTTAAGGTGAACACCATCAAGGGAGAAGATTCCACCAGTAACGAATTTTGCTGTCATGGTAACCCCATCATAAACCAGACCACTCTGAGCACGCTTCATTAGGCCATTAACATCGGCAAAGGCTAAGTTATACTGATTAGCCATGGTTTGCAGGATCGTATTAAATGAAGTTGTAGCCGTCTGAATCTTCGCGATTTCTGACGCATCAAGAATGAATTTACCAGGAATGCCATAAGGGCGACTCGCTGATACATCGAAGCTACCCATACCATAGCATTTCAAAGAATCTTGGGGTACGGTCAAGAGAACCAATTCACCCTCCTTTAGTTGACGAACCTTATAATAAGAAGGGATAGGTAAAGCAGAAACAGAAGGATCCTGGATCACAAAGCCATTGGCACCTGCTTTAAAATGAACATCTAAGGTGAATGGGGCTCCGATCATCTGTGAGATACCCGCTTCCACCAAACGGTAAGCACCATCTAATTGGGCAGCTTGCGCTTCGGTTAACACCAATCCATTATAAGGAACCGTATTAAAGAAGGGTACAGCAATGACATCGGGGAGATTAGCAACCACACCCTTAGCTCCATTTTGAGTCATTTGACCTAGAATCGCATTGATAGAAGCGCTGAATAAAGCATCGCCAGTGATCGCTTCTGAACCCTCATCGCCCCCTGAGGTAGCATAACCCAGAACATCGTTGTTGCCTATCCAGAGTGAGAAGAACGTGGCATTAGCAGCTACGGCATCTTGAATCACACTGGTTGTAGGAGAAGAGGCAAAACGAACAAAATATGGATTTGCTGTGATCGGATTAGTAAGTAATCCTAAGGGGTTACCATAATTAGGAACCACTAAGTGAAATGATTTAGCACCCGGAACACCGAAGTTATTAACACTATATCCAACCGGTGTAATGCCATCGAAAGTAGTACCGTTAGAAAGAACCGGTGCTAATGACGTTACATTATCACAACCTATGGAATAGCCAAGAACCCGTTTGCCGGGAAGAACACCCTCTTCGCTATTAACTACAGGGATGGTAAAAGCCCCCCCTCCAACTTTTGCAAATTGAGCAGCCATAATCACAGGATAGGCATTCTGTTGAGCTGAATGATAAAGAGCTCCATCGGCATATCCAGCGGTAAGCGAGTTTCCTAAAGAAACATATTTTGTGAAATCCGCCGTTCCGGCAGAAGCTTCAAACTCATCGATTTTGTTATCACACCCGGCGAAGAGAATTAGAGCGGCGGGTATTAAAAGTAATATTTTTCTCATGATGTAATTCTCCAATTATTAGAAACTGTAATGAATACCGATACCGGGAATCATTGATAACGACTTATACTTACCTGTGAAATTAGCAGGTTTATACGAACGCTCACTCTCTAGGCCATGCAACTGTAAATAGCTCAGATCAATGGTAAGCTTCTCGATAGGCTTATAGGAAAGTCCAAGCGTTAAGCCAATGGTATTTAAACTGACTGTCTCCGGATTAAAATACTCTTCATCGGTTGGGGTTGAATCATAATAGACCCCTGCACGAACAGTGAACTTATCATTAACCACATATTCAGCACCGATTCTTGGTATTATTCTGTCAGAATACATTCTTGGGTTATCAGAGTTTAGCAACTCACCTGACTCTTTAAAAGAAAAAGATAGCGTATCATAGGTACTCCAAAAAACATAGTTCAATTCAGCAGTAAGGAGTAATTTACTATTGACCTGCCATGCAACACCAAAATCCAGATTTGCAGGTAAAGGAAGCGTTGCATCAAAACTGTTGGTGGCAGGAACTAAGGCAGTTACCGATTGAGGCAAATTAAAAGTAGCATCCCCATCGGTTAACTCCATTGAAACTTTTGAGCGATAACTTAGCCCAAGTGTCAATTCAGAGATGGGCTGATAGGTTACCCCTACATTAAATCCCATAGCAGAAGTAGTCCCTTTAAGATTCGCTGAAGAAGTGCCATTATAGTTAAGCCCCTTATCAATCTCTACTTTGCCAGTGACAAAGACAAAACCAGCTCCTATGCCTAAATTATCTGTAAGCATATAATTTAAAGTAGGTTGAATAAAGTATGCCCGCAGACCGATATTCTGAATAAGGTTTCTTCCTTTCCAGTCAGAAGGCCATTCTGTGCGACTTCCGTAGGGAGTATAGACACCAAGGCCAGCTGTCAGTTTATCAGTAATTTTAGCCATTCCATAGAAGAAGAACGGGGGACTTACCGGGTTATCCGTTTTTGCAGAATAGTCAGATTCTATTGATTGATAAGAAATTTTGGAGAAGACAGCGCTTGCTCCGAGAGTGAAGTCATAGCGGTTTTTAAAGAAACCCATTCCGCCCGGGTTATAAAAGATGTTAGATGCACCCCCGTTGAGCGCAGTGCCGGTTAGCCCCATGCCTATTTGGCGTGAGCCTTGAAGTCTTACTTGATAGCCTCCGGCAAAAATATCACCGGCAACTATGAGCAGACAGGTTACAAGTAGAAGAGTCTTCCGCATAGAAAGATCAAATTTAAATTAATGAATGACCGCAAATAACGGCTAGGTACAATTTTATAGGAAGGATGATTCCATCTCCATTGTTAGAATTCACTTAAGCATTTATGGCTTAGTGGTACGTGTCCAGTAGGTTGTTTTGCCAATCAGGCTTACACCAATGTAGCCTCTAATCTTTAGTTTGTCTGCCTCCTCAAACCTTATGAGACAGCTATAAGTCTTTCCACTCTTTGGATCATATAAAGCACCATCATTCCACTCATCTTTACCATTAAAAGTGAAATGTTTTAATATCTCAAGATTCACAATTGGACGATGCTTTAATGAGTTATCCGGATTCTTAGAATCAACTTTCTCTTTTTTAGTTACCGGATCTATCGGCGTCTTGAGCCAGACAATCTTACCATAATACTTATCTCCGCTTTTATAAATCTCAACTTTAGCATTGCCTTCCTGACTCAGCCAGAATCCAACAATATCAGAAGCCCTCTTTTGCGCACTTACTGGAAGCATCACTACCATGGTGAGTGCCAGAACTAATAATTGAATTTTTTTACTCATGCTGGTTATTTGGTTGTTAACAACAGATTTTAAATGCAAATGTTCTATAGATACCCTTCTTTCTTTAAAAATTATTAACCAATTGGTCAGATTTTTTTAAGGAGCCAAATTTAGTAACTTGTAGTTAAAGTTCAAATTTTATGCGAAGTAAAGGGCCATTTTTTTCAGGATTTACACCAGGTGAGATTCGTGGAATCACTGTATTACTGATACTTATACTCATCGGTACAGCAATAACTTTCTTCTTAAAATTTGACCGTGAGGTTAATAAAATTCCATTAAAAGACACCGGAATAAAGGAAGATCTGGATAAGTTAATTAGTAAAAAGCAAAAAACGTATCAAAAAGAGAGAACAAAGAATGATTTGCGATCAGGCACCCATGACAGAATAAGAAGATCAGATCCATTTCCATTTGATCCCAACGCATTAGATTCAGTAGGATGGGTAAAATTAGGATTTAGTAAGAGACAGGCAGCCTCGATACTCAAATACAAACAAAGTGGTGGGAAGTTCAGAATAAAGAAGGATCTAAGTAAACTATATGTAGTAGATGATGAAACCTATAAACGATTGGAGCCCTATATTCTGCTTCCGGATTCGGCTCCTCCTTTAGATAAGAAATATCCACCTCGGTACACATCAAACAAAACGGATGAAATAATTGAACTTAATAATGCCGACTCAGCAATGTTAACAAGAGTAAGAGGAATAGGATCAGTATTCGCCAGAAGAATAGTTAATTACAGGAATAGGTTAGGAGGATTCTATAAAATAGAACAACTTTTAGAGGTATTTGGAGTAGATAGTGCAAAATTTTCTAACTTGGCTGCAAGATTATTCATTGATACCCTACAGATAAGAAAAATTGCGATAAATCAGGCTGATTTTAAAACTCTACTAAAGCATCCCTACCTTCCATACTATATTGTTAAAGCAATTGTAAAATACCGGGATCGTTATCATGGGTTTAGTCAAATTGAAGAACTAGAGCAACTAGATGGAATGTATCCGGAATTATATCAAAAACTCAAACCATACATATCGGTAGAATGATATCTAATTGACTTCGATGAACACTACGATTTACAAGCATCTACTATTAATCTGGTTTTTATGCGCAATAATGCAGGTAAGTGGTCAGTCACCTCAGCGGCGTGACCTCAAAGCGATTGATTCATTAATAGACCTTTCAGATAGATATTTAATCGTTAATCCGAAAGAGTCACAAGCAAAGGCAAGAGAGGCTCTTAGTCTCGGGGAGGAAAATTTTGATCCACAAATGCTTGCCTGGGCGATTGAGACTTATGCTACTGCCTCCTACTACCTTGGCGAGCGGGTAGAAGCTCGAAAAAACTATATCAAAGCCCTCATTCTTTATTCTAATCTCAATGATAAGACTGGAATAAGTTCAATTCTACATAACATTGCACTTATTGAACACGATAATGGCCATTACCTAAATGCCCTAAAGCTGTATAGATTTTCCATGGAGAATGACAAAAGCCATTCCGATATACGTGGGATGCTTATAACCCGAAATGCTTTGGCAACCCTTTACATAGACATGGAACAGTTCGCCAAGGCAACACTTATGTTAGATTCCTTACTCATTGAATCAAGACTATACCACTCTCCAGCTGGTAGACTTGACTATTATATAAACAAAGGCGTCTATTTCATTAAAACCGGAGCTCTTCTTCGTGCTGAATCCCTTTTTCTTAAAGCATCTTCTCTGGCCGACTCCCTAAATCTTCCGGAAGATAAACTCATCATTAAACTCAATCTTTCTGAAGTTGCCTATAAAAAGAAGGAGTTCCTAAAATCGCTCCATCTCTGCGATCAGGTCTTAAAAACTAAAAATGCATTAAACATTCAGGAGATATCTGCTAATGCTCATCTCCAGAAAGGACTTATCCTCGCTGCTCTCGATTCAATTCCAAAAGCCCGACAACATCTTGCTCGTGCTCGGTCGCTTACGCTAATAGGTGAAAACTATAGGCAAATGGGGCCAATCATGCTTCAGATCGGGAATGCCCAATATGATTTCAAAAACTTCAATGAGGCTATTGTCTCTTATAGAGAATCTGTCTTCTATGCAAAAAAAGCAGGTATGACTAAAACCCTTACTGATGCATACAGAGCCCTATATACCACCTACTTAAAAACAGATCAACAGGATAGTTCTGCTCTCTATCTAAAGAAGTTTAACGCCATGCTCGACACCCTTGAAAAATATAACCAGAAAGCAACAATCGTAGACTCTAACTTTAATCTCTATGTTCAAAACGCTAAATCTTTTGCCAAGAAAGCAAAATTGTTAGATGAACACTCCGCGAAATCTTTTAAACTAATGATCTTCTTCATTAGCTTTGCTCTTCTTTCTGCCCTACTATACTGGCTCCTCCATTTCAATAGATTTCAGAAAAGAAAATAATCGTCCCTTCTCCATTCTCACCCTAGACCGCTGTTCTTTGAAGTGAATCCCTCCCCATCCTCTCTTTTTGCTTCGATCAAACAGAAACTCCGCCATTTTTGATTAAGCCTCATTTTGCCAACCAATTAACTAATATAAAACTAGTTACATAATAAAAAAACCATTTTCCCAGAGTGTATCCATATAAATGACCATCATTTTTTTTTCATCAATCATACAAAAATGTTGAAACAATTCAAAAATAAAGTAAGTTTGCTAAGTTCTAATCAGCCACTTATCATGAACCTAAAGAAACTTCCATATTTAGTACTGGTTATAGCCGTTTCTCTCTCCTTTTTTTGGGCATGCAGTACAGATGATGTAACAAGACCTCAAAAGTCTTATAAGGTAAAATATGTAGTTACCAGTTTGATGAGACAAAAATCAAATTTCTATATTACATATAGAAACCCAAAGTATTCGAACTTGGTGACTGAATATTTTGACACCATTAGTCAATGGTCTTTTGAGTTTAACGGAACCACCTTTAATGATTTGTACCTATCTGCAATGACTAAGTCAGATAGTGCAAACATGTTAATCTCAATCATCGTAGATGATGAGGCAGTTGTTTCTGCCATAGATAGTTGTCCTACTCCTTTACTCTGCGACACCAACTTCGTCGCAGTCAAATATGTCTTGCCGTAAAAGACATTAACTAAGATCTTTGCCACAGAATTGGTTAATTCTGTGGCTTTTTTTTATCAACCGGTTCCTTGTAGCTCCATTTTCCTTAATACCACAAAGCCTCACGCTGAACTCAATTACCCTATATGAACCGATTTATCAAAGTATTCAAGAAGTTTCCAAGAACATTCTGGACTGCCAATACCATGGAGCTATTCGAACGTTGGGCTTGGTACGGTATCTTTGCGGTCTTAGCACTCTATCTAACCCATGACAAAGCCTCGGGTGCTTTAGGCTTTTCACAGACAGAGAAAGGCATCATCATGGGAACGGGTACCTTTCTTCTTTATTTATTACCCGTTATTACAGGGGCATTAGCCGATCGATATGGGTATAAAAAGGTTTTACTCATCTCTTTCATCATCCTGATGACCGGGTATCTGTTACTTACCCAAGTAACTAGTTTTACTGGTGTCTTCCTTGTATACTTACTTATCGCAGTAGGTGGATCGATGTTCAAACCGGTTATTGGAGCCACCATTGCCAAAACAACCGATGAAGAGACTTCTAGTATAGGCTTTGGGCTCTTCTATATGATTGTTAACATAGGGGCTTTCATTGGTCCTTTGGTTGCCGCTAAAATGAGAGCACTAGACTGGGACTATGTCTTTATTGTTTCAAGTGTTATCATAGCCTTTAATACATTACTTCTTATTCTTTTCTTTAAGGAGCCCACAACCTATACTAAAGGGGAACGTCTTTTTTCTGAGTTAAAGTCCATTGGCCTGAATATTATCTCTGTTATTAAAGACTGGCGCTTTGCCCTATTTCTGCTAATAATCGCTGGGTTCTGGTCGGTATACTTTCAACTTTTTTACAGTTTACCCGTGTTTATTGACCAATGGATGGATACCTCCATAGTCTATCGCTCCTTAGAAAACCTATCCCCCTCCTTGGCTCAGTCCATTGGAACCACTGAAGGCACCATTAATCCGGAAGTCTTAACCAATATTGATGCCTTCTACATTATACTTTTTCAAGTTATGATCTCAGGATTTGTCATGCGCTTTAAACCTTTAAAAACCATGACAAGTGGGATATTGATTATGACCATAGGCATTTTCTTCATGTTTGCTTTTAAAAATCCGATGTTTCTCTTTTTCTCAATCCTTCTCTTTGGAATTGGAGAGATGAGTACCTCGCCAAAAGTAAGTGAGTATATTGGTCGGATAGCCCCTGATGGAAGAGTAGCCCTTTACATGGGCTGTTCTTATCTACCCCTCGCCATAGGTAATCTTGTGGCAGGATTTCTTTCAGGATCGCTTTTTGAGCGCATCGCAGATAAAACGACTCTACTGAAAAACTACTTAGACCGACACACTGAAATACTACAAGGAGCCTCCTTCTCAACCAATAGTACCGCTGATTTTAATAAAGTTGCGGAAAAAATGTCATTAACACCTGACCAATTGACACACCTTTTATGGCAGGAAGAGAAACCATGGAGGATAGGGCTCATCTTTGCCGGGATTGGAATAGTTGCCTTTCTTTCACTACTGCTCTATGATAAATTCGTAACAACTAAAAAAGTCACAGAACCGTAACATCTTCTGAATTTGGTAGCATTAAAACACAAAGTGATATTAGTATTGATCTGGCACACTCCGTGTAGTAGATAAAAAAATTGATATCGCATGACAAAATTGGAGAATCAACCCGAAGCGAAGCAGATAAAAAGATCGTTATTCATTGCCTTTTCTTTAGTTTTTCTAGTCTGGTTAACCAAACTCCTCGAGATTTCATTTCAACTTGACCTCACATTTCTAGGAATAAGACCTCTAACCATCCCAGGATTATTAGGAATAGTAACGACCCCCTTCGTACACTCCGATTTTAAGCACCTCTTCTCAAACACCGCTCCCCTATTCTTTCTTACATGGATTCTTTTTGAGCTCTACAAAGGGGAAGCACTGAAGATTCTGATCGCCAACTGGCTATTGACAGGTGCACTAACCTGGTTAATGGGTAGAGATAGCGTTCATATTGGAGCCAGTGGCATCGTTTACTCTTTGGCTGCATTTCACTTTACCAGTGGAATCATAAAAAAGAACCCTCGCCTCATGACCCTCTCCTTGCTCATTATCTTCCTTTATGGAGGTTTGGTTTGGGGTATCTTCCCTCAGTTCTTCCCTAATGAAAATATCTCATGGGAATCTCATCTCGGAGGGTTCATGTCGGGCACGTTAATGGCCTTTGCTTTTAAATCGGCAGGGCCACAATCAGTATCCTATTTCCAAGACGAATCAGATGATGATGATTCGGATATCCCTTGGAACAGGCCAGAATAAATAGATCCATATTCCACTCTTCGTTTTACTTTGTATTGTAATTATTATTTTCTTTGTACATCCAAACCATAAACAATGAAAAGAGTATTCTATTTTCTACTTCTAACAGCCATAGTTGCTGCGTGTGGTAAATCATCTTCATTTACCATCAAAGGTGATCTCAAGAATCTACCCGATCAAATGGTAATTCTTCAGATATCAACAGATACCGGCATGGTAATACTTGACTCTGTTAAATCAGAGGGTGGTAAGTTCGAGTTCAAGGGTGAGCGTAACGATGCTATTATGGCAAATATTAGCTTCAAAGAAACCGAAGGCGTTGTTCCCTTTTTCCTCGATAATTCAAACTTTACATTGACCGGTGATGCTTCAAACATATCAGAAGCCAAGATGACCGGATCAGCTCTACAGGATCTCTTTGTAGAGTATCGCACCGGATATAAAACCTTCAGAGACGAAGGTGAATCGCTCTATCAACAATACACAATGGCTGCCGAAAGTGGAGACTCTGTCACCGGTAAACAGCTGGAAGAAAAGTTAAATGAGCTCGAAAAACGTTCAACTGAGTATACTAAAGAGTTTATAAAAAAGAACAACAACTCGCCCATTGCACCTTATCTGGTTCGCAGAGACCTGATCTATACCATGGATGAGAAACAACTAGACTCGGTTCTTGCGATCTTTGGAAACGACATAAAAGAGAATGGATACACTCAGTTCTTGGTTAAAAGAAGTGAGCTATTAAAAAAAGTAGCCAAAGGACAACCAGCACCTGATTTTAGCGTTGCTGACTCTGCGGGTAACATGATCTCTTTGTCCTCTTTCAAAGGCAAATATGTTCTTCTTGATTTCTGGGCTTCATGGTGCGGTCCTTGCCGAATGGAGAACCCCAACTTAGTCGCAAACTATGCCCAATACAAAGACAAAGGCTTCACCATCTTTGGAGTCTCTTTAGATGCAAAACGTGAGCCTTGGCTTGAAGCTATTCAGAAAGACAATATGACTTGGTTCCATGCCTCTGATCTGAAAGGGTGGAATTGTGCTCCTGCTAAACTATATGGCGTAATGTCAATTCCTTCCAATGTTCTTATCGATCCTAATGGTGTTATCGTTGATAAAAACCTAAGAGGAGAAGATCTTGGCAAGAAACTGGCTGAGCTAATTAAATAGTTGGAAGGCAACGATTATAAATAGCAATAAAAGAAGCGCTGATTACTCTTAGAGTTGAGTAATCAGCGCTTTCTTATTTTTCATCTCTTCGAGGTTTATTATCAACCAGATGCTCAATATTCTCCTTGATCTTTTTAAGGTTGAGGTTGAGATTAATATTCATAAACCCTTTACCAGCCGATCGGTTATCATTACCCTTTCCACGACCATAGATCTCCTCAACGATATCGGCGTATTTCCGCATGATTACACTTCTTTTAAGCTTAAGGGTTGGACTGAGTTCACCGGTCTGAGGAGACCACTCCTCACAAACTAACCTAAAACGCTTAATGTTCTCATGAGCGCCAAGGCTTTTATTCACCTTTTCCACCTCGAGGGAATAACGCTTCATGACATCGGGATGATTAACAAGCTCTTCGTTATCTCTAAAATGAATCTTATGCTTAGAAGCCCAAAAATGTAGTTGGTTAAAGTTCGGAGAGATTAGTGCCGAGGCGAACTTTTCATTTTCGCCAATTACCATGATCTGCTCTATAAAAATTGACTCTTTAAATCGATTCTCAATGCCTTGTGGGGCAATATACTTTCCTGCAGAAAGCTTAAACATCTCTTTCTTCCTATCGGTGATTCTAAGGAACTTACCATCCTCAAGAACCCCGACATCACCCGTATGGAACCACCCTTGCTCATCAATGACCAAAGCGGTAGATTCAGGATCTTTATAATAACCCTTCATTACATTAGGCCCCTTCACAAGGATCTCACCATCGTCATCAAAAGTAACCTGTACCCCCTCCAAAATAGGACCAACAGTCCCAAATTTCAAATTAGGATATTCCGCATGACTGACAGCAATAACAGGAGCCGTCTCTGTCAACCCATAGCCCTCCATCACCTTCATTCCGGCAGCCCAAAACAATCGCGCTAAGCGAGGCTGTAACGCACTTCCTCCAGAAACAATGATCTTCACCTCACCACCTAAAGCATCCCTCCATTTGGAATAGATGAGCTTATCAGCCAGCCGATGTTGCAAATCATACCACCAACTTCTACCCGATAACTTATAATTCAATGCCAGATTCATCGCCCAGAAAAAGATCGTCTTCTTTATGCCTGAAAGATCCTTACCAGTGGTTACCAGTTTGTCAAATATCTTCTCAAGTAATCGAGGAACCGAATTAAACCCATCCGCCTTTATCTCTTTTAAATTTTGAGGTATAGTCCCCATGTTCTCAGCATAGTAAATGCTAATGCCAAGATATTGAAAATGATAATTCATCATCCTCTCATATACATGACATAAAGGTAAAAAACTCAGAACCCTATGCGTATGATTCAACGGTTGAACCTTTGAAGTAGCTACAAAGTTGGAAACCAAATTCTCATGAGTTAACATAACCCCTTTTGGTGTTCCGGTAGTTCCTGATGTATAGATAAGGGTAACCGTATCATTCGGGCTGATCGCGGCGGCAATTTTATTCACCTCCCCCTGCAACTCCATTCGTTTCGACTTTCCAAGCTCTATAATCTCAATCCAGTTTAACTCATCATCTAACTGATTAAAAGTATATACCTTAGTAATAGCTGGAACATCATCCAATACTGGCTTAATCTTATTCAGAAGTAATCGATCTGAAATCAAAATTGTCTTAGCATCGCAATGATTTAAAATATACCGATACTCCTCCGGCCCTATCGTTGGATAAACTGGAACATGGATAACACCTACCATAGCCATCCCCATGTCAACAAAATTCCACTCCGGTCGGTTAGTCGAAACAGTCACAATCTTATCGCCCTTACTATAACCCATGACTACCAACCCACAAGCGAAATTCATGGCATAATCCTGATAGTCATTAGAGCTATATCTAATCCATTCGCCATCCTTCTTCCCCGCCAATACATCTGGTTTTACGAATTGTCGGCTATAACGCTCCAACAAATCGAAGGTCCGTGTTACCTCCATCAGCTTCTTTTATGTTATTTATTCTTTACGTGCTTATATATCAGTGTCGAGCAGACAAATCAAGTTGATCTCTATAAAGGTATATTAACCACTTGGTTAAATGTCACAAAATGAGCGGCGCAAATTAAAAAAAAATCTCTAATCGATTGAGATCTCATCGTAATTATTTGCCTTTCACCTATCAAAGTCATTCTAATAGCCTCTTTCATTGGCCATTTCAATCACCTCCCCGCTTCCCCTTCGCTTCTTCTTCGCTTCTGCTCGCTGTTTAAACGGGCAAATAGGGAGAGGAAGCGAAGGGGAAGCGAAGAGGTAAAAAAAACCTTAGCTATAAAACGAAAAACCTTAGCTATAAAAAAATCAACATAGAATAAAAAGTACGCTTAAGGGAGGCATATAATGAATTACGTAAGATTATTAAAAAAAATGGGGTGATGAACCAAAATATTAAGGTAAATAGATTGTTTGGCTATATCTGGTTTTATATATTTGTTTAGGAAACACAACCATCTAAAAACCTCAAACATCAAGAACATGAAAATTACGATCGTTGGTACAGGTTATGTAGGACTAGTAACTGGGACATGCTTCGCAGAAGTGGGCATTGAAGTTACTTGTGTCGATATCGATGTAAAAAAGATAGAAAACTTAAAGAAAGGCATCATTCCAATTTACGAGCCAGGATTGGAAACGATGGTAGTTAGAAATGTTGAAAAGGGTCGATTACATTTTTCGACCGACTTAAAAGCGACCATTGAAGAGGGAACAGAGGTTATCTTTTCAGCAGTAGGTACCCCTCCTGATGAGGATGGCAGTGCAGATCTAAAATATGTTCTTGACGTTGCTCGTACAGTAGGAAGCTGCATAAACGATTATGTTCTGATCGTTACAAAGAGCACTGTGCCTGTAGGTACTGCAGAAAAGGTAAGAAAAGCCGTTCAAGAGGAGTTAGATAAGAGAGGAGCAAAAGTTCCATTCGATGTAGCTTCAAACCCCGAGTTCTTAAAGGAAGGAGACGCATTAAACGATTTCCTCAAGCCCGACCGTATTGTTTGTGGAGTAGACACCGAGAGAGCCCAAGAGCTCTTCTCTCGCCTATACAAGCCCTTTACACTCAATGGACATCCCGTGATATTCATGGATATCCCTTCAGCCGAGATGACAAAGTACGCTGCAAACTCGATGCTTGCCACTAAGATTAGCTTTATGAATGATGTTGCTAACCTTTGCGAAAGAGTTGGAGCAGATGTTAATAAAGTGAGAAGAGGGATTGGAACAGACTCACGTATTGGAACAAAATTCATCTATCCCGGTATTGGCTACGGTGGGAGTTGCTTCCCAAAAGATGTCAAGGCTTTAATTAAAACTGCCGATGAATATGGGTACTCTATGCGTGTTTTAAAAGCGGTGGAAGAGGTCAACGAAGATCAGAAATCGGTTCTCTTTAACAAGGCTTTAAAGCATTTTGGTGATCTTAAAGGAAAAACCATCGCTCTTTGGGGGCTATCCTTTAAACCGCAAACCGACGATATGCGCGAGGCTCCTTCAGTAGTTATCGTCAACAACCTACTCGAAGCCGGAGTAACGGTTAAAGCTTATGACCCCGTCGCTATGCATGAAGCAAAACGCATCCTTGGTGAATCCATCACCTATGCTATGGATCAATATGAAGCACTCATCGATGCAGACGGCTTAATGGTCGTGACTGAATGGTCAGAGTTTAAATTCCCTAACTTTAACGTTGTCAAAAAGCTTATGCATAAGCCGGTTATTTTTGACGGACGAAATATTTATGACATCGCAGAGATGAAACAACTGGATATCAATTATTATTGTATTGGCGTAGATACCCAGAAATAGTCTTACTATGTTGTAATCCATGTTAGTCCTGCCGGCTCACCTTTAGGGTGGTCCGGCAGTGCTTGCACTATGAACAGGTATAACCCGGCCATCTAACGGGTCAAATCATTAAACAAAAATAAAATGAAGAAAAAGATCTTAGTTACCGGTGGTGCCGGGTTCATTGGTTCTCACCTGTGTGAGCGGCTTCTCAATGAAGGAAACGAAGTAGTCTGCCTAGATAATTATTTTACTGGCCAAAAAGAGAACATCGTTCACCTTCTAAAAAATCCCTACTTTGAGTTAATCAGACATGACGTTACTATGCCCTTTTTCATCGAAGTTGATGAAATTTACAACATGGCATGCCCTGCCAGTCCGATTCATTATCAATACAACTCTATCAAAACCATTAAGACTTCTGTAATGGGAGCCGTAAATATGTTAGGCCTTGCCAAACGTATTAAAGCTAAGATTCTTCAAGCTAGTACCAGTGAAGTATATGGGGATCCAAAAATTCATCCACAACCGGAATCCTATTGGGGTAATGTCAACCCCATTGGGCCACGTGCCTGTTACGATGAAGGAAAACGATGTGCAGAAACTCTTTTTGTTAGTTACCACCAACAAAACAATGTTAGAGTAAAGATCATGCGCATCTTTAATACCTATGGTCCTCGTATGCATCCTAATGATGGGCGGGTGGTCTCTAACTTTATTGTCCAAGCTCTTCAAGGCAAAGACATCACAATCTATGGCGATGGAACACAGACCCGAAGCTTTCAATATGTTGATGACTTGGTTGAAGGAGCTATTCGACTAATGGCCACAGGAGACGATTTCATCGGCCCGGTTAATATTGGAAACCCCGGCGAATTTACCATGCTTGAACTGGCAGAAAAAGTACTTAAGCTTACAGGATCTTCCTCTAAAATTATCCATATGCCTCTACCCGCTGATGATCCCCTCCAACGAAAACCCGATATCTCTCTGGCTAAACAAAAACTAGACTGGGAACCACACATCCCCCTCGAAGAAGGCTTGGTTAAAACCATCAACTATTTCAAGACCATCGTAAAATGACAAAACAATCAATTTTAGTCACAGGGAGCAATGGCCAGCTAGGTAACGAGCTGCAATTGTTGGCCAAAGATAATCTTGATCTGGTCTTTCTATTCAAAGATTTAGATCTTAATATCACTGATTACAACGCCTTAGAGGCCTTCTTTGAATCCCACAAAATTGATTGGGTTGTCAATTGTGCAGCTTATACCTCGGTTGATAAAGCAGAAGAGGAACAAGAAAAAGCATGGCAAATTAATGCAGTTGGACCAAAAAACCTAGCCAAAGTTTCTGCAAAATTTAATGCAAGGTTCATTCATATAAGCACCGACTATGTCTTTAATGGCCATGCTTGGCTCCCTTATCGAGAAACCGATCCTGTTCAACCTGCCTCATACTATGGCAGATCAAAACTCGGCGGTGAGTCGTTGGCCTTAGAAGAAAACCCTAACACCGTAATTATTAGAACCGCATGGCTTTATTCACAGTTTGGTCATAACTTTGTAAAGACAATGCGGAAATATGGAGCAGAAAGGGGAATGCTCAGGGTAGTGTTTGATCAAGTCGGCTCTCCAACCTGGGCGGCCGACTTAGCCGAAGCGATAATCCAGGCTGTTAAAAAAAATATTACTCCTGGAGTCTATCACTTCTCAAACCAAGGTGTCTGTTCATGGTATGACTTTGCTCAAGCCATCATTGAACTATCGATGATTGATTGTAAAGTTGTCCCAATAACCACCGATAAATACCCCCTGCCAGCTCCTCGACCCTGCTTTAGCGTCTTTAATAAAGAAAAGATATCTGAGGAACTTCAACTTGAAATACCTCACTGGAGATCAAGTTTAATTAAATGTATTGAACTGCTCGATATACAAGAAAAAACTCCGCTTCCTTAGTAAACAATATAGCGATGAACATGAAATGGCCTGCTGCTATTTCTCACCGGTTAAGAGGAAGTAATAGTCCAGGCCTATTTCATAGGTCAGATAAAAACAAATTATTATCACATGAATATAATTACTGAAGAGATCTTGATCAAAGCAAAAGAGTGGACCCAAGAGCCCTTCGATCAAGAGACCCGAAATGAAGTAGCCAATCTAATTCAAAACAATCCAACAGCCGTTACCGATGCTTTCTATCGTGACCTTGAGTTTGGTACCGGCGGCCTTCGTGGAATCATGGGTCCTGGCACAAACCGAATGAATAGATATACCGTCGGAATGGCTACTCAAGGGCTTGCAAACTACTTAAAAAAGAATTTTAGCGACCGTCCTCAGATTAGTGTAGCTATTAGTTATGACTCACGCAATAATAATACTGTTTTTGCAGATACTGTAGCCTCTGTTCTAACAGGAAACAACATCAGAGTATTCTTATCAGACGCATTAAGGCCTACTCCTGAACTTTCATTTGCTATACGTCACCTAGGCTGTGAAAGTGGTATCATGATTACCGCCTCTCATAATCCTAAAGAGTATAATGGTTATAAGGTTTATTGGGAAGATGGAGCTCAGGTCATTCCACCTCACGATGAAGGAATCATTGATGAAGTGAGGAAGATTAGTTCAGTCAACGAGGTTAAATTCAACTCCAACCCCAGCTTAATCACCTATTTTGGGGAGGAGGTTGACAAAGCATACCTTGCTGAGATCAACAAACTATCCTTAAGTCCTGAAGCAGTAAGAGCACAGGCCGATATGAAGATTGTATATACCGCTATCCATGGAACAGGTACCAAACTGACCCCTTTAGCCCTTGCCTCCTTTGGCTTTAAAAACATCATTCCTGTCGAGGCTCAAATGATCCCTGATGGAAACTTCCCAACAGTACACTCTCCTAACCCTGAAGAACCGGCTGCCCTTGCAATGGCGATTAACCTGGCAAAAGAAAAAAAAGCAGCTCTTGTCATGGCCACCGACCCAGATGCCGACCGCGTTGGAATCGCCGTTCCGAATGAATCAGGAGAATTTGTCTTACTAAACGGAAACCAAACAGCCTCCCTCCTCCTCTATTACATCCTAAACAGATATAAAGAGATTGGCCAACTACCAAAAAACAGTTATATCATTAAGACCATTGTAACCACAGAATTGTTGGCCGATATGGCGAAAGATGCAGCAATTCCTTGCTTCGATGTTCTTACCGGGTTCAAATATATAGCAGGGCTTATCAGAGAAAGAGAAAAAGAACACACCTATCTTTTCGGAGGAGAAGAGAGCTATGGTTACCTCTTCGGTGACTTCGTCAGAGATAAAGATGCCGTATCGGCCTGTTGTATGATAGCTGAAACCGCAGCTTGGGCCGCTTCAAGAGGACAGAGTATGCTGAACCTCCTTGAAGAGATTTATCAGAAATTTGGACTCTATATCGAAGGCCTGCTCTCCATTACCCGACCAGGAAAAACCGGCGCCGAAGAGATTACGGCAATGATGGCGGGATATAGACAAAATCCGCCCACAACCATCAATGGCTCGAAAGTCATTCGAATCATCGATTATAAATCACAAAAGAACCTTGACATCGTGTCAAACACCATCTCAACCGTAAACCAACCGGTATCTGATGTCATTCAGTTCTTTACTCAGGCAGGCACCAAAGTTACCGTCAGACCCTCTGGTACTGAACCAAAAATCAAATTTTACTTTGGAGTAAAGGTACCCATCGATGGAAGTGTTAAAAACTCTACCGATAAAGCTTTACAACAAATTGAAGCGATCAAAAAAGAGATGAACCTTGTGTAAATGGGCTCCACCCATTCCACAATATATTCGCACAAATGACGCTGATTTGAACGAATCTCGCTGATTAATGGTTTAATGTATTAATGAATTAGTAAATTGATTAATCAAAACAAAAATCAATCCTTGAGAATCGACCAAATCAGTGTCATTAAAGTTAGAAGACGTCTACTTCAGGTTTCTCTTATCCTGCTAGGATTACTGTTCTCCCCTATTGAGGTACTGAGTCAACATCCATGTAATATACTCGAGAAAGATACTTTAAGATTATGCAAAGGCACCGTTGTCGATCTTAATGGGCAACGGATCCTCCTAATGAGAGACTCCCTTATCACGGGGGAAAAAACAAAAGAGGTACGTATCATCTCAGATCCAATCAAACAACGAACCTCGCTCTATGATACGATCAGAGCCAAAGCTTACCGACAAGGGAAGTGGACGGGTAAGTTTTTTGATTTATTAATTAGAAGTGGGAATACCGATTCACTTCAAAATGGAGGAGTATATCAGAAACCGAGATATGGAGAGAGTCAGTATAAAGAGTATAAAGGTTATATCATTAGAGATATATACTTCTATCGTCTTGAGGCTTTTGGCCCTGAAATTGGCAATCCTACATTACAACCCGAATCATCACTAGGGGCATTTGGCAATAAACTCCATCGCGTCTCAAGGGAACAGCTGATCAGCAAAAACCTATTCATCAAAAAAGGGGAAAAGATTGAACCAGAGGTATTGGAAACGCAAGCCGCATTAATCAGAGATCTACCCTATTTTAAAGATGTTGAGATTCTTGTCTTGCCTACTGAAGACCTAGTTGGCTATGCCGATCTTATGATCATTACAAAAGATCTATTCTCTTTTGGTATTGACATCAAAATTTACAAACCCACAAAGTTCGATCTTGGAATCTTCAATCGAAATTTTCTAGGATATGGCCATAATCTTGAAGTCAGTGCACGAATGAATTTTGACCAGGGTACGCCAGTTACCCTTGGGTCAGCTCACTATCAAATAAAAAACATAGGAGGTACTTTTATTGACTTAGATGCACAGCTCGATCGTGACATTTATCAATCTTCCTATACCCTTTCAGCGGCTCGTGACTTTACGAACACAACTAAAAACACCATTGGAGGGGTTGAATTTGGCCATTATGTTATTACCCAGAATAATTATCAGACAGAAGTATCAAGTGTCGATCTGGAATACAACACACAATCGATTTGGTTAGGACGATCGGTAGATCTAAACATTCAGGATGTCATCGTTAAAGTAGCGCTTACCGGGGCAATTAATAATCGCATCTACACAGTAAGACCCTACACCACGGCGATCAACTCGCTCTATAAAAACAGAAACATGTTATTAATGGCCATTGATCTCTGGAAAAGCAGATATGTAACCGATCGATTTGTGTATCAGTTTGGGTCAACCGAGGATGTTAACATTGGGTACAGTGTCCGTTTGCTCGCAGGAAAAGAGCAATCAGAGTTTAACTCCAGAAAATATACTCAAGCAGGTATTCGTTATGGATTCATGACTGAAAGATCAGGCTATTTCACCCTATCTGCAACTTGTGACACCTACTGGAACGAAGGAGCTACAGAACAGGGCATGTTACAAGTTCAAGGTGGCTACTTCTCTCCATTGCAAAGAAGAGGACCATTCTTTATTCGTCATTTTCTAAACATCGATTTCACAAAAGGGCTTAATCGATTAGCCGGAGAAAAGATTAACTCCGTTAACTGGCTAGAAGTAAGTGGCATTAACGTCTCTGATACGGTCTATTTCGCCGGAGATACCCGACTTGCTGTGAACTTCGCAAGTGTAGTATATACCCCATTATATTTCTATGGATTTAGAGTAGCTGGGTTCACCTATGCTCATGGAGCCTGGATTGGAGGTCGGATCTCCCCTTTAAGCGAGAATGTCTTTAACAGTGGCTTCGGATTTGGCTTTTTAATCAGAAACGAAAATCTGGTGCTTCAGACCATCAAATTTAGAATAGGTTTTTATCCTGAGCTACCCGAACAAAGAAAAGGTATTTTATTTGAATTTAAAGGAATAAGCATGCTTCGTCTACCGATTTTCAGACCATCGGTACCCAAAGTGCTTCATTATATCTAACTATACAAAATGAATATAAAAGGAGTTATTTTCGATATGGATGGAACGATCATCCATAATCATCTGTACCATGTCAATGCCTGGCTTCACGTCTGTACAGAATTAGGCCTTCATAAAACAGAAGCCGAGATACTCAGTCTTTTTGGAAAAACAAACGCTGAGACCTTCTTTGCACTCCTAGGCTATCACCTTTCTGCCCAAGAGCTAAAACACTGGGCCGACCGAAAAGAAATCCTCTATAGAAAAAATTATAAAGGCTTTGTAAAACCGATTAAAGGATTAGTTAACTTCCTAGGTCTGCTCAAAGCAAATGGAATTAAAACAGGTCTGGCAACTAGCGCACCAACCGAAAATGTAACGTTTATCCTCAATGAATCAAACCTAACGGGTCAATTCGATATCATCACCGATGCCTCCTCCGTGTCTAAAGGAAAACCCGACCCCGAAATCTTTCTTCTTACCGCTAAAAACCTTTCTATCCCTCCTGAAAACTGTCTCGTCTTCGAAGATGCCCCTCTCGGTATCATGGCCGCTAAAGCAGCCCATATGAAAGTCATCTCCTTAATAACAACCTTCTCAAGAGAACAACTGCCAGAAGCCGACCTCTTTATTGATGATTACACTCAACTCACCCTTCCTTTAGAACAACTATTTTAACCCTTTTTCTTTACATGTGACATTATTCCGGAGTAGGAAGAACTCTTTTCTTACCCAAGGCTTTTTATTCCGTGATGAAATTGTACTTTTGTAATTTAAAATTAATCTAAATAATGTCCACTCTTTCTGATCTAAAACAAGGAGAGACCGCGTTAATTGTAAAAGTAAGAGGACGTGGTGCATTTCGGCGGAGAATCATGGAAATGGGTTTTATCGCCGGAAAAAGGGTAACTGTAATAAGAAAAGCACCACTGCAAGATCCGGTAGAGTATAATATTATGGGATATAACGTATCCTTAAGAAATACCGAGGCCTCACTGATAGAGATTGACATGGCTCATACTTTTTTTGATGAGAATGAGTTAAGGGAGTGCCACTGGGGTCATGGAGAGAGAAGACACGCCCGACATAAGAGGAACCATTGTGGATGTGGGAAAGCTGATTGTCGTCATGAGCACCATGGTGACGGATCTCATTCTCACATTCCCGGAACGGAGATTTTAGTAGCAGTAGTCGGTAATCCAAATGCAGGAAAAACCACTCTTTTTAATTATGCATCCGGCTCACATGAAAGGGTTGGAAACTATAGCGGGGTTACTGTTGATGCTAAAGAGGCTGAAATTCACCATAACGGTTTTAAGATAGTTTTAATTGATCTGCCTGGTACTTATTCGGTGAGTGCCTATACCCCCGAGGAGGTCTATGTTAGGAATAACCTTCTCACCAAGATCCCTGACATTGTTTTAAACGTGGTAGATGCCTCTAACCTCGAAAGAAACCTCTTTTTAACGACCCAGCTCATCGACATGGATTTGAAGGTCGTTATGGCTCTAAACATGTTCGATGAACTTGAAAACCGGGGTGATCAACTCGACTATGGAACCTTAGCAAGACTACTCGGTATTCCCGCTGTTCCAACCGTAGGATCAAAAGGAAAAGGTATAAAAGAGCTACTCGATAAAATCATTGAGGTCTTCACCGACGCAGATCCAGACTTCCGTCATATCCACATTAATTATGGTGATAGGCTGGAAAAAGCCATACATGCCGTTCAAGAAAAGTTAAAAAAACCGGAGAACAGACCACTTACAGATCTAATCAGTTCTCGCTATCTGGCCATAAAACTTCTTGAGAACGACCAATATGAAACTGATCGGATAGAACAACTCGCAAATAAAAAGGAGATCCTAAGTGCCGCCGCCTATGAACGAAAGAAAGTAGAAGACTTTGCCGGCGATACCATAGAGACCCTGATTACTGATGCGAAATATGGCTTTATTAATGGAGCCATTAAAGAGACCCTAAAACCGGGCGAAGTCGCTCAACGACAAACTACCGAGATCATTGATGCCTTTTTTACCCATAAACTCTTTGGGATCCCTATCTTTTTAGCCTTAATGTGGCTGATGTTTCAAGCCACCTTCACTTTAGGCAACTACCCTGTTGCCTGGATTGAAACCGGCGTCAGCTTCCTCTCTGATTTAGTAGAGAACCATATGGCGACCGGAATGCTCAAAGATCTTATCAAAGATGGCATTATTGGAGGCATCGGAGGCGTAATTGTCTTCCTTCCCAACATCCTCCTGCTCTTCTTTTTTATCTCATTAATGGAAGATACCGGCTATATGGCAAGAGCCGTATTTATAATGGATAAGATAATGCATCGTATTGGCCTGCACGGAAAGTCATTTATTCCTTTGCTCATGGGGTTTGGCTGTACTGTACCAGCCATCATGGCCACAAGAACTTTGGAAAACAGAAACGACAGGATGATCACTATGCTTATCAACCCGTTCATGTCATGCAGCGCCAGACTACCGGTATATGTTCTGTTTATTAGTGCATTCTTCCCCGAAAACCCAGGAACGGTTCTATTTCTGATTTATGCCATCGGTATTTTAACAGCTGTAGCTATCGCATTGATCTTAAAGAAAACGCTCTTCAAAATTGAAACGGTTCCTTTTGTAATGGAGCTTCCACCCTATAGAATCCCAACCAGAAAAGCAATTCTAACTCATATGTGGGATAAGGGAGTTCAATACCTTAAAAAAATCGGAGGTATTATTTTAGTAGCTTCAATTATTGTCTGGGCTCTAGGTTACTTCCCTTTAGGCCATGACGAGAACAAAGTCTATCAAAAGCAGATCGCTGAAACCCATGATGCTTACAACCTAAGAGTGTCAAATACTATTGATCCGATTGAAACGAAGCACCTAATTATTGAAAGAGATAGCCTCATCAAAGCCATTGAAGGTAACATCCAGATGCACCACCAAGAGAACTCTTATATTGGCCAGATGGGGAAATTTATTGAACCTGTAATAGCTCCCTTGGGTTTTGATTGGAAGATGGGGGTGAGTATACTTGCCGGTGTTCCTGGCAAGGAGATTGTTGTTAGCACCTTGGCCGTCTTAATTAGCCCAGCCGATGACTCTGAACAAAATCTGGTTGATCGATTAAGAAACGAAAGGCATAAAAGCGGAGAACGATTAGGTCAGTTGGTATATACCCCCCTTTCTGCCCTCTCTTTCATGATCTTTGTTTTACTTTACTTCCCTTGCCTAGGAACAATAGCTGTCATTAGCCGAGAATCTGGAAGCTGGAAATGGGGCGCCTTCACCATCCTTTATACTTCCGGACTAGCCTATGTAGTCAGTCTTTTATTCTTTCAGATTGGATCACTTCTAGGATTTTAAATCGCTCTCCCAAAAAAATAAATCTCTCTTCACCATCCTTTTCTCATCGAAGTATAGAATGAGAAATTATTTCTGGGAGGTGAAGAGAGATTTGTATTCCCTCTCAACTATACCATTAGCTTCTTACTAAGCCAAGGCATCTATAAGCTTAGGAAGAACCTGTTGGAGATCCCCGATAATGCCATAGTCAGCAGCCTCAAAAATCGGAGCCTCCGGATCCTTGTTTATTGCTACAATCACCTTAGAACCACTTATGCCTGCCAGATGTTGGATAGCTCCGCTGATTCCAAGAGCGACATAAAGCTCCGGAGCAACAATCTTCCCTGTTTGACCAACATGTTCATGATGCGGACGCCACCCTTCGTCACTTACAGGCCTACTGCAGGCCGTCGCAGCACCAAGCCTCTTTGCTAACTCTTCAAGTGCACCCCAGTTCTCCGGACCTCTCATACCTCTTCCGCCTGAAACAATCCGACGAGCCTCAGTCAAAGGGAGCACTTCACCAGTCGTAGTCAACTCTACTAATTGAATAGCCGATGAAAGAGAACCTGTAAACAAGAAAGAGTCAACCTTATTACAAGCCTTAGGTTCAGAAAGCTGTCCCACACCGGGTGCTAAAACCAAAAACCGAACCTGTCCGTCAAAAACATAGCTGCCCTTCAACTTCCCCGAATAGATATTTCGCTTAAGAGCAGACTCATCAGAGCCAAAACCCTCGGTTACTCCTGTAAAGATTGGAGCATCCATTAACCCTGCTGTATAAGATGCAACGACACTATTCTCAGGTGAGGAATCTGTGATAAAAAGAGTGATTCCTTTATCAGTAATAAGCTGCAATACCCAGGCTGCTCGTCCCGCAATCTGATAATCCGGAGGAAAAGCTTCATCTATCAGAATTATGTTATCCACTCCCATATTTTGATAATTTGGTAACCTTTCCTGGTTAGCACCCGCAATAGCCAGTGATAAAGGAAGCCCCTGCTGTAAAGCAATTTTCTGTGCATACCCAACAGCCAATAGAGCCCCTTGGGTAACCTCTCCGTTTCTTGTTTCAATATAACATAGTACTGCCATAATCATCTCTCATTTATTGGTTAAATTACCCTTGCCTCATTTCTAAGTAAATCTATAAGTTTACCTGCCTCATCAGCCGGCACAAACTTACAGGTCTGACGTTTGGGAGGATACTGATAGCCCCTCAGACCAGAATCGATTCCCCCTGTTGAGGCTGCCACTATTTGCAACGGCTTTGTTCGTGCCGACATGACCCCACGCATGGAAGGGATTCTTGGCACGATAGCAATTCCTTTTTGGGTTACAATGACTACAGGACTATTAAGATTAAGAGATTGTGTACCTTGATTAGACTCTCGTTTCAAAGAGACTTTACCTGCAATGATCTCTAAAGAGCTTACATTATTAATAACATCAAGGCCTAACTTTGAGGCAAGAAGAACCCCTGTTATCCCACCATTAAAATCAGCCGACTCCAATCCGGTAAGGATTAAATCATAAGACTCACGCTTAAAATAGTCGGCCAGAGCCAAGGCTGCCGAAGAAGCATCCTGGGGTTTGGTATCAATTCTAACGGCACGATCGGCTCCCATAGCAAGCGCTTTTCTAATCACCGGTTCTGCATCTACACCACCGGCATGAACAACAACCAGCTCTGTTACTTGGCTATCCGCAGATTCGCGAAGTTCAATGGCCCGGGTTAGTGTTAATTCATCCCACGGATTAATTACCCATTGTATACCCTGAGTTTCGATTGAACAATTATCTGCTGCAATCTTTATTGGGGTTGTAGTATCTGGTACCTGAGACAAGCATACTGCAATCTTCATCATATAACAATTGTTTAGTTGTTAGAAGTTCATTTCATTTCGAGAGATAGCTCTCGATATCACCACTTTTTGAATTTCAGAGGTCCCTTCGTAGATCTGGGTCAATTTAGCCTCGCGCATCAAGCGCTCCACATGATACTCTTTAACATACCCATATCCACCATGAATTTGAACAGCCTCAGTAGTCACCTCCATCGCCATATCGGCACAATACTGCTTAGCCATAGCACTTGCAATGCCATATGGTTTATGTTGGTCTTTAAGCCATGCTGCTTTAAGTACGAGTAATCTGGCTGTTTCAATCTTTACAACCATATCTGACAGTTTAAAAGCTACGGCTTGATGGTTAATGATTTCGGTTCCAAATGCTTTCCTCTGTTTAGCATATTTAACCGCCAACTCATAAGCACCGGAGGCTATCCCCAAGGCCTGAGCAGCAATTCCAATCCGTCCACCATCAAGTGTCTGCATAGCAAACTTAAACCCAAAACCATTCTCTCCAATACGATTCTCTTTTGGCACTTTAACATCGGTGAACATCACAGAATGAGTATCACTTGAACGCATTCCCATCTTATTTTCATGAGGTCCAACGCTGATTCCAGGAGAATGTCGCTCAACAATAAACGCATTAATCCCTTTGTGACCTGCAGCAACATCAGTTTGGGCAATAACCAGATAAGTTGACGCAGTATTACCATTCGTTATCCAATTCTTTGTACCATTAAGCAGATAATAATCCCCATGATCTTCTGCTGTGGTACGCTGAGAAGTTGCATCAGACCCAGCTTCTGGCTCAGAAAGTAGAAACGCTCCAATCTTCTCACCACGGGCAAGTGGTTTAAGGTATTTCTCCTTCTGTTGCTCGTTCCCAAAAGTCTCAAGCCCCCAACAAACCAGACTATTATTTACTGACATGATCACAGCAACCGATGAATCAACCTTTGAAATCTCCTCCATCGCCAGTACATAGGAGACAGCGTCCATTCCACCACCATCATACTTAGGGTCAACCATCATACCCATAAATCCCAGCTCGGCCAATGCTTTAACATGCTTTTCAGGGTAAATTGACTTTTCATCACGCTCAATGACATCTAGAAAGAGCTCGCGCTGAGCATAGTCACGGGCAGCCTGCCTGATCATTAACTGCTCTTCAGAAAAAGAGAATTCCATAACTAATGTTTTTAGGTTAGGTTCGTTTTGCTCACAACCGGTACTCTCTATCAACCAATACAAAAAGGCCCGTGTGATAGTCATTTAACAATCACACAGGCTCCCTTGTTTGATAAACGACAAAAAATGTTTATTCTGCCCTGCTTCGGGCTAAGATCTCTTCAAAAAAAAAGATAAATCGATTCATCACTTCCGCTTTATATTGCATATGCGGGATGTGACCACACTTCTCAATCCAATATAAATCAGGTTTTGTTTTCATTAAACCTACCATGTGTTCATATTGAGCGATGGAACCAAAATGATCCTCATCTCCCTGAATAAACAAAGCAGGAACATCAATACCACTTAAGAGATCATCCATCTGCCACTGTTTCATCTCTCCCGAAAGCCAGCATTCAAGCCAATCATATACCAGATCAGGGGTCCTTTCTCCATGGTATTTCGAAAGCTTATAAAGAGTATCTCCCGTCTCCATCAAAGATCGCGTCTGTTTAAGCCCTTCAACCGTCACCTCCTCTATAATCACATGAGGTGCCTCGGCAACCACCGCTAATGGCCTCTTCACCATACAAGATGCAGCCGACAGAGCAATGGTCGCTCCATCACTATGTCCAAAAAGAATAAAGTCTTTCTCTTGGCATAGTTGACCTATAACCTGTGGTAACAATACCTCCGCCTCGTATCGGATATAATCCATCTTAAAGCCATATTTAGTCTTACTCGACTTACCATACCCCAAGCGATCATAACTCAACACCGGACAATCAGTGGACTTATGCAAGGCTTCAGGAAACTCCCGCCACATAGCTGTACACCCCAATCCCTCATGCAATAAAACAATAATGGGTTTATTCGAATCAACTGATGGTTTTCCCCACCACTGATAGAAGACCTGACTGCCCTCATCAAGCTTTATTTTACTCATCTTTTAACCTTATACATTATAATACGAAGAGCCGATTACACTATTCAAAACATTTCATACGATTAAGAGCCATCTGAAAGGAGTGTTTTAACTCCTCAAAAATCTCATTTACCGTTTTAACCTTATCGATACATCCGGCAATCTGACCTATTTCCAACTCCCCCTCGTCAATATCTCCTTCAAACATACCCATTCTGGCTCTCCCCTTACCCAGTAACAGCTTCAACTCTTCAGCTGAGCCGCCCTTATACTCCAACTCTTTGACCTGAGTATAAAACTTGTTCTTCAACAGACGGGTTGCCCCAATCTTTTTTAGAACTAAATCGGTTGACCCATCCCCCGCTTCAACAATAAGTGACTTAAAAGAATCATGAGCAGAAGACTCATAAGCAGCAGCAAACAGAGAACCAATCTGCACCCCATCTGCTCCCATAGCCAATAGACCCAAAATCGCCTCTCCAGAACCAATACCACCAGCAGCTAAAAGAGGAATGGTAATGTGCTTTCTAAGTAATTGCATTAAAACCAACGTCGAAGTCTCCTCATTGCCATTATGACCTCCCGCCTCAAATCCTTCAAAAACTATTGCATCAACCCCGGCTTCCTGGCTTTTAAGTGCAAACTTCAAGTTAGAAACCACATGAATCACTTTTATTCCGGCTTCATGAAACCGCGAAGTGTATTTGGAGGGACTGCCGGCCGAGGTAATCACAACAGGAATCTTCTCCTCAATCATTACATCTATGAGCTGATCGGCATGAGCATACATTAGAGGGACATTCACTCCAAACGGCTTCTGGGTGGCTAATCTAATCTTTTGTATATGTTCCCTTAATATATCAGGATACATACTACCTGAGCCAATTATTCCCAATCCGCCTGCCTCTGAAACAGCACTGGCTAATCGCCATCCAGAGCACCAAACCATACCACCCTGAATCACAGGATACTCTACACCAAAAGCTTGAGTAAACGATGTCTTTATCATATCATGAGCTTTATTAACCTCATGAAAGGAGTCCATGAGGAAGTTGTTCAATTTCTACCAACAAAGGTATTCATCCTTTCAAAAACGGCCTAGTTAGAGAAACAACAGCCTGTCATATCCAATTCGTAAATCACTTCCTTTCCTAAAACTTTTGAAACGGATCCCCAATCAGTGTCAACAACCACTGAATATGTTGAAAAAAAAAGCCATGAGATCAGAAGAATTTCTTTTCTCATGGCTTTAAATCGGTTGGCATCAATGTAAAAATGCCCTATGTATAAAATCACTTTTTCACAAAAAAAGGCTGTTCCAATTGTTCTAACCTATTGTCTATGAGGAAAAATGAAAGATATGCCTTGGGGTACATATCCGAAAAATCCGGAACAGCCTGCAACAAATATAAGTAATT
Source organism: uncultured Bacteroidales bacterium (assembly GCA_964444785.1). Lineage (GTDB taxonomy): Bacteria > Bacteroidota > Bacteroidia > Bacteroidales > TTA-H9 > JAJTBW01. Next base: position 45,145 of record CAYUII010000008.1, on the reverse strand, counting down.
AAATTTACCACATGCAAGTTTTTAGTAGATTTTTTTATACACAATTGCGACAACGGTAACATCATCACCACCCATATTAATACTAAGGGCATATGGTTTATCAGGATTGATAACGATTTGAGCTGCGGCAGCTCTTCCCGTTAGCTGCTCCCAAGCAGTAACAGCCTGATGCACACCAGTAGCACCCGTTGGGTGCCCCCATCCGATCAAGCCACCAGTTGTATTAATAGGCATAACACCATCTCGAGCTGTGGCACCTTCGGCAACAAATGCAGCCCCCTGCCCATGGCCAACAAGACCCATTGCTTCGACAGCAAGCACTCCTGCTATAGTAAAACAATCATGAGTCTCGACAGTTGAAATCTGATTCATTGTAATGCCCGCAGAATTTAGAGCCTTTGATACAGCTAAACGGGTTGCACTCATTACCGTTAAATCAGCTGGATCTTTTGTAATATCACGTGTTACCTGAGCCCAACCAGAGATCTCCACTGCATCTTCGTGCCTGATACCACACTTCTGCAAGCCCTCTTCAGAAAGAACCAATATAGAACTGGCACCATCTGAAACTTTGGAGCAATCAAAGACATTTAGGTGATCAACAAAGAACCTTCCATTGGGTTCTGTTAATGCTAAAGCCTCAAGGTCTACCACCCTGTTTTCATACTCTTGAGCAGTCGGACAGAGACGAGCATTCTCAATTGCATTTCTAAACCAACGAGCCAGCCCTTTACGGGTGTACTCCCTGCCAAATCGCTCATAATAGGCTCCTGCTCGATTGCTAAACTGGCCTGGAAAGAAATAGGCATGGCCATCCTTTCTCTTCTGATACCATCCGGCGGCAGCCAAGACATCAGCCCCATAGATGGCCTTAAGCGTATTCTGAACTTCTACACCCATAGCCAACACGACGTCACCCGTACCGGCAAGAACAGAACGAATGGCCGATGCAAGAGCCAATCCTCCCGATGCACAAGCCCCTTCCACTCTCATAGCAGGTTTTCCGGAAAGAACCGGATCAATCATCGGAATGAATCCGCCTAGATGAGCCTGTTTATTGAAAAGAGACGACTGAAAATTCCCTATGTAAGCCTCATCAATCAAGTTGCCCTGCTGACTGATACCCCCAATTACGGCTTTTCCTGCCTCCGAGATGTAATATTCTAAACCCGGACGAGGTTTTGCAGGATGAAACTCTGAACGGCCGGTTCCCATAGAAATGGTGTTATAACCAACGGCCATAAATACTTTTTTCATGTGATAGGTATTTGTTTGTTAATATGCCTCACAATAATAAATCTGACTGTGATTTGTAATATCACTTCGGGAAACCAAGCGTCGTAAAAGCTCAAATGAGGTCACTCCTCATTTAAAAGTTGTGCACCGGACCATAAGAATGGAAGAATCCGGTGGTCAAAACAACATTTACATCATTCGTTGTTGCCGCAACCCCATCATCAACGAGACCTTGCCCAACTTTACCTGAATAGGTGTTGTAATCTATAGCCATGGCAGCACCGGTCTCCTTAGATTGCCTCAATAACTCGAAATGCTTCTTCAGATAATCGGCTCTATTCTCCATCTTCATTACATTTTTCCAAGGCTGAATCTCTTCCGGCATCTTACCTAACCAAGCATCAACCACAGGAATCACCTCATCGACATTTGCATATTGCCTGGACTCAGGATCCCAAATGGCCACTATTCTTCCTTTAGTATACTTAAATATTCCATCTTTTTGAGAACCATCAGGATATTGTCCGCCTTTTACCCCCATTGCAATTAAAGAGTCAATAAAATCGCTATGCAGATTCTTACCAGGGATGAACTTATCCATAACACTTAAGATGTACTGACAAACATCAATACCTACATAATCCATGAGTTGAAAGATACCCATAGGCCTGACCAGATACTCTCTTGAGATCTTATCCATCATGTAAATAGATGCAGGAATTGAGAAATCACGAGTAGCTTTCTGCATCTGAGAAATAGCATAAAGCAGATCTCTCATAAAATGGCCATTTCCAATAAAGCCGGCAATATCATTTGAGATGACAACTGTTTTCTTCAATGCTTTTGCCCATTGTTCTGCAAATTTGGCCAATTCAGGCAGAGTGTTTTTTGCAGGAATTAGCTCAAGCAATTTCTGGATAGCTGGGGGGTTATAGAAATGAAAACCCACGAGTCTACCTCCAAGGTTTGATCTTTCATCAAGATATCCGATAGGAATAGAAGAGGTATTTGTAAAGAACCATGGCTCACGTTGTGAGTTCTGATCAATTTGAGTAAATAACTTGACCTTCAAATCTGGATTTTCACTTGCTGCCTCAAAAACCAAATAGCTATCATAAGCTGACTCTAATCGCTGTGTGAAATTCACGATGGCCAGTGCATCGGCAACATATCGATTAATAAAATCAGAATTATCAACCAAAGAGGGCTCTGTCTTATAAACCTCACGCAACCAAACACATTTCTTCTCTGCAGCCTTAAGAATCTGCGTCTCCAAATATTGACGAAGTCCACGAAGAGTATCCAGATTAGGATCGATTGCCTGTATCACCGGCTCAAACGCTTGTCCCTGATTTGATAATTTCATATCTATGAGCTGCATTGTAGTTAGAAGCATAATACCACTTCCCATCTTTCCAGCTGCACCTAAAACAGCTACATTAGTTAATCGAATATTGGTTTCCATTGTAATAATTGTAATAAATATATTAGTTCCAGTTTGCTTTACGTTTTTCTAAAAATGCGGCCATACCCTCGGCCGATTGATTCTCTTGGGTAAATAATGAGCCAAATACCTGTGCCTCTAACTCCAGCCCGTCAGCTAAAGAGAGATCTGCAGATAGATTTACAACCTTCTTAACGGTAGCAACCGCATTCGGGCCCATGCCAACAACCTTCTTACAATAATCTACAGCAACCTCAAGTAATTGTTCAGCAGGAACAACTTTCTGCAATAACCCTAAGTGATACCCTTCATTAGCATCGATCATCATACCACTACAAAGAAGCATCATCGCATTTCCCCTTCCTATCAATCGAGGCAGACGCTGTGTCCCTCCAAAACCAGGGATTAACCCCAAACTCACCTCCGGCATCCCCATCTTTGCCTTATCAGATCCAAAACGAATATCGCACGATAAAGCCAATTCCAAACCTCCGCCTAAAGCAAAGCCGTTTATAGCCGCAACAACAGGAACAGGAAGTGCCGAAATACGGGCAAAAGTTCTTTGCCCCACCTTCCCAAACTCCTCCCCTTCTGCAACCGACATCCCTCGCATTGCCGCAATATCAGCACCCGCAACAAACGCCTTGCCAGCTCCGGTTATAATTAAAGCCCGTAAAATCGGACTCCTCTCCAAGTCATCCAGACATTTATTCAATTCAACGAAAACATCGGCATTTAAAGCATTCAAAGCCTCTGGCCTGTTAATGGTGAGTATAATAATTCCACCCTCAAGATCTTTTCTTTCTATTAGCATTTTGTTATACCTGTTAGATTATAATCGCAATCGTTTGTTAAACCAATGCAATAATCAATCAAAGATATTAATAATCGGATAGGACAAACCAACGTTTCATTAGAACACACCCAATTTTCTGTCTAATTTCTGATCAGTTAACTACTTTTCCAACACATTAGCATAAACTCTTCCTTACCTTTGCAAAGAATTTTGAATCTAAACACCATGCGCTTTATTGCCCCTTCTCTACTATCTGCCAACTTCGCCCACCTGGCTGATGAAATTCAATTACTTAATAATAGTCAAGCCGACTGGATTCACCTCGATATCATGGATGGCCAGTTTGTGCCAAATATCTCTTTTGGACTCCCCATCGTAAAAACAGTAAGAAAACTAACATCTAAGCCCCTGGATGTTCACCTCATGATCATTCATCCTGAAAACTATATTAAAACCTTTGCCGAAGCCGGAGCAGATATCCTTACCGTACATTATGAAGCAGTAATCCATCTTCACAGAACCATTAATCAAATAAAAGATGAAGGACTAAAGGCTGGCGTAGTACTTAATCCACATACCCCCGTCTCTTTCCTAGAGGATATAATTAAAGAGTTAGATCTAGTCCTTTTGATGTCGGTTAACCCTGGTTTTGGCGGACAAAAATTCATTGAGCAGACATATAGCAAGATTACCAAACTCAGAGAACTGGCGCTTAAGAATGACCACAATCTGATGATCGAAGTGGATGGTGGGGTAACCCTTGAAAACGCTCCTAAACTGTTTTCAACTGGGGCTGATATTCTGGTTGCAGGAAATACGGTTTTTGCTGCAGATGATCCTTGCGGGATGATCGAAAGATTGAAAAAGGGAGACCTGGAGAGGGGGTGACTTGGAGACTTGGAGACCTAGAGACCTAGAGACTTGGAGACTTGGAGACTTGGAGACCTGGAGACTTGGAGACCTGGAGACTTGGAGACCTGAAGACTTGGAGACTTGGAGAAGGGAGGTTAGGTTTTTTTTGGTACTCCCTGATTTCAGTGTTACGTACTGCCATTTACAAATATTTCCGAGGCTACGCACCTATACTTAGCTTTGCGATGTTCTGCGAATTTTGTTAATACCACAAACCCATACGTCGCCTCAGAATGTTCTGCGAATTCTGTTAATACCACAAACCAATACGTCGCCTGAGGATATTCTGCGAGTTTTGTTAATAGCACAAACCAATACTGGCCTCTTCCCCTATGATCCTCTGTGACCCTCTGTGACCCTCTGTGACCCAACTCCCTAATCCGTGGAATCCGTATAAATCTGCGTCATCAGTGTGCCTATGTTCAGATGGGCGGAGCCCATTTACCTTTTACCTTTTACCATTTTTAGTATCTTTTCATTTTGATTCCCATTTATCCTTTCATGAGATTAAATTCGCTAGCCTAAAATGTGATTAATGATCAACCCCCAAGAGTACTTTAACAAGATTACCCTTATTGGTCTTCTGTTAATGATCCCCATCTCTAGTTCCGGTCAAGAGTACAGCGTGAAGATCATGTTCTGGAATTTCGAAAACCTATTTAACCCTAGTAATAACACTCCACCAGGGGATGATCCCTTTACCCCGAAAGGAGAAAACCATTGGACTAAGACAAGGCTTAATCAGAAGCTTCAAAAGATTGCTAAGACCATTATAGCCCTTGGAGAAGGAGAGTTGCCTTGGATTGTTGGTTTCTGTGAAGCCGAAGATGACTCGGTTATCAATAAACTAATCAGGTATACTCCATTGAGCCTCACAAAATATCAATCTGTTCATTATGAATCCAAAGATCCAAGAGGCATTGACGTAGGCCTGCTTTATCGAAAAGATCAGTTGCAACTTCTCTCAGCTTGTCCGATGGCAGTAAAAAGATTAGAAACAACCGGAAAAACCTATAGGGATATTTTGTATTGTCTCTTTGACATACAGAAGAAGGCAAAACTTATCATCTTAGTAAACCATTGGCCATCCCGATACGGTGGGAGAGATTTCTCTGAACAAGGCCGATTGACCTGCGCAGAGAGGTTAAATGGACTAGCTGACTCTTTATCTAAAGAGTGGTCTGATGCCTTCATCGTTGCTGTAGGAGACTTTAATGATGAGCCAAACGACGACTCCATTTTGAAAGGACTAGGAGCCAATGACGTAAAAAATCAAACCAACGAAAAGTGGATTAATCTAATGTATGAGTTTTCGGAAAAAAGAGATTGTGGAACAATAAAACATCAAGCAAACTGGTCAACTTTTGATCAGATCTTACTTTACACTGCTAATCAGCAAGGGTGGAAAAGTAGTCCAATAATAAAAGGAGGCGGAAAAGTCTTCTCCGCCTCCTTTTTATTAGTCGATGATAAAGTCTGGGGTGGATTAAAGCCCTTTAGAACCATTCAGGGACCTATGTACTTAGGGGGTTTTAGTGATCATCTACCCGTTTACTGCAACCTTATAATAAGATGAGCCACCAAAACAATCACCATTTAAATACCCTTTAAGAGATATTAATAAAGTATAAAACATCAAATTTAAATCTGACATCTACTATTCGATACCAGAGAAGTGCTTCATAAATTGTACACGCTCATAAGCAGCCGGGTTCTGAGAATTCTTAAGGCTTAATTTGCCTCTGAAATCTTCAATAGTAGCAAAGCCCTTTGCATTCATCCAAGACAAGATTTTCTCATTCATAAGAGCAACCTCAGCGATGCCTCGCTTATAAAGAACACTGGTTACCTGTACCGCCTTAGCACCGGCTAATAGCATTTTAATCGCAGCTTCTCCACTCTCTACCCCTGTACTTGCACAGATATCACAATGTAACCTGCCACTGAGCATGGCAATCCACCTTAGAGGCATTGAGATATCTGAAGGATTACTAAAGACAAACCCGGAGGTAACCTCCATCTTGTCGATATCAATATCAGGGGAGTAAAAACGATTAAACATGACCATACCTTTTATACCAGTCCATGAGAGCTGTAATGCCGTCTTTCCAAGACTTGAGAAATAAGAACTCATTTTAATGCTAACGGGTATGTTAACCACCTTTAAAACCTGGTTAATTATAGCGTGATACACCGCTTCATTATCATCACCCGTTCGATAAGTATCAGAGGGTAACATAAAAATATTCAACTCTAAGGCATCGGCACCTGCCAGTTCAATTTTTGCAGCAAAGTCAAGCCATTCATTGGCAGAAACACAGTTAATACTAGCAATTACAGGAATGGATAACTTGCTTTTTGCCTCACGAATTAAGTTTAAATAACTCTCTATGCTATCTGAACGAGTATACTGAGCAATATAATCATACGCTTCAGGATAGACCGAGCTATTATGACCATCTACCGAGGCCTTCAAAATCTCGTTTCTTATCTGCTCCTCAAAAAGAGATTTCAACACTACTGCACCGACGCCTGCTTTCTCAAGAGCAACTAAATTATCAATCTGATTGGTTATTCCGGAACTACCAGCGATGATCGGGCTTTTCAGTGAAAGCCCCATGAAAGAAGTATCTAAGCTAGCCATTGTTGTATAATTATCAATTTGGTATTAGGGGTTCATTAAAACAAACCTACACTTTTTTTTTCTTTCAGCAATGTGGCTAAGGCAATGATTCACCTATTTTCTGAGAAACATCCATCGGACTTTTGGAAATGAGCAAGCTATACAGTTCTCGATTATGAATCAGCCTCAAAGCCTCCTGATAAGCCATTTCGGTTGGAATAAGCACCCTATTATAAACATCCGAAGAATAAAGATATCTACCAATGGTTGCTTTTAGAAGAGCCTTTAACATCCTTTTGGTCGTTTCATCCATCCTTGAAAATAAAACCCCTTTAGACTCAAGCACATGAATAAACTCCTTATTCGTAACCGTATCCATTGTCCATTTCTCAATAAAACGATCTTGCTTTGGATAAATAGAAAGAATTTCATTCTTCAACGATTGACTCTTCTGAAGAGCAAAAACGGAAACAGCACTCAGCCGAATGGCCTTATTCCAATTAGAAAGGCTTAAACTGTCGGGCTTAGCAATAATAAAATCAGGCATGATTCCTCCACTTCCAGAGACCTTTCGTCCACCATCAGTATAATAAACAATAGAATCCTTTTGCATAAGTCCCGATGAACTCATCGATTTATAAGGTTTTTGTATTACCCTTCCTGATGGAGTGTGATATCGGGCAATGGTCAGCCGGATAGCTGAGCCATCTATAAGGTCTACCGGTCGTTGGACTAGTCCTTTTGAAAAGGTCTTTGACCCTAAAATGATGGCTCTATCATGGTCTTGAAGCGCCCCGGCTACAATCTCAGAGGCCGACGCCGTTGCCCCATCAGTTAAAACAATCATCTCTCCTTCCGTAAAAATACCTTTACCATCGGCGAAATAATTCTCCCGTTTGCTATGTTCGCCTTCAGTATAAGTTATTAATACACCCTCTTTGAGAAATTGATTGGCCACCTGAACACCAACATCAAGATATCCCCCAGTGTTTCCTCGTAGGTCAAGCACCAACCGCTTCATTCCTCTCTTCTTCAAGTTTGTCAGTGCGTCGGACATCTCTTTTGTGGTGGTACGAGCAAAACGATCGAGCTTGATGTATCCGGTCTTCTTATCGGCCATCCAATAGGAAGCTATACTCTCCAACGTTATCTTCTCCCGATTGACGATAAAACCAAGAGTATCTTTCTCTCTCAGAAAAAGTAATCTTACTTGAGTATTCTCCCTCCCTCTAATTCTTTTAGTCAGATTCTCAGAAGTTAGTGATATAGCACTCTCCCCATCTATTTTCAATAAAAGATCACCTCCCAAAATGCCGGCACGTTGGGCAGGGCTACCGGCCATCGTACCAGTAACAACCACCGTATCATTAAGCAGAAGATACTGTAAACCAACTCCAACAAAAAGCCCATCGAGCTTCTCTGTTGCATCTTTCTGCTTTGCAGGAGGCAGATATACCGTATGCGGATCAAGATGTTTTAGCATTCCTTCAATAGTCAATTCGCTCAAACGCTCCATATCCACCTCATCAATATAATTATTCTTTATCTGATTCCAGACTTGGATGATCTTCTGTAAAGAGCTATCGGAAATCGAATTTTGAGCATGCAATTCGACAGAACTATAAACCATCAATAATAACAAAAGAACTTCTCTATATCTTTTCATTTTAAACTTATAACTTAAACCAAACTTAACTAATTGAATTGACTTGAAACAAGTTTAACTTAAAAAAAGCTGCAAAATTTGCAAATCAGCAATTTTACAGATAACTATTTATAGACAAAAATGAACATTAAAAGAACGATCGAACAATACTAGAACACCAACTTGGGTATCCCGGTATCGTTTTGGATATTACCACAGGCACTTTTGATCAGCATATAACGAAACAGTTGAGTTACCCGACTCTATGATCCCACTTAATTGCTTAAATCAATCCTGTGAATAAGTGACTCCTCAGCTTCACTTTTCGAAACTATCTTTAGATAGTTGATATAGAACCACCTTCGCAAGAAAAACTTTGATATAAATCAGATCTTTGATTTTGTAGTTTATAAACTAAAGATAGGTTAGTTGTAACCAACTATAGTTCAGTCCCTCTATCATTCCTCTCCATATCCTCTCCGTATTCTCTCCGTATTCTCTCCGTATTCTCTCCGTATTCTCTCCGTATTTATCCATTCATTATTGGGCAAGATATGGAGAGGATAGGGAGAGCAATGAGAAATGATTTGCTTAATAATTATTACCAATCAGTTTCAAGAAGAGGCAAAGAAGAAATATTTTAGCCAGAAGACCTGAAATTTAGACATCAGAACCAAAAAGGTAGATGTTACCAAGATGGTTTATAAAGAGTTTTAGTAGACCATTTCGAATGTCCCAATGTCGAGGTCAAGAAATAGGGGCTATGACTTTAGTATAGTAAAAGGCTGTATGAAGAAACATACAGCCTTATTTACAGTTTCAAATCACTTTGCAAAAACCTTATAAGTAGTTTGTGATTCCGAATTAGTAATTCTAACAAGATTAATACCCGAAATTGATTTTAATCTAATGGTGCTTTCACCTATTTTGCCATTGTAGTTTGAGACCCTAGAGCCCAATAAATTATAAACTTCAATTTGCACTGGACTATTGGTTCCTTCAGTTGATTTAACACTTATACATTCACCATCAAACCAAACTGAAAAATCCTTAATTGAAGGATCATTGATACCTACACCTGTAAGTTGAAGTTCAAACCTATCGGTGATATTAGATGTATTAGCTTGGAAGAAATAATCACCTTCACGTAAATCTCTTAATATATCAGCCTCTTTGTCATAAAGATAAACAGGTCTTGTAGCATCGAACGTATTCTTTTCAATAGAGAAGCTCCATGAACCATTGTACGGTATTTTAACTCCTAAAGGAATAACTGAGGGGTATGGAGTTACATCAATAGAGAAACTTATATCATCATGAATTGAAAAGAGATCTGGGTATTGCTCACTATTGGCAAGTTTAAGAGCATCTTTGGTACCTTCGAACCCAAAAGAGGAGCCCTCCTCTGTTTGAATGTAAAGTCTGTCAGATATTGTAGCATCTGAAAAGTCAGAGAACTTCAATATTAGTAAATTATCAACATTTTGAACATCGCCATTAAACCAATCAAAATCATGTAATACACCCTCTTTATTTAGGATAACTGAAGTGCTTGCAGTATTGGTTTTCACAAAGAAGGCGGTACCGAAAGGAATTATTCCATTAGGTAATGAACCTACTGATCCATTCCAGACAAGGAATCTGCCATTATTCCATGCATAAACAGCTCTATTAATACTTTCAAAGTTCAGACCTGATTGAGTATTAAAGGCTGAAGGGAATGGATTTCCAATAAGATTCCAGCCATAATCAACATTACCCGTTGAGGAATTTGTAAGAGGGATAGTTACTGATGCGACATTTATAACACCAGAAGTTGAACTAATCCCTGTTTGAGTAGACCTAAAGCTAAACCCTAAACCAAGAGCAGGATTAAAGGAAGATACCTGGTTCCAAATATTACTACTTTCACTCCATTTAGAGACGGTACCTAAGCTTAGCAAATCCGTTTGATTAATCGAGTTAAAAGGGAAAGAGGTAAGATACTCTTGATTATGGAAATAATTACGTGAAAGCAGAGCCACTCCACTCTGAGTCAAATTTTTACGAACAATCAACGAGCCTGGCAAAATGCTATCCATTTTTATTTCAATATTTCCAACCACATCAAGGTTCCCATTCACAGTTATAGCAGAACCAGGGAGAATTATTAAGCTAGCAGCTGAATTTATCGATAAGTTGCGGCATAGAGAATTGCCAGCAACCGAGACAGCACCTGAAGCTATAACAGCATCCGTTGAATCGCTAGGAACGCCATTAGACCAATTCTCATTCTGAGACCAGTTACCAGTACCATTCCATTGAGTAATTCCACCAGAAATAGATTGGGTAATACTACCACTCATGAATTGGGCGTCAGCCACCACATTAAACGTTTCATCCAAAACCTCGCATCCACTTTCAAAAACTAAAGATGTATTTCCACCAAGATAATCTACAACAAATTCAAGAACAACAGTATTATCAGGGAAAGAGACAAAGCTCAGATTATTTTCGATCCAGTTGGCTCTTAAGCTAGTCCCGATAGAGCCAGCAATCCATTGGTTAGTTGGGGTATAGACTGATCCGTTTTGTATACCAGAGAATGATGCAACGCTTTGACTGCATATAAAACGCAGATCAATTGCTGACATTCCCTTACCTGATGCCTCACTGAAACCTGAGATATAAACAGGAATGGCCACTTGAGTGCCTGGAATGGCATTAGCAACATCGCCCAATTTTATCACAATTTGACTCTTTAAAGAAACTGAAAAGAGGCTACTGATAAGGAAAAATACTACGATAGTTAATTTATTCATTGTACTTTAGATTAATAAAACGAAGGCTTTACCCTTTCGGGTAAAGCCTCAAAAACAAAAAACCTAAACTATTTCTCGTTTACCTTCTTGAGAACATAGACTTTACGTGCACCGTAAGCTGCGCCTAAAGCGAGTAAAATAGAAATGCCGCCATCAATAGGAGCTCCACCACCTGATGCGCCACCCATTGCAGTTGAAGAACCACCATTACCACCTGATGCAGGAGGAGTAGGTTGAGCATTAACATTTGAAGCCATTGAGAATACTACAAATGCAGCGAATAACACTAATTTCTTTTTCATGATTATTCTAATTCTGAATTATTGAATAAATACTTTGAATGATTTTGAAGATTTCTCACCAGTTACCTTTACCATGTAGATACCACTGGTTACATTGAGACCCTTAGTCTCCAATTGATTATTACCTAAGGTAATCTCTGATATAATCTTTCCTGTTACATCATAAACAACCGCTAGCATGTTCTCGCAATTTTCAAAATAGAGGGTGCTCTTTTGTGCATAAACCTTACAATTATTAGAATCTAGCTGATCATTGATACCAGTTGCATTCCTACTGATAGTTAGCACAAAACGATCTTGATTAGTACCAGCAACAACATTGAAAGAAAGATTGCTGTTGTTCTTCACATTATAAACTATTCCAGTCTCTTTATCCTCGAGCATAAATGAATAAGCTGAGTTAAAACCATCAAAGCCTGTGAATGAAAGATTATACTCACCAGATTGAGGAGCCACAACTGCAATATTAACAGATACTCTGTCATTAACAGAGAAGGAGTTAATTGAATAGTTAACATCATTGATCATAGTATAAAGACCAGCAACATCACTTTTTAAACTCAAGAGTTTATAAGCGTCCATATTTGAGTCAAAGTCAGTCGTAGCTGTATCAGAAACACAGATTACAGATTCGTCATTACTGCCCAGACCACTTAAAGCGATACGAAGAGTTTGATTTTCGGTAGATTTAAAGTAGCTGACAGCCTGATGAGTTCTTGCTGCCTTTTTAATAGAAATGGCAGGAGAATTTGCACTGGCATGAACAAAGAAGCCTTGGAAAGGTGCAATAAACTTGCTACCACCGTTAGTACCAGTTGTTCCAACATAACTAGCATACTGAGTTCCATTCCAGATGTAAATCGCATTATCAAGGTTAGTCTTTGTCCAACCAGAAGCAACTGACCAATCTAATGAAGTTGGATAAGGATTGCCTACTAAATTCCAGCCATTAGCAGCAGTACGAGTAACAGTTGGTGAATATGAAGCATCATTATTCAAAGGGCTTGTAACTGAGATTGTCTGACTAGTAGTGTAGTCAACAAGGTAACCAACACCAATATTCAACTGAGTTGAAAGCTCCCAAAGGTTATCCCAAGCGTTTGATACTTCATTATATTTATAGAAGTAACCAGTGTTTCCGGCAACAAAGAAGTTATTGATTGTAGCTGCTGTTACAGGAATAGAAACCATATGGCTTTTACCACCTTCGAACCATCTTTTTGCGGTAACAGTACCTGAAGTAGTTACCAAAAGAGCTGTAGAATTATTAAGGAAAGTACCTGTACGATCTGAATTAGCACTTGACTCAAGAACCAAATTTCCACTCATTGCAAGAGCTTTACCTGAATTAACAGTTACTCCGGCATTTGCATTAACAGTAAGATTCTTTGTAAATGCAGGATTAGCATCTATGGTTACAATACCTGAAGCGATTACAGCATTTGTTGAACTACCAGGAAAACCATTACTCCAGTTTGCAGCAGTGTACCAGCTACCAGTACCATTCCAACTAGTAGTAGTCTGAGGGGCACCAAAGGTTAAAGAACCAGTAGTTTCACTATAAGGAAGTATATTCCCTGATGGGCTAACGAATTCAACATTAGAGAATGTTAAATTTGCAAGACCACCTTGATTTGCAATAAACTTCAGATTACAAATAACAGCACCTTCAGCAAGGTTACATGGTGTCATACCATCAGCTGTAACCCAGATAATTTCGATAGAGCCATCATTTGCAGGGTTATTAGTCCAGTCACCAAGACTATTTAAATCAGCATTTAAATCAGCAACCTCAAGATGTGAAATCTTTGAAGTTAAATAATTAACAGATAGTGAGAAAGCCGCAATATCATCCTGATCAAAACCTGCACCAGCTGTCACAGGAACCGTTACTATCTCACCTGCATTACCTGACAGTGTAGGTAATCCGATATTCACCTGTGCTTTAAGTCCTGAAAATAATAGGACTATGGAAAACAATACTATTAACTTTTTCATTGTATTTTCTTTTTTAAAAGATTACTTTGCAGCAGGGATAAAAGATGCGTTAACATCGCCGCCACATAAGCCTTGGATATTTTGGTTAGTTAAAGAGGAACCTGAAACATTGAGATTTAATGAACTGAAAATATAATCAGGGATTAGCCAAGTAGAAACTGAAATAGGAAGACCCGCTATTTTTTGTCTTAATGCAAGCGCATCAGAAACTGAAAGAGTCAATGACTGGTTGATGTCTCCTGCAAGTTGACCGATTGAATTTAATACGCTGGTTCCAGCTAAATGTTGACGGAGACGAAGAGCATCAGCAACAGAGACACCACCCCATGCTTTAGACGCTTTTACATTGAGAGTAAACAGACCATCTATAGCACTTAAAGAGTAATCGCCAGTAGTATTAGTTAAAGCTGAACTTACTACCTCGCCTGAAGCATTCTTTAATTCAACTGTAACCCCATTAAGAGCTGTTGAAGCAGTGTTTGCATAAATTACTTTACCTGAAATAGTTCTTGACCAATAAGAAGATTGCAGAACAGGTGAACCAACTAAAGGCAGAAAATCAGGTGATGTAAGGCTAAATGGATTACTTATCATCATCTGGCTATTAGCCGAATAAGGTGCTGTGTTGTGGTTTGAGGAAATATTCCAAAAATCACTTTCAAATGTTGAAGCAAAATTGGTAGTCATGCCAGACATGAAGTTGTATTGCATCTTAAGGATACCAGCCGTAGCAGCCGCCTGTGTAGCAGTTCCATCAAGGAATAAGCCAGTTGGTGAACCCATAAATACAGAGTTATAGACATTTAACCTTGAGTTTCTGCGAATATGCATTGCTCTCTTGTGGTTAGTATTGTAGGAAGGGTTGACAGATGGATTACAGCCAAACATGCTTACATTTGAAAAAACAGGCATTGTAAAAGGCTCATTTGTAGTTCCTGTTGCATCATTGTCAGACTCAAAACCATTTGAACCTGAGCCATCAGCAATCGAAGGATCACGAAGTAGAACAAGAAACTGTAACATACCCTGATATCCAAAATCAGTATCAAAATCATCATCTACTGGAGCTAATGAGATAAGGTGCTTTGCATTAACAACACCACCAAACCATTCAAAAGAGTCATCACCACCATAGGAGACTTGAATATTATCTAGAGTTGTACCGCTTCCGACACCGCCCATTGTCAAGCCATTAATTTCATTATTCGGAGTGAAAGCTATACCAGCATACTCAATACGAACATACTTCAGTGTTCCTGAATTATCAGCAGAGTTAGAACCCCCATAAGTTGAACCAACACCACCCTCAATAGTAGCTGTACCACCAGGAACGTTGATAGGTGCTAATCCACAAAGAATAACACCACCCCAGTCGCCACCAGCACGAGAACCTGCACTTTGGTTACTGGTAAAAATTATGGGCTCATTTGCACTTCCAATAGCATTAAGCTTAGATCCAGTTTCTACAATTAATGCACCCTTATTATTTTTATCCCCACGAATAATCGTACCCGGTTCAATAGTGAGTGTACTGTTGTTTTTAACATAAACCCAACCATTTAAAAGGTACACATTCTTTGTCGGCATGAAATTAGGAGCGGTCAAGTTAAATGGATCAGCTAATACCAGCGCTGAGTTATCAGCCAACACCTGATTATTCCTACTAGGATCAGTAAAATAGGTCTGCTCGAAAGTTGAAGCAAAGTTGGTAGTCATTCCTACCAAAAAAGTATTCTCAATTTTCAATTCTTCAGAAGTTGCATTAGCCTGGGTAGCAGTACCATCTAACAAAAGGCCAGTAGGATAACCAGCAAATACTGAATTAAAAATACTGCATGAACTATTTCTTCTGATATGCATAGCACGTTTAAAGTCAGAATTAATAGTAGTTCCAGAAGTCACTTTTGGACCAAAAACACTAATATTCGAGAAAACAGGTTTTGTCTTAGGAGTCAAAGCAGAACCATTTGCATCGTTATCAGACTCAAAACCGTTTGAGCCAGATACATCTGCAACATTGGGATCGCGAAGAACAACCCCAAACTGAATCATTCCGGTAAATCCAAAATCAGTATCGAAATCATCATCCCATGCACGATAAGCGATCAAATGTTTTGCATTAACCTTACCTCCAAACCACTCAAATGCATCGTCACCAGAATATGATACCTGAATATAGTCCAAGGTTGTACCTGAACCAACAGAGCCCATAGTTAGTCCATTGATCTCATTATTTGGAGAAAAAGCTATACCAGGAAACTCTATACGAACATATTTCAGTGTACCTGAATTGTCATTATCGATATTTCCGCCATAATAGGCATTAACTCCACCTTCAATTAATACATCTGTTCCTTGGTTGTTCTTTGCCTTACCACAAATAATGATACCACCCCAGTCGCCATAATCACGACTACCGGCAGCCTGATTTGAAGTAAAAACAATAGGCTGAGAAGCAGTGCCAATTGCATTTAACTTTGCACCACGTTCAATAATAAGCGAACCCTTATTCCCTTTATCACCTCTAATTATTGTACCAGGCTCAATGGTTAAGGTTACACCAGCTTTTACGTAAACATAGCCATTCAGCTTATAAACATTTCCGCTAGTCCATGTTGTGTTAGTTGTGATATCTCCGGCCTCTACTGTAACGTTAGTGACAGGATAAGAAGTGTTCTGCGGGTTAAAATTTGCCCAGCCTGCAGTCCAGTCTATAGGACCAAAAGCACCAACAAATGATACCGGCTCAAAGAAGCTGTTTGTTAGATAAACATCAGCAAAACTTGCTGCAGTTGATAGTGGTGAATTACTAGCTGACCAAGTGGTGTTGCTGGTAATGTTTCCGGTATTCACAGTAATAGTGGTTGCCGGATAGCTCGTTGTTTGTGGGTTAAAATTCGCCCACCCTTTTGTCCAGTCAGTCTGGCCAAAAGCACCTGAATAAGGCACTTTCTCAAAAAATGCATTATCAATGGTATTCTGCGCATTTGACTGCATCAGTAACCCAAAGACAAAAACAAGAACAAGGTAAATCTGATTTTTCATGGTTAAATGAATAAAGTTTTATGGAACAGGACAAAGCTATATTGCGTATATTAAATTGGTTATCAATTCATTTAAAATGATACATAAATAATTGTAAACAAAAAGCCGGGTTTATACTAAACCTAATTACATTGCTTTAACACTCGTCCAACCTTTCTTATTACCCGGCCATCTTTCATCCTCAAAATGATTTCAGTCACATAAATTCCATCATGTAAATTATTTATAGAAATTGTTAACACAGGGGTCTCGACAATTGAATTATTATCCATCAGATAAACAATTCTTCCTACAACATCTGAAATACGGATAGTCACTTCAGCACCTGCAATCCGTGTAAAATCTATATTTAGGTCTTTACAACCAGGAATAGGATACAGATTTATTGCATTCTCATTCAACTCAGTTTCATTTATTGAAACGCCTGAGCAGGGCACACAATGACCAAAACATACACCTGATAAAATAGTATCCTTTTGAATAATGAATGATCTTGCTAAATCTGATCCATTATAGATACTGCCACATTCTGCAGGAACTACCTCCATATCACTACCAACTACACCATTTGTGAATCGATAATAACAAAGAAGACCCGAATCAATTGGCATTGTAATAGAATAAACTTTACCAATAGTATTGGTTAGTTGATCAGCCGTTGTACTCCATTCATTAAAGTTTCCCGAGAGATGAACACCAAAAGGACTTACAGTGGTCAGATCCATTTCAACTTGAAATGTTACATTATATTTTGGAGTAACAGGACATGCACTGCACCTGTTAAAACAGACTTCAGATAATATGGTATCATTTTCAGATGTGACTGTCTCTCTCTCAAGAAGACCTGAAGTACCATTGAACCCACAAGCAACGGGAACCTCTTCATCAGCATTTGCGCCAGAACCATTTGCAAACCTGTATCTTAAAGAAGAATTCTTAGGGGTTGGTAGAATTGTCATATACCGATTATCGCCCACTAATACCATCTGATTAGCAGTAGATGACCAACCATTAAAATCCCCCTTTATATAGACCCCATCAGCAGAGACAGCCTCTTTTGACATATCAACTGTAAATGTGACATCAACCATATCTGGATTTGAAACACAATCAGTACAAGAGCTAAAACAGACCTCATCTATATTAACAGGGGTAGACCCTATTGTTGCAGATCTAACCAAATTCCCTAATCCATCAGGAATACCACAAGCTACTGGAACTGTTTCAAAGCCAACCGTAGTATTACCATTAACATATCTATAGGTTATAAACGATCCCTCTTCTATTTCAATGGTACATGTATAAACATTATTACCCAAGTTTGTCATAAAATTAGTAGTTGGTAAGAAACCGTCTAATGAGGTTGCCACATGGACACCATTACCATTAATAGTCTGCTGACTCATATCTACACGAAAAGTAACTGGAACCATCACCGGACAGTTAGAACACATTGAATAACAAACAGTATCCAGAATTGTATCAGTTTGTGCTAATTGAAGCGAACGAACCAATTGTCCACCAGGACCAACCACCGAACACGAAGAAGGAACACTCTCAGCTAACCCACTTGTAACACCATTAACGTACCTCCATTGAATGGTTGAGGAGGCTAAAGCTTGAAAAGTACATCCATATATACCATTACCAAGGTTCACCATGGTGGTAGCAGTCGGACTCCAATTATTAAATGAACCCATAACATGAACCCCTTGGGCATTGACTGACTGCATTGACATATCGACCTTAAAGGTGACATTAACCTGAGGAGGACATGGGTCACAACTACTAAAACAGACACCAGGCAATTGTACACCCGTCTGATTTACTGATAAAGTACGAACCATTGCCCCCCCAGGCCCAGCAACACCACATAAAACAGGAACAGTCTCGTAGCCAGATGAAGAGTTACCATTTACGAAACGATAAGTGTATAAACTATCAGCGATTATATCTATCGAGGTTGAATAAACTGTACCAGCCGCTACCATAAGATTTGCACTGGTACTCCAATTATTAAATGAACCAGCTAAATGCACACCTGAAGCACTAACAACCTGATCACGCATATCAACCTTAAAAACAACAGGCTGAATAGAAGCATAATGTCCATTTGTTCCTGTAGCAGTAACAGGATTAAAACTAGCATCCAAAAACTCCAAAAAAGAATAGATAAGAGGACATGAACCAGGTTTTGCTGTAAACTTTACTTCAAACAGAACAGTACCATCAGGAATTTCAACTGTCCCGAAATTTGGTTCAATCCAGTTAGCACTAAATAGACCATTATTTCCACCATATACCCACTGATTTGATGGTAACCCTGAATAAAATGAGGTTACCCCCAGATAAGTTAGCTTTGATGCATCAAAGGAAAAACGGATATCTGCAGCACTTATGGGAGTCCCGTTTACATCAGCACCATATATTCTTACTGGAATTTTAAGTTCGGTGCCTGGCGATACTACTGTATCAGGTAGGGTAACAACGACATCTGCTCGTGTTACTCCGACAGCAATTAATAAGATTGCTACGACAATAAAAAAACGATAGATTTTATTCATAATGTCAGTTAAAATTGATAGCTGATTGTTAAATACCATGATCTCCCATACTTATACTTACGAATGTCTTGAAAACGCTGCTCATTTACACCGTTGATACTTACATCAAAAGTCTGCCTATAAATCACCTCTGAGTCAAAAAGATCTTTACCAGCAGCCTTTAGAGTCCAATGCTTACCAAGCTTCTTGCTAATTACAAGATCAAGAATATGTCGTTCTTGCTCATAGACGTTAGGAATAGTCGGTGTACCCACAATTACAATCCTAGGTCCAACCAAATTGTACAGAAGATTAACCCCAAGTCCAGCCTTTTCACTCTCATATAAGAGACCCGTATTAATGATATATGGGGATTGACCAAAGAGTGCTCTCTTTTTGTCTCTTACATACTCATTATCTTTTTCAACCTCACTCCAAATCAATGATCCATTAAATGAAAATGTAAGATTCCTTATAAACTGAGCAAAAACAGAAACACCATCAAGTCGATGAAAACTCTTTCTAATCTCAAGTTCTAGTCCATAACTCTTTCCTCTTACCGAGTTAACCGCCATAAAATCCCAGCCATTACTTGCCGGGAAAAGATTTAATTCAATAGGGTCACTAAAAGACTTGTAGAATGCACCAAGACTGATTACCTCACCCAGGGATGGGTAAAACTCAAATCTGGCATCATAGTTTTGCAAGTATGAGTCCTTCAATGAGTCATTACCATAAACTGTAGCTGACTGATCAAAATCATAAAAAGCATAAGGTGCGATCTCCCGATATTCAGGCCTGTTAACGGTCACACCATAAGACATCCGTATAAGAGCACGGTTTGTGAAATTGTAAGTTAAATTAACTGACGGATAAATGTTTACAGTATCCTTGATGATATCATTTGGTCTAACCAACAACGACATATCTTGAAAATCATAAAGTTTTCTTTGAAATGACTCAATTCGTGCACCACCATAAACAGATAAATTAGCTCCGAGAGGAACTTTTAATGCAACAAAACCAGCAATGACCCGGCTCTCGGCTTTATAAGAGTACTCAGGACGAGTATTCTCTTCAAGCTTCAGGCCATTAGAGAAATTAAAATTCTCATCCCAATAGACACTATCAATCGACTGAGTCAATAACCTAGAGTTAAACATTGATAGAGGTACAGCTCTTGCTATGCCGAAAGATCTTAGATCAAAGGTTCTTCCTTTATTCTCAACATATGCACCAACCTTAATTTCTGGCTTCCAACTCTCAAAAGTAACTATATAATTATAAGTTAACTGACCATTTACAATGCGCTCATCAGTATAAGAGAAGAGCCTGCCGTTTGATTCTGTGTTAACGGTGGAGTTATAATCAAGTCTATATGGAGTATAGGCTACATTACCCAAATCATCGGTATAGCGTGTTGCATATGTATAAATATGTCGGGTATCAGGTTCATCTTTTAAGGCAATATTAAATCCAACAACCCAATCAAACTTCTTGCGTTCATTGCCTAACTTATGTTTTCCACTTAATTGCCCGGAGTAGATCGTTCTACTCATATACCCAAGCTCATATGATTTTATCAGATTACCATCACGATAATAATCCACACCATTACGAAGAGTTGTCTTAGATTTTCCATATTGATAAAAGAGATTCCTAAACTCAAACAGATTATTTCCATGCTCAAGCGACCAGTTACACAAGGCACCAATCTGGACATTAGTACTATATGAGTTATCTATATGATGGTAAACATATTTACTTGAATCTTTAACCTCATCATAAGCCTCAAAGGCAGCCCTCTCTGTCTGCATTGAACTATTACCTAACTTATAACTTACAGATGAAATATTACTTATATGTGAACGACCCACATCAAAAGAATTTAACAAATCGATTGAGAGCTTTGCATCTGGTAACGCTGTACCATTTTTAACTTTACTGATATCACTAAATGACTGGGAAACATCAGTAAGTCTGGCTTTTCTTGAGGCGATAACCTCAGGATCAATACCATCACTAAAATCTTGAAGAATCATCATCTCCTCAACTGAAGGCACTGCTGATGGTAACTGACGAGTTTTCGAATCAAAACCAAGAAAATCAGTAGAACTGCCTTCGTATGACTTAAAGTCCTTAAAAGTGGTTCCCTCATTTATTCCTGATTGAAAACTCACACCAACACTCGCTTTATCAACATAATTTTTCGTAAAAACCTGAACCAAAGCACCCGCAAAATCGCTTTGTAACTCTGGTGCAGGAGTTTTAAAAACCAAGATATTATCAATCATATTACTTGGAATAACATCGAAAGAGAATGCTCTTTGGTCTGTTTCAGTACTAGGGGCTGTTGAGTTGTTTATAATAACACTATTATACCTTTCATTCAACCCCCTAACATTAATGAACCGATCATCCATTATGGTAATACCAGGCATACGTTTTACCACTTCTGCAGCATCTTTATCTTGTGATCTGGATATTTGTTGACTGGTAACACCATTTATTGTCAGAGCACTCTGCTTAATAGTACTCATCATCGATAAATCAGAATCGGACCGCCGTCTAGCGACTACAGTTACCCCCTCAAGTGAAGCTATCTGCTGCTTAAGATAGAAATCCTTGTATGTAAACTTATTGCCTTTGATTAATACATTTGAAATAGTATCAGATTTATAAGAGATATAACTTACAACAGCTTTATAAGTTCCTTCAGGAATATTTGTTATCTCATAAACACCGTTTATATCTGCTGATCCACCATAAGTAGTCCCAAGCAAATAGATATTCACACCTGGTAAGGTCTCGCCATTTGAATGATCCTTAATGGTGCCTTTGAGTGTCCCACGTTGTGCCCATACTGTAAAAGTTGAAAGAAGAAGTAGGACAAAGAGTAGAGTAGAATAAACCTTCATAAGTGTCAGCCCTCTGTTTTTTTATGCGAAATTAGAGAGCCAAGACACTCAAGCCATTAACTACCAAACAAAAGAAGATTAAAAAATCCCCAACACCAAAACATATACACCAACTGATTCACAACATCTTAGAAATTTTCAATATTAAAAACATGTTATAAATTGACATATTTCTAATAACAACAACTTAACATTAACATAACCATAAACTAACCTATAAAATTCACAAAAGCCTCAAAACATATCATTGGGAAGATGGTAACTTCTCGTTCGAAAAATGACTACAAGATCAGTTCTATTTAGCCATCAACTCAAAATGAAGTTTCTCAAACAAACTCTAAATAGCTTTCTAAATAAATTAAAAAGAAAATTTATACGTGAATCCATAATTAACCCAGCCAGAATCCTCTTTATCAATAAAATTTCCACTCTAATCTGTACATTTGAAAAAAAACTCACTATGACCTACCCCATAGAAAAACCCACTATCAGAGAATGGGCCGAAGATGATCGCCCACGAGAAAAGCTAATGCTTAAAGGAGCTGCAGCGCTAAGTGATGCAGAACTCTTGGCCATCTTAATTGGTACCGGCACCCGATATGAGACGGCGGTTGATTTAGCTAAGAGCATCCTCGCTACATTCAATAATGATCTGCAAAGGCTAGGACGAACTGATTTGAAGGAACTAACCCAAGTGAAAGGAATCGGACCGGCAAAAGGGATAACAATTTTGGCTGCCCTGGAATTGGGGCGAAGAAAACTAAATAAAAACAACAAAGAAATTGTCATTATCAATAGTAGTAATGTAGCTTATGAAGAACTCGCCGGTTCGCTTATTGACTTAGATTACGAACAGTTTATGGCTCTTTTCCTCAATAACCGGAACGAAGTCATCGAGAAATATTTAGTAAGTCGGGGAGGACGAACCTCAACAGTAGTTGATCCGGTACTACTCATCCGACATGCCGTCCTATCAAAAGCAAAAGGGATCATCATTGCTCATAACCATCCTTCAGGAAACCCACAACCCTCTCCCAGTGACATCTCCCTCACTACGCGATTAAAGGAGGCTGCCGCTCTCTTCGATATTCAATTACTCGATCATCTCATCATAACCAACCATCAATACCTTAGCTTTGCAGATAAAGGCATGATTTAAACCACAAAATATAGCCCAAATACCTGCGTCATCAGCAGGTCTGCGTCATGATGGGTAGAGTATATCCAGAAAGTCTAACAACTAAAAACAGAAATAGCCCGTATCATAAATGATCGGGCTACAAGCTTTATTGTAAGAAGCAATGAATTACAGAGTATTAACTCTTCTCATTAACTTCGACTTAAGGTTCGAAGCTTTGTTTTTGTGAATGATAGCTCTTTTAGCTAATTTATCAAGAAGAGAAACAACCTTAGGAAGTTGTGCTACCGCTTCAGTCTTGTCTTCCAAGCTGCGGAATTTTCTAATTGCATTACGCATGGTACGAGCATGGTAACGATTTCTAAGTCTTCTTTTTTCGTTCGAGCGAATTCTTTTAAGAGCTGATTTATGATTTGCCATTGCGTTACGGATATTTTATTTCCTATTCAAACGGGAGTGCAAAATTAACATTTTTTCATCATCTCACACTATCAAGTACAATAATTTTAACTTTTTCCTTCAAATTTTTCATCTTAAACTTCATGAGCCACTGCTGCTAAATCGTTTATCCGGAAGATCCTTTTTTGGTAATTCTATAAAAGACTCTGATAGGTCAAAGCATATTAAGTTGCTTGAAAACTCTTTTTATACCGTCAATGATATCGCTACTATCGGCGGCCTCTATTCCAACTGACCTGATAGCCTCATCGGCAGCTTTACCATGCAACCAGGTAGCAAACAGGGCAGCTTCTTTTGCAGTATAACCCTGAGCCAGTAGTCCTGCGATTACCCCTGTGAGTATATCCCCAGTACCTCCTTTAGCCAAAGCAGGATTACCCGATGTATTGAACCAGATCTTTTCACCAGGAAAAGTAATAGAGCTATTAGCCCCTTTTCGGATAATTACAATCTGATACTTATCCGACATCTCCTGCTGTAAATTAAAGGCTTCAAGACTATTATCAACCTCCCCGAAAAGACGAGCAAACTCAGCGGGATGAGGTGTAAGAATAGAATTAGGAGGTAATAGTTTCAACCAACCTTTGTTCTGCGATAATATATTCAACGCATCAGCATCTAAAACCAACGATCCTCTGAATTTTGTCAATATAGAGTATAATCGTTCTTGGGCTATGTTGTCTGTTCCCATACCCGGGCCAACAGCAACCACATTATAGGGATGAATTGTTAAATCAATAGTTACTGCTGCATCGTCGATAATGGAAGTCATAGCACCGGGAAGACTTGAATTAATCGCCGAAAGCATGCCCTCTGAGACAAGTAACGTTGTTTTTCCGGCACCCGAAGCCAGGCAAGCGGAGGCTGTCATTAATATCGCTCCCCCCATCTCACGCTTTCCCCCAACTAAAAGTGCATGCCCAAACTGTCCCTTATGAACAAACCTCTTTCTCGGTCTATAAATTGCCCCGGCAACCTCATCCGTAATAAGCCAGGCCAAGGGATCCGCAGTAGCTAAGTAGGCTCTATTAAGGCCAATATCCAAGGTTATAACAGAGCCAAAGAACTCCTCATTCTCCGGTAAAACAAACATTCGCTTTAACGGAAGGAATGTTATGGTATAATGAGCCTTAAAGCAAGACTCAACATCAATAGCATAACCATCAGCCGTCAATCCACTGGGCAGATCAAGCGCAATCCTTAAATAATTGCCTCGATTAACCATTTGAACAACCTGCGAAACCTCTCTATCCATCATCCGATTAAACCCAGCACCAAACATAGCATCAATGATTACACTGCCGGGTTTGGGATTAAATAGCACTTTAGTCTCCTCAAATGGATGAATTTTAACCAGTTTTTGATAAATCAACCTTCGAGTATTAATCTCAGAGGCGTTACTCAAAGAGCCTTCAGAAACCATCCACACAGATGTCTTAAATCCCCATCCGGCAAGCCACCGCGCCACCACCAACCCATCGCCACCATTATTTCCAGGGCCACAAAGCAGATGAATACGAGCTCCGGGAGCTAACTTCTCTCGCAGCCAATAAGCACACAGCGTGGCTGCCCTCTCCATTAAATCGATCTCTAAAATGGGCTCATAAGCTATCGTAGCTGAATCAGCCTCCCCTATTTGCTGCGCAGATAATATTTTGTTTATACTCATCTTTTCCGTGTCTGAGTTATATGTAATCATTAAACACATCTTCTTCTTAATTAATGTGAAAGTTAAGAAGATTCAATCATAAACCCAAACCACAATAAATAGAACCCGTCTAGCCTATCGACCTGGCAAAATTATGCAGGTCAAGCATAAAATCACTCTTCTTTCGCACTGAGACCTCTAATTCAGCCCCCCCTTCCATCTTTACTGAACCTCCTTTTCCTCTAATATATTGCAAACAGAATCCAAGATTAATAAGATATTTGCTGTGTATCCGCGAAAAATGCTGGTCGGTCAATAGCTTTTCAAAAGAGGCCAACGGACGGCTAGCCAGTAACTTCTTACCCCCTTGAAGATAAAACGTAGTATAGGTATCTGAGGCCTCGAGATAGAGAATTTGATCCGATTTCACAATATGAATGGCTTCGGCATCGGGGACCAAGATCCGCGAAGGCAATACTCTTCGACTCTCAATAACCTTATCAACACAATTATCCGACCTTACCGACAATGCCGTAAAACGAGCCAGGGCCTTCTCCAGATCCTTCTGGCGTATCGGCTTAACCAAATAATGGATAGCATGAACATCAAAAGCCCTTATAGCCTGATTCTCCACAGAAGTAGTAAAGATAACCTCGAACCCATGATAAGTAACCTGCTCCAAAACATCAAAACCCTCTCCATCGGTAAGCAATATATCTAGAAAAACTAAATCCGGCTCAACTGAATCAATTAAAGCAACCGCTTCAGCCACCGTTCCTGCACTTCCTATAATCCTAAACCCGGGATTAATATTATCCACTAACTGACTAAGAATCAAACGAGAAGTTTGATCATCATCCACAATAACTGCTTTAATACCTATCTTTTCCATTACCCTTTTTTTTATAAAGTTACATCATTATTCAAGCTATGGCTCTAAATTAAAATAAATATTCATTTAGGTATCAACTGACCTGAATTATTACCTTTGCAAGAAAAATTATGTCGTTTGCAGAGCTATTAAATCAGGAGACCTTCAGCCATCAGGATCTTGTTACGATGTTGAATGCTTCAGGAGATGATCGAAAGCTACTCTTCTCGAAAGCTTCCACAATAAAGAAAGAAACTATTGGCGATAAGGTATATTTCCGCGGATTAGTGGAATACTCAAATCGATGTGGAAAGAATTGCTATTATTGTGGAGTACGTTTGGGCAATAAGAAAGTCTCAAGATACACGATGACGGATGAGGAGGTGCTCGAAGCTGCAAAATTTGCTTACGAAAACCATTATGGTAGTATGGTGATTCAGGCTGGTGAGAGAAACGATGAATGGTTTGTTGATAAAATAGAGGATCTTTTGCTTCAGATAAAGAACATAACTAATTCTACCCTTGGCATCACCCTATCCTTAGGTGAACAATCTCGTGAAACCTACCGAAAATGGAGAGCCGCAGGTGCAAAAAGATATCTTATCCGTATCGAGACCTCTAATAGAACCCTGTATAGCCAACTGCACCCTAATGACTCTATTCACGACTTTGACAAGCGAATTCAAGCACTCTATGACCTCAGAACGGAAGGATTTCAGGTTGGGAGTGGAGTGATGATTGGATTGCCCGGGCAGACCACAGAGCATCTTGCCGACGACCTTCTTTTCTTCCAGAAGATGGATATAGACATGGTTGGTATGGGACCCTATATTGAACATGTTGATACGCCACTTTACTCCCGACTCAACGAGCTTCAACCGCGAGAATCACGTTTCGACCTGGCTTTAAAAATGGTCGCTTCTCTTCGGATCCTAATGAAAGATATTAATATTGCTGCAACAACAGCAATGCAGACCATCGATCCACAAGGACGGGAAAAAGCACTAATGGTAGGTGCAAATATCATTATGCCAAACCTAACCCCGGTAATATACAGAGAAAATTATAAGTTATATGAAGATAAACCTTGCATGGATGAAGATGCAGATGAATGTCGCTCTTGCCTAGAAGCAAGAATCCATATGTCGGGTAATGAAATTGGTTGGGATGAATGGGGTGACTCAAAGCACTTCGCCGCCCGGCAACAATAGAATGCCTATCTTCTTATAATAATCTGTTTACTATAAACCTGTCCCTCTCGTTCCACCTTCAGATTATAACAACCGTCTAACAGACTGGTAATATCAAGTTCAATATTATCACGAAGTTTACCAAAAAACACCTGTTTACCCATACAGGTAAAGATATATAGGCGCCCTTTGGTTACCCCTTTTACAATGATTTTGTTCTTAGTAGCATTGACAAGAACCTGAATCTGACTTCCTTCAAAAGAATTTACACTATAGCCATCAATAACTTTCGCTTGCTCTTTACCCGGCACACAAACAACTTTGCCAGTATTCTGTCGGTTCATAGCTAAACGAATATGATGATCTGTTGCCCTATTTCTACCTGATTCCCTTTTCTTAGCCAGATTTTTAATAGTATCTGACTTTCTGAGATGTGAGATATTCAACACCTCAGCTACCTGATGATCCCCGCTCAAATGAAGATTGGAGAGATGTTGAAAACAGATAGAACCCCCAAACAGGCTTCGTCCGCAGAAAACGGCGAGGCAAAAGAGACTAAAGAAGAGTACAAATCTGTTTAAACGGCTATTCATAGGTGCTAAGTTAATAAAATATGAGTGCAAATGTTTATCCTTTTTGAATCAATATTCCAGAAGATGTAAAACCCGTCTCGTTACCAGTACCCAACCTTCATAATGATCGATTCATCCATTTCACTTCCCAAACACTCCCTCACAGTTAAAGAAAACCGGACAACAGGCCAAAAAAAAGAAAACTTTGGCCTGATTATTGTAAATAGTACACGAAGAAGTTCTGACCACTTTTTAATTTTTATCGAAAAACATTAAAGTATCAACGGATTATTTTCAACTCCGTATACAACGATCGATCAAATGTCATTATATTTGCATAATATTTGGATGAAGGTAAAACACATTTTAATCTTTGCAAGTAGCATAACAAAAGAAATCGTAGTGAGATTTCGATAATTAAGATTGGTTTTAAACGATCACTCCAACCTGGTTTAAAGATCAGATTACTGATGGATAAGCTTAGTCCCGAGTGAGATTCTGCTGGGTGACCACAGAAAAACTCCGGTAGAGATACCGGCCCGAACGATGAATTTCCTTTCAGGAAGTTTTCTCATAATTGTTAGATTTTGGTTGATTGATTAGCCAATGACGCCGGGAGGCATCGTTGGCTATTTTTTTGATTATTAGGATTGGAGATCTGCCTCCATTAATTCGACCAATCTTGAATCATTGAATCTTGAATCGTTGAATCTTGAATCATTGAATTTCGAATCTTAAATCATCCCCCCTTCCCCACAACTATTAAAACAGATTAGACAAACCCTAATTTACGAATTGCATCGATAGGGATAAAACTAAAAGAGGCCCCCGGGGAAACCGGTGGCCTCAGTAAGATAGTCTTTGCAAGTAAATTACCCCAGATAACTTTTCAAGATTTTGCTTCTAGTGGTATGTTTCAGGCGTCTGATAGCTTTTTCTTTAATTTGTCTGACTCGTTCGCGAGTTAGATCGAACTTTTCGCCGATCTCTTCAAGAGTCATAGGATGTTTTCCTTCTAAGCCAAAATACAATCTGATAACATCGGCTTCTCTGGGGGTAAGAGTACAGATAGCTCTATCGATTTCACGGCGAAGCGACTCATAGATCAGCCCACTTTCAGGGGTAGGGCCATCGTCGCTACGCATGACATCGTACATAGTATTCTCTTCATCTTGAACCAGAGGAGCATCCATAGAAACATGTCGTCCTGAGTTTCTCAACGATTCTTTGACTTCATTCTCGGTGATTTCGAGAAGACCGGCGATTTCTTCGGCATTAGGTTCCCGCTCATACTCTTGTTCCAGTTTAGCATAAGCTTTATTGATCTTGTTAATTGATCCGATTTTGTTGAGGGGAAGCCTAACGATTCTAGACTGTTCGGCGAGAGCCTGGAGGATCGATTGGCGGATCCACCAAACAGCGTAGGAGATGAACTTGAAACCGCGGGTTTCGTCAAAACGTTGAGCAGCTTTAATCAGGCCTAGGTTGCCTTCATTGATAAGGTCAGGCAAGCTAAGACCTTGATTCTGGTACTGTTTTGAAACGGAAACTACAAAACGCAGGTTAGCTTTGGTAAGTTTCTCGAGAGCCACTTGGTCACCTTGCTTGATGCGTTGTGCCAGAGCTACTTCTTCTTCTGCTGTGATCAGCTCTACTTTGCCGATCTCCTGCAGATACTTATCCAGTGAAGCTGTTTCCCTGTTAGTAACCTGCTTTGTAATTTTTAACTGCCTCATTTTAAATACTTCAATTAATAACTATAATTCCTGAATTTGCTGTTACAGTTATCAGGCTAGAATTACTTTTGTCCTTCGGGTTTAGGAAGAAGGACTTTTCTTGAGAGCTTAAGTTTACCTGTCTTAGAATCAACTTCTATCAGTTTAACCTCCACTTCATCTCCGACCTTAAGAACACTTTCAACGTCATTAAGTCTGCGCCATTCTATTTCAGAGATATGCAAGAGGCCATCTTTACCGGGAAGGATCTCAACAAAGGCACCAAAGGCGGTGATTGTCTTGACTTTTCCTTTGTAGATCTGACCCACTTCCGGGATTGCAACGATAGCGCGGATACGAGCCTTAACAGCATCGATAGAATCCTTATTAACCGCTACGATATCTACAACACCTAGATCGCCAACCTCTTCAATAACGATAGTTGAACCCGTTTCACGTTGCATCTCTTGAATTACCTTACCCTGAGGTCCAATAACAGCTCCAATAAACTCTCTGGGGATCGTTAATTGTACTATTCTTGGTACATGTGGCTTGTAATCTTCACGAGGTTCTGTGATCGTCTTGGCCATCTCACCCATGATATGAAGTCTACCTTGACGAGCTTGTTCAAGAGCTTGATATAAAATCTCGTAAGGTAATCCATCAATCTTAATATCCATCTGACATGCAGTGATACCATCTTTCGTGCCACACACCTTAAAGTCCATGTCACCCAAGTGATCTTCATCACCCAGAATATCAGAAAGAACAGCCCATTTTCCAGTGGTTTTATCCGTAATAAGACCCATTGCGATACCCGAGACAGGTTTACGAATCTTCACACCGGCATCGAGTAGAGCTAATGTTCCGGCGCATACGGTAGCCATGGAAGAAGAACCATTAGATTCAAGGATATCAGATACCACACGAATCGTGTATGGGTTTTCCGGATTTCCTGGAATCACTGGCTTCAGAGCACGTAGGGCGAGGTTACCGTGTCCAATCTCACGACGGCTGGTACCTCTTAATGGTTTAGCCTCTCCAGTGGAGAAGGGAGGGAAGTTATAATGAAGCATGAAGTTATTTTTGCCTTCGATCACGGCTCCATCAATGGTCTGCTCATCGAGTTTGGTGCCCAGTGTAACGGTAGAGAGTGACTGAGTTTCACCACGGGTAAAGATGGAAGATCCATGGGCTGAGGGCAAATAATCAACTTCACACCAGATGGGTCTGATTTGATCTGTTTTCCTTCCGTCAAGACGAATACGTTCGTTTAAGACGACATCTCTAACGGCATGTTTGTGAACATCGTGGAAATAGCGGCCAATCATGCCGGCCTTTTCTGAACGAGTCTCCTCTGGTAATGATTCGAGGTAATCCTTTAAAACCTGGTCAAAGAGTTCTGTTCTCTCATGTTTTCCACTGGCTTTGCAAGCAATATCGTAAATAGGCTTATAGCAGAAATCGTTTACTGATTTTCTGATCTCCTCATCGTTAACTTCGTGGCAATACTTGCGTTTTTCTACACCACGGCCAGATTCCTTAACCATATCAATCTGAGCCTGACATTGAATCTTAATCGCATCATGAGCAAACTTAAGAGCTTCAATCATATCGGCCTCTGAGATCTCCTTCATTTCGCCTTCCACCATCATGATATTCTCAAGAGTAGCGGCAACCATGATGTCAAGATCAGACTGTTCTAATTCAGATAATGAAGGATTAATGACAAGCTTTCCATTGATACGTGCTACACGTACCTCAGAGACCGGGCCATTGAATGGGATATCAGAAACGGCGAGAGCAGCAGAAGCGGCAAGACAAGCGAATGCATCAGGAAGAGTATTCTTATCGCCAGAGATTAAATAGACCAACACCTGTGTATCGGCATGATAATCATCGGGGAAGAGAGGGCGAAGAGCACGGTCAACGAGACGAGCCGTTAATATTTCGAGTTCATGAGGACGCGCCTCACGTTTAAAGAAGCCGCCGGGAAACCTACCAGTAGCAGCGTATTTCTCCTGATACTCAACGGTAAGAGGCATGAAGTCAACATCCTCTTTAGCCTCTTTGGCCGAAACAACCGTTGCCAACAACATGGTATTGTCCATTTTAACAACAACAGCACCATCTGCTTGTTTGGCAAGTTTTCCTGTTTCCATCTGAACCGTACGCCCATCAGGAAGTTGAAAAGTTTTGTAAAAAGCTTGCATAATCTAAATCAAATTAATCTGTAACAACATCTTAACATCTTGTGCCAAAATTGTAGCAAAGATAGCTCAATTGACACCTTCTAACAGCACAATAACCAAACACAAACACAGATATTGTCCTTTGATGAAACTTTTATCTGTCTTGTATTCAGTCTTATCATTTTCTACATCTAACGTAAAAAAGCATGCCATAAATACCAAAAAAAGGCAATTCAAGAATTGCCTTTCTAAGGTTCTTCCGGCTAAAACCCGGAAATAAATTACTTTCTGAGGTTCAGTTTTGCAATAATTGCTCTGTAACGCTCGATGTCTCTTTCTTTCAAATAATCGAGCAGTTTTCTGCGCTTACCTACCAAACGAACCAGCGAACGCTGGGTAAATAAATCTTTGCGATTGCTACGCAAATGATCTGTAAGATGAGTAATACGATACGAAAAAAGTGCAATCTGACTTTCTGCACTACCTGAATCACTATCAGTAATGCCGTACTTCGTAAAGATATCCTTTTTAATTTCAGGCGTTAAATACATATCTGTTTTCTGCTAAATTTTTGTGAGCCAAAACGGGTTGCAAAGATAAAAACTTTTTTCTGTATTATCGCATTGATCTTCAATTTTTCTTTTATAACAACCTGTTCATAAAATCAAATTCCCTAACAATCCTCCTTTTCAGCCCCCATTTTCTATACCAAAGTTAACTAAATTCCCAAGATGAACAGACCTTCCCCTTCGCTCGCCCTTCGCTTCTTCTCCCTATCATGCCCCTTTAATTTTGCTTACTATATAAATCATTCATATTACCTCCAACAGCTCAATAATTGAAGTCAAATTAGGAAACCTCCATTCCAAAACCTAATCACCATTCTAATACAATCTATGTATCTAATATTTGACTCCTTAAGATCGGTTAAATTTTGTAAATTTGCACCCCTGCGATCAAAATCGCATGTAAGTAACTGATAATTTAACACCCCAGATATCATGTTCGAAGGTTTAAGCGATAAACTCGACAGAGCCTTTAAAGTCCTTAAAGGACAAGGGCAAATCAGCGAAATCAACATAGCCGAAACCCTCAAAGAGGTTCGTAAAGCTTTGCTTGACGCAGACGTAAGCTATAAAATCGCAAAGCAATTTACCGACGATGTAAAAAAGAAAGCACTTGGTCAAAATGTACTGACAGCGATCTCTCCAGGTCAGTTGATGGTTAAAATCGTTCATGATGAGCTTGCCGCCCTAATGGGGGGAGAAAAATCAGACATTAACCTCAAAGGCCAACCCGCAATCATCTTGATTGCCGGCCTCCAAGGCTCGGGTAAGACCACTTTCTCGGCAAAACTTGCCAACTTCATTAAAACCAAACGTTCTCATAAACCTCTACTGGTTGCTTGCGATGTCTACAGACCTGCCGCTATCGACCAATTAAAGGTGCTTGGTTCACAAATTGAAGTGGAAGTTTATACAGAAGAGGGCAACAAAAATGCGGTTGCTATCGCTAAAAATGCTATAACCCACGCCAAAAACATGGGGCATAGCGTCGTCATTATCGATACTGCCGGTCGCCTGGCAATCGACGAGGAGATGATGAAAGAGATCGCTGCTATCAAACAGTCGGTTAACCCTCAAGAAACCCTCTTCGTTGTCGACTCTATGACGGGTCAGGATGCGGTCAATACAGCGAAAGCTTTTAACGATCGCCTCGACTATAACGGTGTCGTTCTCACTAAACTCGATGGTGATACCCGCGGTGGTGCCGCCCTTACCATCCGTTCGGTCGTCGATAAACCCATCAAATTTGTTGGACTCGGAGAAAAGATGGACGCAATCGACATCTTCTACCCCGAACGTATGGCCGACCGTATCCTCGGCATGGGCGATATCGTCTCTCTCGTTGAAAGAGCTCAAGAACAATTCGACGAAGAAGAAGCCAGAAAACTCCAACAAAAGATCGCTAAAGACCAGTTTAATTTCGACGACTTCCTCAACCAAATTAAACAGATCAAAAAAATGGGTAATATCCGTGACCTCATGGGTATGATCCCCGGCATGGGTAAAGCCTTAAAGGATGTTGATATCGACGATAACGCCTTCAAAAGCATCGAAGCGATCATCCACTCTATGACCCCCGAAGAACGGGCAAACCCCGCCATTCTTAACGGCTCTAGAAGAAAACGTATCGCTAATGGCTCTGGAACCGAAATCCAGGAAGTGAATAGACTCATCAAACAATTTGACGAAACCCGCAAAATGATGAAACTCATGACCACTAGCGGCGGACAGAAAATGATGAAGATGATGGGTGGTATGAAAAAGAAACGCTAACATCTTAAATACGCTTATCTAATGACCCTACTCGACGGAAAAGTCATCTCTGAAGCCGTAAAAAACGAAATCAAAAAAGAGGTCGCTTCCCTCATCGATGCCGGTAAACGAGCTCCCCACTTAGTTGCTGTCTTGGTCGGTAGCGACCCCGCCAGCCAAAGCTATGTCGCCTCTAAAGATAAAGCTTGTAAATCCATCGGCATGACCTCCTCTCTCTACCTTTTAGATGAGACTATCACCGAACAAGAACTCCTTAAAACCATCCACTTCCTCAACAATGACCCCGATGTAGATGGCTTCATCGTCCAACAACCCCTCCCAAAACATATTAATGCCGACACAATCCTCGAAGCAATCAACCCCGAAAAAGATGTCGATGGCTTCCACCCTACTAACGTCGGTAAAATGGCCCTCGGCTTAGATACCTTCCTACCCGCTACCCCCTATGGAATCATGGAACTGCTGGAAAGATATGATATCCAAACCGAAGGTAAACACGTGGTCGTTCTCGGAAGATCTAATATCGTCGGTACCCCCGTCTCTCTCCTCCTTAGCAGAAAAGCAAAAAGAGGCAATGCCACTGTCACCCTGTGTCACAGCAAGACCAATAACCTCGCAGATTATTGCCGTCAGGCAGATATCCTCATTGCTGCCATCGGTCAACCCCACTTCGTCACTGCCGACATGGTCAAACCCGGCGCCGTAATTATCGACGTAGGAATCCATCGCATTGAAGATGCCTCTAAAGAAAAAGGATATTATATCACCGGCGATGTCAAATTCGACGAGGTTAGCAAAATAGCTAGTGCCATAACCCCGGTTCCAGGCGGTATCGGTCTGATGACTATCGCAGCCCTCCTCATGAATACGATGAAAGCCTATCATAAAAATCAAAAACAGTAGTTTTTCCCTACTGTGAAAAGAACAGCGCCCCTCAAGAGCGCTGTTCTTTTTTTGTATTCATCGCAATAATAGAGCCTGTCACGAAGTTTAGCCATAACTTTGTATAAAATTTCATTGAAAATGATCCATCTCATTTCCTGGTTGACCCTCATCCCCCTCTTCTTCGGTAATCCAGTCTTCCTTTTTAACCCTCATGATAGCCCCTCTCCTTTTCATGCAGTAGATGCCCCCTTTATTAGCCCTTACGCTTTACCAACAGATACCTCTCAAACGGAAATCAAAGTAATCAATCTCGTTAAAACACCCTATTGCGCCTGCAATCAACTCCCCAAAAAGGTGAATGAGAGCTCAGGCCTGCAATGGATTGCAAATGGTTGGTGGACCCACACTGATAGCCAAGGTAAACCCGAGATCTATGCCCTCGATAGCAGTGGTTGTAATATCATCAAAACCATCCGATTTAAAGAGGCTGTCAACAACGACTGGGAAGATATAACTATCGACGATAACTATATCTATATCGGCGATTTTGGAAATAACCTTGGGAAACGGAAAGATCTTACCATTTACCGCATAAGAAAAGAGGCGGTTGACTCAAAATCATCATTGGAGGTATCCTCTGAAAAAATTGGCTTTAAATGGGATGACCAAACCGACTTCTCGCCTCGCGATAGAAAACAAAACTTCGACTGCGAGTCCATGTTCAGTGCCGGAGGAAGACTTTGGTTCTTCAGCAAGGACTGGGGAGATAATCAAACAAGACTCTATTGTCTTAATGAATGGAAGGATGGTGAGAGACTAAAACCTATCCAAAAGATAAATATCGGCGGTCTGGTAACCGGGGCAGACTACTCTGCAAAAGATCATCTCCTTGCTCTTATCGGTTACGATTTCTATGCCCCTGTTATCTGGTTAATTCCAGGGTTTGACCCCAACCAACCCTCAATAAAATACATTGTAAGGATCAATCTGGTTACCCTCTTTGGAGCCCAAACCGAAGGGATCGCCTTTAGACCTGACGGGAAACTGTTCTTTAGCTGTGAAGAGACCCCAATCATCAAGGCATCTCTCTTCTCACTCAACCCAAAAGAATTCTTACCCGAATTGAAGATTAATGCTCAAGACACTACTTTGCCATTCATCGTTTCGACTATTCGAATCGGCGATAAAAATGAGGGTGAAGTAGAAATTGAAGGGAAAAATCAACGCTCCTTCTCTGCTAGTTTACTCAATAGAAAAGGAGAACGGCTTGCTAAAGGCTCCACAAAAACCGGTAAGTTAAAGCTGGTCATTTCAGAAAAGGAGAGCTCAGGCAAGCTATTACTCGTTAAAATCGAGGAGAACGATAAAGTCTATTATATTAAAGTAACACGGTTTCAAAATTAGATGACAGAAGAGATAAAAGATAGACTCGACAAGGGGCTAATGCTACCCTTGGTCGAAGAGTTTTACACATTACAAGGAGAAGGCTTACAAGCAGGAAGAGCTGCCTATTTCGTGCGTTTGGGAGGCTGTGATGTAGGTTGCGCATGGTGCGACACTAAACACTCCTGGAACCCCACCCTCTTCCCTCCGGTAGAGACCGATGAGATCGTTAGTCGCTGTATAGAATGGCCTGGGAAAGCCGTAGTAGTGACAGGCGGAGAGCCGTTAAATTACAACCTTGAATACTTCACTCGCAAACTCAAGGAGTATCAGGTAGAGACCTTTCTTGAAACCTCAGGAGCCTACCCTATTTCAGGTTACTGGGATTGGATCTGCTTATCACCCAAAAGAAATATGCATCCGGTGAAGCCAATCCATCAGATGGCCCATGAACTTAAAGTTGTAATTCAAAACGAAGAAGATCTATTGTGGGCCGAAGAAAATGCAAAAGAGGTAAGCCCTAAATGCTCCCTACTACTACAACCCGAATGGAGCAGACGAGAACAGATACTCCCATCCATAATTGGGTATATCCAAGAGAATCCGCGCTGGAGACTATCTCTTCAGATGCACAAATGGATTCATATACCTTAATAATCATTGAATAACTAAGTCACATCCCTCCCATGAGAATAACCCTTTCACTGGCTCTTCTTCTGTCACTCCTGGCGGTATCAACCGGCCTGGTGGCTCAAAACATGCGCTTATCCACCGAGTCACAACGGGCAGAGAAATCTTACTATAGAGCATCAGAGCTTTATCGTAACAACCGACTTGAGCAAGCTGTTGAAGAGATGCGCAAAGCGGTTGCCTACGATACCGCATTCTCGGAAGGATGGTTAACACTGGGTGACATCTACACCGACCTTCAAGACCTTCCTGAGGCCATCAAAGCCTACCGTTACGGCATGGAGAAAGGTAGACAACCCTACCCTCAAGTCTGGCTTCTAATCGCTAACCTCGAACAAAAAGAAGGCAACTACCAAATAGCCATAGATACCTACCACAAAGCCCTAGAATTTGAACCGGCAAGCAGCTCCAAACTCCCGAAAATAGAGAAATCGATCAACCAATGTCAATATGCACTCGAGATGATGCAACATCCGGTTGACTTTCATCCAATAAACCTTGGTTCAGCAATTAACTCCGCCTATTCAGAGTATTTCCCCTGCATCACAGTCGATGGAGAGACTTTCCTATTCACCCGTAGAATACCCTCAACAATCCACCAAGGGAAAGAACAAGAGGACTTTTACATAGCAGCTAAAAGCGACACCGGATGGCTTCCCTCTAAACCCATAGGAGAGCCTATCAACAGCGATTGGAATGAAGGAGCTCCTACCCTCTCCCCCGATGGTCAATTCCTCTTCTTCACCGCTTGCGCTAATATGATGAGAGAATATGGTCCCGATCGTGATGGATATGGAAGTTGCGACCTCTTCGTTTGCAGAAGACTCGGCAGCGGTTGGTCTGATCCTGTTAACATAGGGAGTCCTATCAATACCGCCAACTGGGAGTCTCAGCCCTCGTTCTCATCAGACGGACAAACCCTCTATTTTATTAGAGGAGGCCGTACAAGACAAAACGCCGACGATCAAGACATCTATACAAGCTCATTATTGAAAGACGGGAAATGGAGCTCTCCTCAACGACTGCCAGATATCATTAACTCTAAAGGTAAAGAAGAGAGTGTCTTTATTCATCCCGATGGCCATACTCTTTACTTTTCATCTGATGGCCATCCAGGAATGGGAGGACTGGATATCTTTGTCAGTCGTCTCTCACCTAATGGGGAGTGGAGTGAACCTGAAAATCTAGGTTACCCAATTAATACGTATAAAGATGAGAATAGCCTCTTAGTCTCGGGAGACGGAAAATGGGGCTACTTTGCGTCAGATAGACCCGGAGGGTTAGGTAAGCTCGATCTCTATAAGTTTAAGCTTCCTGAATCGGCAAGACCTCAACAACTCACATGGTTAAAAGGAACCGTTTATGATGCAAAAACAATGGCTAAACTCGAAGCACGATTCGAATTAATCGATCTCTCAACCGGCAAAACCGTGGTAGAAAGCTATTCCGACCCATCAGACGGCCACTTTCTAGTCGCTTTACCCTCTGGAAAAGAGTATGCCCTCAACGTCTCCAAAAATGGATATCTGTTCTTCTCAGATCATTTCAACTTAACCGGTCCCGCAACACAAAATGATCCCTTCCTTAGAGATATCCCTCTACAACCAATTATCGTAGGAGAAACCGTTATTCTGCGCAATGTCTTCTTCGATACCGATAGCTACCTGCTCAAAGATCAATCTAAAACCGAGCTGTTACGTCTGGTTGAACTGATGAACTCAAACCCTAAACTAAAAATTGAACTTAGCGGACATACCGATAACAAAGGGGATAACAAACATAACCAAGAGTTATCGTTCAACAGAGCCAAAGCCGTTTTTGATTTTCTAATGGAACAAAAGATTGCTTCTGATAGGATAAGCTTCAAAGGATACGGCGAGACAAGTCCTATCAGTACCAATGAAACCGAGGAGGGCCGGGCATTGAACCGTAGAACCGCCTTCATGGTAAAAGAAATTTAAAGTAACTGAAACGGTATTACTTATCTACGGATTTATTAAATTCGTTAAAAAAAAGTCGAATATGGAAAACTACTTTGACCCTGCTAGTCCTATCTATACCTATCTCATAGTGCCCCTATTGATTTTTCTTGCAAGAGTAAGTGATCAAAGCATAGGTACCTTAAGAATAATCTTTGTTTCAAAAGGGTATAGATATATTGGTCCTTTTCTTGGCTTCTTCGAGGTTATCATTTGGTTAATTGCGGTCAGGTTTGCACTCGAGTATATTGATACCAACATTCTTTGTTATGTTGGATATGGAGCAGGATTTGCGATGGGCAATTTTGTTGGGATGGTATTAGAAGAGAAGATCTCATTGGGAACCGTATTAGTCAGAATCATCCCAAAAAAGGATACTACCGAGTTGGTCAAATACCTACGTGAAAACAATTATGGGTTAACCATCATGGATGCAGAGGGAAGTATAGGTCCGGTAAAGATTATACTCACTATCGTAAAGAGGAAAGATACCCAACACATCATTGAGATCATAAATAGGTTTAATCCGAATGCTTTTTATACCGTTGAGGAGGTAAAAGCAGTCAATAGAGGCATCTTCAAAAGACAAGAGGCAGATGGTTTATTAACAAATGTAATGCGGGGGGCACGAAAGGCCAATTGAATATGAAGACAATAAAGATTCCCTTTAGATCCTATCTACTGATTACCGTTCAACTAAGCGCATTAGGGTATCTTATTGTCCCCGAGTTGATCCATCAACCAGATAATTGGTTTCTATTTGGTTTTGTCCCCTCTTTTCTACTCGTCTTTTGGGCCATTGTAATGATGAAGCGGAGCCATTTAAGCGTTTTCCCAGATCTTCCTGGTAAAGCACGTTTGATTACGGCAGGGCCATATCGGTATATAAGACATCCAATGTATAGTTCTTTAGTGATATTAACCCTACCCATTATAATCAGAGACCATAGTTGGGATAAGATTATTGCCGGTTCCATGCTTTATATAGTCATTTACCTCAAGATCAAGATCGAAGAGAGCCAGCTTGGCCAACGTTTTTCAGGGTATGCCAGACATAAAAAGCGGACAGGCGCAATATTCCCGAAATTTCTTTAACTATAGTTTTCCTTCGATGAATGGAACAATATGGTCAAGGGTGCGTTGGGCGGCTCGTTTGCTGTGATTTACTGTATCAAAGTATTTCTCTAAATTCATATCAACGGTGTATTTATAACCCATGGTTATGTAATCCTGACATTGTTTCAACGCATCGTGCGCACTCCGTTTGGGACGAAAGCCGTAACTCTTCTTCTCCCATTCCATCTATACCACCGCTTCCCTCCTGAATGCGACACAGGGACACCCTAAATAAAAGGCCAAAACACTTCATCAAATAATCTGGTAAAAGAAGAGATTTTTGTTACTAATCACATGACAAAGACTTAAAGATACTGATCAATGACTTGTTCTTGAAACTTCTCCGCCTCTCCGCCTCTTTGCCTTCGACTCCGCTCAGGCAGCGACTCGGTGGTTGAGCGAAGTCGAAACCCGGTAGTTGAGCGAAGTCGAAACCCGGTAGTTGTGCGAAGTCGAAACCACTGTATTCTTTGTATCCCTCTTGTTCTCCTCGAATCTAGCTCTTATGCCTCTACCTATCCTCTACCTATCCTCTACCTATAAACTCGTGTAAGATAGGAACTATATTGGTAGAGGATATTGAAGGGATGCTGAGGAGATGTTGAGGAAATGTTGAGAGATCATTTAAACCACGAAAGGCACGAAAGGCACGAAAACTGCCAGATGAAGAATTTTGTGTTTTTAGTGTTTTTCGTGGTTAAAAATAAAATCTGTAGTACACAAATCTGTACTCAATGAAACGCAATGGCCTGAACTATCTTTTTTTGTCCGGATAGCTGCAAAATGGGTTAATTTTACTCTGGGACACCCAAAAGAGTATCCTTGTGTTTTTAGATTATTGTTTATCAGTATAATACAAAACATACTCAATAAAAGTGTCGAAGTCAGGAAATAATTGGTCCAACTAACGGTATAAAAGCAGTACCAGTAATAACAAGAGAACCAGTTAGTCTTGCATAATCATTACCTGACATATCACTATTTGTATACTGATACCCTACTGTTCTCTAAGCCGCCAACAAGTCCACCGCCAATCGAAATGCCTGTCGAGATTGATGGGTCTAATTGGTTACCCCCTCCTCCTGCGGGCTCACCCCCCGAAACAGAAGCAAAATAATAATCAGCAGGGTCACCCCTTCGCTCCTTCTCCATATCCCCTTCGTATTTGTCCGCATAAAATCGAAGCAACAACGGAGAGAGAACGAAGAGCGAGCGAAGAGGTAAAAGTAAAACACACTCTCTCAGCATCCAGAAAACAGATCTTTTTCAGAAAGTTAAGACTTCACCGAGATTTGAACCGTTTTGGTAATTCCAAGTTTCCTCATACGAGAGTCCAGTGTTTTAGCATTTAGTCCTAACAACTTTGCCGCTCCATGCTCGCCACTCACCTTCCCACCAGTACGATGTAAGGCCTTCAGAATATGCTCAATCTCCAACTCCTCCAAAGTTTTAAAAGGAAGCAAAGCTGAATCACCGGTGAGTTGTTCTAATGCTGGTTTAAAACTACTCAAATCAAGAAGAGATCCCTGAGAGATAATCACAGCCCTCTCAATGGTGTGTTCAAGCTCGCGAACATTACCAGGCCAATTATAATTCATCAACAAAGAAATATCATCAGGATCAATCTGCATTTTAGGCTTGCCAATACGACGGCAATACTTCTCAATAAAAAAGTTGATAAACGGAGGAATATCCTCTCTTCTATGTCGTAATGAAGGAATAGTGATAGGAAAGACATTTAACCGAAAGAAAAGATCAGCCCGAAAACGACCTAATGTAACCTCTTGACTCAAGTTTCGATTAGTCGCCGCTATCAATCGGGCATTGCTCCGAATGATCTCTTTACCACCCACCCTTTCAAACTCTTTCTCCTGAATCACTCGCAATAACTTGGCCTGTAACTCCAATGAAAGCTCACCGATCTCATCAAGAAAAATAGTCCCCTTAGAAGCTAGCTCAAACTTCCCTAATCTTCGATCTATCGCCCCGGTAAATGCCCCCTTCTCATGACCGAACAACTCCGATTCAATCAATTGTGATGGTAAAGCAGCACAATTTACCTTAATCATCGGACCACTCGAATGGGCCGATTGTCGATGTATTGCTCCTGCAATGACCTCCTTACCTACTCCTGTCTCTCCCTCTAATAAAACCGTTGAATCTGTTCCTGCTACCTGCTTCAGCCTCCTTAAAACATGCGCCATCTCCTTACTCTCAGCTATGATAACCGACGACTGGGTCTTATCATTGATCTCCTCCAATAACGAGATGTTCTCTAACTGAAGCTGCTTAGTCAAATCATGAATCTCGGCAAAGGCATAATAATTCTCAAGAATCAAACGTAACTGCGGAAGCAATGTATTCAAAATCTCTATGTCATCTGCAGAAAAAGCTGTCGCCGACTTG
The DNA here is from genome assembly GCA_964444785.1 of uncultured Bacteroidales bacterium. Taxonomy (GTDB): domain Bacteria; phylum Bacteroidota; class Bacteroidia; order Bacteroidales; family TTA-H9; genus JAJTBW01. Next base: position 2,299 of record CAYUII010000008.1, on the reverse strand, counting down.
CTCGCCAAAAAAAGCAAAATCTGAGCTTCCGAATTTCCCTTTAGATTAAGATATGCCCCTGACTGCATCTCTGCAATAGGTATTCTTGCACCATCCACCTCTTTTTTCTTCTTAATCATATCGATCTCTTCATCCGAAAATCGAATAACATCCTCAGGCGTGTTAAATGGAAACTCCAATATCCCCTGCTCCTGGGGAGTTAGTTTTATCTCTCCCGGTAAACGAACAAAACGAAACTCCCCATTTGATTCCTTTACATAGCTGACTTCTACATTTGCAAATAAACTCGGACTAACCACCACTAAATTCAAAAAATCAAGGTCAATGATTCGACTGAGCTCCTTTGCTAAATATTGAAAAACATTAGGCTGATTAATAACGCCTATCATCCGATTCGTCAAATCTAATTGAAGTTGGTTTATCCGCTGTCGATAATTTACCTCCTCAATATGTAATGTGCTTATTACGGCTCCAGCAATCAAATTAGTAATCGTCTCTAAAAAGGGAAACTCAGAATCTGATAATTGACCCACCTTACTATACCCTAATATCAAAAAACCAATTATCGTCCCCTGATTCCTCATCGGAACATTAATCGTCTCCTCTATCCTCAACCTCTCTACCACCAACCCTATCCGCTCATCCTTTCTGATGCGCTCGTCATTCCTTAAATCAAGACGTGATATCGCAATGTTCTTCCCTACCGTTATAAACGGCTCCCTCCACAACTCCTCAAGGGGTATATTATGATGCTCCGATATCTCACTCGTCTCGGTCACCCCATCATGCGTGCCTGCCCAGAAAAAACTCGCCTCATTCTTCTTCCTGTTCAGTAATATGATCCCCCCTAAATTATACGCTAAAACCCTCTTCAACTGCCGATCAATGGTACGAAATAACTCCTCCTTATCCATTACAGTAGCGATCGCATCACTTAACGATACAATTACATCAGATCTTTCCATATAAAGAATGTTCTTAAATATCAGAACACCAAAGATAGGAAATTCTTAAATATAAGAAATACTAATCCGAAGAAATAAATTAATCTCCCTTAATAGTCAAGCTTTTACAATAAAAACGAGATCTCACCTTAACATGAGGAACACGATTTGAAAATAAACGAATAAATCTAAATTCAAAAGAAGTGAAAAAAGGATTAACATCGACAAAAAAAGGAGGATTGTACATTTTGACGACAATGCTCATCATTTTGACAGGATGCTCTGCTGAATCACAAAAGAAGAGCACGAATGAAAATAATACTCCAAAAGTGAGAGTAGCAGCGGCAACCTCCGCAAATGAAACAACCCTTTTTAAATATAGCGGCACCATTGAAGCCTACCGCACAGTTCCCCTGAGTTTTCAAGTCAGTGGGACAGTCGAAAGCGTTAATGTCTCTGCCGGCGATCGTGTACAAAAAGGTCAGGTCCTTGCCAAAATTGATCCTACCGATCTTCAAGCTAGCTACAACGGAACCAAAGCAAAATACGAACAAGCCCTCGATGCCTATAAACGGCTTAAAGAGGTGTACGAAAAAGGAAGCCTTAGCGACATTAAATGGGTGGAAACAACAACCGGATTGGAACAGGCAAAAAGCATGCTTGAACTTACCGAAAGTAGCCTTAGAAAAAGCATCTTAAGAGCCTCCGAATCGGGTATCATTGGCGAAAAAAACATTGAACCGGGAATGAGCTCCATTCAAGTCAATTCAAATTTTACCATCGTCGATATTAAAAAGGTCTATGTAAAAATCGCTGTCCCAGAACAAGAGATCCTCTCTATTAAAAAGGGAGGAACTGCTACCATTAAGGTGACCGCCTCGAACAATAAATTATATCTGGGAACCATTGAAACCGTTGGTGTCGTCTCCGATCCCGTCTCCCGTACCTATGAGGTAAAAATCCTAATCAATAATGAAGCAGAGGAGCTCAGACCAGGTATGCTGGCCGATGTCAATCTCGTAAAAGAGGCTAATAATGGCGATCTACCAACTATCCCCGCAGTGGCACTCACCACAACAATACAAGGCGATGCAGCTGTTTATCTCCTCGATAAAAATCAGATGAAAGTCATTCTTACCCCCGTCACCACTGGCCCATATAGTGGCAATAACATTGTCATCTTATCTGGACTCAAAGTGGGTGATGAAGTAGTCGTTGCCGGAAAAGAAAAAATTTACAACCAATGCCCAGTAGTACTATGAGCCAGAATAAACCAAAAAGTAACTGGATTGAGTGGGCAATGATTAACCGACAGGTAATCTATTCCATTGTTGCGGTATTTGTAGCTCTCGGAG
>CAYUII010000007.1:49104-137871 GCA_964444785.1 uncultured Bacteroidales bacterium | reverse complement strand
CCCTTACCAGCTGTTAATGTAGCAACAACAGCAACATTATCAATGTTCCAGTTATTGATATCATAAGTATCAACACCATAAGCGGTGAAGCGGAATTTAAATGTATCCCAAGTGTAGGTTGTGATATCTAAAGACTCATTAGTCCAATCGATACTGCCACCCATATTGGTGTAGTTCTTTAGACGGTTCCAGTTAGCACCATCCCAAATTTCTACTGCCATCTGGTTTTCATTGGTTGTACCAAAGTTATCTAAATAGATATCGTAACGCAGGTACAAGAATGGAGAACCAACACCAGCAATATCAGGAGATGTTAAGTGAGATTCATAATTGGTGGCTTGAGGTGACCAGTTAAACTCAGCGCTAACGCCTGGGTTACCAGGAGTACTGACATTCCAGTTGGCAGCATCAACTGTCCATCCTTGTGTTGCGAAAGTATGTCCATCCCAAGGCTCTTCGAAGATAGCCATTTCTGGTTTTGGAGCATTCCATGTAGCAACTAAAGTACGGTCATCAACATAGAGGTTTGTAGGTGCATGACGAACTTCCATCAAGGTGTAGTTGAACACTTCAACATCATCATCAATGGTGATAGTTACAGGACCAATCTGCTCATAGTTGAACTTCTTGATAACGAGTGTATAGTTACCTTTCCATACGTTATTGAAAGTAAGAGTACCATTTTCTGGAGTCATGCCGATTTCGTCATACTGAGTAGCACCAGGAACAGTCAAATAAGTCATACTGATCTGTGTTCCTAAAGCATTACCTGTAGCTGAACTAACGGTGATATTGAATGTAACTGTTGATTCCCAACCTTTACCTAAAGTATTTGATAAAGTGTAAGCTGAGAAACGGTTATTGCTATACTTAGCGCGAACTGCCCATTTGTAAGCACCATTGGGTAATGAACCCCATGTGTTATCTGAATAGCTTGTTCCGGTAACGTTGTTGTTCAATAAAGTATAAGTTGCAGGGTTGCCTTGGTTAGGCTCGAGCAGACGATATACTTCGTAACCGAGAAGAGCACCAGGAGCATTAGGTGATTCTGTTACTAGCGGATTGTAGATGCCTTCACGCTCTAGACCAGCTGTGTTAGCAGCTTCTTTCAGAGATAATGAATGCTTGTTAACATTGCTCTTAGCAACATATAAAGGTTGAGCAGCAGTTGCCATGTCTAAAGGACCACCGGCACCGATGCAATATGCACGAATCATGAAATCGTTGTATCCGGCGGGTACCCAAGGACCATTACCTGATGCAAACTTTGAGTATGAACGCATGCTAGGATTGGTTTCATCAACAGCGATAGGAGCGCAGTTGGGATAGTTACCACCCTGGATCATACCTAAATAGAAATTACCACTGTTGATAACAACAGGAGCATCGAATGTAAAATCAACCCATCCGGTTGCAGTTGGAGTAACCTCAACGCGAGCAAGCTCGGTACCAGGATATCCTAAAGCACCATCATCATCATAAACAGCCATTTCGAAAGCAACGAGTGGGTTACCACCTGTTGGGTAGCTGCCATCACCAATATTAACTCTACCACCAGTAATTGATACAGGATATTGAGCAATTGGGTTAAATTTTAAAGCATTAATATTACCTGCTGAAGACCAAGAAGTGATGTTCTCGAAGGTACCATCATCATAAATGATTTCATAAGGACTCTGAGGAGTGCCCCAAGTCAGGTTAACAGCAGTGTTTGCACCGTTAGCAACAGCTAAAACAGCTGAAGGAGCAGCGGTGTTTTCAAACAATTGGAAGTTTAAAGCATTATTATTACCAGCAACAACAACCGTTGAAGAGTAGTTATCAAAACCAAGTTTTGAAACTAAAACCGGACGTGTACCATTGTTTGCTGTCAATGTATAATGACCAGCGAAGTCAGTATATGCAATAGAGTCATTGATGTTAACCATAGCACCAATGATAGGAAGACCTGTAATACCATTGGTGACGGTTCCTGCTAAAGTAGCAGCAACAGGAATATTCTCTGCATCAACTTTAACTAAATCTAAATAACAGTTATTTCCATAAGCACTGATAAATTTAAAAGCCACATACAGTGCAGGAACATTACCAGCTCCAGCAGGAAGAACTAAACTTTTATCTTTCCATCCAGTAACTGAATTGTAACGATTAAATGTACCAGCCTCAGTCCAAGTTGATCCATTTGTTGACCACTCAACAACTACTCGGTCTGCACTTGATGAATAGCCTGGATCTTCTGACCACTTGAAACTAACTGTAACATTTTGCTTCCCAACTGTTGAAAAAGAGGTTGTCTTTTTCAACCGGTTTGTTGCATTTGAATAAGAAAAAGAAGCAAACTTCACCATATAAGTTCCGTTTGGAGCAGCAGCTATCGTAGGATAGGTACCGGAAGTAACGAAACTAAGGGCGCTTGATCCACTGACAGTTTCAGTAGCCCAGCCCGTTGGGACTGAACCACCATTCTCGAAACTTTCTGTCACTAGATTGATCATCTGAGCATTTAAGCTCGATGCGATGAACACTGCCATTACAACAGCGAGAGAACGCATCCAATGTGTAATCACTCTCATAGAAGTTGGTTTAATTAAAAAATTGTTTAAAATGGTTAGGGTAAATCAGATTATATCAGGTTCTGTTGTATGCCGTGGAGGGGTAACTTGGCTTGACCCAGTTCCCTTTGAATCTGAGGAGTCTGATCTGAATCGGAGAGTGACAGCAAAAAAAAATTAAAATAAAGTTGTCTATTGATATTAAAAAAATGGTCGCATCTCGACCTCATTCTACCTGTTGTTATGAGCTGCCTTCCGTCTCTCAGTAAGAGCAATACTTGTCCTCTCGAACATCCACACCTCTTCATCCCTTAACAATGAGGGGTTTTGAAACATTAGCATCAACCTAGATAAAATCTCATCCAAATAATGCTAATAATTCTAATGTAGGTACGTGAAGTAGGTTCTTTAAGAGTTCTCTATAAAAGAGATAGGATCCGTTTCATATACAGATTATGGAAATCCATAATCTTATTCTTCTGCTGTATCAGCCTTTCGACTGTTGTAAGTGTACTAAATTTTATAAATATGTATATAATAAATCTCTGCTGTAAAAAGAACAATCGCTGCGAAACATACTATTAGACGCTAAAAAACAATGAAGGTTGCCTAACATTGAATTTTTTAAATAACATTCTTAAACATCCTCCTCAAATCATGACTACATTTTTCCATCTAATTTATTGTATGGATCTTTTTCCAATTAATTTGCACTCAAAGATATACATTTTTCTAACATCTTTTCAACCCCTCTATCTCCCAAATTAACCTTCAACCTTAAATATAGGATCCCTTCGGTTCCTCTCCGCTCCTTCTCCATATAATGACTCTCATTAAGACTTAAAGAATCACAAGCGATCCAGGGTATTTACGCTACCCGACTATAATTAATTCCTAAAATAAAATATAGTTGTCACTTACCAAAGCTACTTTCATCCTCTTAAACCCAATCTTTTCGTTTCCCTGTGATTAAACCCAGCAGCCCCAGTAATAATATCGAAACCACAACTGACAAAATCAACAAACTAAGCGACTCCCCATAAGAGGTCGATTTTATCGGATCACCCCCAATCGGGGTCTGATTTATATAAGAGGCGACAACAACCGATGCATTGTTTAAAAAATGAGTTAAAATTGGAAAAGCTAAGCTTCCACTCTTCATAAACAAAAATCCTAAAATAAAACTGAGCAAGAATCTTGGAATGAATCCTGCAAACTCAAAATGAACCGTACTAAAAAGTAATGAAGTAAGTACTATAGCCAAATAAGGCTTATGAATGCTATTTGTAAGCTCTCGCTGAATTATTCCTCTAAAAAGCAGCTCTTCACCAATAGCCGGAAGAAAGGCCATCATAATAAGATTTACCACAAAACCGCCAAAGCTGGTATCTGTTGAAAAAGCCACAAGTAACCGATCTGAATTGGATTCTAAGCCTAATAACCAGTCTTGAAACCTACCACTTATTATTTCCTCAATAAACTCTTGATTCCAGCTGTACATAAAACTAATCATCGGAAGGGTAGTATAGCTTATCAGTATAGAGATCAAGGTAATCCATATGATCTTGTAACCGTTCGTCGTTAAATTATTCAAATCACGATAAAAATACTTACCTCTTATAAGAATTAACCAAAACAGGGATGGTAATAAAAACATCCCTGCATGGTTGAAACACTGCATAAGCTTCAACGCAGCGATTTTTTCTGAGTCTTTTGGTAAAACAAAACTAAGTTCCCTGACCGTATCTGGGCCAAAAAAAATAATTGACAGCAAATAGCCAACAAGAAACCCAAAGAGGGTGCCTGCCGCAACAAACGCTAAAAGGTATATCCAGTTTATGCGAGAGAGGTCTGATTTTATCTGATTTAATTGATTCATCCTATCTATGTATTATCACCACGCCCTTCGCTTCTTCGGCTTTCTTAGCGTAATACTCAGACTTTCTTTTGTCTCCCTTTAATCGCCAATGTATTGACAAGTTTTTGCTTAACTGTTCTAGTGGTTGCTTTTCAACTGCCTTTTCCCAATAACTTACGGCTGTTACCGTATCCTTCTGTCTAATATAGTAATTTCCAATATTTATATAGGGTACTTCTGATGATGTATCGACCTTCATTGCACGTTCATTAACCTCGATAGCTTTCTCCATTAGGCCTGCTTGCTCATATATCTCTGCTATTTTAAAATACGCCTTTAATTTCTGCGGATCGATTTCAATCACGCGATTATAGGTTTCAAGTGCTTCATTTATTCTACCAGTCTGTCGATAAGCGAAAGCCAAATTAACATATGCTGCGGTATTTTGGGGGTCGGCATCAATCGCCCTTTTAAACAATGGAATTGACTTTTCAAATTGTCCTGTAATCGTTGAGTAGATCGATCCAAGATTATTTAGTGCATCATAATAATCAGGTTTAACCTTCAAAGCTAACAAAAGATGCTTCTCCATCAATTCCACATCCTCCCTGGAAGGACGCTCAGGTCTCATCTGATTGAAAACACCATAAAGTTTTCGTCCCGCAAATTGAGTGTTAGCTTTGACACTCCGATCCAAGTGATCAATATCTGCAGCATATAGGGTATCTAAGGTCTTCCAATCACTATTCCTATCGATGGTCATAAATGCCCATACAATCAATGGAATGGCAGCATATGTATAGACTCTCTCAGAACGAATAACACTTATTTCCTTCTTTTCCTCTTTATAACCGGCCAAACGATAGATTACAAGAGCAATCAGAATTGAAGAACCTACAGTCGGTAGAAACAAAAATCGTTCGGCAACTATACCAACAGCCGGAGAGACAATATTGCTATACATAGAGATAGCCGAAAGGAAAAACAGTACGCTAAAAGAAAAAACAGGCTCTTTCTTGAAAACCTTTATTGCTAAAATGAATATCCCACCATACAACACCAAGGAAGCCAATGGCCATAAGCTAAATATACCCCTTACAGGAATCATATCAAACCCATAATAGAAACTCATTGGATATGGAAAAACAACCATCTTCAAATAGTGCATAAGCGTGGTCAATCCTGTTCCAAGTTTTTGATCTAAGGAGACCTGACCAAAAAGAGGGTTCTCAATCACTTCTAACGGACGATTAACCTCAGGCAACCAAAGTTTTGGTAAAAACTGAACCACCAAAGTCAGTACAATCAATCCAGCTGTAATTAGTCCGGTTTTCCGTAGACTTAGTCCTTTAAACATATATAGCGCCAGAGGGTAAATAAACAAGAAGGGCAGAATAGAGTTCTTGCTTAAATAACCAGCAAAAAACGATAAACCAGCGAATAAATAGTATTTCGATTTCCCCAGTTCAACCGCCTGAATCAAAAAATAAAAAGCGCCTAATCCCCCAAGAAAAGCCATCAATTCTTCGCGATTCTTAAGACTAGCAACAACCTCTGTATGAGTAGGCTGTGCAGCAAAAAGCAGAGTAGCTAGAAACACTAACTCAATTGGTAATTTATCAAGCAATTTTCTAAGAACAAGAAAAAGCAATAAAACAGAAAGAGAATAAAGAATAACATTGATAAGATGGCTTATGACAAGCAGAACCTTAGGAAAAGAGCCAAATAAACCAGCCTCTATGGCGAAAGTAGCCTTCGGTAAAGGTCTGTAACCAAAACTCAACTCCCCTTTATTTCCCGAGACACTTCTATATGGAGAGGAAAAGATGGCAGGAATAGCCTTAAACCCCTGAGCAACAGTAGGGTCAAGATGTGTATTCAACTCATCATCAAGAGAGTATTTATGTCCTAGTGTATTTAAATACAAAACAGCTGAGAAAAGAACCAGAATCCAATTAAAAATGGTAATTCTGCGTTTTAAAACTTCAGTTAAGGGAGTTTTGAATGATGGCGAATTCTTACTCATGTTAGATTCAGAAATTATTGTTTGATGCTATTATTTAGGAGTATATCAGAAATCGTTTTAGTCATCTCTACAAACTCAATTGGAGAGAGTTGTTCTGCCCTCTTCTGTAGCCAAGGCGAGAGTAGGGTTGTATCATAGGCGCCAATTAATCCACTCAAAGCATTTCTCAAGGTCTTACGTCTTTGGTTAAAAGCCGTTTTCACAACCGTAAAAAGGAAAGTCTCGTCACAATCAGGCTTATAATCAGTACGTCTTAACAATCTTATCACTCCTGATTTTACTTTTGGAGGTGGGTTAAACTCATTCTCATTAACAGTAAACAGATACTCGCAGCTATAAAACAGTTGCACCAGTACACTCAAAATACCATACGTTTTATTTCCATGAACTGAGGCGATGCGCTCTGCGACCTCCTTTTGAAACATCCCAGTAAGTTCAACAACTTGATCACGATTTTCTAAGGCCTTAAATAGAATTTGTGAGCTAATATTATAGGGGAAATTTCCTGTTATAGCCATTGGCGAGGGAAATCTCTGCGATAGATCCATCTTTAAGAAGTCTTCACTATATATTCTTCCCTTAATCGAAGGGAGATTGGTTTCAAGCCAGGTTACAGAATCTCGGTCTATCTCGACGACTGAGAGATTGGTATCGTGTCTCTCCAACAACGGCCTTGTAAGAATGCCCATACCAGGACCAATCTCCAGCACGAATATACCATAAGATAGGACAGAGGAAGCTATTCGTTCTGCAATACGCTGATCTTTTAAAAAGTGTTGTCCAAGATGTTTTTTTGCCCTTACGAAGTCCATATGTTCTACCTGTTTTCTGATTTCAGTTCCCGTACTCTTCGACGGGCTTCATGAATATAAATACTTCCGGGATAGTCAATGACTAACCTAGTGAATAGTTTCTCCGCCTTCTTTGGGTCATTGAGTCTTTCTTGATTGAGGATTCCTTGATTTAAGAGACTTTTATCAGCTAAAATACTTTTAGGATAATTCGAAACCAATAAAGAGAGCAAAGTATCAGCCTGACTATAATCACCACTTCGTTCAAAGATATTGGCACGAAGGTACATAACATCATCGAAGATAGGATGGCTCAGGTAACCTCCCTTAAGTGAATCAAGGATACTCATAGCAAGGATATCCTGATTCCTGAAGTAGGCCAATTCAGCTCTTGAAAACTGTTTCAGAGCATCGTAAGTAGAATCTGGGGAGATATTATCACTGATGCACAACGAAAGTTGAATTGCGTCATTAGCAATTAATCGGGTTGTACCTGATTTAAGGATATCGAGCTGAGCCTTTGCCCAATCAAATTGACCCATAAAATAGGAGAGTCGAGCTGCTTTAAACTTAGCCAGATGTCCCATCTCATCAACTTTAAACGTCTTATCAACCTGTCCATACAACAATTGGGCTTTCCAGAAATTCCCATCTAAAACCTCAATATCTGCCAATTCTAGAGATGCTTCACCCCAATACGTACTACCTACACCTGATTTTTGCCGAATAGTTTCAAGTATCTCTCTCCCTTTCTTTATATCATGAAGATAGAAAGAGTGTAAGAGAGCCCATTTGATTTCGACATCAGGTCGAACAGGTCGTGTAGGATCATCTTTGACAAGCGGTTCAAACTTTTTAGCAAGAGCCATCCAGTCGCTCTCTTTGGTGTGCGCTGTTGATCTCAGTTGTTCAAATTCAATCAAGACAAGTTGATTTTCGGAGACCCAGCCTATCTCTTGATCTTTATAGACATCTGCAACGTACTTATATGCTAAAGTTGCCGCTTTAAAATCTTCAGCTTGATTAGCAATCCTAGCTAATTCATAAGGTAATGCACCGCTCTTGTCGAATCTACTATCGATTGCTTTAGCTTGAGTAAATGCCGATAAAAAGTCTTTCTCTTGCATACAGACCCAATACATCAGCTCTGAAAAAGACCTAAGGTCAGGTTTTTTTTGAATTGCCTTGATTAAGCTCTTTTTAACCATGGGCATTCTATCTCCTGTTAAGTCTTGCGCCAGACTAAATTGCAATCGCATCTGTATTGTTGATAACTGTTTGGAATCGCTTTCAAGTAACTTAATATAAGTATCTAATGCTCCCTGAAAGTTCCCATCTATTTCATTTACAGAGGCCGTTTCTAGAAGGTAGAGATTTTGATTCCCACTTTGATCACGAAGAGCTTGGTATACAGCTAATGCCTGCGAATTCAGGAGGCGGGCTCTATAGGAGTTTGCCAGATTAGGTGCCTCTTTTGGATCCTTTTTCATTTTTTTCAGGGCCTCCGATTCGATCTCTTTCGCCTCGTCTTGGTCACCTAATTGAAGAGCTATATACACTAAATCAGCAAGGTAACGATATTCATTGGGATACTTCTTCACCATCTGTTTAGTAACCTTAACAGCCTCCTTATATCGTTTTTGTTCAGTAAGAGAAAGAAAATAAAAGTTATAAATATAGGGTTGAAACGCTGGTTCAAATAACCCTGCAAAGAGATCAGAGGCCTCTTTAAACTGTCTATGTTGAAAATACTGAATCCCTAGTCTTTCATCGGCTTGTCTCTGCTGCTGGCTATTGGTTTGTGCTGATAGATCGAAGCCCAATAGAAATAAAAGGAGAGAAGCTAAACCATAGAATAACCAAGGATTCAGCAATTGTTTTATAAAAATGAGGGTGCAGCATGACCTGCATGAGCCTTCCCGCATTACTATCGGTTTTGAACGATCATATTATAACCTGTATACTTTTGTAGTGCATCAGGAATTCTAATTCCTTGCTCCATTTGGTTATTCTCCAGAAGAGCAGCAACCACTCTGGGCAGAGCCATTGCACTTCCATTTAAAGTATGAGCTAGTTGAGTCTTTCCGGAATCATCCTTAAAGCGTAATTTCATACGATTAGCTTGGAAAGACTCAAAATTAGAGACACTTGAAACTTCCAGCCATCTTTGTTGAGCTGCTGACCAAACCTCAAAGTCAAAAGTTAAAGCCGAGGTAAAGCTCATATCTCCACCACACAATCTTAGAATTCTAAACGGCAGTTCCAGTTTACGAAGCAATCCGGCCACATGTTCCACCATCTGTTCCAAAATCTCATAAGATTTTTCAGGATGAGCAATTTGTACAATCTCTACTTTATCGAATTGATGTAATCTATTCAAGCCTCTGACATCTTTACCATATGAACCAGCTTCACGTCTAAAGCAGTTGGAGTATGCGATATTTTTTATTGGTAGATCTTGAGTTCTCAGAATTACATCACGATAAATATTAGTAATAGGAACTTCAGCAGTAGGGATCAGGTAGAGATTATCGATCGTGCAATGATACATTTGCCCCTCCTTATCGGGGAGTTGTCCGGTTCCAAAGCCAGAATCTTCATTGATCAACAATGGAGGTTGAATTTCGGTATAACCAGCGGCGAGACCCTCTTCAAGGAAGAAGTTTATCAATGCTCTTTGAAGTTTAGCACCTTGACCTTTATAGAAAGGGAAGCCTGCACCAGTAACTTTACTTCCCAGTTCCCAACTAATGATATCATACTTAGTAGCAAGATCCCAGTGAGGGATAGCAGAATCTGGCAGATTAGGCATAACCCCTTCCTGCTTTACGATTTGGTTATCTTCGGCAGATTTTCCTTTAGGGACAGACTCATGGGGTAGATTAGGAAGTGTAACATGTAATGCATTCATCTCATTTTGTAGAAGGGTTAACTGCTCAGACATTAACCTAGCATCTTCCTTTAATGTGGCACTTTGCAGTTTCATTTGATCGGCTTCAGCAGCTTTCCCATTTTTATACAAGAGGCCGATCTCGCGGGCAAGGGCATTAGCTTCAGCTAATTTACCATCCATTACCTTTTGGGTTTCCTTTCTTTTATCATCTAAAACACAAATTGCCTTAACGGTGTCAGTTGCTTGATAATTTTTTACAGCAAGTCTTTCAATGACCCAATCGGTCTTTTCACGAATAATATTTAAAGGAATCATGAGATATTTTTCTACAAAGTTAGCGAAAAGAGCTATTTAGATAGACAGTAGATAAACAAAAACTCCTGATGGAGAATACCATCAGGAGTAGTGTAATAAGTTAGCGAGTTGCTTAGTTAGCAGCAATCTCTGCGAGAGGTGAAACAGAGACATAAGATTTGTTATCGCGACGTTTGCGAAAAACAACAGTGCCATCTGTTAATGCGAAGAGAGTATGATCTTTACCCAATCCAACATTATCACCGGGGTGGTGTAAGGTACCACGCTGACGAACGATGATGTTACCAGCTTTTACCTCTTGGCCACCATAAATCTTAACTCCAAGTCGTTTACTGTGTGATTCACGACCGTTGGAAGAACTACCAGCACCTTTTTTATGAGCCATGACAGATAATTTTAATGTTAATCAATTAGGATTAGATGTGGATATCTTCCACTAGAATTTTCGTAAACGACTGACGATGGCCATTCAATTTTTGATAGCCTTTTCTGCGTTTTTTCTTGAAGACTAAAACTTTGTCACCTTTAACATGACTAATAATTTTAGCTGCAATGCTAGCACCTTCAACAACGGGAGCACCAATACGGAGCTGGCCTTCGTTGTCAATCAGCATAACTTTTTCAAATGTAATTGCCGATCCCTCTTCGCCTTCCAGGCGATGAACGTATAGCGACTTATTCTTTTCAGCCTTAAATTGCTGGCCGGCGATCTCTACTATTGCGTACATGGTTTATAGTGTATTGTTATCGTTCACCCGTTTTTTTGGAACCGCAAAAGTACAAAATATTTTGCATTTCACAACCAAAGACTTAAAAAAAAGAATAAATTTCCCTTCTAAAGTATAATCAACGGCCTAGTAGGCAGGGAAGAGGCAGATCTAAAAGAGCTACGACAATCATAAAGAGAAAATAGAGAAGGGAGAAGTAAAAAAAAGCCCGGTGTTACCGGGCCTTTCTAATAGCTCTAAAAGAGATTTATTCAAGAGTTTTGACCTTTTTACGGGTAGAGTAATTGATCTTGAAAGCACCAATTTTGCGAAGTTCTTGTTTAATATCAGTAACAAGACCCATTCGAACTAAACCATCAACTTTTAAAGAGGTGGTTAAGAGCTTACGGTCAGCTTCGTCACGGGCTTCACGTTCACGAGCAATAAACTCCTGAATATCAGCAACGGTTGCGAAACGGTCATTCAATTGGATACGGGTTTCGGTACCATATTGAACACGAATGGGAGGACCTACATAGATAAAACTAACTAACGATTTCTTCTCGAGTTTTTGAACTTCACCAGCCATGGGGGGCTTAATTTTAACAAGTAAAGTAGCCTCACGCATGGTAGTAATAACCATAAAGAAGAAGAGGAACATGAAAATAATATCCGACATAGATCCGGTATTGATACCAGGAACGGATTTACCGCCTTCTTTTTTAAATCTTGCCATATTATTTTCCTCCTATGTTTTCGGGTTCGGCCTCAGAAATAGCCACTGGAACTGCAGTAGAGATGGCCTCGCTATAGTCTACATTTGTCAACTTCGCAAAGGGTACTCCGAACTTCTCTTTAGAAAGTTGATCGCGAAGTTCATTAACAGCAGCTGTTAGCTCATCTTGAACCTTGATATACATTTCGTAGGAGGTACCACGGTCATTTTTCAAAGAGATAATACCCTTTGTAACAGGAACCTTACCTAAATTAGGTATATCAACAATTTTTGATTCAGAGAGATCGGGGCTGTTAGTAGGGTTGCTCAAGAAATCTTTAGCAACCTGTCGTAAAGAGTTGATATCAGTGGGTTTACCACTAACCATCAACTGGTCGTATTTATTGACCAAGACATTAAGAACATTACGTTTGTTAACGTCTGGTGCTTCAACATTGGGTGGCAATGGAGGGGGAAGCTTTCTAAGGATACCCAAATCTGTGTCGATAGATGAAGTCAACAAGAAGAAGGTAAGCAGCAGAAAGGATATATCCGCCATTGAACCCGAATTTATTTCAACAGAAGGACGTGCCATAATCTGAGTTCATTTTTTTATTTGAACCACTTGGCTACCTCAGTATAAACAGCAGCAAAAACGATTGAAGCCATAATCAAGTAAGTGGTAAAGATACCAGCACCGATTAGCTTAGAGGTAACAGGTCCAATAGCAAATTTTTCGTAAAATGCTCCCTGATCTGCAGGGCTTAGAAAATAAGTGATGGCGAAGATACCGAGTAGGATGGCTAACGAAACCAATCCTCCTTTAGCCTTGGCGAAGTTAGTTACCATTTGCCAAATCGGAAATACGACTAGGGCAATAACAGCAACAACTAACAAGACATAAGTTAGGTACATGCCAATATTAATTAACATATCCATAGTCTAAGTCTTTTTACCGGTTTTTAAATTTCACCAGAATATCCATGAAAGTAATGGTAGCATCTTCCATTGAGTTAACGATACCGTCAACTTTTGAAATAAGATAGTTATAGAACACTTGAAGAATGATAGCAACGATAAGACCGAATACGGTGGTCAACAAAGCAACTTTCATACCTCCTGCAACAACGGTCGGGCTGATATCACCAGCAGCTTCGATAGCATCGAAAGCCTGAACCATACCAACTACTGTTCCCAAGAATCCCAACATAGGTGCAAGAGCGATAAACAGAGTGATCCATGATAGGTTGTTCTCAAGACGGCCCATTAAAACACCACCATAAGATACAACTGACTTTTCTACCATCTCTAAACCTTCATTGTAGCGCTCTAATCCTTGATAAAAGATACTTGCTACAGGGCCACGTGTGTTACGACATACTTCTTTAGCAGCATCTAAACCACTGGTTTCTAAAGCTGTTTCAACTTTATTCAGAAGTTTTGTAGTATTGGTTGAGCTTAAATTTAGATAAATAATACGCTCAACAACAAGTGCTAAACCAATAATCATAACGATCAAGATAGGTGCCATCCATTCTGCACCTCCCTCAATAAACTTCTGTTTTAGAACCTGGTGGAATGACTGTTGCTCAGCAGCGGGCGCAGGAGCAGCAGCAGCGGCAGCCGGAGCTACCTGGGTAGTTGTATCAGCAGCTTTTGCTGCAGTGTCAGTCTGTGCTGACAATGAGTTATTTACTCCAAACGCTAGCATTCCTGCTATCATCAAAAAGGCAACTAACTTTTTCATAGTTTGAGCTATTGATTTGAATTAAAAGAGTTGTGAATGAACTTTAACGGTTTTTGGGTTTAATTTATTGCGGAGAGAAAGGGATTCGAACCCTTGGTACACTTTTGGCGTACACACACTTTCCAGGCGTGCGCCTTCGACCACTCGGCCACCTCTCCGGTTTTTATCCTTTTGTAAGAACGTTTTTTAAGCCCCCCATTTCGGGCTGCTAATATACGAATTTTTATTTGTTCAATTCATCTATCAGATATTTCATAAACTTTGTTAAATAAAAATCACCTTCCTCAAGCCTGCTTAATCCATGACCCCTGCTCGCCTCTTAATGATTTTGACAGTAACTGTTTTATCTCCTTCGTCTCTTTGCCACTACCCAGTAAATGCATCATTTTAGCCAAGGCTGATTCAGTGGTTATATCCTCTCCTCCAATTACTCCTATTTGCCCTAAAGCAACACTAGTCTGGTATTTCCCAATATCTACCGATCCTTCTTTACATTGTGTAACATTAAGTATAATTATTCCACGATCTATCGCTTCCTTCAAGGTCTCAATAAACCACTGGTCTGTAGGAGCATTTCCAGAGCCATAGGTCTCAAGAATGATCCCTCTTAACCCTGCTATCTTTATCATACTCTCTATTACACACTTTGATATTCCAGGAAACAATTTCAATATGGCTACATTAGGATCCAAACCATAATGCACCTTTAGGCTTCCAACTCCATGTTTTGCTATAACCCCTCTATTATACTTTATATGGATACCAACTTCAGCTAATACAGGATAATTTCCTGACAAAAAGGCATCAAAGTTTTCAGCATTAAATTTTATAGTACGGTTTGCTCTAAAGAGCTTATTCTCAAAATAGATTGCCACTTCAGGTACGATACTTCGTCCGTTTTCTATCGCAGAGGCAATTTCTAAACTCGCTATAAAATTCTCTCTCCCATCTGTACGTAACATCCCTAAAGGTAGTTGAGATCCTGTAAAAATGATAGGCTTATCCAAATTCTCAAACATAAAACTCAACATACTTGCACTATAAGCCATCGTATCTGTACCATGTAAAACAACAAAACCATCATACTTGTAATAGTTATCCTCAATGACTTTAGCGAGCCTTAACCAAAAAGACGGTTTCATATCAGATGAATCAATCAGCGGGTCAAATGAATGGCTCTCTATCTTACAATTCAGTCCCTCTAATACGGGAATATGCTTATATAAATGGTCAAAATCAAAAGGTTCTAAGGCTAATGTCTCCTTATTCTGAATCATGCCAATAGTTCCTCCGGTGTAAATCACCAATACAGATGGTTGTACTTGCATTATCTTTTCCTGTTTTTAACAATCTCCTAATTTAAATAGATTTCGGGCATTTTTGCTGGTAATTGAGGCGACCTCCTCTAGAGAAACGCCTTCATTAAGCGCTATCGATTCAGCTACCAATCTTATATAACTGCTCTCATTTCGCTTCCCTCGAAAAGGGACAGGAGGTAAATAAGGTGAATCCGTCTCTAAAACAATATGATTCAACCCTACAGATCGAACTATCTCTGGAAGATTGCTCTTTTTATAAGTATAAGGACCTCCTATACCAAGATAATAACCCTTCTCAACCGCCCATCTCGCCTCCTCAATGGTACCACTAAAACAATGAAAGACTCCTTTAGCGGGAACCTCTGGCTCGCTGTTAAGAATTGAAATTATTTCAGGCATCGATTCCCTTGAATGAATCACGACGGGTAACTTGAATTCACGCGCCATCCCTAGTTGAAGTCTAAACACCTTTTCCTGCTCAGTTTTAAATGTCTTATCCCAGTATAAATCAAGCCCCACCTCTCCTACTGCAATAAAATGTCCACTTCGCAGCCCTTCATTAACCCAAGACAAACTAAGGTCAGTCGCACGGTTAACAGAGGTCGGATGCAAACCAATCATTGGATAGCAACTTTTGGGGTGCAACAATGCTGTCTCCATTAAATCGGGCAATGTCTGCTCATCCACATTTGGCATAAGAAAACAACTTACTCCCAGTTGTTCAGCCCTCGAAATTACCTGCTCTCTATCTTCCCTAAATTCAGGAAGGAATATATGAGTATGGGTATCTATCAATTCCATATTGCAAAGTTAATGCATTCAACCCGACCGCCAAATTCATAATCTAATCCTATCTTTGTACTGTCCACTGGTATTTACCCAAGTTTTCTCATCATGAAGTTATTAGTCATTAGACTTAGCTCCCTAGGCGATATTATTCTCACAACGCCGATTATAAGATGCCTCAAAAAACAACTAAATGCCGAAATTCATTTCCTGACTAAAGAAGGGGGAGCAGATCTGCTTAAGTATAACCCTTACATCGATAGAATCATAGTAGTAAGAAAGTCCCCTAAAGAACGAACGGAAGAAATTCTAGCAAATCAATATGATCACATTATAGATCTACAGAATAATTTTCGAACATGGAGATTTAGGCTAAACTTCATTGGTAAAACATCTACATTCCCCAAGTTGAACTTGAGAAAATGGATCTTAGTAAACTTTAAAATCAACCTCCTACCCAACGTTCATGTTGTTGAAAGATATTTTAAAGCGGTTAAGAGACTAGGTGTTACTAATGACGGGTTACCTTGTGATGTCTTCACATCGCCCATAGAGGAGAACGAAGCCAACCTGATTTCTCGTCCATTCTTGTTTGGAAATATCATGGTAATTGGAGCAATGCACTATACAAAGCAGATTCCCGTTGAACTTTGTGTTAAAATCATCAATCATAATCCTGGAAATTGGCTATTATTAGGAGGAAAGAATGATCGATTAAAGGCTGATCAGATCGCATTACTTTGTAATCAGCCCACTGTCAATGCTTGTGGGATGCTCTCTTTTAATGGTTCAATTGAAGCCATGAGAAATGCAAAAGTCGTTGTCACACCCGACACTGGCTTAATGCATGCCGCCGCTGCTCTCGGAAAAAATATCATCTCCATTTGGGGTAATACCGTTCCAAACTTTGGGATGTATCCTTATATGCCAAACCTTCCTGAGCACTATAAGATTATCGAAGTGAATGATCTTTCTTGTCGACCCTGTAGCAAAATTGGTCATAATACCTGTCCAAAAAAGCACTTTAATTGCATGAATTTAATTGATGCTTCTGACATCATGATTAAAAAGAACAAATCATAAACCCGATTATTCAAAATTGCTACAAAATACTTCTTTCGCCCAACCCTCTCCATATCCTCTTCGCTCCTCGTTAATTCGAAAATACTATTCTAGTAATTCATTTATAGTCATTCCGGTCAATACGCCAGCTTATGCTGCTCAAGCGGCGCCGACAGATTATTCAAATAGTGCTGCAAATTATACTGCAAAAGGCTTTATATACCTTTGGCCAAGTTGTGGAGGGAAGAATCATAGAGCTCCCTTAGGTGTTACCGATTTAAAAGCAGCTGTAAGATACTTCCGTTATCTTCAATCCGAGCAAAATGCTGTTCCAAGAAATGCAGATCGTATGTTTTCTTTTAGACATAATGGAGGAGGGCACAATACTACCCAAAAAACGGATTAAGCAAAAAAGCTTATTCTGTTAGTAAGACTACATATATCAATGGAGCATCAATATCAAGTGATATAACCTTGTATAGTATAACTGGAATGGTTGTTAAGGAAGCCACTCTTTCGGGCGAGCCGGTCTCAGTTATAAAAGCTAACGAATTAACTAATGGTTATTATATACTAAGGGTTAACACCAATGGAAAAGTTCATTCTTTCAAACTATCGCTGGTAGACTAATTTGACAAATGATAACTAAGGAATAACAATACAACAAAACGCCCCGAAATTCGGGGCGTTTCTTTTAAATAGATAAACCTTAAAAAACTCCGTTGTTTAACCACATTTTGAATACCCACAGTTGCGGCAGACCAGACATCCTTCTTGGTAATGTAAGGAATCAGGTGTGTTACAATTGGGGCAAAGGCTCTTCTCTGGTTTTGCTCCATCAGGAATAAATTTCTTAAGAGCCCGTTCAACCCCTGTTTTCCATGTATTAATAGAATCAGTATCCAAACTAAGCTTTCCGATAAGATCTACAACATTAGTCAAGGGCATGCCATGTCTTAAAATACCAGAAATTAACTTTGCATAGTTCCAGTAAGAGACATCAAACATTCTCGATAGACCCTCCATGGTGGTTTTGTAACCCTCTTTATCCATGAATTGAAAATCATAACGAGAACGACCATCTTCGGCTCTATTCTTTATTACCCAACCTTTACTTACCCAACGGGGTGCATAAAAGCCCTCTTCCTTACCGGTAAATATCTCATAAGGTCTCCCTTCAAAAAGACCCACCACTGCTACCCATTTCTCATAATCATTCTGAAAACGGATAACTTCAGCCTCTAAAACCTTAGGACGAGGCGGTGCATTATTCTCTTTAATGGAAGGCTTTTCTTCTTTTTTCTCATTTGTAATTAAAACCCCAGAACGCGAACCATCACGATAGACGGTCATACCTTTACAACCCACTTTCCATGCTGTTTCATAAATGTCACTAATCAACTCCTGCTTGGTTTCATTAGGAACATTAACCGTAACGCTAATCGAATGATCAACCCATTTTTGAACAGCTCCTTGCATCTTAACCTTTGCGACCCAATCAACATCATTAGCCGTTGCCTTGTAATAAGGAGAGGTCTCTATTATAGGCTGTAGCAGATCATCAGTATAGGAGGTAACCTCTTCCGGGTTATACCCATTTGCCTTTAAATAGTCTAAGAAACGAGGGTGAAATACATTATACTCCTGCCAAGCATCTCCAACCTCGTCGATAAAAGAGACTACAACATTTTTATCATTGGGATTAACCTTTCGTCTTCTTTTATAATTAATCATAAAGACGGGTTCAATACCAGAGGTAGTTTGCGTTAAAATACTCACCGAGCCCGTTGGAGCGATCGTAAGAAGAGCTATATTACGACGTCCATATTTCTGCATCTCTAACTGTAAAGTTGGATCCTCCTCAAACAGACGAGTAATTAATGGATTATTCTTCTCTCTATTATAATCATATACGACAAAAGCACCTCTTTCTTTGGCTAAAGTCACACTTGATCTATAGGCCTCTAAAGCGAGTTTCTTATGAATATTTACCGAATAATCAATGGCCTCCTCAGAACCATAACGAAGACCCAATCCAGCCAGCATATCTCCTTCAGCAGTAATTCCAAAACCCGTACGACGCCCATATAAAGCCATCTTTTTGATATTCTCCCATAGATTAATCTCAATGCGCTTTGTTTCAGGGTCTTCAGGATCTAATTTAATCTTTTGCAGAATGGCATCAATCTTCTCTAATTCTAAATCGATAAGATCGTCCATAATACGCTGACCTTTGCGTACATGTTCAGCAAATAGATCAAAATTAAACTTAGCCTCAGAAGTAAAAGGATTTTCAACGTAGTTATATAGATTTATTGCTAACAATCTACAACTATCATAAGGGCATAAAGGGATCTCGCCGCATGGGTTAGTTGAAACCGTCTGAAAACCCAGATCAGCATAACAATCAGGAACCGATTCACCAATAATAGTATCCCAGAAGAGAACGCCAGGTTCAGCTGATTTCCAAGCATTATGTATAATTTTATCCCAAAGTTCTCTGGCTTTAACACTCTTAGTAAATTTTGGCTCTTTAGAATCAACAGGATATCTCAAGGCGTAATCCGTATTATCTACAACAGCCCTCATGAATTCATCGGTAATTTTTACCGAGATATTGGCTCCTGTAACCTTACCAGCCTCTAATTTTGCATCAATAAAATCATGTACATCAGGATGAGCTATACTGATTGATAACATTAATGCTCCGCGGCGACCATCTTGGGCAACCTCACGTGTAGAATTGGAATAACGCTCCATAAACGGAACAATACCCGTTGAAGTTAATGCCGTATTCTTAACAGGACTGCTTTTAGGTCGTATATGCGATAAATCATGGCCGACTCCACCACGACGTTTCATCAATTGCACCTGCTCTTGATCTGTTCGCATAATCCCCCCATATGAATCAGCAGGCGGATTCGTACCAATTACAAAACAATTACTCAAAGAACCTATTTGGATATTATTGCCTATTCCAGCCATTGGGCTACCTTGAGGAACAATATACTTAAAATCTTTAAGTAGATCAAAGACCTCATTTGCACTCATCGGATTAGGGTATTTATTCTCAATCCGAGCAATCTCGTTGGCGATACGCCAATGCATATCATCAGGTGTAAGTTCAAACAATTGCCCCTCACTATCCTTAAGCGCATACTTACTAACCCATACACTAGCTGCTAAGCTATCACCTTTAAAATATTCCGTTGCAGCGGCAACCGCCTCATCATAGGTATAGGTCTTCCCCTCCTTAAAACTTTGGTCTTCTATTTTCACTTCCTGATATTGTTCATTTATTTCTTCGGAAACCTCTATCGTATCGTTCTTAATCTCTTGCAAATAATCCTCAAAAAGATCTTTCATATACAAATCTTCCTTCTTTAATGATTTGCGCCTTTCAAGCAGTCTATCGTAATGATTATTACCAGTCTCATTTGTACCCTTTTCGTCTGTTTTAGTCTTAAATAAATCACTCATGTTGCTCGAGATTATTTAGGATATTGTTTCTGGAACGCAAGAATCTGCAATAACTAACCTTTAGTAAAACCGTCTCCAAGTTAACACCTAAACGGTTGATTATGCCAGTTGTAGTTATTAACAGTTTTGCTTAAATCATTGTTTTACTGATTACTAGACGTGAATAACTTTTATATACTGAATTTCAGTAATTTATACTTTTTCTATACCATTTCAAGAAATTTCAGAACTTCTCTTTAACGAGCAGTGCTAAAACTTATATAGCGGCTAACAATAGCTGTCGATTACCCTTGTTCGGGCGGACCCTCCCAAATAAGCTTTTTTCCAAAACCCAACTGATTATGGGTCATCTTTAAGATAGCTGGAGCCATTCCCCAAAAATGGGTATCAAGAATTCTAGCAACAGGAAACCTCTTTAAGTAAAGGCTTCGAGCTTTAGATAACTCCTCACCGGAAGGTTCATAACAGATTCCCGTAAACTGAACACCTTGAATTAGGCCAACCCTCATTGTTTCTAAGGCAATGGTCCCAGCTACATGCGGATTAACACATAAATTCTTCCCATGTCTTGTTTCGTTTTCTGTTGAGAAATAAAACCTATTATTCACACTATCGTAAACATAAAAACAAGAAGCACACCAAACATCTGCCCATCCTCCGGTTGCTAGACTTAATAGGTGATGCTTTTTTATAAAATCTGTTATACGTTTATCAATAGCTTCCATAACGAATTTACTTTCCCCAAAAAAACATCCTTATCGCAAAACAGAGTAATCCTATGGCGAAGATCTTTCTCATTAAAACCTCCGGGATAACCAAGGCAAGCTTTGATCCAAAATATCCTCCAAAGAAAAAAGCAACTGCTATCACGACAGCGTAGGGCAAATTAAGATGTCCGGCTTTATAGTAATTGATTGCAGCCAAGAGACCTATTGGAGGCAACATCAAAGCAAGACTTGTTCCAGTAGCTGTATGTTGGTCAAGGCCTAGTAAATAAATCAAAGCCGGAATAATGATTATTCCTCCGCCCAAACCTACCATTCCTGAAACAATTCCGGCTATTAATCCTATTAGAACGAGTATTAACATTGTTGCCGTGTCCATGGTAGTATGTCTTTTGACAATACAAATTTAGCACTTTTCCCCTAGCCAATGGAGAACTGAGCCTCAAGCATTTCCCCATATCTTACTAGGTACAAAGCACTTAGGAATCTCTTTATCGTGTCAAAGTTATGAACATTCCTATTCATCTAAACCGCTATTTTGCTGTAATGCTTTGCTATTTCGTAGTTTTGCATTGTTAATAAAAAGGTCTTTACAAATCCATGCTTATCTATTCCTTTTAATCAAAATAACCTCTTTTTATATGAAGATACACCAGTTCGTTTTTAACCTCTTTCAAGAGAATACATACCTTATAACAGACTCCAATGGAGATGCGATAGTTATTGATCCTGGTTTTAGTAATCAAAATGAATATCAATCGTTCAAAACTTACTTAAACAAACACACTTTATCTTTGAAGAAAGTTATTCTGACTCATGGTCATATAGATCATATTTCCGGTCTTGATTTTCTTTTTCGTGACTATTCCCTTCGCCCCATGACGCATGAAGCCACACTTAATCTTATTAAACAGATGGCTGCATTTGGATCTAATTACGGACTTCCCTCTCCAACTGTTATACCTGAGACCCCCTATTTAACTGATGGACAAATTATAAATTTTGGCTCCCTTAGCTTCGAAGTAAGATATACTCCTGGGCATGCCGATGGACATATCGTTTTCTTCTTTCCTGAAGAAAAAGTTGTTTTCACAGGTGACGTTCTTTTTAAAGACAGTATTGGAAGAAGTGACCTTCCTACCGGAGATTACGATGTTCTAAAAGCCTCCATATTAAATAAGCTTTTCTCTTTGCCGGAAGAGACAGTAGTTTACCCGGGGCATGGTCCTGAAACCACCATAGCCTACGAGAAAGAGAATAATCCATTCATATAAACCTTACATCTAACTTTAGAAGGCTTTCGATAGAAATCCAGAGCCAAGCCAGTTAGATTTAGCAGGATTGCTATTATGAAGAAATCAACAAAAGCATCTATAAAACGATATTGCATTTAAAACAGATCATTCCTCATTGCTCTCCGTATCCTCTCCATATCTTGTCCGATTTCGAATGGATAAATAGGGAGAGGATATGGAGAGGATACGGAGAGGTAAAATAGAGCAACTGAAATCCAGTAAGTTACAACAAACCTCTCTTTAGGGGGTCAGGAATAAAATCAAAGATCTGATTTAAATCCAAATAGTTCTTACGAAGAAGTATCTATGGCAAATACCTATAGATTTATTTGAAGGCAAGAAACCGACCTTTCTCTATATACTGAATTGATTTAAGCAATTTAGATGGATAATAAAATCGGGTAAACCAACAGTATCGTAATCAGACAAACTAAATTAATCAATCGGTATTGTATAAAGGTAAGTTAAACTTTTAACAAACAACTATGGAACCGATAGCCTATCGCACAGATTGATAGATAGGCTTTTTGTATCTTTGTAGCGATTTAAAATGATTTATTATGCTAAAACTAGTGCTATTACGTCATGGCGAAAGCCAGTGGAACAAGGAAAATCGTTTTACCGGATGGACCGATGTTGATCTATCGGAAAAAGGAATTGAAGAAGCATCAAAAGCCGGAAGAACATTAAAAGAAAACGGTTTTGTTTTCAAGGTAGCTTACACCAGTTTTTTAAGGAGAGCCATTAAGACTCTTTGGCTAACTCTTGAAGAGATGGATCAGATGTGGATTCCAGTATACAAAACGTGGCGTCTGAATGAGAAGCATTATGGAAACTTACAAGGGCTTAATAAATCTGAGACGGCTCAGAAATACGGAGAAGAGCAAGTACTTGTTTGGAGAAGAAGTTATGACGTTCCACCCGCACCATTATCAGATGAAGATCCAAGGAACCCAAAATATGATCCAAGATATGCGAACCTTACTGAAAAGGAGCTTCCTTTAACTGAGTCTCTAAAAGAGACCATTGAAAGAATTGTTCCTTATTGGCTTGAAGAGATTGCGCCGACCCTCAAAAAAGAGAAAGAGGTATTAGTAGCAGCTCATGGAAACAGTTTGCGTGGCATTATTAAGTATTTAAAAAACATGAGTGAAGAGGCTATCATTGCCCTTAATCTTCCTACTGCAGTACCCTATGTTTTTGAGTTTGATGATGATCTCAATCTACAAAAAGATTATTTCTTAGGTGATCCTGATGAAATCAAAAAATTGATGGATGCAGTCGCCAATCAAGGAAAAAAATAAACATCGTACTTTTTAAGCCCTCATTGATCAATGCGATGAGGGCTTTTTTCAGTTTAAATCCTTTATCTTTCCTAAAAATTCCTTAAGATTGGTAACCGCTAAATGAAAACATATGCCAAACCAATGGGTTATACCAGACATTCATGGCTATCACTTAACACTTAAAGCTCTTATTGATGGTCAGATTAAACCATCCATTGAGGATGAGCTTTTCTTTTTAGGAGACTATATCGACAGAGGTCCTGATTCAAAAGGGGTTCTGGATTACCTCATAAACCTTGAAGAGAGAGGTCTAAAGGCTCGTTTTTTAATGGGCAATCATGAATCCTACCTTATTGATACCTTCAATGAAGATAAAGATAAACCAGGGCATCTCTGGTTTCGATCTAAAGGACCTAAAGAATCTGAATGGCTAAAGTTTGGAGGAAAAGAAACACTTAAAAGTTTTGGAGTTAACCGTCCTGGCAAAATACCTGAGAGATATATTCAATGGCTTGAAAAAACGGAGCATTTCATAATGCTTGAAAAATACATATTAGTTCATGCAGGACTGAACTTTAGTATACCTGATCCTTATTCTGACAAACACTTTATGCTATGGGCACGTGAATTTACCCCTGATTTAGAGAAAACAGGTGGTAGAATTGTTATCCACGGTCATATTCCTGTAGAACATGAATTTATAGATTACTGTGCTAACAAAGGAGAATTTGGTTTTCTTGCTTTAGACAATGGGGTCTATTTACGCAATAAGACTGGCTTTGGAAATCTAATGGCCTACGAAATTAACAAGGAGATACTACTTGCCCAGCCACCCGTAGATGAGGAGCGATAAGGCAATAAGACACATTAATACATAAGTACACAACGTCTTTTCACAGAAGTTTACTATTTATGTATCGCTATCATCTCTTTTATAACTTCTATGAACCGGTAACAATTAAAGAAGATTTTAGCACAACCTCAAAAGATTATTCCTTTCCTTTTTTTAGTAGATCACGTATCTCCATTAATAACTTCTCCTCATTGGTTGGTTGTGGTGGAGCCGGAGGAGTAGTTGGTTTATCCTGATTCATTCTTAGTTTATTCATAGCCTTAATAGCCATAAAGATAGCCAACGCGATAAGTAAAAAATCGAAAACATTCTGAAGAAAAGAGCCATAATTAAAAGTTAGAGCAGGCTGAATTATTTTACCATCAGCATCGAGAACAGACTGACGCAAGACATAAGAGAGATCCTTAAAGTTAATGCCACCAATTATTAAACCCAAAGGAGGCATAATGATATCATTAACCAGAGAAGTAATAATTTTTCCGAAAGCACCTCCAATAATTATACCCACAGCCATGTCAATCATGTTACCACGGAGTGCAAAGGCCTTGAATTCATCGATTATTTTCATAAGTTGTATTTAATTTAAGAGTCAAATGTAAGAGATTAACGCCAGTATAAGATTTAACAGCCTCAATTAACAATAGACTTAGAATCCTATTGATAAGCAGTCAACATCTATTCTAAAAAAAAGAGCCCCAAAAGGGGCTCTCAATGCAATAAAGTTTATTATTTGGACTCATCCTGATTAGCGATAAATTCAGCGTCTATCGCACTTTTTTCCTGCGAGAGAAGGCTAACCTTTTTTCTCTTAAGAGCAGCTTGAACCACTCTTCTTGGTTTTCTTCCAAGTTTTGTTTGAACTATAGGAGCATCACGTAAAATGATTCTATAACCATATTTAAGTCCCTCCTCAGTCATGTAGAGTTTCTTGTCAGAAGGGGAATCAAGCCACTTCTTCACAATACAGATCTTAATATTGTTTGTAAGATTATTAATCTTACTTTGGTCTCTCCTACCGGTGTTTTGATAAAGCTCCATTATTTCATCACGAGAAAAAGAGCGTTTCCCAAATTCTGAAGCAAATAAAGAATAGGTTACAATCCATTCTTTCTCTGGGCCTGGAAGGCCTCTATCAACTATTGCCTGAAGTTCTGGAATCTGAAGATTTTTAATCTGACTCATATCGATTTCAGGTTCTGTTGCAGCTAATCTACTAGAAACCGGTTTAGTCTTCTTTTTATTTTTCGCCTTTTTTAGTCGGCTTTTTCTCTCCTTTTCCTCCTCCTTGAGTCTTCTAGCTTCTTCTTTAGCTAAAAGTTTTTCTTGTCTGGCTGCCTCTTTAAGAGCTTTACGCTCTTGTCTGGCAGCTCTTCGAGCAGCAACGCCATTAGGATCAGCGAGGTTACCCTCATCGTCTAAAGGTCTTAGACGAGGGCGGCCACGTTTCCTTTTGGGCATGTCGCTATCAACTGGTGTGACAGCTGACGCATTTTTGGGTTTCCTACCCCTTTTCTTGGGACCAGTTCCTTCTGCACCTGTCGATGAACTTTTAGTTCTTCCTGCTTCTGAATCGAAAATGTTTCCAAGACCACTCCTACGAAGCTCGTTAAGTTGTTCAATTACAACATCCGAACTCCCTTCCAATTCGACATTAATACTGCCGCTGGTGATTTTTACTTTTAATGAGTCTGCCATAGCCTTTGAGTATATGCTCTGAAATTCTTTGATAAGATAAATCGAAATACAATTTGTTTTGCCTAATAAATCACAAAAATAATATAATTAAGTTTTAACGCAAGATTTTTTACTTTGTTTTTCGTAAGTGTATATATATTTGAAGTATTTATAGTTTTGTTTTTGCTCTGATTTACTGTTTCTTTAAAATGTTCAAATAAAAAACCCACATTTTCAGCACCATCAATAATAGACAAATGATAATTCGCTGCCTTACAAAACACCCACAAATCCAAAATGTTTAGTAATACCATGATCTTCTTCTATTTTAAACCACCTCTCTCAACTTCCTATATGCGTATTTATACATCTGAAGACCAAGCCCTAAACCACCTAATTGTCAAAAGCATCAACATAATTCTCCTATTTAGTAATACCTATTTTAGTGCTCTATTTTCAACCCTATCTCTTTTACTTACTGACTACCTTACCACTAACTATCAAGTACAACATTACCTCATATAGTTTTTACTAACATTACTTCATTACTAATTAACAAGAGAATCTCCAATATCAGAAGATAGATTCAGCATTACTATTTATATATGTTGCCTATGATCTGATATTAGGGAACATACTTAACAACTTACGGCACACAGTAATAAGTTTACCAATAACCATAATTACATAACTAGACTCTATCTTCAATTAACTACTCAAATCAGTTCTATAAGGTGTTATGACTATTAACTTCTCTTAAAAAATCAGTTCGCTATAGTCATTCGAAATAACGGCAGCAGAAGTTAGTAATAAGAATGACCAAAGATAAAACAGACGCACTAATACAATAAACTGATTCCAGTTATCAACAACTTTTAATCTTAATCTATACTAAGGCTCATCACATATGATTGCCAAGAAAACACAAAAGGAGGGCTTCTGCCCTCCTTTCTGTGTTATTGATCAGCTTTAGCAGCGACCAAATGAACTTGATATATGCGATCCAGCTTAACAATTAATGTCAATGATCACAAAGTCAAGGTAAATAACTTAGGCTATTATTTTCTTAGACTAAGAAGAATCTCTAGCATCTTAATAGCTGCTTCAGATATTACGGTACCAGGACCGAAGATAGCAGCTACACCATGCTGATAGAGATAATCATAATCTTGAGGGGGAATAACGCCACCAACAATTACCATGATATCTTCTCTTCCAAGTTTTTTAAGTTCTTCCATTACCTGCGGCACAAGAGTCTTATGGCCAGCGGCAAGAGAAGAAACACCTAAGACATGTACATCATTCTCGACTGCCTGACGAGCTGATTCCTCAGGGGTTTGGAATAGAGGACCGATATCAACATCGAAGCCTAAGTCAGCGTAGCCGGTTGCAACAACCTTAGCTCCACGATCGTGGCCATCCTGACCCATCTTAGCAATCATAATACGAGGTCTGCGTCCTTCTAATTTAGCAAACTCATCGGCGAGAGCAGCAGCATGAGCAAAGCTTTCATCGCCTTTTGATTCTGAACTATACACGCCTGAAATACTTCTTATAACAGCTTTATAACGACCAGCCACCTTTTCAATGGCATCTGAGATCTCGCCAAGGCTAGCTCTAACTTTTGCAGCTTCAACAGCTAGTTCAAGAAGATTACCTTCGCCTGACTCCATTGAATGGGTAATAGCATCGAGAGCCTTTTTAACTTCATCATTATTTCTCTCGGCACGTAGTTTTGCGAGGCGTTTAAGCTGCGCTTCACGAACTGCTGTATTATCAACCTCAAGAGTTTCGATAGGATCTTCCTTTTCGAGTCTAAATTTATTTACACCGACAATAGTATCCTTTTTGCTGTCAATACGAGCCTGTTTTCTAGCAGCAGCCTCTTCAATACGCATCTTAGGAATACCGGTTTCAATAGCCTTAGCCATGCCACCCAATGATTCAACCTCCTGAATGAGTTCCCATGCTTTATGAGCGATCTCATTCGTGAGAGTCTCAACATAGTATGAGCCAGCCCAAGGATCCACACTCCGACAGATATTAGTCTCCTCTTGGATATAAATCTGTGTATTACGAGCGATACGAGCAGAGAAGTCTGTTGGCAGAGCAATAGCTTCATCCAGAGCATTGGTATGCAACGACTGTGTATGACCTAATGCAGCACCCATGGCTTCGATGCAAGTACGACCCACATTATTGAACGGATCCTGTTCTGTGAGACTCCAGCCTGACGTTTGGCTATGAGTACGAAGAGCCAAAGACTTTGGATTTTTTGGATTAAATTGCTTGATAAGCTTTGCCCAAAGAAGGCGAGCAGCACGCATCTTAGCAATCTCCATGAAGTGATTCATACCGATAGCCCAGAAGAAAGAGAGTCGAGGAGCAAAGTCATCAACATTCATTCCGGCAGCCACACCAGTACGAATATATTCTAATCCGTCAGCCAAGGTATACGCTAATTCAATATCGGCCGGTGCACCGGCTTCCTGCATATGGTATCCAGAGATACTGATGCTATTGAATTTAGGCATATTCTTAGAGGTATATTGGAAGATATCAGCAATAATCCTCATTGAAGGCAGAGGGGGATAGATATAGGTGTTTCTCACCATGAATTCCTTAAGAATATCATTCTGGATAGTACCTGAAAGTTGCTCCAGTTTAACCCCTTGTTCAAGAGCAGCCACGATATAGAAAGCCATTACAGGAAGAACAGCACCATTCATGGTCATTGATACAGACATCTTGTCCAGCGGGATCTGGTCAAAAAGGATATTCATATCAAGGATACTATCAACAGCTACACCAGCCTTACCAACATCACCCACAACGCGAGGGTGGTCGGAGTCATATCCACGGTGGGTAGCGAGGTCAAAGGCAATAGAAAGCCCTTTTTGACCGGCGGCCAAATTACGGCGATAGAAGGCATTAGACTCTTCAGCCGTTGAAAACCCGGCGTATTGACGCACGGTCCATGGTCTCATCACATACATTGTAGAGTAGGGCCCTCTAAGGAAAGGAGGGATTCCTGCTGCATAATGCAGATGTTCCATGTCAGCCAGATCATTAGCAGTATAAAAAGGCTTAACAGGGATTAATTCAGGAGTAAGCCAACTTGAATGTTCTGTACTATTTTCCCCTGAAATGTTCCCTTGTTCCGGCTTTCCAGACTGCGATCTGAAATTAACGTTATGGAAATTGGGTTTCATTGTTCGTGTGTTTTATAGGTATACCATTACCACTCAACAGGTTTACGATTTATCGGCATGGTCATGCAGCGAGCACCGCCACCTCCACGAGATAACTCGGAACCTTCAATGGTAACAACACATTTTTTATAACTCATAGGATCTTTACTTCCATTGATAACATCTTCTGCACGTAAGACCTCGAAGCCATGACGGTTCAGATTCTCAATGGTATGTATGTTTCGTTCGTAGCCAATTATCTTACCCGGAGCAAAAGCAAAGAAGTTAGCACCGCTATGCCACTGTTCTCTCTCCATATTGTATCTATCTGCCTCTCCACCACAATAGATGGGTTTCAGATCCATACCTAAAGACTTCAGAGCAGTAAGCAGGTTCTTTTCCTCTTTAATACTAATCACTTTTCCGCAATCAATCTGAATGTGCAGTGTAAGATAGCGGTTTGAGTTCATGATCACCGGCTCATAGATCATACAGTTGTCGGTATCAAGAAAAGTGAAAGTCATATCAAGATGGATAAATGATTCTGGCTTTAATGGAAGCTCTTGAACCAAAACATGCTTTATCATCTCTTTGCCCTTCAAACACTCAACAATTTTATCTATACCTTGCGAAGTGGTTCTGGAGCTTAACCCAATGACCAAAAGATCATCGCGTGCTATCAGAATATCACCTCCTTCAAAAGATACTGGTTCAGGTTGAAGAGGATTATCAGGACAACTAAGTGTTTGTGCATGAATTTCAGGATGGAAATTGAAGATGGTCTCCATAACCATAGCTTCATGCATTCTCACCTGATTGGCCATGCGGCTAATCAACACTTTTCCACCTACAGAAACAGCAGAGTCACGTGTAAAAAAGAAGTTATGTAACGGACGAAGTTCATAGCGCTCCTTACTTAAGTAGCGTGTGAGCGTATTCTTTGTCATTACAATCCCTTCAATTACATGCTTCACCAAATCGTCGGCTTCAAGAGTGTAGAGATAGGGCTCAATTTGAGGAGCCTTCTCAAGCTTACAAATCTTTTGGATGAAATTGGATTTTACCTTTTCATTCGCCAAAGTCTCAATTAATAATTCTTTGACCTGAAAAGTTCGTGTTACCTTTGACAGAACCCCTTCCAATTGTGCATACTCCTTAGAGGCAATAGCCAGGTTAAGGATATCACTGTAAAGAGCTCTTTCGGCGTTCATAGGCGTCATATTCTCTATTTCAGCACCGGGAGTGTGAAGAATGACGCCTTGAAGCTCTCCGATTTCTGAGGTAACCTGAATTTCTAGTTTATTCATCATCCGGATTATTGTTCTACGAATCGAAGATTATATTCCCAATTCAGTCTGGAACGACGTCAGGGTTTCTAATACATTTGACTTAACGGATATAAAGTGGCGGATGCCTGCTGCTTGTAGCTCGTCGGTGCAAGCAGGGTTACCAGCAATAACCATAATACTCTTTCCAGTCAATTGCTGGAAAGCAGGAATGGCCAAAGTGGCGTACTCATCATCACTTGAACACAAAACAGTGATATCGGCATTAGCCGCAATAGCTGCTTGAACACCCTCTTCCACTGTCTTAAAACCATTGTTATCCACAACCTCAAAGCCAGCACAGGCAAAGAAATTACAAGCAAACTGGCTACGTGCTTTACGCATTGCCAAATTGCCGATGGTCATCATAAATGCCTTTGGCCTTCTTGATTTAGCAGCTTGCAGGTCTGTTCTGTAACGAAGTGCTTCGAAGGCTAATGCACCACGATATTCTCCTAAGGTCTTAACATCACAATTACCGCCACAGGTACAGGTTACAGGCATTAATAAAGACTCTTTTAACTCTTTATCCATTTTCTCTGTGAAGTTAGGATATTGGTTAATGCCTAATAAAGTATCCCTACGTGTAGCAAGTGCATTATAACGTTTCTCACGAGTCTCTTCAACGATTCCTTGAATGGTACCCTTCAAAATAGAAGCATAGAAACCACCCTCTTCTTCAATCTTTAAGAAGAGCTTCCATGCCTGCTCAGCAATCTCATTAGTCAAATTTTCTAAATAATATGAACCAGCAGCGGGATCATTTATCTTATCAAAATGGGACTCACTCTTTAAAAGTAATTGCTGATTACGTGCAATTCTCTCCGAGAACTCGGTAGACTCACCATAAGCATGATCAAAAGGTAGTGTTGTATGACTATCTGTTCCACCTATTATGGCTGACATCGACTCTGTAGTAGTCCTTAACATATTAACATATGGATCATACAGAGTCATATTCCAAGACGAAGTTTCAGTATGAATATAAGCTTTACATAAATCCTCTGATTTTGCGCCATACTCCTTAATAATATGAGCCCAAAGCAATCTTGCAGCTCTTATACGTGCAATCTCAAGGAAATAATTCGCTCCTGTAGAGAAAACAAACTTCATAGCAGGGCTAATCTCCTCTATTGAGAGCCCTCTCTCGGTTAGTCTTGATAAATACTCAACGCCTTGACTTAAGCTAAAAGCTAGCTCCTGAGTAAGAGTTGCTCCAGCATTGCCATAATATTTACCATGGATAGCAATAGTTTTAAGCCCAGGAATTATAGCTGCTTCCTTACGGATAGCGGCAACCATCTCAAGTGCTTCTTCAATGGTAGCAGCAATAGACTTAATGGTTCCTTTACGAACCAATGTGCCTAAAGGATCTAATTCTATACTACCTTTAAAACTGCTATAATTAATCTTATTCTCATCAAGGAAACGCACTAAATATTTAACAATTAGGTGCGCTTGCTTACCAAGAGTAAAATTAACCTCAGTCTCTTGAAGACAAATATTGGCCATTAAAGCGGCGAAATCATCATAGCTGATCTCAACACTTCCACAAATTCTGAAGCCAATAGAATTAACGCCCTTTGTCAATAACTGTAAGGCCTTTTTATTAGCCTCTACACTCTTTCCTTGCTCAACTTGGATCTCCTGACGGATGTACCATTGGTTCCCATCTGTCTTACTACCCCTGACAAATGGAAACTCACCAGGATTACGACGCAGAAATTCCAACTGCTTCAAATCCTCTTCGCGGTAATAAGGTTTCACTTTGAAGCCCTCTTCGGTGCGCCATACGAGTTTCTTCTCATAATCGGCACCCTTCAGGTCTTCTGTGATCACCTTCTCCCACGCCTCGGTTAAAACCGGAGGAAATTCGCTGAATAGCTTCTCTCTGGTATTGGGTGATTCTTTACTGTTCATCTAATGTTCGTTTTTATGACACATGTCTTCTACTGTTAACGAAAACACAGTGCAAAGGTACAATATATTTTCTGAGACACATTCTTTTCATGTTTCTGTTAAGTATAATTATGCATACTGTTAACTTTTAAACCATTTTTTTGTTTTAAAGAAAAGATGCTAACATGAAGATAGTTGTCAGTGGTTCAACCGGGCTGGTAGGCAAAGAATTATGCTTCTACCTTAAAAGTCTCAATCACGAGGTTTTCAACCTCTCAAGGACAGACTTTAGTTTGGATGTTGCTCACCTAGCTCAAAAGATTAATGGATCTGAAATTATCATTCACCTAAGTGGTGAACCTATTCTCCAAAGATGGACTCCTGATGTCAGAAAAAGACTAATAGATAGTCGAGTTGAAACGACCAAACTCTTGGCGAAAGCAATCCTTCAGGCCAAAGAAGCTCCAACAACATTTCTTGTGGCTAGTGCAGTGGGGATTTATAGCAGTGAAGGAATAAATCAAGAAGATCAATATCAAGCCGCTCCCGATTTCCTTGGTCATTTAGTACAGCGATGGGAGGAAGCCTCCCAGATCGTTGATGGAAGATGCAGAATAGTTAATATGCGGTTCGGGGTTATCTTGTCAGATAAAGGAGGGGCAATTAAACAAATGCTTCCCATTTTTAAACTAGGACTAGGGGGTAAGATTGGAAATGGCAAACAACCATTCCCTTGGATCCATCTTACGGATGTAATTAAAGCGATGATCTTCATTATAAATAGCCCATCTATAAGTGGCCCTGTAAACTTTGTTGCTCCTCAAATAGTCAACAATCATGCACTGACAAGAACTCTCAGTCAAATCATCAAAAAACCAGCTCTTTTTAGCATTCCAAAACTCGTCCTTAAATTAATGTATGGAGAAGCAGCAGAGACCTTACTAAAAGGACAGGTGGTAAATCCAAAACGCTTAATAGATCATGGGTTTGTATTCTCTTACCCTTCATTAGACGTAGCTTTAGCAGAAATAACATCTAAAAGCCACTCCTAAGACAACTTCACTATTTCACTTTCTCATCCATTATTACGATAGCTCAGCATTACCCATAGCTTCTCTTCCTTCCTTCAGGAATTTGATTGAATTTGATGATAATGAAAAATCGAAATATAAATTTTAACAAGAGAGCCATAAGCCAATAATCCCTTATTTCTTCATTCTGTAAGGATTTTAAGTATCTTCGTTGCAACAAATGTCTAAGCCAAATATAGACTTGAATGAAACAGTTTAAGTTCTGGAATAACCTCGCCGGGTGGTTGGTCTTCATTATCTCGGCTTCTCTTTATATCTATACAGCAGAACCTACCGCAAGCCTATGGGATTGTGGAGAATACATTGCCACTGCACTTAAATTACAAGTAGGACATCCACCTGGAGCCCCATTCTTTCAACTTACAGGTCGGATATTTGGGTTCTTGGCTGACCCATCAAATGGAGAAGCTGCTCGAATGATTAACTACATGTCGGCTCTATCAAGTGCGTTCACTATACTCTTCCTCTTCTGGAGCATCTCCCTCTTGTTACGAAAACTAATTGAGCCAAAATCTATCATCATACTGTTAGCCTCATTTATTGGCAGTATGTCTTATTCTTTTACTGATTCATTTTGGTTTAGCGCTGTTGAAGGGGAAGTCTATGCCATGTCATCGTTATTTACAGCAGCCGTGTTTTGGGCTATCTTGAAATGGGATGAAGCCTGTGATGCCGACATCTTTGCCGACAGATGGCTTATATTGATCACCTACCTGGTAGGCCTATCCATTGGAGTTCATCTACTAAATCTTTTAGCCATTCCGGCAATTACGATGGTGTATTATGCTAGAAAAGAGAAGAGACAATCCACTTTAAAATTCATTCTTTATCTAACCGCTTCCTTTGTTATAGTTTCACTCATTCTATTCGGAATCATTCCTTTTACCGTAAAGTTCTTTGCCGCAACTGAAATCCTATTTATAAACCAACTGGGACTCCCCTTTAACACTGGGTCATTAATTGCTTTAATCGTACTGATCTCTCTTTTATCCTCGGCTATACTATACTCAATTAGCGAAAAAAAGCAATACCTATATATATTAATAGGTTGTGTTAGCTTTCTTGGGCTAATGCTCCTTACCTCAGCTACAAGCTTACTTTCAGGAATCATCATTTTATCTTTCTTTAGCGGCCTTATATTCGTCATTAATAAATACCAGAAAAAACGGAGAGAGATTAACATGATCTCTCTTGGTCTAACTTTTCTAATGATCGGCTATAGCTCTTTCATGATATTAGTGATTAGAGCAAATGCTGGAACCCCTATTAATGAAGGAGAGCCATCAAATGCGCCAGCACTTCTCAGTTATCTAAATCGTGACCAATACGGGGATTGGCCACTCCTCAAAGGGCCATACTATGATGCTGAAATGATAAAGCTTGATCAGAAACCTCCCCTATACAGAAAGAACAAAGCAAAAGGGGTCTATGAGAAATTTAACTCTGTTTTTGGGCGCTCACCGGTCTATGAGGAGAATAGAATGACCATCTTCCCTCGCATGTACAGCCAGGAGAATAAACACATTAATGATTATAAAGTCTGGACTGGTAAAGACCCTAAAGACCTTACCCCTCCAACCTTCAAGGATAACCTAACCTACTTTTTCTCCTATCAGATTGACCATATGTATTTCCGATATTTCATGTGGAATTTCTCAGGCAGACAAGATGATATTCAAGGTACAAGTAACCGAGCTAACGGCAACTGGATTACCGGCATCTCATTTCTAGATAAAACAAGAGTTGGTGATTTGTCCACAGCACCAAAAACATTAGATAACAAAGCACGCAATAGCTATTATCTCCTGCCGCTCCTGTTTGGGTTAATTGGTTTAATTTATCATTTCAGAAAACATAAAAATGGCGCTTGGCAAGTCTTTCTACTCTTTTTCATGACAGGATTAGCCATAGCTATCTATTTAAACCAAACCTCACCCCAACCAAGAGAAAGAGATTATGCTTATGCCGCCTCCTTTTATGCTTTTGCAATTTGGATAGGTGTAGGAACTCTCGCAATATTAAAAACACTCTCTGATTATCTTAAACCCTTATTAGGTTTAACTATCGGAGGCTTATTCACTCTATCAGTTCCTCTACTCCTATTCTCCCAAAACTATGATGATCATGATCGTAGCGGAAGGTATGACGCCGTCAATCAAGCGAAAAGCTACCTAGATGCCTGTCCGAAAAACGCCATCCTCTTTACTGCTGGAGATAATGATACGTTTCCGCTTTGGTATGTTCAAGAAGTAGAAGGTTACAGAACAGATGTTAGAGTATGTAACTTAAGTCTATTCAACAGTGATTGGTATATAAGGCAGATGACAAAGAAGCAATATCAATCTGAACCATTGCCCGTCAAACTACCACTTGCCACGTATAATGATGGAAATCTTGACATGATCTATTTAATGGACGCAGGCGATAGTACGTCGGTAATTGATCTGCAAGCACTTTATGCCCATTTAAGTAAAAGCCCTGAATCTTTTAAAACCTCCACAGAACAAGGCCTCTTAGATGTCTTTCCCGGAAACACTTTCTGGCTAAGAACAGACCCGAAACAAAATTATCCTAAGGAGATACTTCCCTCCGATACATCCATCGTCTCTCCAAACGGCGTCATTTTTAGAATCGAAGGAGGAGGAATTGGCAAAAGTGATCTGGCCCTACTAGACATTCTAGCGCACAATAATTGGGAGCGTCCTATTTGCTTTACAAATAATAATGCTAGTCCCGTCTCTATCGCTCTTAGTCCTTATCTCAGAAATGACGGTTTAATCTATACGCTATCCCCACTTCCAGGCAAGAGTTTAGTTGAAGGGAATCAAATAAACACAAAACGGTTGACCGAGTTGATCAAAGGGAATCATATTCCGAATATGTCCAATCCAGATCTCTATTATAATGAAGATTACAGAAGGAATGCTTCTAGTTTAAGAATAATACATAGTCAACTGGCTTTCGAGCTTGCTGCTGAAGGAAAAAACAAAGAAGCTGGTGAGATCATTCAACTAGCACTTGAGCGGTACCCTCGTTCAACGATTCCTAGCGACCTCTCTCTACTTTATTTAATCGAAAGTGGGATGGCTGCTAAACAATTCGATCTTATCAATCCGTTATTAACGGATGTTGCCAACGACTATGCCGATAAAGCGGAATGGTATGCAAACCAACCAGAGAAGGTTCTTAAAAAACAAGAGTCTAATTTCCGTCAAGCAATCGCTGTTTTACATCACCTTTCTGATTTGGCATATAACTATGATCAAATAGAAATTGGTGGGAAAATTAAAACAATGTCTGAAGAAATTTACTCAGACTATCTCAAGAAAATTGGAGCCGCAAAATAAAAATAAAAATCCTGGATACCCTTTAGCGCTTCCACAATGGATTAGATATATGCTTTCCCCTTTCTTCCTAGTACACAAAAAAGGGAAAAGCATATACCTAACCTTTGATGATGGACCGATACCGGAAATAACTCCTGCAGTTTTGGATATTCTAAAACAATATGAGATACAAGGAACCTTCTTTTGTGTCGGTGAGAACATTCAAAAACATCCGGATACCTTCAAACGTCTGATATCTGATGGGCACACTGTTGGAGGCCACACGCTGCATCACCTTAATGGATTTAAAACCAAAAATAATCTATATATAAAAGACACCATCGCAGCCGCAAATTTAGTGCCTACGAACCTATTTCGCCCACCATACGGCCGAATTAACCTTTGCCAATAC
This sequence comes from uncultured Bacteroidales bacterium, assembly GCA_964444785.1. Taxonomy (GTDB): domain Bacteria; phylum Bacteroidota; class Bacteroidia; order Bacteroidales; family TTA-H9; genus JAJTBW01. The sequence goes on along the minus strand of CAYUII010000007.1, from coordinate 100,543 downwards.
CTTCATCTTCGGCCCAAATATAGAATCGTTTTATGGTCCATTCTTACAGGAGACTATATTGCAGATTTCACTTATAAAGATTGCGTTGATGTAGTACTAAAGAATGTAAAAGGGGGTGATATCATCGTTTTTCATGATAGTTTAAAGGCTGCACCCCGAATGCTTAAAGCATTACCAATAATAATAGAAAAGCTTATTGAGCGGGGATATACATTTAAAACACTCTAATTAGATATGTTTCGGTTGAGCTAAACTCATTAAACATTCAGCATATAAAACCCGTACTCACCCAGACTGTATTGTTATTCCGAACGACACCAGATAGCAATGATATCCAAATACTACGTAATTTTACAATTCGAAAATCGAATTCATGTTTAACATTCGCTCTGCTATAAAGACAAGACCGGCCTTCTATTTCACCATTGCCGTCTATCTCATTCTTAATGCTTGCGCCAATCCGGTTATGCCTACCGGTGGGCCAAAAGACACGACTCCTCCAAAAATCTTAAAGAGTAATCCTCGAGATCGGAGCACCAATTTTAAGAGTAATAAAATTGAGATTGAGTTCAATGAATATGTAAAACTTAACACTGGAAATAATAAAATCCTAGTTAGTCCACCAATGAAAGAGGCTCCTGAATATAAACTCAGTGGGAAGAAACTCATCATTGAATTAAAAGAGAAGCTTATTGATAGTTTGACATATAGTTTCTTTTTCACCGACGCCATCCAAGATATAACTGAAGGAAATCCATTAGAACCATTTAGCTATGTTTTCTCTACAGGCCCACATATAGACTCATTGGTTTTAAGTGGCTCACAAGTTTCAGCAATGACCGGTAAGCCAGAAGAGGGAGTTTTTGTTGGTCTTTGGCCAGCGCAAGATTCCATTCATCCTTCAGATTCCCTTCCACTACTAACCCCGCCCAGATATTTAGCAGTTGCTTCAAAAGAGGGCATTTGGGAGATCCAGAACGTGGCAAAAGGGAAATACCAACTCTTAGCTTTTAAAGATATCAATAGTTCTTTTACCTATGACCGGTTCGCCGAGATCGTTGGGTATCCAGATTCACTTGTTGAACCTTTTTACGTAGCACCTCCCAAAAAACAGCAGAACGACACAAGCAATATAGATACAACCCAAACTACCCCTGTTAATGTCTTTAATGACTCAACTTCAACCCTGCAAACTAACAATAACACTCCAAGTAGCGATACGGTTTCTCCAGCTGATTCACTTCACCCCAAAAAAGAGATCGAAAAATTACAAAAACCATCAAGTGTAGTTAATAATACACCCTATACCACCTCAAAGAACGATTCAATCACCGAAAACCTTGTGCCAGTAGTATACCCAAAAGTAGATTTGACACTATTCCAGGAAATAGATTCAACCCAACGATTTTTAGGTTTTAATTTGATACGCTCAAATCAGGGCCAACTATGTTGGAGGATGCCTCTTAAAGAGCCAAGTCTTGAATTCCAACCATCGCTGAAAAGTGAATTGATTTACAAATGGTCAAATAACCGGGACACCCTTGCAATCTGGCTTCCTAATCAAAATGCAGATTCAATAAAACTTATTATTAAAGACAAAAGAAATGTAAGTGATACCATCAACAAAAGCTGGACAATTCAGCCTCCAACAAATAGAAAGTCAAAAAAACCAGTAGTTGAAACCCTTAAGATTTCTCTTTTAACTGAATCGGGTAAAACACGATACTACCAACCCTTCACATTTACCTTTGATCAACCTGTTAGACTTATTGAGAAAGATAGTGCGATACTACTATATTCTTCAAAAGATACAACTCAACTTGCCTTTCATAAGATCGATTCTTTGAGTATGATTTGGCAATCAGCCATTTTACCGGAACCGATATCAAGCTACCGGATTGTTATAAAAGACTCAACATTTGTTAGCGTACTTGGCATGAAAAACAAAAAAGAAGACCTATCTATAAGCACATCTGGCCCGGAATCTTACGGTCAACTAATACTTAACTTAGAGAACTTCCAAAAGGGCAATTGGTTCTTTGAGTTGTTAGACGAGAAAGACAAAAAAATTAAAACCATCTTTCCAGACGATAAAAAGATGTTAATAAGTAAGCTTTTACCTGCAAAGTATCGAATTAGAGCCATCCTTGATAAAAACAAGAATAGAATTTGGGATCCAGGAGAGTACTTCTCCAAACGTCAAGCAGAACCAGTAATCTATTATCCACAGGTAATCGAGATAAGAGCAAATTGGGATGTAGAAGAGCAATGGAGCCTTCCGAATTTCAATTAGAGCTCGAAATCAGTGCAAATAAACTCTTTTTGGAAGCCTATCTTGCCAGAAGTTTATTTGCTAAAGGCTGATTAGATAAAATGCATCAAAGTCAATAATAATATTAAGATCTATTAAACGAGAACGGGGCCGAAAAAATTCGGCCCCGTTCTCATAGAAAAGATTACTGAATTAATCCTCACTACAAATATTAAGACAACCAATGATTTGATTTATTGTTTTACTTTTCAAAGCATAAAAAATCTTTTTGCCATCACGCTTTGAAACTAAAACACCTTTATTCTTCAAAATATTCAAATGATGAGATGCCGAGGCTTGTTCAATCTCCAAACGCTCATATATCTCGGTAACACTCATCATCTCGACTTCATTCAGCATATCAATGATAGCTATCCTCATCGGATGCGCCATAGCTCTTAATTTACTTGCGGCATTTTCCAATTTCGCAATATCCAAATTAATTTTAGACATAGGTTTTTTTTTACAAAAATAACAATTAAACAATTCAGAAACTAAACTGTGATAACATTAGCCACTCTTTTCCAATTATTAGAATTCTACAATAATCAGAAAACCAAATAAATTATCAGATATAATTGATTTGATAACCCAAGAAATAATCATGAATATCAATCACTTATATCATATCTTAATTTAAACAAAGAACACATCACAAATGATATCAGGTCTACATTTCTATAAACAATGGAACATATGCAAAATTAGTGCCATCAAATAAACTCTTGTCACTTATTTTCAACTCTGGTATTACAAGTAAAGCCATAAAAGACAACGTCATAAATGGGGCTTTGAGATTTGAGCCCCAGCTTAATATAAACTGTTCCATTAATTGAAATCTACGTGCAGTAGTCTGTCCATCCATATCTGACATTAATCCGGCTACAGGAAGCGGTAAGATAAAGACATCTGATTTATCTGCAACAGAAATACCACCTTTAACTTCAATAACTGCGTTAACAGCCCTTGCCATATCTTCATCATTGGTACCAACAACAATAATATTATGACTATCATGCGCTACTGTAGAGGCCATTGCTCCTCTTTTTAGACCAAAGCCTTGAACAAAGGCTGTAAAAGGAGGTGCATCATTTTGATATCTATTAATAACAGCAATTTTAAGAATGTCATTATCCAGATCAACAACAACCTCACCACCTATTACATTTGGATGAACAGAGATAGCGGTAGTTGAGAGTTGCCCATCATAAGCTTTTATTACCCGCATATGACGTCCTTCAGCTTTTACCACAAAATCACTTGGTCTAACTAACCCACTTCTAAAACGATTAGGTCTTTGAATAGGGACAGGCGGGACTAAACAGGATCCTGACTCCGATACCTTGATTCCATCTATAAAAACCTCTTTAATTTTGAAGTCAGACAAATTATTAACAACCATCATATCAGCTGGATCGCCCGGTTGTAACAGACCCACTTTTAGGTTGTAGTGTTTCACTGGATTGTAAGTAGCCGCTCTAATAACACGAAAGACGTCATACCCAAGAGCTAAAGCTCTTTTTACAAGCACATTAACATGTCCTTGCAATAAATCACTAGGGTGTAAATCATCTGCTCCCATCATCACCATAGCTGGATACTCCTGTATCAAAGAAGAGAGAGTATCGAAGTTACGGGCGGCTGATCCTTCCCTGATAATAATCTTCATTCCTCGTTGTATCTTTTCAAAAGCCTCTTCAAAAGTAGATGCCTCATGGTCGGTAGAGATCCCTGAATCGATATATTGCTGTAAATCATCCCCGCTTAAACCTGGTGCATGGCCATCAATAGGCTTTCCTGCCTTCTTAGCGATCTCGAGTTTCTTCATAACCTGACTATCCTTTGAGATAACCCCTGGATAGTTCATCATTTCGGTTAAAAAGTTTACATCAGGTAAAGCAAGTAATTTCTCAACATCAGAGGGGCCTAATGAAGCTCCTGAAGTCTCATATTTCGTTGCAGGGACACAACTTGGAGCACCAAAATAAAACTTAAATGGAACTTTCTTCCCATTTTCAATCATAAATTTCACTCCTTCCACCCCTAAAACATTAGCTATCTCATGAGGGTCAGAAACTACAGCAATCGTTCCGTGAGTAACTGCTACCCTAGCAAATTCGGAAGGGACTAGCATCGAGCTCTCTATATGAACATGTGCATCTACAAACCCGGGCAAAATATAGTGACTTTCATTAACGGCTCGCTCCTTGATGCGCTTAATCCGACCATCCTCAACCTCAATAACGCCAGATATAATCCGTTGATTAACTACATCAACGATTTGACCTTCCAATGTAAAATGTTTTAGCGCCTGCATTATGTTTTCTTTAAATAATAATCAAATATAAATATAAAGTGCCTCCTATATGAGGCACTTACATACAAATAACATGCTAAAAATAAAATTGATCGTTAATCAGTTCAATTATTTACTTTTGATAAACTCCATTAACGAAGTTTTACTACTATCGAAACTCAGAACATCCACTACTTGGTAATAATTCTCTTTATCAACACAATACTGATAAGCAAACTTTGCCATTTCAACCTGAGTATTATCATAGGTAAACAACTTAACCAACCGAGCAATCTGTATTGCTTTAAAACAACGACCTTTAGATATAATATCTTGTGCCATCATCTTTTGAGTGTTCTCAAAGGTCTGCCTGGAAATCGTTTGTGCAAAACCATCCAACTCCTCATCACTGACGCGACAATTTCCTACCACTGGAGGCAAAGGATCAAAACCATGCTTACGCACACTCTCAACAAATGAATAAAACTCATCCTTGCCTTTTGCACTTTTAAACAATTGAGCTAAGTAATCAATATTATCTACATCATAAACAACTGCCCATAAATCATTTATTAAACTAAGACGCTGACGCTCATCTTGCGTCAATAAACAAATCTTCATGAGTTGCCTGACAGAAATACAGTAACTACTAAATCTAGTCCCAAAAGAATTGAAACCTCCACTTATTCCACGACCTCCAAAGCTTTTTACCTCCGATCGAAACAAATCTTCCTGCATTGGGGCACCGCAAGTATGAGGCCCATTATATCGCTCCCAATCTGGATAATCATAACCCAAATCATAGAAATCATCCACCCCTGGATCCTCATGAATGACTCCTTCTGTTATTAAAATGAAATCATATAACCGTATAGCCGATGACATTTTATTAAATGCATCATATACAATCCAAAAATTCTCTTTATCAACAACGTCAGCATACGAATCTATGGCAAATTCTAGCCTCTTTTGATCAGTCCTGAATAAATCACATACTCTTCTTACCTGAGCGGAAGTAAAGCGATAACTCCCTTGCCATCCCTTAAATTCCTGATAAAGTCTATCATCATCCTGTCCTCTTTGCAGCATCTTTATCTTCTTGTCAAGAAAGGAATCCTGAACCATTTCAACCTTCTCCTGAGCACTCAGACTAAGTGTTATAAAAGCAATAATTAACAAAAATATTGATCTAACTTTCATAAATTGATTATTGTTTAAATAGCGCACCAATATCGTAAAAAAAACGATATCATTTATATCCTATCGATTCATAGTACAAAAAGTATCTGTACTTTACATTTAATAATTAACTTCAGGTATAAATAAGCAAGCGTTTTAATTCTATCAATGCAATACTAAAAAATCTCTTATCTTAATTTTGAATGATTTGAATCATGAATATATCACGCATGAAATCACTACTTTTCTATACTGATCTATTATTTCCCGGTTCCACTCCCCCACTATCTAATGCCATGATTGAGACCGATGAAACGGGGGTCATCCTATCAATCATAGACTCTCCAACCCGAGAACTCATAAAAAAAGCACAGTACTACCCTGGAGCGATTGCTCCGGGTTTTATTAATGCACATTGTCACACAGAACTATCTATGTTTAATGGATCTTCCAATCCGGGTAGCGGGATGGCAGAATTTATTAAATCGATTGCAGCACAAAGAACACACTTTTCAATTGAAGAGCAGAGAATTGCAATACGTGATACCCTTGAGAACCTTTACAATCAAGGGGTCTCTGCAATTGGAGACATCTGTAATACATCGGTAAGTTTTGATTTAAAATCCTCATCACCTATCCTATTTCATAATTTTATTGAGATTTTCGGATTAAATCCACTGAAATCAGATGCCATTATTAACGAAGCGCTTCAACTACTTAACGAATCGGGTAAATTTGAATGTGGGTCTGGTTCCTTAACACCCCATGCTCCCTATTCCCTTTCTAGTTCTCTCATTTCACTTCTAAAGCCATACCTGGCAGCCTCCTCCCAACCCATTTCCCTTCATTTGGCAGAGAGTCAACAAGAGATTGAGCTATTTAAGTCGCGAACGGGAGGAATGGCAGATCTCTTCGAGAAAACAGGCATGTTAAAAAATCTTCCAGATGAATTCAAATCGCCTATTGATTTTGTTAAACATCTGATTCCAAGAGAAAGTCGTCTTCTAGCTGTTCATAACACCGAACTATCACAGTCAATGCTCGATGAACTAAAACAAGAGTACTCCAACCTAACACTTTGCCTCTGCCCAACATCGAATCAGTACATCAATCAAAAATCTCCTAAAATTGAATTCCTGCACTCAAGCGGTGTTCCTATTGTTATTGGCACAGACTCAACAGCATCAAACCCTCAGTTGTCGATGGCTAAAGAATTAATGGAAATACAAAGACTTGCCCCTGAATTACCGGTATGGATTATTCTTAAATGGGCAACGTTTAATGGAGCCCAATTCTTTGGATGGAAAGACTTAGGTAACATCAAGCCGGGCAACAAACCTGGATTGGTCTGGTTAAAAGGGATGACAACGTCACAGCATTTCCCAGATGAAGGATTAATAACGGAAAGAATAATCTAAAACCCCTCACCTGTTATCACAACATAAGAACTACTCGCATTATTTGGTTGTTTAGCGATCAGGACTTAGCAATAAAAGAGAGAGGTGCCTCAGTTTGAGCTGAGACACCTCTCTGATTAAGAAACTTACTCTTAGTACATATCACCCATTCCACCGGGCATACCACCAGGCATACCAGCTGGCATTGCGGGTTTATCTTCCTTAGCTTCAACAACTACACACTCGGTTGTTAGCAACATTCCGGAGATAGAAGAAGCATTCTCAAGAGCTATACGAGTAACCTTAGTTGGATCGATAACACCTGTTTCAAAGAGGTTTTCATAGGTTTCTGTTCTAGCATTAAAGCCATAATCACCCTTACCGTCTTTAACTTTTTGAACAATTACAGATCCTTCAAGACCAGCATTTTCTACAATCTGTCTTAGAGGTTCTTCTAAAGAGCGGCGAACGATAGCAACTCCGGTCTTCTCATCTGCGTTATCACATTTAACACCATCGAGAGCTTCAATGGCTCTGATGAAAGCAACGCCACCACCGGGGAGGATACCTTCTTCATTAGCAGCACGAGTAGCAGCTAGAGCATCTTCAAAACGATCTTTCTTCTCCTTCATTTCAACTTCACTAGCTGCACCAACATAGATAACAGCAACGCCGCCACTAAGTTTTGCAAGACGCTCTTGAAGTTTTTCACGGTCATAATCTGAAGTCGTAGTACCTATTTGAGCTTTAATTTGAGCTACGCGAGCATCAATCTGTGACTTCTCACCGCGCCCACTAACAATGATCGTATTCTCTTTATCAATAGATACCTTTTCAGCACGACCTAAGTAGCTAAGATCAGCATCCTCTAGTTTATACCCCTTCTCCTCACTGATAACAACACCACCAGTTAAGATAGCGATATCTTCCAGCATCTCTTTACGACGGTCACCGAAGCCAGGAGCTTTAACTGCAGCCACCTTTAATGAACCACGGAGACGATTAACAACTAAGGTTGCTAATGCTTCGCCCTCAACATCCTCAGCAATAATTAACAGAGGACGACCGCTTTGAACTGCCTTTTCGAGAATTGGTAAGAAATCCTTCATTACGCTGATTTTCTTATCATAAATCAGAATAAAAGGTTCCTCGAAAACGGTTTCCATCTTCTCAGTATTGGTCACAAAATAGGGAGAGATGTAGCCACGATCGAATTGCATCCCTTCAACAACCTTAACTGTTGTCTCAATACCTTTTGCTTCCTCGATTGTGATAACCCCTTCGTTTTTAACCTTACCCATAGCTTCTGCAATCAACTTACCAATAACGGTATCGTTATTAGCCGAGATGGTAGCAACCTGCTCTAACTCTAAATTACTGTTGATTTTACGGGTCTGACTTTTAAGATGATCAACGACAGAGGTAACTGCTTTATCAATACCTCTTTTCAGATCCATAGGATTAGCTCCGGCGGTAACATTCTTTAAACCCTGAGCATAGATAACCTGGGCCAATACAGTTGCAGTAGTTGTTCCATCACCAGCTAGATCATTGGTCTTAGAAGCAACCTCTTTTACCATTTGGGCACCCATATTCTCGGTCTTGTCTCTTAACTCGATCTCTTTTGCAACAGTAACACCATCTTTAGTTACTGCAGGAGCACCAAATGATTTTTCTATAATTACATTGCGACCTTTAGGTCCTAATGTAACTTTCACAGCATTTGCTAAGGCATCTACACCCTTTTTAAGTGCCTCTCTAGCTTCGTAATTGTAACGAATTTCTTTAGCTGCCATACTTTTTATTGTTTTTTTATTAATTATTCATTTTTACAGGATAGCCAAGATGTCTGACTCCTTCATGATGAGGTAATCCGTTCCATCGACATTGATTTCCGTTCCTGCATACTTTCCATAAAGAACTTGGTCACCTTCCTTCACCGTCATTGGTTCATCTTTCTTACCATTACCGACAGCAACAATGGTTCCGCGAAGGGGCTTTTCTTTTGCAGTATCAGGAATAATAAGTCCACCCGAAGTACGGGTCTCAGCTGGGCTGGCTAATACCAGCACGCGGTCTGCTAAAGGTTTAATTGTCATACTTGAAAACTTTTTATTATACAGGTATTAAGTTAGTCAATGCTTCCCCCATCGCTAAATTCGTGCCACCAACGACAGATATGAAAAAATGACAGACTACAACCCTCTTCCTTTTGATCAAAAATCATCAGACTCAATTCCACTAAACTTACTTTCAACATATTAGAAAATAACACACGACACTATCTACGCATGGTTAAACCAAAAAAGGGGTCAGAAAATAAAAAAGGGTGTCAGAAAAATGACATTCTGACACCCTTACAATCTTATTAAGAAACTTAGTTCTGTGGCTGTTCCTCTTCTGGAGCAGGAGCTGATTGAGGAGATTTCTGAAAATCAACAGCAGGTTGTTTACCAGCAGCCTCAACCTGTTTATTTAACTCACTCGTTGTAGATACATTATCCACATTACTATTACGTGGAATAACAAAGGTGGTAAACAGGGTAAGAACGAGCAATACGATTGCCAGTGTCCAAGTGCTTTTTTCTAAAACATCTGCAGTCTTTCTTACACCCATGATTTGATTCGATCCAGCAAAGTTGGAGGCTAAGCCACCACCCTTTGAATTTTGCATAAGAACGACCAGAATAAGTAGTACACAGACCACTAATATCAGAACTAAAACAAATACGTATGCGCTCATCAGTCTAAGATTTATTACTGTTATTCAACAATTCTTCAATTTGGCCTGCAAAGTAAGTACTTTTTTCCGGATTAATCAAAATTAACTTCTCATAAATTTTAATTGCTCGGGGAATATTGCCCTGTTTCTTGTATATTACGGCAAGGGTCTCGCTTACGATATCTTCCGTGTCATTCATCGAATGATGAGCCAAATCAGCTGGGTTAAAGAATCCAGCTCTTGGTTTTGTCATCTTCGGTTGCTCTTGAATGAACTTATCAATAATTGATAACTTTGATCCTAACCCACCCGGATTTACCGATTCCGGCAACTCTGGTTCTGCTTCCAATGCGGTAATATCATAAATTTGACCCTCCTGTTTACTCATACCAGGAACCTGAACTAGATCTAAGTCACCGCCTCGAGCTGTCTCAATAGCCTTTTTTAAGGTCGTCTCCTCCTTTTTTCTGGCTTCTCGTAGTTCTTTTAACCGTTCATCAATAAGCCTCAAGAGATCTGCTTTCTTATCTCCATGCGATACAGGAAGTGGATCAACAGGTTCAGGTGCTTTATTAATCGTACTTGAAACATTTTCATTAAAGAACCCCTCTACAGGCATATAACGAATCTCGACAGACCCGTTCTCATCTATTGTATCTGAATCCAAAATAAACGATACTCCGTTTTCGCTTACCTCATCATCCACCTCAACTTGTTCCCGATTAACAACCAAAAAGCTATCCTCAATATCGTAATCCAGTTCTATCTCATCAATCACATTATCCTCATTCGAGGTAGTAGATCCGACCTCTGTTGATGTCCCTTTTATTTCATCAATCAAGCTTGACACATCTAAGATTGTCGGTTTTGATGTCTCTCGCTCTGCTTCATCATAACTTGACAAAACAGCCTGTAAATTTTCGCTCATCAGAGACTCAGAACGTGATTCCTCTAACACTAATTCCGAACTATCGCTATCCTCTTTCGTTGCATTTGTATCTCCTACAACCATCTCTATTTCTAAAGACGCTTCATCCTCAGCAGCAGGCTCCAAACTCACTGGTTCTAAATCTTCAGTATCTGAAACAACAGAATATGACACCTCATTCTCTGTATCCCTAAGCAAATCAGACTGCTTCTCATGAAAATCAACGTTGTCCCCATCAATGGAACTCCCTGAAATCTCTCTAACTTCAGCAATGGATGACGGCTCACTCACCGGATTATCCAAAGAATTAGTCTCTTTAAGCTCTGAAATCACCTTTTCAAGTGAAAGTCTTAGCTCCTCTGAGAGTCTAAATTCAGGAGTATTAACGACAGAAGAGGCCCCCTGGGCTGATTCTACAACACTGTCTAACCCACCATTACTACTATCTAAACTCTGAGAAATATCAGGCTCAATATCTGCTAAGCTGTCTAAAGAATCAAAAACGCCATCCACAACATCCCTCTCTTGCTTGGGCTTCTCCATAGAAAGAGTCTCAACAAGATCTTGGGATATCATTGCGTCATTCTGAGAATTAACAAATTCTTCAACCACAATAGACTGCTCTGAATCGGCATCAACCCCTGATGATAGTTCAGAAATCTCTACAGCCTCTAAATCGAACAAAACGACTGATGATGATTCTACAAAGTCATCTGGCTCTGATTCGGTGGCCGATTGTTGCTCCGATTTTATAACAAAAACCTCAGATTCATCTACTTCTATATCTGTAGATTCCCCAATATTAGTGACTTCAACTGGCGAAGATTCACCAATAAAAGATGAGGATTCCTTGCCTTCAGAAAAACTCACCTCATCAAGCTTTTCATCCACCGGCAATGGTTTCACCTCCATTGAATCTCCACTGTCGTTAGAGTTCGACTCACTATTGGTACCTACAGGTTCAAGATAAACAACCTGATCTGAAGAGGTGCTTTGAAGACCCTCCTCTCGAGTTTGTCCACCCGCTATCTCCTCTGAGGTTGAAGGTAGAGAAGGAGGTAAATCTATTGAAGAAACCGAATAGGAATTCTCAATCTGAGATTCTTTAGGACTATCCAAGGTTGGATCAATAACACTTTTTTCTTCTGGTGACCAGTTGGATCCTATAGAGGGATCTGTGGATAAAATAAATGTATCCGATCTTTTAGTTGGGTCATTGTGGTCATCCATCAGAGGAGGAGTTCCTCCAGTTATAAGATACCTAAGGATCTGACGATCTGTTGCATAAGCCGCTGTAAGTTTTAAATTTGCGCTATAATGAAGGCTATTGGTTGTATAAAGTTTTCGAGCATAGAGAAGATGCAAGGTTTGACAATAAGGAAACTTCTTTTGTAACTCCGTTAATTGCCAAAGTTCTGAATCAGGAATCTGATCAGGACAAAGGATCATTTGCACCAATTGTTGACGATTCATAATCACTACCAGTTAACGACCGCATTATTAAAAATATCCTCAGTCAAGGCATTAACAATCTCTTCGATTAAGGCATCCTGAACCGAAGTAAGATTTTGAGAGCTTGAATAGTCGGCAAATCTAGAGAATGACCTCTCGAAACTCTGCTTATCATCATACTTATTTACACATTTAACTTTCACAGTGATAGTTAATCTATTGAGAGCCGCCACATCATTCCCTTGGATAGCAGTGGGTCGTGATGAATAATCAGATATAACCCCCTCGATCGCAATATCGCCATTTTGAGGAATCAAATCTAATGGCGTCTGTTGTATAAACCGATCCTTAAGAGCATCAGTGAAAGTTTGACTAAGAGTAGGCATAACAAGCAAAGACTGATTCGAGAAATAGCCTATACTAATCGTTTTGGCTTCAACCGGGATGGAGGCGCCGGTAAAAGAATAACTAATACTACAGCTAACACCAACCCACAGAAGAGCTGCAATAGTAATAAGTGAGAGCAGATGCTTCATGAAATATTCTTTTCTAATACAACAAAGATAAGCATTGAAATCTATATCAGATGTAATAATCGACTAATCAGAAAACGATATAGAGTGATCTCTTCCTTTCACAAGGAGACTTAGTCAATTTCAGATCAAACAGATAATGCCATATTAATACGTTCTCCTTCCTTTATTCTTCGCTTCCTCTACGCATCTTCTCCATATGAAGCATTCAGCGAACAGAAATGGAACCAAGTCCTCCTCAAAAAAAAGACAACACTTCAATCAAGAAAACTAATTAGCGTGAATACCAAAGCCATAAAGTAGAACTCTTTATTGCCTATTAAGATTCTCTACTGAATCATCCTTTGAACTAACTTCTTTATTTTCCTCCTCTTTATCCACATGATAAACATCGATAGCCACTATCATAGCAATGAATGCCCAAAAGGGGACAGAGAGCTTGTCGGTATCTAAGAAGTTATTTAAAAACCCATGAGTAAAATAGGTAATCATTCCAATAGTAACTGATAGGATTAGAGCACGAAGAAAACTATTGGTTAATTTACGACGGATACGGATTCCATGGTAAATGACCATACAGAACAAGACAAGTACTATGATCAAACCAGGGAACCCTTGTTCGGCAAGCGGTCCGATATATTCACTATGAGCATTCCCTTTATCTCCTGCATTTGTTGAAATAATGGTTTTCTCTTTGAGCATTTGATAAGGGGCATAGACAAATTGGTAAGTACCGGGGCCCCATCCAACTAGAGGACGTTCTTCAAATAGACGCAAAGCAGCCTGCCAACGATTAATCCTTTCTAAGTTTGATGCATCGGAAGAGATATTGCTAATAGACCTGACGTGTTCAACAAAATTAGCAGAGGAGTCTTGTTTATTCTTTTCAAGCCGATCAAGGATCTGATGTTGGAAGGTAAAAAAGATAGCAAGAATGGTGGCGATAGTCAAAAATATCCATCTAAATTTAATCTTCCACCAAATGATTAAAGCCGTTAGGATACCGGCAATGGTTCCAATCCATGCAGCACGACTGTAAGACAAGAATAGGCCTATTCCCAAGATAATTAGAAGGGCTAAAGATAATAGGCGTAAAGATTTCTTTTGAGCTTTATGAAAAGCCAGGACAGTAAAAGGAGGGATCATCATCGCCAGAATAGCCCCGTAAGCTGTATGGTCATTATAGAATGGGGTCATAATCCAGTGCCCTGTCTTTTCGCTAAACCCATAAGCTGAATGTCTAAAAGTGGTAATAATAACCACAAGAGCTAAAGGGATACCATAAGCCCAGATAAATCTTGAGATTGTGATCTGCTTTCTAAAAATCAAAACCGCCATAAAGAAGAACGGAACAACAAACCAGATACGCGAGATCATATACTTTATAGACACCATTGGGATCTCAGAGGTAAAAGAGACCAGAGTCATCCAAGCCAGTTGAACAAAGATGATGATGGTTAGTGGATGATGAAGAATTCTTTTATCATATGCTCTTTCATATAACAGTTTCAAAAAAAAGACCACCATTAGACCAAACATCAAAGGCTCAGAAGGGAGGGATACCCCAACTCCCATATCCAGATCTTTAATATTAACGGCAAGTGGGGTAGCCATTACAGCCAAAAACCATACCCAGTCAAGTGAAAGCATAAACATTCCAGCCAGAATAACGGCACCAGGGATAAAAAAGCCCCAGTAATCCTCATTCGTAATTAAATAAGACAAAAGAAAAACATAAGCAATACTTATGAAGTACAGCCATCTTCTTTTCCCTTTATCATCGGTAGGAAGTGAGATCATGCTTTAAAATTAGTAATGATAGATAGCAATATTACTCTGACTTTCTGGCACTATCGTCAATAATACTAATGACAATAAGTGAGATGAGCAAGACAGAGATTAAACTAGACGCTACAATCAACCATCTTACAGGTGAGGCCTTTTTATCAGAGATTTCAGGTGCAGAAATCAGATTAATATAGGTATATCGTCTATCATAATTCATCATTGCCAAATCATATTCCTTCTCAATATTAGCAAGGAGAGAGGCTTCATGTCCTAGTAAATCTCTGATATAAAGCATCTCCCCCCCCTTTTCCAAGATATTTTTTTGAATACGGTTGACCTCACTAACATTAACACTACCCCCGCCGGTTGTTCTTAAAGTTCCGCGGGAAATCTCACGGCTCTGACTATTATAGTCGACTAAACCATATTTCATACTTAAATCAGTATACCGCCTTGTCAAAGAATCAATAATGGCATGTTTTCTAGCTAGCTGTCTTTCTAACATTGCAACCACTTCACCAAATTTATTTTGTTGAAGTTGTCTGACGTAGTTATTATAAGCATCCATCAGGCCATTGACAATATCTCTGGCCATGACAGGATCAGTATCCAGAACATTCATCTCCACCCCCTCATATTGGGTCTTACTGATCTTAACATTCTTATCCCATTCACCCTGAAGCCATGAGCGCCATTTGGGGTAAGTGGTATCAATCTCATAATGTGAAATAAGATTGAATTTTCTAATTACCGTATCGCGAATAAAAGTAGACTGGAATATCTGCAACATCTGCTCACTCTCACTTTCTTCTGAATAGGGAGAGACATTGCTTGGGTACATAATAGCAAATGATTTGTATCTTGGTTTAATGAAATAACTACTAGAAAAGACCATAGAAAGCAACAAAGTCAACCCGGTAATTATAATCAATTGAATCTTCCATTTGAAGATTAGCTTCAAGATACTAAGGCTTTTAAAATAATTTTCCATCGTTCAGATGTTATTGGGAAATTTGTTTAGCGTTACTGATTTATTGCCTTTCCAGCTGGAACAGGATTTATTGACAAGCGTCTTTCTGCCGTTCTTTCTATACGCCATCTTTTCATACTCTCTAACCCAAGAATGGCAATGATTGTTAAAAGTACCGTACTAAAGACAGTCCCTAAAACGATAAGCCATCTTATTGGATAAGACTTTTCTTCAGCAGGATAAGCAGTATTAACAACAAATGTCTGCGGAAGCGTTTCATAGGCATCTACCTTGGCTTGTTCATAGAGAGACTTTATCGAACTGAGCCTTTTCTTTTCATGTTCTAATTGATCACGCAGAGAAACATAGATACCACCATACTCAGCCAAGAGATTGAGTTTCTCTTCAATAGCCTTGATACCTCGAGAATTACCCCTAGCAATTTCAATGGCTAACTGTTGGTTCATCATCTCTGACTGGGTTTCATAATCATAGACTCCTTTCCTTCTAATAGAGGTCAAAGAATCCTCCTTACTCTTGATCTCAGAAACCAAAAGTTTATACTCTGCCTCAACGATACGAAAAGCTTTCATTGCTCTCTCACGTTGCATGGCACTTTTAGTTGAGTCAAACAAAACAGGAATAGCATTTGCAATATCGGCTGCCATTTGCGGATCATTATCGAAAACTGTCACCTTAATAGCCATGTTTTCGGTCCGTCTTATCTTAATATTGCTTTCAAACTTCCTATAAAGTCGCGTCATTTTCTTTTCCGACACGCTACCTAATTCGTAATGATCGACCAGATTAAACTCTTTTATTAATCGATCTCTGATGACATTTGAGTTCAGTATTTGAAGCATCTGCTCGGCTTGCTCTTCCTGCCCAAACTCAAGCACATCCTGTTGGGGACCACTCGATTCATTCAGTAATACCTTTGAAATTCCACTTGTGGAGACTGGATACATAACCACAATAGACTTATACTCAGGTTTAATAAACCAGGTTGAAGAAAACAACAAAGCAGCAACAAATGCTGTAGCAGCTACAATACCCAGTACTCGGATCCATTTGCCTAAGACCATTATTATACTAAGCGATGCAACTTCAGGGATATCATTTTTGCGCTCGTTCATAGATTACTCAGTTTAAAAGAGAGAGTTTCTCTTTGAAACCCCAAAAGTAAGAAATAATGAAGGAAAACAAAAAAAAGAGACTGATAGGTAAGGGCAAACAGGTTATTAACAATTTCTATCTTCATTTGGCATAGTTGGTTAAGATTTACCTCTAACGTAAATTTGTTAGAAAGATTGCATAACATTAGTATCAGAAACACTACAAAATTTCGAATTGACTCTGTGACTTTCCTATGCCCCCTCAACATTTCCCTTTAACAGATCAACTAAGTAAGGTATATTGATTAACTTCAACAAAAATGAGATCAGAAGACCAAACGCCACGAACAGACCCAACTCTGTCAACCAATTATAGGACAACTCTCGTATCAAAAACCCCAATCCAATCAATAAAACCGGATACAAGGCCAACCGGCCCACAAAGAGTAAATCAAATCTAAATTTAAAATATCTATACGCTAGATAAACCTGTACACCTGCAGTAATATACTGTGTCACCACACTAGCAATCCCTGAACCTACACTTAAATAATGAGGAATTAACACCCAATTCAATAGCACACTCAAGACCATACCTGCTGCTGCGGTAATATTTAAAGCCTTCATTCGCCCATCGGCAGTTAAAAGAGTTCCTACTACATAGGTTGAACTGATTGCTATAAAACCCGTCATCAACAAGCCTAATAATGTACTAGCTAATTGCACCTTTTCACCATAGGCCAAAGCTCCTTCTTGCGCTGTCTGCGGATAAAGCAATTCTATTAGCTCCATTTTAAAAAACCAAGTAGCCACTGAAACCAGAACTGACCCGGCAAACAATAGCGAAAAAGAGAGCCGAACAAGTCGCTGAACAGTAACCTTCCTTGCTAACATATTCGCAAAAAGCGGAAGTAATAACACTGAAAAAAGGTAAGCTATCATGGTTGCAGTATCTAAAAGTCGATACGCTTGTGCATATATCCCAGTCTGATGATCAGCAATGGAATCAGGAAGTAATGCACCTAAAAGCAACGGATCAAGCCTATTATACAATGACATTAATAAAACCAATACGGCAAATGGAAGACTCTGCCTCATAACCATCATATAAAACGGCCAATTCCAAGTTATCTTCGGCAATCCTGCCTTTGAAACTACAATCACAAAAGCAGTCATTGCAGTAAACCCGTATGCTGCAGTCTGTGCCCACACAAACCATTCAATAGTAAACGCACTACGAAAGGTGGGTATAAATAACATTATACCGACCAACAAGATAGCCAATATCCTATCCATGACCGACAACAACGAATCAACCCGAAAGAGAAGTAAACCGCTAATATTCGATCGTAGGTATAAAATCAAAGAGAGCAGAAACTGATTGAACGACATCGCCCCCAATAAAATAAACTCATGCCCTTTTAGCCCATAGAAAAACCCCACAAGAAACACAACAACAGTATAAACAACCGACAATAACAACTTTACTATTAATGTGTTGGAAAAATGCTTTCTAAGAAGATTATGGTTTTGGGCTATATTTCGATTATTAAAACTGGTCAACCCCAAGTCTAATACAATATTTAATATCAAGGTTAGATTAAATATTGTAAAATAAGTTCCATATACACTTGTTCCAACTAGAATCTGAACATTCCTGTCTATCCCGAAAATCCAAAACGGCTTTACGAGTAAATTTAGAAAAAGAAGCAGAAGCAAATTTGAAAAAAACTTTGACTGCATCAGAACAAGTAAAACAGAATTTTCATATCACTATCTATTCTTAAGAGCAAACAGAATATCGACTGATGCCCTTTGAAAACAAAGGTACTATTTTCCCTTGTTTTACCCATATTTATTAATGCCTATTGGTTAAGTATCTCGTTCCTCTCGACTATTAATCTTAACTTTACAACCTTAATTATCCCTAAAATAAAGCTTCATCTTGAGAATAGTTGTTAACACTCGTCTGCTTATCAAAGACAAGCTTGAGGGTATTGGCTGGTTTACTTTCGAGACACTTAGCCGTATTACTCGTAAGCATCCTGAACACACCTTTATCTTTCTTTTCGATCGAAAACCTTCCTCAGAATTCCTTTTCAGTCATAATGTGAAATGGTATCGATTACTTCCTCAACCCAGACATCCTTTTCTATACAAAATCTGGTTTGACGTCATGATCCCTATTGCCCTTAAACTTCTTAAAGCTGATCTATTTCTATCTCCCGATGGATTTATCTCGCTCAACACCTCTGTTCCTACTCTTTCTGTAATGCATGATCTGAATTTCGAGTACTATCCTAATGACCTTCCTCTCATCGAAAGAAACTACTATAAACACTACTTTCCGCTATTTGCCCGTAAAGCGACCAGAATTGCTACTGTTTCTGAATACTCTAAACAGGATATTGCTCAACTCTATCACATAGATCCTCATAAAATTGACGTGGTGTATAATGGTGCCAGTTTAAAATTTAAACCTATTCATGAACCCATAAAATCTACTATTCGAAATCAGTATGCAGAAGGTCATCCATACTTCGTTTTTGTTGGATCTCTGCACCCTAGAAAAAATCTCGCTCGATTGTTTAGCGCATTTGATCTCTTCTGCCAATCATCTCCTAACAATCAGACACGTTTAGTTATCGTCGGTGAAAAGCGTTGGTGGACTACCAATATTGAAATGGCTTTCACAGAGATGAAATATCGCAATCGTGTACTCTTTACTGGTCGCCTTTCCACAGAAAAACTAACACAAGTCGTCGGTTCTGCTTTAGCCATGACCTATGTCTCCAACTTCGAAGGCTTTGGTATCCCAATTATTGAAGCCTATCGCTGCGATGTTCCCGTCATCACAAGTAAAGTGACTTCCATGCCTGAAGTAGCAGGTAAGGGGGCTCTCTTGGTTGACCCATCTTCTACTGAAGACATTGCCGATGCATTAAGAACCATCTCGCAAAATGAGGATATTAGACTGACCCTCATCGCTGAAGCCCGTCTACAGAGAGAAAAATTCTCTTGGGATCTTACTGCTGAAAAACTCTGGAAATCAATTGAAGCAACTTATAACTCCTCCATTTCATGAACATTCTGATTATTGGGGCTGGTGGCCGTGAACATGCCATTACTTGGAAAATTGCCCATAGTCCTCTTGCTAAATCAATCTATATCGCTCCTGGTAACCCCGGAACCGCTCAAATTGGCAGAAACCTAAAATTAAACAGCGACAACCACCAACAGATCATTGATGCTATAATTGAATACAACATAACACTTGTTGTCATTGGCCCTGAAGCACCTCTAGTATCTGGTTTAGCTGATAGCATAAGAAAACACCCTCTCTTGTCAAATGTTGCTGTCGTCGGCCCAGGTATTCATGGAGCCCAACTTGAAGGGAGTAAAGATTTCTCAAAGAGCTTTATGCAAAGGCATAACATCCCAACCGCGGCCTACAAAACCTTCACAAAAAGTCAATTGACGGAAGCCTATGACTATATTAATACGCTTCAACCCCCATATGTTATTAAAGCTGATGGTCTAGCGGCAGGTAAAGGGGTTATTATAGCTTCAACACTTGATGAAGCAGAACAATCAATTGAGCAGATGCTTATTCAATCAAAGTTTGGCGAAGCATCATCTAAGGTGGTCATTGAGGAGTTCCTCTCTGGAATTGAACTCTCCGTTTTTGTGCTTACTGATGGAACAGACTATGTCATACTACCTGAAGCAAAAGATTACAAGCGAATTGGAGAAGGAGATACCGGACCAAACACAGGAGGAATGGGTGCTATCTCACCTGTCCCCTTTGCAACCCCTGCCTTTATGAACAAAGTTGAACAAAAGATCATCAAACCCACTATCACTGGTCTGAAGGAAGAGGGAATAGACTATAAAGGTTTTATCTTTTTCGGTCTAATTAACTGTGACGGAGAACCTAAAGTCATCGAGTATAACGCTCGTATGGGGGATCCCGAAACCGAGGTAGTTATGCCACGAATTGAATCTGATATCGTTCCTTTACTCTATGCCGCAGGCAAAGGAGAACTTAATAACCAATCCATAAAATTCAAACCAGAATTCGTAGCAACAGTCATGCTCGTCTCCAAAGGCTATCCTAATGAGTATCCCAAAGGATTGCCAATAGATCTTCCTAACCAACCCAACGATGCTATAATCTTTCATGCAGGTACTTCTAGAGACCATAGCGAGCAAATTGTTACTTCAGGAGGTCGAGTTATCGCTGTTAGTCATTATGGCGAATCCATTGAGGATGCTTTTCAAAATGCCTATAACATCGCCCACCAAATCAAGTTTGAAGGAGTCTATTTTAGAAACGATTTAGGTAAAGATCTAACGTAACCATTTAAATTACCATTCGTCTAATGATGAGACCAGAATGGTTGACAAAATAAAACGATGATTCAATACCTCAAGAAGGATCAAATTTCAAGAGAGAAATGGGATGAATGTGTCTTCAATGCATTCAACTCTATGGTATATGCTGAATCATGGTATCTTGATATAGTTGCCTATGGATGGGAAGCACTCGTTGAAGATGATTATTCCGCTGTGATGCCTCTGGTGTGGAACAAAAAAGCAGGAATAAGCTACCTATACCAGCCCTACTTCACCCAACAATTAGGAGTTTTTAGTAGCGGACTTCTAACTCCTGATAGGATAATCCGGTTTCTTGAGGCAATTCCTCGACATTTCAGATATGGGGAGATTAACTTCAATTCTCACAATCCTTTGAATAATCTAGCTCTTGAAGGCTATGCCTCCCAACTCAATCATGAGTTAGATCTGATAAACCCATATAACCATCTCTACAAAAACTTTAGCGATAACAATAAAAGAAACCTAAAAAAAGCTCAAAATAACGATCTATCCATTCAAAAAGGGATCTCACCTGAGCTTATCACCAATCTCTTCAAGGAAGGCAAAGGGCTTCGACTCAATCATATTACCCCCTTTCATTATAAACGATTGAATCATTTGATGCATAAAGCACTTTCTTTAAGCAAAGGGGTAACATATGGCGTTTATAGCCCACTAAACGAGCTCATGGCCGGAGCCTTCCTGTTGATAAGCAACGACAGAGTCATCTTCCTTTTTTCAGGAACCTCTGACAAAGCAAAAAACAGTGGAGCTCTAGCCTATCTTATCGATCATGTCATCAGAATGTTTGCTGGTACGGCCATCACATTTGACTTCGAAGGGAGTAACGATCCAAACTTAGCTCGTTTCTATCGAGGATTCGGCTCAAGTGAAGTAGTCTATCCAAGAGTCACTTTCAACCGCCTCCCGAAGGTGGTTTGGTCTATGGTTCAAATCATCAAGAAACTACGATAACTCGCTTTTAGAACGTAAATAAACTATTTTTACTTAAATAAAATTAGTCATGATACACAACCTTGGAAATCAAAACTCAATACTAAACCAATATATTGCTGAACTAAGAGATGAAATAGTTCAACAAGACAGCTTACGTTTTCGACTTAACTTGGAAAGAATTAGTGCAATCTTAGCTTATGAAATCAGCAAAAACTTAGTCTTTACACCTACGGAGGTTACCACGCCACTAGGAACAGCTGAAGTTCCCATGTTGACAGATCAAGTGGTCATAGCAAGTATCCTAAGAGCCGGTTTACCAATGCACACCGGAATGCTAAAAGTATTTGATAAAGCTGAGAATGCTTTTATCTCGGCATACAGAAAATATGCTAAAGATGAGAGTTTTCAAATCAAGATTGAATATGCTTCCTGTCCTCCTCTGACCGATAAGACGCTTATCATCTGCGATCCAATGCTAGCTACCGGGGCAAGTATGATTATGGCTATCAAAGAAATCTCTCAGAACGGGAAACCTCTGCACATCCACATCGCCTCAGTCTTAGCAAGTACAGAAGGAGTAGAGCAACTAAAGAAACAATTAAAACATGGCTCCTTTACCTTCTGGGTAGGTGCCATTGATGATGAGCTTACGGCGCAAGCCTACATTGTACCAGGCCTAGGTGATGCAGGCGATCTGGCATTTGGAATAAAAAACGATTCTCACTAATACTAGAAATGAAATGAAACTTATTGACCCTACAACCCAGGAGAATATTCGAATAGCCATAAATAGCATCAAAAGCCACCTTCTTAGAACAGTATTAACAGTCTCTATTATTGCCTTCGGAATTATGGCGCTCGTCGGAATCATGACATCCATCAGCGCAATAGAGTACTTCCTCGTTGAAAACTTCACTCGAATGGGATCTAATACCTTTACAATCAAATACCAGTCGATGAGAATGGGCGGTGAACGGCATCAGGCCAATATGAATAAGGTTATCTCTTGGGAGGAGGCCATCGAGTTCAAAAAAAACTACACATTCCCGTCTTCTATTAGTATCTATATCTTTGCCAACGGAAATACCACTGTCAAATTTGGATCTAACAAAACTTACCCTAACATCAGAATCTTTGGAGCCGATGAAAACTACTTACTCACAAGTGGTGAAACCATTGAAAAAGGACGAAATTTCTCGAGTGCCGATGCTTGGCAAGGAACCCATGTTGCAATTTTAGGTGAGGCTGTCGCTAAAAACATTTTCGGGGAAACAGTTGACCCGCTTGGGAAAATTGTCTCTGTTGGCCCTGGTAAGTATATGGTTATCGGCATTCTTAAATCAAAAGGATCGAGCATTGGATTTAGCAACGACAGAACCGTTATTCTCCCCATTCAAAATGTAAGAGAACGATTTGTTCAACCAGATCAATCATATAGCATTGCCGTTATGCCCCCAACCTCAGCCTCAATGGATGCTGCTTCCGGTGAGGCCATTGGAGTTTTTAGAACAATCCGAAAACTAAAACTAAACCAAGAAAACAATTTTGGAATCATCAGATCTGACAGTCTCGTTGAAATGATGAAGCAAAATACAGCTGCTATCTCTTTAGCCGCAACCTTTATTGGTTTTATCACACTCATTGGTGCTGCAATTGGCCTAATGAATATCCTCCTTGTTTCTGTCACAGAAAGAACCCGAGAAATAGGTATAAGAAAAGCCCTTGGCGCCACCCGTAAAACTATAAGAAACCAATTCCTTGCAGAAGCAATCGTAATTGCTCAGATCGGAGGAGCTTTCGGAATTATCTTAGGTATTGCGATAGGTAATATCGTATCCTACATCATTGGATCAATCTTCATCATCCCTTGGCTCTGGATCATACTTGGCGTAATCCTCTGTGCCGGAGTGGCCTTAGCTTCTGGCTTTCTTCCCGCACGAAAAGCTGCCAATCTGGAACCTATTGAGGCACTCCGTTATGAATAAAAGCTCTGTTTATTTATAAAAAAGGCTATCCTTTATTCGTTGAAAGGTAATCCAACTTATACTCTTTGATCTTGCGGTAAAGAGTACGCTCACTTATTCCAAGTTCAATGGCCGCCTGTTTTCTATGGCCATTATTACGAATAAGAGCTTTCCTTATCATCTCAAACTCCTTAGATTGTAAACTAAGAGGCTCTTCCATCACTTCAGAAAAAGCAGCCTCAGGCTCTGATATATCTGGCATTACAGGATGTATCTTTACATCGCCCAAAGCAATCGCATCGGGTGCTTTCTTTATTTCAGTCTCTGTTCTGCTCTCAAAAAGATTAGCTGATCCCATCGCAAACTCCTCTAATCGACGAAGCCTTTGTGACATCTCCTGCATCTCTTGACGATACTCCTTGTTCTCTTTCCTCAAATCAAACAACACTTTAAACAAAATATCACGATCTGAGAAATCGGCTCCATCACCCTTATTCCCTTGATATAGGACAGGCATCTCCATCTGCCCCTGATCAGGAAGATATCTGGATAATGTACTAGCAGTAATATTTCGATCCCCTTCAATGATCGAGATCTGTTCAACCATATTCTTTAGCTGTCGGATGTTACCCGGCCATCTATAACCCGTTAACAGATGTATTGCTTCAGATGTTAACGTTACTGAAGGCATCCGGTATTTATCCGCAAAATCAGAGGCAAACTTTCTAAATAATAAATGAACATCCTCTTTTCGCTCTCGCAATGGAGGAATATAAACGGGCACAGTATTTAACCTGTAATACAAGTCTTGCCTAAAACGGCCATGTGATATCGCCTCATTAAAATCAACATTCGTTGCAGCAACAATCCTCACATCTGTCTTTAACACCTTCGAACTACCGACTTTTATAAACTCTCCTGTCTCCAAAACCCTTAATAAACGAACCTGAGTCGAAAGGGGCAACTCAGCCACCTCGTCTAAAAAGATCGTACCTCCATTAGCCTCCTCAAAGTATCCTTTCCTTGCCTCATGAGCCCCGGTAAAAGATCCCTTCTCATGGCCAAATAACTCCGAATCAATTGTCCCCTCAGGAATGGCGCCACAGTTTACAGCAATATAGGGCTTATGCTTACGTGAACTCAACTGATGAATGATCTGAGGAAAAACCTCCTTCCCTACCCCACTCTCTCCATTGATTAAAACAGAGATATCTGTCGGTGCTACCTGTCGCGCAACATCTATCGCCCGATCTAACATCGCTGAGTTCCCTATAATTCCAAACCTATGCTTTATTGCTTGTATATCCATTGTACTCTAATTTTCGTCTCAACAACAAAGGTATAACAATCTGACGAAATGTCAGGACTGACAACCCTAATTACAAAACTTCACCGCTTATCACCTCGCTTTTCCTTCACTCGAAAAATATCAAGACACCCCACTTAAATGCCCTAACTTATAATCACCTCTTCGCTTCCTCTCCATTATTTCTCCCTTCCCGCTCTAATTAATTTTAAATTCAATCTTAATTTAAACCAAAAAATAGTCGTCCCAACGAATACCTGTCCTTCGATTTTAATTCATTTAGCATTACCTAATAAGATCATGTGATACATTATTTAAAAATAGCCCAGGTCTTTTTAACAAAAACCCGGGCTATTTTTCGAAAGATTCAAAATATCACTTACTTTCTAATTACTGCGCCAAGCTTCTCTTCAAAAGCTTTAATCAAACGCTGCATCGTCTTATCAATAGCCGCATCAGTAAGTGTTTTTGTTGTGTCAAGAAGGATGAAACTTAAAGCATACGATTTCTTACCAGCTTCAATCTTATCCCCCTCGTATACATCAAATAGATCTACAGACTTTAAAAGTTTAGGCTCTGTCTGATAAGCCACTTGCATCAATGCTGCAAAAGTAACCTCATGCGAAAGAACCATAGCCAAATCACGCTTAACCTCTGGATACTTTGGTAAGGGCTCAAAAGTCACCATACCCATTTTATGACCTTTCATCAGTTTCTCCCATGAAAGCTCAGCATAAAAGACCGGTTGTTTTAAATCGAAATATTTCTGAAGTTTATTGGAAACAATACCAATAATACCCACTTCCTGATTTTTAACTACAATCTTGACCCCCTGACTGAACATAGGAAGGAGTTCTTGCTTCAACACTACCTCTTCGGGTTGATAGCCTAAACGAGTTAAGACATCCTGTACATATTTTCTTAAAACAAAGAAATCAGAAGGCACTGCTTTCCCATGCCAAGTAGTGCTTGCCAAGTTACCCGTAATAAAGAGCGAAAGCTTCAACTCTTCAGTAAAGCGCTTCGTAACAGGAGCCTCCTCTGAAACAGAGGGATTTCTTCTATATACTCTTCCGAACTCGTACATCATCATATCGCTACGCTTGCGATTTGCATTCATACGAACTGTATCCAAGCTACTGAATAGTAGCGTCTGACGCATTACATTAAGCTCTCTGGAAAGAGGATTAACTAAAGCAACATTCATCTGCGGATCAACCCAATCGAACTCATCACTTACTTGTGACGTAGTAAGAGAAAGAGTCATGATTTCGCTAAACCCAGCACCAGTCAACATCTCAGAAATCATGTTCCTGAGCTTCTCGCTATCAGGTTTAGGAGCGGGTGAATGAGAAGCCGTATAACGCGAGCCAATTTCGATATTATTATAACCATAAATGCGAAGAATATCTTCAATCACATCCACTTCGCGAGTTACATCAACTCTATTTGTTGGAACAGCTACTTTAACCTTCTCATCCGTACGACTGATAATCTCATACTCCATCGCAGAAAGAACTTCTAAAACTTTCGACACAGGAATGATCTGTCCGATAAACCTGTTCATCCGATCATAATCAACCTCTACCTCAACTTTCTGAATGGGTTTAGCAACAACATCATAAAGATTGCTACTAATCGTCCCTCCGGCAATCTCCTTGACCAGTAAAGCAGCACGCTTTAATGCATAAACGGTAATGGCAGGATCTGCTCCTCTCTCATAACGGAAAGAGGCGTCGGTGTGTAGTCCATGAAACTTACCCGTCTTCCTTATTGTAGCAGGATCAAAACAAGCACTTTCAAGAAAAATGGAGGTAGTAGAGCTTGACACGCCACTTTTCTCCCCACCAAAAACCCCAGCAATACACATCCCCTCTTTCTCATTGCAGATCATCAGATCATTGCCAGAGAGTTTACGCTCCACACCATCTAAAGTGGTAAATAAAGTATCTTTATCCAACTTCTTTACTATCACTTTCCCTCCATCTATCTGCATGGCATCAAAGGCATGAAGAGGCTGACCCGTCTCCATTAGTACAAAGTTGGTAATATCTACAATGTTATTAATAGGCCGTATGCCTATTGATTGTAGTGCGGTGCGTAGCCAATCCGGACTATCACCTACGGTAATACTTGAAATAGAAACGCCTGAATAACGTTGACAAGCTTCACTATCTTCAACAATAACAGGGATATCAAGAGAAGTATTATCCACACAGAACCCCTCAACATCAGGATAAATCAATTCAGGAACATGATGATATCCTGCAGAGACCATTGCAGACCGCAACTCACGGGCTACTCCTATATGTGAAGTTGCATCTGTTCTATTTGGAGTTAATCCTATTTCAAAGACATAATCATCAGAGATTGACAGATACTCTCTGGCTGTCATACCAATCTGAGCCTCCTCCGGAAGAACCATAATCCCGGCATGCGATGAACCGATCCCGAGCTCATCTTCCGCACAGATCATCCCCTCTGAAAGCTCTCCTCTAATTTTTGACTTTTTAATCTGAACTGCATCGTCACCAAAATAGAGAGTCGTACCGATAGTAGCCACAAACACCTTCTGGCCAGCAGCTACATTAGAAGCCCCACAAACAACATGTAAAGGCTCAACACTTCCCACATCTACAGTGGTAATATGTAAATGATCCGAATTGGGATGATCTACACAAGTTAATACCTTCCCAATTACAACTCCATGTAAACCTCCTCTGATTGACTCAACCTTTTCTAATCCTTCAACTTCAAGACCTGTGCCGGTCAATAGAATAGATACCTCCTCAGCCGGAAGAGATACAGGAAGATATCTCTTTAACCAGTTATATGATATTTTCATTTGAGTATTATTTGTCTTTAATTTGCCACATGGAATACACCAGATTGAAAATAAAATCATCGATTACGATGGTCAGATATCAATCGAGGCTATTTATGGGTAATAATTCGGTATATCTGCAAACAGTCGACAAAGTTACAGATTTTTAAAAAACTAGCTGTAATCTCTTAGGCCATCAAACCAGTTAAAGAAGTTTATTAACTAACCTGACTCCAATCTTTTCTATCAGGAGATAATCGATCTAACATCTCCTTAAGACCTCTATTTTTAACCGCTGCTAACCCGGGATCTTCTGATAGGATCTCGGTGGCCTTTGTGCGTGCAGCCTCTAAAATGGGTCCATCTGTTAGAAGGTTAGCCATTTTTAACTCGATCATTCCACTTTGACGAGTACCACTAAGATCACCTGGACCACGAATCTCGAGATCTGCCTCCGCAATTTCAAAACCATTATTGGTACGAACCATCGTTTCAATGCGACTTTGGGCATCAGGACTTATTTTATCGGATGTCATGAGGAGGCAGAAACTCTGATCAGCTCCTCTTCCCACACGTCCTCTTAATTGGTGCAGTTGACTCAACCCAAAACGCTCCGCATTTTCGATGATCATAACAGAGGCATTAGGAACATCAACGCCAACCTCAATAACGGTTGTTGCCACCATAATCTGAGTCTCACCCTTCTTAAACCTCGCCATCTCATAATCCTTCTCAGCCGGCTTCATCTGTCCATGAACCATACTAACCGCAAAATCAGGAAATGGAAACTCTCTGGATACCGCTTCAAAGCCCTCTGTTAAATGTTTCAAATCAAGCGTTTCGGATTCATCTATCAAAGGATACACGATATACACTTGCCGTCCTAAAGCAATTTGACTCTTCATAAACTGAAATACAATAAGACGTTGGGCATCTTTAAAATGCCGTGTCTGAATTGGCTTTCTACCCGGAGGTAATTCATCTATCACAGAAACATCTAAATCTCCATAGAGTGTCATTGCTAATGTTCTAGGGATCGGGGTTGCAGTCATCACAAGAATATGAGGAGGGATCTTGTTCTTAGCCCATAAAGAAGCCCTCTGTTGAACTCCAAAACGATGTTGCTCATCAACTACCGCTAATCCCAGATTTTTAAATCTAACAACTTCTTCAAGCAAGGCATGAGTCCCAATAAGTATAAAGATCTCGCCAGATTCCAGGCCAGATAAGATAGGCCGACGAGCAGACTGAGGAACACTTCCTGTTAATAATGCAATAGATAGGCCTAACTGATCAGCAAGATTCTTAATAGAGATATAATGTTGCTGAGCTAAAATCTCCGTTGGAGCCATTAAACAAGCCTGATAGCCATTATCTATAGCAATTAACATAATGAGAAAAGAGACTATAGTCTTTCCACTACCCACATCACCTTGTAAAAGTCGATTCATCTGTCTTTGTCCATAGAGGTCTTGACGAATCTCTTTAATTACTCGTTTTTGGGCATTGGTCAACGGGAAGGGCAAGACCTCATTATAACACTTATGAAACATCTCACCCACCTTGCTAAAAGGATGACCAACGCTAAGACCGGTTCTCTTTAACTTTATCTTCAAAAGATCGAGTTGAACAAGTAAAAGCTCCTCAAACTTCAACCGCCTCCGAGCATTCTCGAGCATTTGATTACTTTGCGGAAAGTGAATATTCCAAAAAGCATGAGCTCTTGGTAGAAGCTTATAGTCTTTAATAATATTTTCAGGAATAATCTCTTCAATTTGTCGTGCAACCTCTTCAAATAGGGTACGCATTAAACGAGCCAGTCCTCGAGAATCAAGACCTTTACTTTTAAGTTTCTCAGAAGAAGAATAAACGGGTTGAAGGCCTGTGCTCAAAGTAATGGACTGTTGCGTTGCTGGCTCTATTTCAGGATGAACCAGACTATACCTTCCATTAAAAAAAGTGGCTTTACCAAAAATCAAATACATCTCCCCCGGTTTAATCAAGGTTCGAACCCACTTGACACCTTGAAACCACACTAGATCAATATTACCAGAGCTATCAGAAACCGAAACAGTCAATCTCATGCCCCTTCCGGAACCTACTACCTGCATTCCTATAACGGTAGCAATTATTTGAAAATACTGATCCTCATTTCTTATTTCCTTTATAGTGAAGATTCTTGAACGATCTACATAACGAAAAGGGAAAAGATAAAGCAAATCGCCAAAGGTTGAGATAGCCAAATCTGCCTTCAACAATTGGGCACGTGCCGGACCTACTCCTCTAAGAAATGCTATATCAGTATCAAGAATGGAACTAGACATAATACAAAATTACCATTTCGAGACTACTCTAACTAACTTCCACCTTACATTGTTCTTCTCAGTAACAACAATAGCGAGATCACTCAGCAAAAACAATCATTAACTAGATGAAATAAAAAAGGGGAGATTACCCAAAAGCAATCTCCCCTTAGAATTACTGATGGAAATTAGTATTCCCACAAATCATTTTCGTAGGTAAGAATCTCATTCTTGATTCTCTCTGATTCATAGAGAGCGTCAAGGCCTGAAGTATACTCTGCTATACGACGATCATACACATTAGCTACCTTATAGATATAGCTAGAGAATTTCCGTCTTAAGAAAAACTCATCATAAGACATTCTGGCTGCATCATTTCTGGGATTGAAGGCTTCATTGTTTGCAAGATAAAACCTAGATTCAGGATAATAGATCCAGAAAACTGTTGATAAGTTACTTTGACCTTCATTTACAGCACTTGGGCTAACAAGAGAACGGTCATAAGTAATACCGATAGCTTGAATTCTAAAATCTAACTGAGATCTTTTTCTATCAAAAAACCAATCTTCAATCAAGTCAATCTGTACGACATGATCAGAGCGCAGAGGATACTTTTTAGTAACTTTTTCTCCATCAGGATTAGCTTCCGTGATCGAGTCTTCAGTTACAGTAACGACCATCCTCTTACGAAGTTCTTCGAGAGAATTGATACGCATAGTAAAGTCCTCGTCGTCATAGGCAGTAAGATAATTAGCGCTATAGGGCGTTTCAGCTGAAGGCTTGCTAACAGCGTCGAAAATAAGAGCTGCAAAAGACTTTCTATCACGGGTCGCCTTGATAGGGTAGAAAAGTGGCATATTTGATTTTTCACGAAGGTCAATCTTCCGCCAAACCCTCTTGCTATACATGACATCCGCCTCACGAACGGGGGTCAAGGCAATAGGTAACTTATTAGCTGTATGCACTTTCTTCCAAGCGAAACCTTGCGGCTCTATCTTAGGAGGTTCGAGTTTCTGACCCATCATCTGGATCGAAAGTAACGATAAACAAAAAGTCGCTAATGCAAGCTTTATTTTCATGACTGTTTATCCTTTATAAGGTTTTTAGAACAACCGGATCAATAGTTTTAACACCATCCGGGCCTTTTACTTTAATATTAAAGAACGTGACCAATTGGCGGGCACCTATACGATTTACAAGACGAGAAACGGCATCGTCATTAACTTTATTGCCCTCTACAACTACTGGCAAAAATGAACCATTAATAGTAGCGCCTATAGTAAAACTAATAACTTCATAACGTACATCATCAAAAAGGAAATCTCTAAGAACAGCACTAACTTGGGCACGCTTTAAGTCATTCGTAGAAATAGCGTCCATAGATTTTTTCCCACCAACGATAGCTACTGGAGGAGGAACAGGCATTACACGGAATGTACGTTCGCCCATCTTTCTAATCTCATTACCAATTTTAACAGTAACCTCCAATTTAATCTGATTTCTATCATTAGGAGTTATAATGTACTGTCCTTTTTCTCCCCTTGACACACGCGCATTTCCTCCAGCGAGTTTCATCTCAATAGAACTAGCAGGAACGCCGGGAACAGAGACAGAAACAGGATTATTCAAACCAGCATAAAGTACAGATACTTTATCTGGAGAAATAACAGCTAAAGGTTCCTGAACAACGAAGCTACCAGAGAAAGGACGCTCCTCTTCAATACCCTGAGGATTTTTGATAATTATCACACCAGCATACTTCTGCTCGCCGTAACCCATACCACCTGTTCCGATTTTTAAATTAACCAGGCCTCTTTCGCCAGGAACGACAGTACCTGAACCACCTGTCCATTTATCAGAACCCATACGATACATGACCTTAGGTGAGCCTGTAGTGTCATAAGCAGCTACTAAAACCTCAGCTTCAAAAGATTCTCCCTTGAACACATATTGTCTCAAAGGAATAACTTTAGCAGAGATCTCAGAGAATTTGAAGTCTGTTGCACTGATATAACTATACAGGCGACTAACAACATCATACTCGGCATTACGAATCTCAGCAATAAATTTGTTCAAAAGAACTAGGTCAGCAGCAAGAATTGTACGGCTAAAATAGTGTTCTTTCCAAGACTGAGCCTTACCGTATTCATCAATAAACTTACCCTCAGTGCTTAGTCCAAGTTGTAGTTTAGCTTGATCTTCCGGCTTAACAAAGTTGGTCATTCGACTTCTGAAATCAGCGAATTTCGTGATCATTTCATCAGCCTTACCCTTAGTAACATCGGTACCTAGGAAGTAACGAGTAGGATCATCGAAATTATCCTTAGCAGAAATATCTTTCAGATCGGTAGTGTCAGCCTGTTGAACTGACTTTATATTACGGTCAGTTGCAGTAATAACCTCATTACGTACAACTCTGAGATAATCGACAAGCTCTTGAGAAAGTTTTTTTGCATCTTGAGCTTTCTGCCAATACTCAGTAACCTTATCGGGAGAGAGAGACTTTTGTTGATCGAACTTCGCATAAGTCTCATCGAGTTTAGTTTTAAAATTTGCATTGGTCTCCTCCATGCTTTTGTTAACAGTAACAAAAGCAGTAAGGATATCTTTGGAAACATTCAGTGCGAGCAGGGCAGTGAGGACCAGGTACATCATCCCGATCATCTTTTGCCTGGGGGTTTCTTTAAATCCAGCCATAGTCAGTTTAGGTTTTCAGTGTTAATTAACCAATTACTGACGAGCACTCATAGCTGACAGCATGTTACCATAGATAGTATTCAAGCGAGATAAGTTAGCAGTCAATTGGTCAGCTTGCTGTTGGTACTTATTCTGATGCTCAACAGAGTTCTGCATTTGAGCTAAGAATTGCTCAAGTACCTTTTGGATAGCAACCGTCTTTTCGGTCTGCATGTTAGAGTTCTGAGCTTGAGATAGGATCGCTTTATTAAGAGTATCGAGATTTTTGTTTAACTCTACTGTATTATTAGCTGAACCCTGCATCGATTTGAGGAAGAGATCAACAGCTTGGCTAGTCTTTTCAGAGACTTGAGCTTGAGACTCGCTATACTTAATTTGAGTTTCATAGATGCTATTGAGTTGACCAAGCTTTGTGGTCAGAGAGTTAAGCTGTTTAGCATAGCCTTCTCCTTCTGTAGCTGACTTAGCGATAGTCTGAGAAGCTTGAGCAAAGCTTTGAGCTGATTGGTTAAATTTCTCAACCATATCACCAGCTACTTTTGAAGCACTAACCAGATTCTGACGAAGAGCTACATGAGCCTCCATTTCGTGGTTCATGGTTTCAGCAACCTGAGTGTAGGTTTTATTCAGATCTCCAGTAGCTTTTGCAATGGTCTGAAGATTATTCAAATGTTGACCGGCAACAGAAGCCTCCTGATTTAATACAGTACTTGTCTTTTGGTAAGACTCAGAAAGTTGATTAGCACTAGCCCCTGCCTTTTTAACAGACCCAATAAACTCCTCGCTGGTTGCGGCAGCAGAAGCCATTGTAGACATGTTCTGTGCTGTATCAGCAAGGTTCTTCAGGCCCGTACCAAAACGCTGCATGACTTTCTCATCAATATCAGCGCTCTTAAGCATCTCATCAAGCTTACCACTAAGGCCATTACCTCCATTTGGTCCGGGTAGAAAATCGTCACCAGATTTTCCATAATTTACAGCTAGTTGTGGGTAAACCAGACTCCAGTCAGGTTCAACGTGTGGTTTCTCGAAAGCTGAGAAGAAGAAGATAACTGCTTCGGTAATAAGACCAAAGAAAAGCATTATGTCGGCTCCATTGATATGGGTGATTTTGAATAGTGCACCAACAATAACAACAGAAGCACCGATTCCATAGAGCTTTGACATAAAGTTTTTGTAGCCCTTGCTCTCAACGATCTTGGTTAATTTGCTCATCTTAACGTGTTTTTTTCCAGATTAATCCCTTGTTTGCTAAATATTTGAAATGGTTAAGGCAGCACATTGAAAAGCCAATGTGCTGTCAATGTTAAATATCTTATTTATAAACCTCCGACGATTTGCTTGGTGAATCGTTTTTATTTCTACCCAGATAGCTTTGTACACAACGGAAACCAATCCAACTCTTAGCGCTATCTTGATACTCATAAGAACGAGAAGAGACCTGAAGGAAGTAGCTAATATCTTTCCAAGAACCACCTCTTACCACTTTTCTTTTAAGAACAGCTGGGTCATCTTTCTTGGCATTATAAGTGAAGCTTGGATTCAAGTCCCATACAATACTATAGGTAACTTCGTCAAAAGCACTTTCTGTCCACTCAGCAACATTACCTGCCATATCATATAGGCCGAAATCATTAGGAGGATAGTGACCAACGATAACCGTATGAATACCACCATCGGCTGAATAGTTTCCTCTATTGGTTTTAAAGTTTGCTAAGAAACAACCATTCTGGTTACGAGGATAAGGACCTCCCCATGGGTAAGGGTTTAATTCATAACCACCGCGTGCAGCCCATTCCCATTCTGTTTCAGTTGGAAGTCTAAAATCATTGATTAAAGTCTCCCCTTTCTTCGAGCTAAGGTAGCTATTCATATATTCTGTACGCCATACAGAGAAGGCGCCTGCTTGCTTCCAATCTACCCCAACTACTGGATAGTTATCATAAGCCGGGTGCCAGAAATAGGTCTTGGTCATAGGCTCATTATAGCTATAGGTGAAGTCACTTATCCACGCTAAGGTATCAGGATAAACATTAATGACATCCTCTTTTACGAAGGCACGGCGATTACCCTCCTTTTGAATCTCTTCAGGATACTGACCATCTTTACCGGTCATCAGACCATTCTCGCCATAGCTATTTTGCCAACGGTTAGCAATCTTAGCTGCTTTTGGCATATCGATCCAATAGTATCTATAGAACAGCTTACGAGTATCTAACTGCTTTCTTCTGAAGAATCGCTCTTCTTCTGGATAATACATTGAATCAAGCGGATTAGGATTCCCCTCTTCAATGTCTCTTCCAGCCCAATCAATATCTTCACGCCAGTTGATTTTATAATACTTTTGATTCAACCCATACTGAATGGGCTCACCATCACGGTTTGTAACAAAATGTTCAGCACGACTATCACCGCCGGCTAATTTTGATCTACCCAACATGGTGTGTGCCAGTGAGTCTCTAACCCAGTATACAAACTGGCGATACTCATTATTTGTGATTTCTGTCTCATCCATATAGAATGAGGTAACAGATACCACCTTGGGGCCAGCAACTTGGGCGTAAGGTACATCTTGATCTCCGCCTCCCATCGTGAAGCTACCTAAAGGAATGAAAACCATTCCATAAGGATCAGGTTGATAGAAGTTTGGTCTGTCGGGTACTCCCGTCAGTTCCCCGTTTCCGGAGTTACTACAACTTGTTGCAATTATAGCCACAAGTACAAAAAGCAGCAATCGTTTCATATCTCAGAGTCCGGTTATTTTTTTGGGCCTGTCAGTCTTTCTCGGGTTGAATGGTTGAGAAAACGTGCAAAAATAGAAGTTTATTTTATAAAAATCTGGTGTTATGGTAACTTTTAGGTATTCGATCGAAATTTAAGTTAAAACTGTAGTTCACAAAGATCTCATGACTTCCTCCTGTTCCTACACGACTAATATCGGAGGTAGTAAGGTCGTAAGAATATCCTACTTGAAACTGTTTATACCTTAAACCTATCAAAAATGCTATTGCATCTTGATAACGATAACTAAGGCCACCCCAGAACTTATTATCATACTTTACCAGGCAGCTGACATCAACTTGAGTCGTTACTCCATCACTTTTCACCAAAAAAGAGGGTTGAAGTGTGTAGAGTGGATAATCAGGTAGCTGATAATCATACCCGCCATTAACATAAAAATGCATCTTATTTGAGAAAACACCTTGATCGCTATAACTAGCTTTTGATCCTAATAATCTATTCAGAGCCGCTCCAACGTAGAATTTTTCAGCCTTGTAAAAAACGCCAAGACCCAAATCAAATACCATGGCCTGCTCCTCTCGTAATCCTTCTAGTACAGGATCCCCACCATCTTGTGCAGGTTTTAACTTCGAAAAGTCCAAAGTCCGACTTGTTAATTCCAATTGTGGACCCACTCCAATCTGCCCGCCAAACATATCCATATGATAAGCATAAGCCAGACGTAAGGCAATGTTCTTTTCATACCCTAACTTATCATTGATTATGGTTAAGCCTGCTCCTCCATGTAAAAAATCCAGAGGCGCATCCACTGTAATGCTTTGAGAACTGGGAGCTATCTTTTCCCCGTCCATGTCTTTGAATCCTACCCATTGCTCACGCAAGTTTCCAGTAACTGATATGTTTCCTGATGCTCCGGCATACCCCGGGTTGAACGCCATCTGGTTAAACATATACTGCGTGTACTGAACCTCTTGTTGAGCCACGAGCCGACACGTCAGCACCATGAACACTACAGAAAGAAGTATTTTCTTTATCAAATAAATCATTAATAACGATTTCTCAATATCCGTCTGAAATCGAGGCTAAGGTAAAGAAAAAATCAGTTTATTACGCAAGTGGTTAACTAATAAACCCAATTTCAATCTTAAAATCCTTTTTTTACCTCTGTCATCTGATCACAACAAAATAAATTTTTTCAAACTTACCGTTTGTCTGCCTGTTTTGTATACATCTCCTTTCTAAACTATTATTCTTTTAAAATATTGCATCTCTTGACTCTCTCCTCCCAATTTATCTGCACATATTTCCTTAAAACCTTCTATTTTTGCAAATTAAACCACCTACCACTCTTACATCTATCTTTTATGTCGTTTATTCCATCTGTTAAAAGGTTCTCAAAAACCTGGTTCATGGATTATTCCATGATTATTTTGGGCTCTTTCCTTTTTTCAGCAGGCTTTGTCCTTTTCATTATCCCCTATAAAATTGTTCCGGGTGGGGTGGTAGGACTGGCTATCATAGCCAAGTATTTATCTTCACAAACGGCGCTGTTTCCCAATGGTCTGCCCGTGGGTTTCATGGCACTCTGTCTTAATATCCCACTTTTTATTCTCGCTAATAAATTACTTGGCCCCCGTTTTGGTATTAAATCTCTTCTCTCTATCATATTAACCTCATTCTTCATCGATCTCCTCTCTTTTCTCATCCCATCTCCCGACATTCTTAATCTCTCCGATGAACGCCTTCTCGCTGGGCTCTTCGGTGGAGTCCTGATTGGTGTTGGATCAGGATTAATTCTTAAGGCTAGGGCATTCGGATTAGGAAGTGATATGGTGGCGATGATTATTGCAAAATATACCCGAAAGCCTCTAGGGATACTCCTAATCTACTTTGACTCCGCCGTTATTATCACAGCCTTCCTTTTCACTCTTGACTGGCAGCTTCCCTTGTATAGTTGGGCTGTCATGTTCATCTTTGGTAAGGTGACTGACTCGATTCTTCAAGGAGCTAATTACGAAAAATCAATCATGATTGTAACAGAAAATGCCTTTGAAGCCATTCGCGATAAAATCATTGTCGATCTTCAACGAGGTGGAACTATTATCCATGGAAACACTTTCGAAAAGGGTAAGAATCTTAAAATAATCTACACCGTAGCGACTCAACGCGAACTCTCTATTCTAACAGAGTTCATAAGTCAAGTTGATCCCCAAGCTTTAGTTACTGTAACCGACTCCAGTGAAATACTGGGCAAGGGATTCAAATCATTACTCACGAAAATCAGAGAATAGTCATGACCTCAGGTATAAAAGAAAAACCCTTCTCTTTACGTTGGATACAAAACTACGGGCTAATCATTATTGGGGCATTCCTAATAGCGATAGGTTATACGCTATTTATAACACCATATAAAATTGTCCCAGGCGGGGTCTACGGTATCGCCATCATTATTCACCATGTCTTTCATCTACCCGTAGGGACGGTCGCCCTGTTCTTCAATATCCCAATTACTATCATCGGAGTAAAGGTCTTAGGGCCCCGCTTTGGATCTAAAACAGTGGTGGGCTTTCTCTTCACCTCTTTCTTCCTTGACTCGAGTGCCTGGCTTCTTGGACCAGATCCGCTCAAACTTCAAAATGAGATCCTAATGTCAGTTATCTACGGCGGATTGGTCATAGGTGCCGGAGTAGGCCTTCTATTTAGAGCACAAGCCTCCTGCGGGGGAACCGATATGGTGGGTATGATCATCTCTAAAATAACGCGTAAGCCAGTCGGTCAAATGATGATATTTGTAGACTCTGCAATTGTTTTAGCCGGCTTTGCTGTCTTTAGAGACTGGCGTATTCCGCTCTTTTCATGGACTGCCATCTTTGTGCTTGGAAGAACTGTTGATGCGGTCTTACAAGGTTTCAGTTATGAAAAATGTGTCTATATCATCTCTAACGAACATGAACGCATAAAAGATATCATCTTAAATAACCTCAACCGAAGTGGTACCTACCTCAACGGAGAAGGCATGTTCAGAGGGGAACCAAGAAAAGTAATATACACCGTACTTAACCGTCGGGAACTGGCCATCCTTAAAGATCATATTCGCGAAATAGACCCTAAAGCTTTTATTACTGTTACCGATGGAATTGAGATCTTAGGAAAAGGCTTTAAATCTCTAAATGATAAGGTTGATAATTAGCCTTTTCTAAACAGCCACCATTCATATATTCTCCCTCCTTAAAACATCCAATTCAAGCCAACATACAGACCTGAATAACCATCTTCCTTGTCTAGCGCTCTTGCATAATCAATAGCTAAAACGAAATTCTCATTCATCGCGACATGCAACCCTCCTCCCACTCCAGAATGCAGGAGATCAGATTCAATCACTTGATATGGTAGATTCTTCTTCTTGATATTAAAATATCGACTGAGATCTCCTTCACTAACCTTATTGTAGGATACCTCTATTTGATCTAATACGGTTCCGGCATCATAAAAAGTAGATAATGCAACGTAAAAATTCTGTCCAAGCCATCGCCCTACGATGACCTTGTACCTTAACTCTACGTTAAAATAGAGCAAGCCATCACCAACGACCCGATTCCGCAAGACGCCTCGAATGGATCGATTTCCGCCCAAACCATCAATATTCGTCGTCTTTACTTGAGAGTTTAAAAGATAAGACTGAAAATAAAAGGGGGTAACGCCTGTGATCGTCCCCTGATAACCCACTCGTCCTGCTAGGGTCATCCGATCTTTTACAACCGTCTTGTAACCTCTTAACACCACTGAAAGCCGTGTAAAACCAGATTCATTTCCTAAAAAGGTGGGAGCCACTGTCACGATCCCCTCAGCCCAAACGCCTCGATTAGGATTCGCCTCATTATCTCGACTATCATAGATCAGGCCCGTTCGCACATAGTTAATATTACCTCCATTAGACTCCTCTTCTCCGATCATCCCCCATTCAATATACCTCTCATAAAACGATGGAACATCTGGAATTAAATCATCATTCGCCCGGCCACTATTCAATTTCTCTAGGTCAACTTCTCCAATTTTAAAATTCATATAGGCTCCACCCAATAAAAGTTGCCATTTCTTGCCAAAAATTGGTTTTTGCATGCTTAATTCCACCCGAACTAACTTGCGTTCCAGCCGATAAAACATCTGGCTTATAAAAAGCGGGGACTCTTTATCCTCATAATCGGCA
This sequence comes from uncultured Bacteroidales bacterium, assembly GCA_964444785.1. Taxonomy (GTDB): domain Bacteria; phylum Bacteroidota; class Bacteroidia; order Bacteroidales; family TTA-H9; genus JAJTBW01. Next base: position 60,475 of record CAYUII010000007.1, on the reverse strand, counting down.
TCATACTTTACTTGCTTACCATTGAATCCATAGAAATCAAGTGCTTGTTGAGTCAGATAACTAAAATCAGCCGTCAAGCGAGTCTCTCCCGGAAGTAAACCCGGCGCATCAAAATTTAACTGATTAATGCCCCCTCCTTTGGTCGTCCTTGACCACTCCCCATAAAGGGAATAACGATATAAAGGGTAAGTTGATCCATCGCCATAATCAAAAAGATTAGCTAAAGCACCATATTGAAAGCCGAGATCAGAATTAAACAATACAGAGGGTAAGGCTCCAAGATTAAGCCCCTTTTTAACATTTTCCGAATGACTAATCAAACTATCACGTTCTGCGCCGTTCAAATCTATTACGCCAGATAGCGCTACCAGGAATACAAAATATCGAAGTAATCTCATTGGTTTCTCAGCATGTTAGACTGGTGAACTTACAAAAAATATAGTTCTTGTATATACCAAACAGCTCTCTTTTGCGTAATTAAATTGTACTTTTGCTACCGATGAGATTAACCTCAACAAATAGATAGAATGAAAAAGCTCTTTTTTGTACTCCTAGTGGTTTTGTTACCGGCTCTTTCTCAAGCACAGAAAGAGAGTCCGGCCTCCTTTAGAAACTTCTCTCTGGGTTTTGACCTTTATACTGATTTTTGGCAGAACCTACCTGAAACTATTGATCAAAAAGGACTTAACCGTAGTGTTAACGTCTATCTTTTGTACAATAATCAAATTGGACAAAGCCGTTTTAACTTTAGTTATGGTCTAAATCTTAACTCACACAACCTATATCTAAATGGGTTACCCGTCGATAATAATTGGAAAACAGAGTTTGTTAAGTTTAATGATACCCTCAGTTATTCTAAAGCTAAACTGAACTTAACCTACCTCGATGTTCCCTTAGAAATCAGCTATAGAGCTAAATCAGGATTTCAATTTTATGCTGGTGTTCGCTTAGGATTTTTACTATCAGCTCATACAAAATACAAAGGAGAAGACCCATCAGGTCTAGGCTATGATGTCGTCATCAAACGCGACGACGTTAGATACCTTAACCTTTGGAGATATGTTGCATATGCTCGTATTGGATATAAATGGATTAATTTATACGGATCTTACCAACTTAACCCCACCTTTAAAGATGGTGAAGGTCCCGATATGTTCCCCATCTCTGTCGGTATTGGCATAACCCCATACTAAACTAGAAAAAACTATCCTTAAGAAACCGCAATCAGTAAACGCTTTTCATAACTGGTTGCGGTTTTTCTTATCTCCAACAAAAACTAACTCAACCAAGCATAATAGAGGATAGAACCAGTAAACCCAACCAACCAACCAATAATTAGTTGCCACCTATTATGTGCCCCTAACTTGTGCCTCGCCCAAAAAACTAAAAAAGTTAATCCAACAACTAAAACCAAAGCAATCCAACGATCAATCCTATCTACAGCAAGGAACAGTCCTCCTAAAACTCCTATTCCGCCTCCATGAAGACTTATCTTCCAAAATAAAGTTATAGCAAGAAACACCAACATTAAAGTAGAAGTAAAAGCTAAAACCGACTCAACCATACCGGAACCAATTACGGCGCCTAAAGCTAGTACAATAGAAGAAAAAAACAACGGAATTACTCTCTCTTCACGGCGATCCATTCGATACGATGAAATGATCCCTCTTCTCTTTAGAACATAAAGAATCAACATCGGAATGAACAAGGAAAAAAGCACCATCTGTATCAATTCAGTAAAACTGACTGCCGCATCAGTAGATAAACCTATTAGGTTACCTAACCATAAATAAATAAAAAGAGGTAATAAAATAGGATGAAATAGATAAGAGACGACCTCGGCCGCTTGTTGACTGTCACTGATAGAGGAATAAAATCTACTAGAGCTCACGGCGTAGGCGTGCAACCGGGATATTAAGCTGCTCACGATACTTAGCAATCGTTCTTCTTGCAACATTATATCCTTTATCCTTCAATATCCTCATCAACTCCTCATCGGTTAAAGGTGAAGATTTATCTTCTGCATCAATACAATCAGCCAAGATCTTTTTTATCTCTCGGGTACTAACCTCCTCGCCGGAGTCATTTTGTAGAGACTCAGAGAAGAATGTCTTAAGGAGAAATGTTCCAAATGAGGTCTGAACATACTTACTATTAGCTACTCTTGATATGGTCGAGATATCCAAACCTACCTTTTCAGCTATATCTTTAAGGATCATCGGACGAAGTTTACGCTCATCGCCTGTTGCAAAATACTCATACTGATAATCCAAGATGGCTCTCATCGTCACATAGAGTGTGTTTTGCCGTTGCCTGATAGCATCGATAAACCAACGAGCTGAATCAACCTTCTGTTTAACGAACATCAAAGCCTCTTTCTGCTGACTGTTCTTAGTACCTTTAGTTTCAGCATAAGTCTCCAGCATTTCTGTATACGATCGATTCAATCGCAACTCAGGCATATTACGAGAGTTAAGAACCAATTCAAGTTCACCATCAGAGCTATATACGTAAAAATCAGGAATGATGTATTGGTTCGATCTCTCAGTCTCAACCACAGAATCTCCAGGTTTCGGGTTTAATCTCAAAATCTCATCAATGGCGAGCTTAAGTTCATCCTCTGTGGCTCGAGTCTTCTTAATGATTTTATCAAAATGCTTTTTTGTAAATTCATTAAAATATCGATCTAAGACTAGAATAGCCAAATCGATAGCCTCTGATTGAGGCTTACGTCTTAATTGAATTAGAAGACACTCTCTCAGAGTGCGGGCACCCACACCAGGAGGATCAAATTGCTGGATGATCTTTAATATCCTCTCTAATTCCTTAGCAGTAGTTGAGATATTTTGAATAAAGGCAAGGTCATCTACCATTGCCGGGATTTCACGACTTAGATAACCAGCATCATCCAAATTACCAATAATATGCATTCCGATCATCTTCTCATGATCATTTAGCATCCGTAATCCTAACTGTTGTGCAAGCAACTCATGAAAGGTGACCCCTGAAACAAAAGGGCTCTCCTTCTGGTCGTCATCAGCCGAACTATTATTCGATTGAAGACGATATTCAGGGATTTCATCATCCGGAAGATAGTCCTCAAAATCAAATTCATCTTCCGCACTTCTCAATGGCTCTTGATCATCGTATTCAGAACCTTCAACATCTGAGTCTCCATCTTCGTAGTTATCAAAATCTTCGTTATTATCTGTATTAAACTCATCATCAAACTCACCAACCTCTTCCAACGCAGGATTCTCTTCTATTTCCTGCTTAATACGTTGCTCAAGAGACATAGAAGGAATCTGCAACAGTTTCATTAAAAGAATCTGTTGAGGCGAGAGTTTTTGTAGTAGTTTTTGCTGTAGTTTCTGACTCAGCATACCGATAAGCGGAGTTTGATTTATACTATTTGTCGTTGTAAATTAAAAGACAGGTTATAAGTTTCTAAGTACAACGAAACTAAACAAAGTTACAATTATTTTGATGCTCGTCAAGCGATATAAAGGGTATGTTGCTAAATTGGTAGCCACATACCCTTTTGTAGGTCTTTTAAAAATCAGCACTTAACGGAGTTCTGGGGAAGGGAATAACATCTCTTATGTTTGCCATTCCTGTGACAAAAAGAATAAGCCTTTCAAAGCCCAATCCAAATCCCGCATGAGGAACGCTTCCAAATCTCCTTGTGTCAAGGTACCACCATAATTCCTCTTCCGACATCTCCATCTCACGAATGCGACTGAGAAGACGCTCATAGTTCTCTTCACGTTGGCTTCCACCAATGATTTCACCAATACGTGGGAAAAGAACATCCATCGCCCTAACCGTCTTACCATCCTCATTCTGCTTCATGTAGAAAGCCTTAATCTCCTTCGGATAATTAATAAGAATTACTGGTTTACCAAAATGCTGCTCAACCAAGTAACGCTCATGTTCTGATTGCAAATCAAGCCCCCAACTTACAGGAAACTCAAATTTCTTCCCCGACTTAATCAGAATATCAATGGCTTCTGTATAATCAAGACGAACGAATTCATCGGCAACCACAGCCTCTAACCTACTAATAAGCTCCTTATCATACATCTCATTCAAGAAAGCTAAATCATCTTTGCAATAGGTAAGAGCATGTTTTATTAGACTCTTTAGGAAGTCTTCGGCCAAATCCATATCATCTTGAAGCTCATAAAAAGCCATTTCAGGTTCAATCATCCAAAACTCTGCTAGATGGCGAGGAGTGTTGGAGTTCTCTGCCCTAAAAGTAGGTCCGAACGTATAAACCTGTCCCAGTCCCATTGCTCCTAATTCTGCTTCCAATTGGCCTGATACCGTCAACCTGGCTTCTCTGCCAAAAAAGTCTTTTTCAAAGTCTACCTTACCATCAGGCAATCGAGGCGGATTATGAGGATCAAGGGTAGACACCCTAAACATCTGACCAGCTCCTTCTGCATCTGAGGCGGTAATTATAGGAGCATGCATATAGAAAAAGCCTTTCTGATGAAAATAGTGATGAATTGCATAGGCCATATGGTGCCTAATACGCAAAACAGCTCCAAAGGTATTCGTTCGCGGACGAAGATGGGCAATGCTTCTTAAAAACTCCAAAGAATGACCTTTCTTCTGTAAAGGATAGCTCTCGGGATCTGCAGTTCCAAAAACCTCCAAAGAGGTTGCCTGCATCTCAACAGTCTGCCCTTTTCCAAGACTAGCAACTAACTTACCCGTTACACTTACGCCGGCTCCTGTGGTTACACCTTGCAAAACCTCTTCACTGAAATTAGCAAGATCAAATACAACTTGTAGATTATGAATTATTGAACCATCATTTAATGCCACAAAGGCCACATTCTTATTCCCCCTCTTGGTTCTAACCCATCCCATTACTGTAACTTCGCTATCAACAAAACTGCCTGACAGCGCCTCAATGATCTTGATTCTTTTCATGTGAAATTAACTTGTTTTTTAACGGTCAAATAAGATTCTCCACCTTAATAGCCTAATTTACTCGAACAAACTATCAAGGGTATTCTCTTTTTCGAAAGATAATATTGAATCGGTATGTCTTACCTTCCGAACGACAAAAATAATTAATTCTATCTTGTACTCAACTCCTTTTATGATTGATTCCTATCTCAATCCGTTTTCCATTTCAGTTTTGTTTAACATAAATGATTGATATTGCACAGCTCTTCGCTTCCCCTTCGCTTCCCCTTCGCTTCTTCTCCATTCAGCGCTTGGCTTAAAGAGAACAGAATTAAAACAGATAACGAACTATTTTAAACAATCCTATCATTGTCTTCTCCCTAAATCCTTCTCTTGAGTTAAAAGAGACGAATAGCTTACTCCTTTAGAGAATAGAATACAGGTACCTAATTCTAAATACCTTTAATCAAAAGAATGTACTTTTATATAGAGAAGCAAGGGAGAGGTAAGGGAGAGGTAAGGGAGAGGTAGCTTCAAGCGATCGTAAATCAAATTGATGCTTAACAGAACCTATTCTGTGTACAGATGTTACAGTAATTTAAACCCACTTCATTATCTAAAATATTTAAGATGGCTAAATCAATACTTATTACCCTCTTACTTTCTTATGCCTTTCTTGGCTCCATGGCTCAATCAACAACGATCTCCTACAATAAGGTTTTAGCAGACTCACTAGGAGCCGATGACTATGGGATGAAATCATTCTTTCTGGTTATTCTAAAAACTGGCTCAATCCAAATAGATGATAAAGAGAAAAAGAATGAATTATTCAGAGGTCATCTCGACAATATTAACAGATTGGCTAAAGAACATAAACTCATCGTTGCTGGTCCTCTTGCGAAAAACGCACTAAATTATCGTGGGATCTTTATTCTGGATATAAAAACAGAAAAGGAAGCTATCGAATTATTAAAGAGCGATCCAGCTATCAGTGCTGGTATCTTTGAGTATGAACTTCTCTCTTAGTACGGATCAGCAGCTTTACCTCTATACTTGCCATTTCATGCCCAAATAGAGAAAGTTAAGCCATAGATTGTCTACTTTGAACTTCCGAATAGCATCGCAATCACTCGAAATAAACGAAACGGAAAAGGCTTTAAGCAATTACACCGGAACCTATTTGTTCATCCTCCTCATACCAGGCGGCGAACTGCCCTGAGGTGATCCCCCGTTGAGGCTCATCAAAAAGGATATAAAGGCCCTTTTCCCTAAAATAAAAAGTTGCACCTTGTAGCTCCTGCCTATAACGAATACGGACACGATAACGCCGGACCTCATCGAAGGTCGCCTTTAAATCGTCTCGAACCCAATGTAGTTCCTTCTTGTCAATGAAAAGAGCCATCCTGTTCAATCCAGGGTGATCATGACCCTGGCCTGTGTAGATGAAATTTCTTTCAACATCGGTGGCCAGAACGAAGAGAGGCTCAGCTTTGCCCCCTACATTGAGCCCTTTTCTTTGACCTATCGTATAATAGTGCGCTCCCGGATGTCGTCCAATTGTCTTACCATTCCATGGTCTATAACTAAACGGACGGGCATACCTTCTTAGTTCATCATCAAAATCAGGACTCAGAGGATCTGGGACTTTGACCACTGGATATGGATAGTCTTTACCAATCTCTATGATATCCCCCTCTTTACTCTTAAGCTTCTGTTGGAGAAATTCAGGTAAACTAACCTTTCCTACGAAGCAGATTCCTTGCGAGTCTTTCCTGTCGGCTGTAGGCAGATTAAGTTCAGAAGCAATGCGACGCACCTCTGGCTTTAATAGATGACCAACAGGAAAAAGAACCTTTGACAGTTGAGATTGACTAAGCTGACATAAGAAATAGCTCTGATCTTTATTGGGATCTACACCGGCTAACAAACGATGAACCACTCTGCCATCTTCAAGCTTTATGGTCTCCTTTCTACAATAATGCCCCGTAGCAAAATAATCAGCACCTAGCTCTTCCGCTGCCTTTATAAACGGATCAAACTTAATCTCCCTATTACAAAGCACATCAGGATTAGGTGTGCGACCATGCTCGTACTCATTAAACATATAATCAACCACCCGATGACTATAGTCCTCACTGAAATCCCTAACATGAAAAGGGATATTTAACTTACGAGCAACTAACTCGGCAATGAGACGATCGTCATGTGCCGGACAGTCGCCTTCAAGGAGCCCAACGGTATCATGCCAATTAATCATAAATATGGCAATGACATCATAGCCCTGCTCCATTAATAGATGAGCAGCCACACTTGAATCGACTCCACCCGATAAACCAACGGCAACTACAGGTCTCTTCTTTTCCATTGCGCAAAGTTACTTTATTTTCATGGCTTAATAAATCAATCATCTCTATCAACTAAATACCAGCCTATTACTTGGTAATAATTTGGTAATATTTTCAAGAACAAAATATTTCAAAGAGCAATGAAAGGGTCTACTTTTGCAGAAAATCATCATTAAAATGAAAGACGAAAAACAACGGGTAGCCCTTATCAGCGTCTTTGCTGCCTTTCTGATTACAGGAATGAAAATCGTTGTAGGAGTTCTTACAGGTAGTCTTGGAATACTTTCGGAAGCTCTTCACTCAGGGCTGGATCTCGTTGCAACAGCTGTAACCTTTTTCGCCGTTAGAATGGCTGATAAACCCGCTGACAAACACCATACCTATGGGCATGGAAAAGTGGAAAACTTAAGTGCACTATTCGAAACACTCCTCTTGATTATCACCAGCTTTTGGATTATTTACGAAGCCATTAAACGACTTATGGGTGCACCTTTCGAGATTGAGGTTACCTTTTGGAGTTTCTTCGTCATGATCGTCTCCATCCTTGTTGATTGGTTTAGAAGTCGAGCACTACTCAAAGTTGCCAAAAAACATAATAGCCAAGCCCTGGAAGCTGATGCACTACACTTCTCCACCGATATCTGGAGTTCTGCCGTTGTTATTGTTGGCCTAATAGGTTCTATTCTAGGATATCCCGGAGCAGATGCCATTGCGGCCTTAGCAGTAGCCATGATCGTCTTATGGGTCTGCTACAGAATGGGAAAAAAATCTATAGATGTTCTTCTCGATAGAGCTCCAATAGAAGAGACTAAAACAATCACCTTAGCACTCAATAACATAGCCGGTATATTATACTGGCATGACCTAAAGGTTCGTCAATCAGGGGCAGATGTTTTAGTTGAGGTAAATATTCATATAGATCCTAGTTATACCATTGGTCAAGCCCATCAGTTGGCTCATGAAGTAGAACAAAAGATTGTAATGGCTTGCCCCAGAGCCTTTGTTCATGTGCATCAAGAACCTCATACATCTAACAGCTAAAAAGAGCGATAATCAAGATATTAGAGTAATTATTCTTTAACTCTAAAAATATTCCACAAAAAATATCCGGAAACGTTTTGCATATTAAACGTTTCTCTGTATCTTTGTGTCCTTCTTAAATACAATAAAGAATTGGACACAAACCATATCATAGAAAAGGTTAGACAGTTAAGCTTATTGACTGAATTACATACCTTAACCAATAACGAGATCTGCGAGAGGCTGGGAATTGACCTAGTTACATTTGAAGAGAATTTCCAATCAAGGGAAATACTAATTGAATACATACTTAAACGAGAAAGAGAATCTTTTGAACAAATCTTCTTGGAAAATGATTTTACGGAATCTAATGCTATAGATATTTTATTTATAGTAAGCCGCGAGATCTTTAAGCGTTACAGTATGGTCAAGCCCTTAGTCAATGAGAGCTATAGAGAGGTCTATTCCAATGTATTTCAGACACACATGGAAGATCGCATGAATTACATTTTCGAAAAGATCAAGATCAATCTCGATAAAGGTATACGACAAGGTATGTATCGTTCTGACCTTAGTATTGAGCTTGTTGCAAGATTATACATTAGTCGACTCATTGATATACATAAACCTGAGTTCTTCCCTCCTGAGCAATTCTCTTTTCAGATGCTCTTTGAGGTAATGTTTGAAAACTTTGTTAGATCAGTTGGAACACTAGATGGTATTCGATACTTCGAACTCCGTAAAGCAGAAACAACGTTTTTACTATGAGCCAGGAAAATATGTTAGAAGAATTTAAGGCAGATGAGAAGTTCAGTCAGATTTTGCTTGGAAGCTGCAAGATGTTCAAATCTTTAGGTATCCGATCTTTGTCTATGGATGATATCGCTCGTAACCTCTCAGTATCAAAAAAGACGCTCTACCAATATGTTAAAAGCAAAGATGAATTAGTAGAAAAAGTATTAGACTATGACTTTTCTGAGAATGTTAGAGTTTGGATACACGAATGTCCGGATAACACCACCAATGCAATAGATCAGTTGCTTAGTGCCAGTAAACATATTTACGATGAGCTTAAAGATTTTAACCCAGCCATCACCTTCGATCTCCAAAAGTATCATACCGAAGTATATCGAAACTATATGATCCGGAAACAAGATCTAATATACGAACTGATGAAAAAGAACATTGTTAAAGGTATCAGTGAAGGATTATACAGAGAAAATGTGAACAGTGAAATCGTTGCAAGACTCTATGCTAATAATCTAGAGGCACTAACGGAATCTGACTTATTTAAACGGCATCACATTTCGTTAGAGATGATACTAGAAATCATGTTTGAAAACCATATTAGAGCCATTGCCACTCCAAAAGGGGTAATGTACTTAGAAGACGAGAAACTTAAGATACGAGAAACATTATAACAGGTCAATTTAAACAACAACTGTCTAATTATTAACGTATCACGTAGACAGTCATAAATGTGAATCGATAATTTAAATAGAGATTCGTGGTATGATTATGTCAAGTGATAAAAAAAACCAATTTATTAACATATGAACATCAGATTAAAGTTAATCAGTGTATTGTTAATACTGGGGATTGGTAGTTTGAGAGCTCAAGATGTATTGGAATTCACATTATCAACAGCCATCGAGCAAGCTCTTAATAACAACACTCAGGTTAAGAATGCTGAATTAGACACCCAAATAGCAAAGAAAAAGATATGGGAGACCACCGCCATTGGGCTTCCACAACTGACAGCTAAAGGGCAATATACAAACATCTTTAAAGTTCCTGAGGTAAGCTTTGGGCCATCACTGAACCCTAGTCTCCTCCCGTCAACAGGCTATATCACTAAAGACGACTTTCTTGCCGCATATGTTGATGCAGGAGCCATTGCCTTGGGTGTTAAAGAGAATACAACTGTTGATTTCACCCTATCACAACTCCTCTTTTCCGGAAGCTACATTGTAGGGCTCCAAGCATCTAAAGTCTATGCAAAACTTTCTGAACAAAATCTTCAGAAAACTAAAATAGATATTACCGAATCTGTTACAGTTACCTATTGCATGGTCTTAGTCAGTGAAGAGAGCCGCCGAGTATTACTAGATAATCTCGCCAACGTTGAAAAGACTTTATCCGAAATTAAGGAGATGTACGGTCAGGGATTTGTCGAAAAAACCGATGTTGATCAACTTGAAATAACGGCTTCAAACCTTAAAAGTATGGTCAATCAAATTGACAGAAGCATTGAAGTAAGTTACAATCTCCTTAAAATTCAACTCGGAGTTGACGAAACCTCAAAAATCAAACTTACTAATAAACTGGAAGAGATTATTAATCAACTCGATTTAGCCTCATTAACCCAGAATCAGTTCTCTATTGAGCAAAACATCGACTATAACCTACTTTTAACCTCTGAAAAACTGGCAAAATTAGATTATAACCGGGAAAGAACTGAATTCCTTCCAACCGTTGCGGCTTACTTCAATCATACTGAAAGATTAAAAAAACCCGATTTTGATTTCCAATCTCCTAACATGCTTGGAGTCACAGTTAGCCTCCCAATCTTTAATAGTGGCGGACGACTTGCTCGTGTCGCTCAAAAAAGAATGGCTTGGCAACAAGCTCAAAATAACAAAGAGTATGTGGGAAGAAATTTAGAACTGCAGGTAAGCCAACAACGCTCTGATCTGATCTCTAAATTTGATACCTATCAAAACCAACTGCAAAGCAAGAATCTTAGTAGCGACATCTATGACAGAACCCTTATCAAATACAAACAAGGAGTTGCTTCTAGTCTTGAACTTATGAATACTCAAAACCAGTATTTACAAGCAGTATCAAACTACTTCCAGTCAATATTCGACGTAATTCGTTCAAAAGCAAATCTTGAAAAATTATACAGTAAAGGAAATTAATAACAAAGCATCAATATGAGAAGATATATTATAATTAGCGTCCTTGCACTCGCAGCTGTGGCGTGCTCTTCAGATAAAAAGGCTGAACTTCAAAGCCTGATTCAACAAAGGGATAAACTAAACGCCCAAATTGAGCAATTAGAAAAAGAGGTGGGTGGAGTTGAC
>CAYUII010000007.1:0-49094 GCA_964444785.1 uncultured Bacteroidales bacterium | reverse complement strand
CTGTCAAACAGCGTATCACTTCTGTTAAGATAACTGACATGGCCTTCACTCCATTTGTTCACTATATCGAAATACAAGGCAAAGTTGAAGGAGAGGATAATGTTGAGGTCTCTCCCCAGGCTCCTGGTTTAGTTACCAAACTCTTTGTTAAGGAAGGTGACGCTGTTCGTAAAGGTCAGGTCATGGCCGAACTCGACGTCCAAGTCATTAAACAATCCATCGAAGAGGTTAAAACACAACTCAGCCTTGCCAATACACTTTACGAAAAACAAAAGTATCTCTGGGAAAAAAACATCGGTTCTGAAGTTCAATACTTACAAGCCAAAAACGGCAAAGAATCTCTAGAGAAAAGATTGGCAACCCTAAATGAACAGATCGCCCTCTCTCGTTTTGTCTCCCCAATCAGTGGAACAGTAGAAGATGTACCTATAAAAGTTGGACAACTCGTCTCTCCCGGTGCTCCAGGAATGGCCATAAGAGTTGTTAACATGAACAAAGTAAAAATTACGGCTGAGCTAAGTGAAGCATACGCCTCTAAAATCAAAAAAGGCAATAGTGTTGAAGTCGCCTTCCCTGACAATGGTGAAGCCCTCTCAGCAACGGTTACCTTCGCCAGCAAATTCATTGATCCGGTTAATAGAACGTTCACGGTTGAGTGCTCCTTACCCTCCTCTGGAAACAGAGAACTTAGAGCTAACATGGTGGCCGCTGTCCGAATCAATGATTACACCAACCCAAAAGCTTTTGTCGTCCCTCAAAACGTAATTCAAAAAGAGTCTAAAGGCTCTTTTGTCTGGATCGCAAAACAACAAGGTAACAACTGGACCGTTGAACGTAAATCGGTCATCGTCGGTATCGACTATAATGGAAACACCGAGATCACCTCTGGTCTATCTGAAGGCGATAAAGTTGTTACAGTTGGCTACCAGGGATTGAAAGAGGGTGATTTAATTAACTTCTAACCTATTGAACCTGCAATATGGCTGAAAAACAAAATAAAATAAAGGAATTCTTTGCCACCAGTTGGGCTATCAATAACACAACGAGTGTTTATGTGTTAGCCTTCTTCATCTCCATACTCGGGGCACTGAATTACATTTTCATCCCTAAGGAGCAATTTCCTGAAGTGGTGATCCCGTATATCATGGTTAACACGATCTATCCTGGAACGTCTCCCGAAGACATGGAAAATCTTGTTACCAGACCTATCGAGAAACAACTCAAGTCAATCTCGGATGTCAAAAACATTAAGAGCACTTCTATTCAAGACTACTCGGCGATCGTGGTTGAGTTCACTACCGATGTAGACTTGGCTGATGCAAAACAACGTGTTCGTGATGCGGTGGATAAATCCAAACCAGACTTACCAAGCGATCTACCTGACCAACCCCAAATCATGGATATCGATCTCTCTGAGATCCCCATCATGTATATCAATATCTCAGGCAATTATGATCTTGACAAACTAAAAAAGTTCGCTGAGTTAGCCCAAGATAAAATAGAAACACTCAAAGAGATCACCCGGGTCGATATAGTAGGAGCTCTTGAACGAGAGGTTCAGATCGATGTAGATATGTACAAAATGCAAGCTGCTAAAGTTGCATTCAGCGATATTGAACGTGCTGTCGCCGCTGAGAATATCACCATCTCAGGAGGAAGTATTACCCAAAATGGACTTAGACGCAATGTTCGGGTAAAAGGACAGTTTGAGTCAGCCGATGAAATCAAAAACATCATCATCCACTCTTCTAGTGGTGCCATGGTTTACCTCAAAGACATTGCTGCAGTTGTTGATGGATTTAAGGAACAAGAGAGCTTTTCTCGCATTGGCGGAAAAAATGTCATCACCCTCAACGTCGTAAAAAAATCTGGTCAAAATCTCCTGGATGCTTCAGACCAGATCAAGCACATGATTGAGACCGAGTTTAAAGGAAAGTTATTCCCATCTGACCTTGATGTTACACTTACAGGCGACATGTCAACTTACACCCGCAATACACTGGAAGAGCTCAATAACACGATCATTATCGGATTCATCCTTGTGACCATTGTACTAATGTTCTTCATGGGCTTTACCAATTCATTCTTTGTTGCGTTATCTGTTCCTCTCTCGATGGCTGTAGCTTATATGGTGTTGCCCTCATTAGGCTTCAGTATGAACATGATTGTAATGTTCGGGTTCATTTTCGCATTAGGAATCGTAGTTGATGATGCGATTGTAGTAATTGAAAACACGCACCGAATACATCGACACGTTCCAGATATTCGAAAAGCTGCTAAAATGGCGGCAGGAGAGGTATTCTTGCCCATCTTATCAGGAACGCTCACCACTCTGGCGCCCTTCTTCCCTCTGGCATTCTGGCCTGGTACTGTGGGTGAGTTTATGTATTACATGCCGGTAACTCTAATCATAGCACTCTTTGCTTCTCTCTTTGTAGCTTATATCATTAATCCTGTCTTTGCTGTTTCTTTCATGAAGCACGAATATGAAGTCCAAGATAACTCGGTTCATAAGAACAAAGCAAAGAGATTCATGATTTGGGGCGGTATTATCCTAGCCATTGGATTAATGGGTTACCTTGCTGGCTTACATACCTTTGCTCATGTTATCTTCATTATGGTTGGCTTAGTTGCCTTCTTCCGGTTTGTTATTGCTCAGTTTATCGAAAAATTCCAGCACATAACATGGCCTTGGATCATGAAGATTTACGAACGCCAGCTAAGATATCTGGTCAGTGGAGCTAGACCCTATTATATGCTAATTGGAATGATTGGTGCCTTTATTCTCACTCTATTTCTTGTAGGTGTAAAAGGGCCCGATGTTCTCTTCTTCCCTAATAACAGTCCTAATAATATTTTTGTCTATATCAAGATGCCTGAAGGCACACACCAGATTGTGACAGATAGTGTAACCAGAATGGTTGAAGATAGAGTCAATGGAGTCTTAGGGAAAAACAATCCAGATGTAGAGTCAGTATTGGCTAATGTCACCGTTGGAACCGGAGATGAAGAGAGTTTTGTTCGTGCAAATGCCTTCAATAAGGGGAAAGTGAGCATTAACTTTGTTGAACACAAATACAGAAAAAGCGGAATCTCTACAGATGTATATCTCGATAGAATAAGAGAGGCAATGAAAGGCATTGCTGGCGCTGAAATCACGGTTGAGAAGAATAGAATGGGTCCACCAACTGGAAAACCCATCAACATTGAAGTCTCTTCCGAAAATATGCCCGATCTTATCTCTGATGCAAACCGATTCATGGCCTACCTAGACTCACTACAAATACCAGGTATTGAAGAACTAAAAAGTGACTTCGAAGCCATTAAACCGGAAATCATAATCAATGTTGATCGTGAGAGAGCTATGCGCGAAGGACTTAGCATCGGCCAAATTGGAATGGAGATTAGAACAGCCATCTTTGGAAAAGAGATCTCTAAATACAAAGTCGATGAAGATGAGTTCCCCATCCAATTACGCTATGATAAAGCTACCCGTGAAAACATCAACAACCTGATGAACCTCACCATTACCTATCGCGACATGAACTCTGGACTGCTAAGGAGCATCCCTCTTTCAACCGTAGCAACGGTTAAGTATGATGACTCTTACGGTGGTATTAACCGGAAAGACCTAAAACGTATGATCACCATCTCATCCAACGTCTTATCAGGTTATACCGCAAACGCAATCATTGCCAAAATCAAAGATGAATCAGCAAACTTCCAATTTACCGAAGGTGTCAATGTGGCATTCACCGGCGAACAAGAAGATCAAGCTGAAACATCAATGTTCCTTATGAAAGCGATGTTTATTGCTATCGCCTTGATCTTCTTTATCCTCATTACTCAGTTTAACTCTATCTCAAAAACCATAATTATCCTCTCCGAGGTTATCTTTAGTATCATTGGTGTTCTTCTTGGAGTCATCATCTTCGATTTGGATATAGTTATTTTAATGACAGGATTAGGCATTGTTGCTCTTGGCGGTATCGTAGTACGAAATGGAATTCTAATAGTAGAATTTGCCGACACCATGGTGGAACGTGGTTATAAAGTAAAAGAAGCCGTTATTCAGGCTGGCATCACCAGAACCACTCCGGTTATTCTTACTGCAACAGCTACCATGCTCGGATTAGTACCGCTGGCCGTTGGAATGAATATTAACTTTATAACACTCTTTACCGATCTAAACCCTCATATCTACTTTGGTGGTGATAATGTCGCTTTCTGGGGACCTTTAGCTTGGACAATCATCTTTGGATTAAGCTTTGCAACTTTCCTTACTCTGATATTTGTACCGGCCATGTATTACATAGCCTACGCATTCAAAGTAAAACTTAAATACTGGAGAAGACACTAAATAAATGACTTGCTAATCGTACAGTAAAGCTTGTTTAACTAGCGTTATTAATTATAAAACCTAAAGGGAGATAAGATTTTCTAATCCTATCTCCCTTTTTTAATACCTGCAAAAACTACCATATAGCGATTACTTTTGTATAGATCCATCACTCCCAACCGGCAGTCCTGGTAGCTTCTTTCGATCCAAATTATACATTCGATAAATAAAGAAATAGTATGCAACTTTACCTCCTCGTTCTATTGCAATACTATCAGGAGGTGCTATACTATCGAAACAGGCCTGATAGAGTTCATAAGGTTGATGCATATCTCTTGAAGAAGTGATATAGTAACCATCTGTACCATCTGTTGGCAAGCCACGAAGAAAATTAATCCAGAAATATTTATGTATTTTGTCTAGTGAACCAAATGCGTATAAATTCCTATTTAAGGGATGAGCGACATAATAGTCAATATTCGCAGCCGGAAACCATCTATAACTAAAGAAAGGAGCATCCACAGGCATCCTGTTAAGTAGAGTATCTTGCTTAATAATGGGGCTTATTTTTTGACTTAACTGTCGCCAACCATACATATCCAGAGAAAAATCCTGTTTTCCGACTCTTCTGGAAGAAACCCCCTCTTTATCTAGAGGGAACAACCCATAGTTTATCTGGATTATGGCTAAAGGAACAAGAATAATCATAACGGCAACGGAAGCCCAAACCAACTTTGGAATATAGTCACTCACTTTGATAGACCACCAACTAGCTGCCAAAAGAATTAAAGCGTGATAACCTGGCCCACTCCAATGCGGAAGAGTTTGTCTAAAAAGACTAAAGGCCAAAAATGTAAAGATAAGCGGTAACCCAGCATATAAAAGGAACCACGTATACTTAGAATCTAACGGGGAAAACCTCCTCCAGCCAATAGCAGCTATTACGATAGCCGCAATGTTTAATGGATTATTATATGCAACTTGGCCAAGTAACTCCCTAAAAAAGAAAAGCAAATTGATTCCTTTATCTTCTATCTCCACCCTCTCGCCATGAAAAGCAAAACTAATAAAATGGTTCTCAATATTCCAGAACAATATCGGTGAGCATATCAACACTATACTAACGATTCCAAGCCAGAATTCCTTTATTTTTAACCAATTATTGTAAAATGTCAAGATCGCTAATCCAGCAGACAAACCAATAACGATTCCCGTATACTTTGAGAGCGTTGCCAAGCCGGTAGCTATAAAACCCAAGAAAAGATAGATAGGCTTAGCTTTTCCCTCGGTACTATCATTAAATGCATACAAAAAAGCCAGTAAGCCTAAAAGCCAGAAAGTGTTTTGAGGCGCATCGGGCATAGCAAAGGTTCCACTAATAATACTACCATATGGCGATGCAAAAAGCATAAAAGCTGCAATGAGTCCCGTCCTCTCATCCTTTAGAATCTTACCAGAAAGAAAGATAAGAAGGAGATTAAACGTTCCTAGCAAAACAGGGCCAAACCTCACTAACAACTCAGAAAAATAGCTCAAGTTAAAGGTTGTAAACTGAATGAGCCAGCCTATGAATGGGGGGTGGTCAAAATGGCTTAAGTCGGGATACTCAGCGTAAGTAATATAGTAAACCTCATCATTTCCCAACTCGACAGCCATAGCCGCCCAGCATCGAAAAATAAAAGAAAAACCAATCAATCCCCAAAATAGATACCCTATTCGCTTATCCTTTATCATCATAGTGTTAGACTAATATATAACCAATCAAGGCCAATACCTGATTTGCCTTACAAATATACGTTGTTAAGAGGCATCTCTTGAAGCTTAACGGAATTTAGCTCTGATCGAGAAAATGATCACAGAGTTCTAATTAAACAGAAACCATAGTCGGGATTGTATCATAGTATATAAAAGAAAAAAGAGCTGCTGGTTTCACCAGCAGCTCTTGATCATTATAGAGGAATATTTCCATGCTTCTTAGTTGGATTGCTCTTGTGTTTATTTCTAGCCATCTCAAAGGCTTGAAATAATTTTAGTCTCGTATTTCTAGGTTGGATTATCTCATCTATATAGCCCAAGCCAGCCGCTTTATAAGGACTGGCAAATACCGCCTTGTATTCAGCGGAAGCTTGTCTTCGCTCCTCGTCTGAGAGTTTATTCTTGTAGAGAATATTAACAGCTCCATCAGGCCCCATGACAGCTATCTCAGCTGTTGGGTAAGCATAATTAATGTCTGCACCAATATGCTTACTTGACATTACATCGTAAGCACCACCATAGGCCTTTCGAGTGATAAGGGTGACTTTAGGAACGGTAGCTTCAGCATAGGCATAGAGCAATTTAGCACCATGTCTGATAACTCCACCAAACTCTTGTTCTGTTCCAGGCAAAAACCCAGGCACATCAACTAAAGTTAAGATTGGAATATTAAATGCATCACAGAAACGCACAAAACGTGCAGCCTTAACACTAGCGTTAATATCTAAAACCCCTGCCAAATTTTGTGGTTGGTTAGCAACAATTCCTATAGAGTAACCGCCAAGCCTTCCAAAACCAATCACAATATTCGGAGCATAGAATGGCTGGATCTCAAAGAAGTTGCTCTCATCAACCACGCTCATAATGATACTCTTCATATCATAAGGCTTATTGGAGTCATCGGGTACAACTTTACTAAGTGATTCATCCATCCTATTAATGGGATCCAAACAAGGTTTAATTGGCGCATCATCCATATTGTTAGAAGGCAAAAAACCTAATAATTCCCTTATCATTAGCATGGCTTGTTCATCATCATCTGCCATAAAGTGAGCAACGCCACTCTTGGTATTGTGAGTCATTGCACCGCCCAAATCCTCCTTGGTCACCTCTTCATGTGTCACCGTTTTTATTACATCAGGGCCTGTAACAAACATATAACTTGTATCCTTGACCATAAAAATAAAATCGGTTATTGCAGGGGAATAAACGGCTCCACCTGCACATGGACCAAGGATAGCGGATATTTGGGGAACTACCCCCGATGACATAACGTTCCTATAAAAGATATCTGCATAACCTGCCAGACTCTCAACTCCTTCTTGAATTCTAGCACCCCCTGAGTCATTTAATCCAATAAGCGGAGCACCCATCTTTAAGGCCAAATCCATGATTTTTACAACCTTATCGGCATTTGCTCTCGACATTGACCCGCCAAAAACCGAGAAATCCTGCGCAAACACATAAACCAACCGACCATCAATCTTGCCATATCCGGTCACCATCCCATCGCCTAGAATTTTCTGTTGATCCATTCCAAAATCGGTGGAACGATGAACCACAAATTTGTCTAGTTCAACAAAAGTACCCGGATCAAGCAGGTCATCGATTCTCTCTCTTGCGGTCTTTCTTCCCGATTCATGTATTTTGGCAATCCGTTCTTCACCTCCGCCTAACTCGGCCATGAGGTTCATCTTTTCAAGTTCGTTAACTTTCTCTTCTATTGACATGGCTCTATTATTCAATGATTATTAGCGGTTGTTTCCCTTCAACTGTTGACCCTTCAGAAGTAGTAACACGAATCACTTTCCCACTGATAGGGGCTTTAAATTCACTCTCCATCTTCATTGCACTGATGATGATCAAGGTTTGACCAGCTTCAACCTGATCTCCTTCTGAAACAAAAAGCTTAACTACCTTTCCAGGCATAGGTGATTCAATGACATTTGATTGATGACCTTTCAATCCTTTAGACCTACTCTGCCGATACTTCTCCTCCGCATCTATTACTTCAGCTTCATAGCTACTATGGTACGTGTTAACCGTAAATGACCTCGGATTAGAACCATTAACAAGCTCAACATTGAAAGATTGATGATTTATAATTATTGAATATACCCCTCTTTCCACTTCAATAATATCCGCTTTATACTCCTTATCATCAACCTTTATGGTATAGTCACTGCCTTTACTAGCCAATATCTCGATATTAGCTAACCTATTATTAAGTTTAACCTCCATCTATTTAGCTTTATTTAGTTTGCCTAGCAAATGGTTATCCACACTATACTTACCTGGTCCTGTAATTGTTAAAAACAAGAAAATAATCAGATAAACAAAGGCGAGCTCTTTCACTGAAAAATTATCCGCAGAGTGAACAATAAAAAAGGCAACAGCCATTGTAAATGAGATAATCCCAGCCGCTAATCGCGTTAAAAAACCCGTAATAATCATCACCGAACCAACCACTTCAGCAAGTACTGTGAGAATGAAGGCTACCATTGATCCCGTTCCTAACGGATCAGGAAATGCATTTGCCATTAAGGGCCATCCAAGAATCTTTGGCCAACCATGACTAAAAAGCATCGCTGATCCAGAAATTACTCTTAGAAAAAGCAATCCTACCGATAGTGTTGTTGTGCTTGCTCCAATCCCTGAAAGAGATTTTAGCATACTTCCTTTAATGAATGTCTTCATATAGTATTAATTAGATGATTTTTTACACAATCGAATAGATCCAGATTGAAAATAAAACCTCTAGACCTCAGATTTTAGACTCAGCCAGATTCCTTATTATTTTATAATATGGCTTTATAAACGTAATAAACTTCTTCTTCGACCATATTCCTTCCATAGATTACCACGGGTACCCATAGGACGAGAAGGAGAGGCCTCCTCTTGACGGGAAAGATATGCTGCCATCACCGCCATGATTGCCACATCCTCACACAAATCATCACACACTCTCTCGTCTGTAAGAAACTTAAGGTTCTTCTCTATAAAGTGTGTATTGTACTTTCCTTGTCGGAAATCAGCCGATTCCATGATTCTCTCAAGAAAACGGATAGAGGTTTTAACTCCTGTGATCTTATAGGCATATAATGCCCTACGCATTCTTGCAATTGCCTCTTCACGAGTTGAAGCCCATACAATCAACTTAGAGATCATTGGATCATAATAAATGGGTATTTCATAGCCCTCATACACATAACCATCATGCCTAACCCCAAGCCCTAAAGGCTCGGTGATGTGTCTGATCACACCTGGACTAGGCATAAAGTTATTATCAGGATCTTCAGCATAAATTCTACACTCAATAGCATGACCAAACTGACGCAACTCTTCCTGTTTAAGCTTTAAAACCTCACCATTAGCGATGCGTATCTGCTGTTTTACGAGGTCAACACCTACCACTCTTTCAGTAATTGGGTGCTCTACCTGAAGTCTGGTATTCATCTCCAAGAAGTAGTAATTGAGGTCATCATCAACAATAAACTCAATAGTTCCGGCTCCATAATAATTAACTGATTGAGCAGCCATGACCGCTTTTTGCCCCATCTCTTCTCTTTTATCAGGTGTCATTATAGGAGAAGGAGTCTCTTCGACCACTTTTTGGTGTCTACGCTGAACCGAACACTCTCGT
This sequence comes from uncultured Bacteroidales bacterium, assembly GCA_964444785.1. Classification (GTDB taxonomy): domain Bacteria; phylum Bacteroidota; class Bacteroidia; order Bacteroidales; family TTA-H9; genus JAJTBW01. The sequence goes on along the minus strand of CAYUII010000007.1, from coordinate 39,357 downwards.
TCAAATAGATGTATAGTATTCCCGTGTTGATCTGCTAATATCTGAAATTCGATATGATGAGGTGAGCTTATATACTTCTCAATAAAAACTCTATCATCACCAAAAGCACTCATCGCCTCAGATTTAGCTGCACGAAGTGATGGTTTGATTTCAGACTCTTCTTTTACAAGACGCATTCCCTTACCTCCACCTCCAGCCGATGCCTTGATCATAACAGGTAAACCTATCCGCTCAATCCACTCTATCGCCTCCTGCTCTGTTGCAACAGGACCTGGCGTTCCGGGAACAACAGGAACACCAAAAGCCTCAACAGCCTTCCTAGCAGATATTTTGTCACCCATGATCTCGATTGCTTCAATAGAAGGCCCTATAAACACAATCCCTTCCTCATGACAGCGCTTAGCAAAATGTGCATTCTCACTCAAAAAACCATATCCCGGATGTATAGCATCAGAACCACTCTGCTTTGCAGCCGAAATAATCTTTTCAATGGAAAGGTAACTCTCAGAAGAAGGAGACGCCCCAATATGGTAGGCTTCATCAGCATAACGAACATGTAAAGATGTCCTATCAGCATCAGAGAATACAGCTACTGTCCTGATGCCCATCTCTCTGCACGACCTCATTATCCTTACAGCAATCTCGCCCCTATTGGCGACCAGTACTTTTTCTATCATAAGTTTGATTAGGGTTAATCTGGTTTAATTCGCAGAAAACTCTAATTAAACAATTGCTATCTCAATTTGTTTTATAGTTTTGTATTCAGATCCTATTTTACAAACTATTATGGAAAGAAAAGCCAAAGGTGGCGATTATAATTTACTGGCAAAAATCCTGGTCGTAATCTTTATTGCCGAGCAAATTATCTTTATGTTCTATGTATTCTACCAGAAAGGAACTGCCATGATAGATTTCATCTCCGATCAAATCGGCGCCATCTTCGCAGGCTAAAGCCCTCTACTCCTAAGTCTCCAAATCTCATAGTCCCCAAGTCTCTTAGGCTCAGAGTCCCCTAAGGCTCAGAGTTAAAAGTTGCTTGTAACCGCCCTTTAAGCAAAACCGGGATAATCAGCCCTTCAGGAATCAGATAGACCTCCCCAATCAGAATATCTTTTAGATTTCCTTTTAGAGTAATATTGTCCGTAAGTTTTTGTCCGGTGAGATAGGTATTCACCTCCGACTTGACCAAGCTGATATGATTCTTTAATGGGAAGGTGAGGTAATGGTTAATTCTGCGGGTAATTGCCCCTTCAAGAAGCCAGTTGGCACTTCGATGTAGGATACTTCTAGTTGAGAGGTCATAGTCAAACTCTTTAATATTGATACTTTGGGTAGCAGAATCAAAGACAGGAATACCTCTAAAATACAGAGTACCCCTAATTGAACCACTTACCATAGTCTGGACAATTAGACGATCATTACTAGCATAAATATTGACTGAATCTATCTTAATGAAACGAGATCCAGCTTCAAAAGATTTACCTTGAATATATTGTCGTGCCTGCTTATTAAGCCAAGCATAGGTCATACGAGTATGAACAGCTATTTCAAAATCGTCATTCTTATCGGGACTAAGAGAGAGATTAGGTAAAGGCACTTCTGCTAATACAGGAGGGCGCCAGGTATAGCACTCAGACTGGGCCTTTAAATTAAGTTTATGAATAATCTTGCCTTTAGAAGCTTGAAGAGGAGAAGATGAGACAGAAATAGGTCGTATTGAAATCCAGAGATCATATTCAGGAGAGATTAGTTGCGGTTTTTGGATATTAGACCAAGCTTCGTAGGCATATTTTTTCAAATTAAATTGATCATGAATAGTTTGGTCAATGGCAGCTGATAGCATTTCGGTATTCGACTTTAAAAGGTAGTCAGCCATGAATCCAATTGGAATCTCGACAGGGCCGGCTTTCATAACCGGTTTTTGCAACCAGATATATCCATTACTTTTTGTTTTCGTCTTTAAACTCCAGTCAGATTGAAGATCCATACGAGTTTTAAACTTAAGCACAATCTCACCGCTAAACTCCTTACTATCTGTAACAGAAAAGCCTAAAGCACCGACAGAATAGTAAGCTTTAATCCAGAGTTTCAGAGGCACCTCCCACGTTAACTCGTTGCCCTCAAGGCCCAATTCAATACGATCAGACTTCCAGGCTTTAACTAAAAGGTTATCATTATTGTTATTATTCCTATCATTATCCTCATAAATTAAGCCATTCACCTTTTTATTAATGAACGTCTCTATTTGGGAGATATCAGAAGAGAGGGTAAGATTGAGATTAGATGGTTTGGCTTTAACAGCATACTCCTCATAAGAGTGAATAGGTTGAGGTGGCTGTATCGTTTTACAGGAAGATAAAACAACAGTCAGTAAGAAAAACAGGTATAATACTCTTCTCATTTGGTATTAATTTGTTTTATGACAGTCAAATGAAATGGATAGATTATGCACAAAAACCTTACCGACTAGGGAAAGAAGAGAAAAAACAACTAATAATTCTTACCTGCGTAGTATTTTTCAGCTGCCCATAAGGCTCCACCAATGATACCCGCTTGGTTTTGAAGTTTTGCAGGAACAACTTCTGCCTTAACTGTCAGTTGTTTTCTAAAATTATCAATCTTTTTACTCACCCCACCACCAATTATAAAAAGGCAAGGAGTAAATAAAAACTCCAGATAGAGTAGATATTCATTAAAACGAGCACCCCATTCTGGCCAAGATAGATTTTCAATTGTTCTGGCAGCATCTGAAGCATAGGCTTCGGCTTTATTTCCCATCATTCTTAGGTGGCCAAGTTCGGTATTTGGGACCAGTTTTCCATCTATAAACAGAGCAGAACCAAGACCGGTTCCAACGGTGATCAGCATAACCACACCCTGTTGATTATTTGCTGCTCCAAAACGTTGTTCCGCAATACCAGCTGCATCAGCATCATTTACGATATAACATCTCTCACCACAAATATTGGTAAAAAGAGAATCAGCCTGAGTATTGATCCATGATTTATCAATATTTGAAGCCGAGTTTACCAACCCATTTATAACACGGGCTGGAAACCCGATACCGAGAGGACCATGGTAACTAAGTTTCTCAACTAACTCTTTAACTGTATAACCGATCTTATCGGGTGTTGCCGGCTGAGGAGTGGCAATCCTTATCCGATCACTTACGAGTACCCCGTTAGTAGTATCTACTAAAGCCCCCTTTATTCCACTACCTCCTATATCAATGCCAAGAAGCGTTGTTGGTTTAGTTAGATCTTGGCTCTTCTTTATCTTCTCTTTTTCCTTCATAAAACATTTTTTCTTTTAGATTGGTCGCATTGAATATGCCAGATAGAAACAAATATCCTTTTTGCATTTGATAGAGCTAAAATCTTGGATATCTCATACAATTAGAACTATTGTTCGATTTTGAGAAACTTACGTGAGAGCTGAACACCCTCTTCATTTTGGATAATTAACAAATATAATCCTGCTGGTAAACTATGTAAATCTAATGATACTTCTTTCTCACGGGTAATCGTTGACAAACCAGTAAAAAGTCCAGCCGAGTTATAGACTTTAAGAGTCAATAACCCAGAAGAGGCAGGCAGAAAGACATTAGCAGCCTCATTAACCGGATTGGGGAGAATTAAAAAGTCGTCCTCATTCATTGGATTCTCGATACCGATCACAGGTGGTTGATATAGCTTCACTACTACATTGCCGGCGGCAGGGTATTGAATATCAATAACAGCTAACTCAGTAGTCGACAACAATCCTGGCTTATCTGCAAGTAACTTATATCGCCCCAAAGGAAGACCATAAAAGTAAAAATGCCCTGTGATATCACTTTTAGTACTTGTAATAGGAGTAAGATTCTCTTCACACAACAAGACCTCTACATCACCTATCGTTTTCCCTGTAGTCGCAGAAGGTGCTTCCACCTGTAAAGTGATTCCATCAATGGTTCCAGGTCCCGTTAAGACACTTCCTTTCTTAACAAGAAAAAGATCTGCATCATAGATATTATCCACCAGTTGGAACTTCTTTGAATTCGACCAGGTAAGATCTGATTCAGCCCAAGTTGCAAAGAACTGTAGAGCTTGATGACTAGTTGAAGTAAGCTCCCCTTTAATTAAGTAAGTTCCCGCCAGAAGTTCACGAAACCAATAGTAACCAAGATGAGAAAAATAACCCGTATCAACAGGTTGAATATTAGTCACCGAGAACTGGCGATAAAGAATAACTTTTGCCGTATCTCCTTCCGGATAGGGGTTATTAATAGGTAAGTTGCTATCATAAATAGACCCTCCCATATCGTGATAATCCCTCATCTCAATCTCCTTACAAACCCGATCCTTTAAAGTATAACGAGGAGGAATGCTATCTATAGCCTCAAGACAAACTAAATAATTCTGCTTATTAATAAATTGATGAATAGGATTCTTAATAGTAGAAGTCAACCCATCCCCAAAGTTCCATTTCCACGATGAGATATTTGTCCCTCTAGATAGATCATTGAAGCGATAAAGTCGCGGAGAAGCAGTCAAAGTATCAAGGTAATATGAAAAATCAGCTATCGGTAATTTAGGAAAAGACAGCTTTAAATCAATAATAGTATCACTATAACAGCAATTAAGGAATAAAGAGTTGGCAACGGTCAGCTTAACTTTATAAAGACCCGTATCTGCATAAACATGAAATGGGTTCTTCTCATCAGATACTCCACTATCTCCAAAATCCCAGATGTACTTGTCGGCTGGTCCTTCACCAACACTCCTAAATTGTACCTGCAACGGCTTCAAGGTATCCTGACTATACGCAATGACAGCCTTACAGATAAAAGGAGTAATGACAACCTCCTTGCAAATGGTATCCCGACATAATCCCGGATATAAATTATTATCGATAATTAAACATGCTGTATAAGTCCCCCAGGTAGGATAAAGATGATCTATCACTTGCCCATCTCCCGAAGACTCATCACCAAAATACCAATGAAACTCATTGGGAGAGCCGGCAGAAGAGTTCTGAAATTGAACCTTCAAAGGATATAGCGAATCATAAGTAACATTAAAATCAGCAATACATGGAACAACATTAAGCTTAATTATTTGAAAACTACTATCAGTACAATACTCTGGGTATGCACTATTCCATATCTTATGTTTGACAATATAGGTCCCTGTATCTGAAAAACGATGAATAGCATTAGGGTCGTAAGAATTTCTTCCATCCCCGAAGTCCCAATAAACAAAATCCACCTTACCATGGGGTAGCGTCTCAAAGGCAACCTCAATCGGATTATATGGATTAATAGTATATGAAAAATTGCTTATACAATCCGGACCTTTTATATGAATCCACTGTTCAATAACTGAATTACAATGTAAGGTATCGAGGCGATTGGCAGCGCTAAATCTGACTTTATAAAGCCCCGTATCAGCATAAATATGAAACGGATTTAACTGTGAATCAACAGAACCATCCCCAAAATCCCAGTGTAAGCTATCGGCATCGAGCCCGGCACTTCCAAAAAAGTTGACCTTAAAAGGTTCAGCATCCTCAATTAAATAATTAAACTTAGCATCACAATTAGTAGGAATTGGCACTACCACGGTCTTACATACATAGTCATAACATGACTTCGTAAGATCGCCTATCGACAAACAGACTTCATAAATTCCAGAAGTAGAATAGAAATGAACCGGGTCATGAACCGCACTATATTGTCCATCCCCAAAATCCCAATTGACCCAATAATAAAGCCCTGTAGAGTTATTAACAAATCGAATTGCTAAAGGATTATTCTCGACTGCTTGCCAGGTGTATTCAGCCTGACAATCCTCATTAGTAGATTTATAAGAAGAGAGGTTACTCAATGAATCAGGGTGAGGATTGGAAGACCAAGCAGGAGAAGAGAAGCTTCCTGTATCAGGCAGACACAAAGCTCTAGCATCTGAAGCACAATAAACTATTGTATTCAGGAAAACTATTATAAGACTCACATACCTGAATGAATATATCTTCTTCATGCAAATTAACGAGTCAATGTCTTTAGCGTCAACCTGCAAAAATACGATTTCCTTGTATCCTATGAGGAATTAGCTCTAGAATTTAACAGAAAAACCTGTATTTAAACCCCATGCTTGTCCTGACTTAGACAAAGGTGACAGATAGGCGCTTTTAGTATAAACCCTATACCAAGGTTCGAATTCCCAAAAGATTCGTTTACTAAGTGCTACATCGAATCGCAATCCAGCTTGTAATGACCACAGAAGAGATCTTCTTTCTAAAGTGTGATCTTCCAACACAAGGATTCGATAGAATCTTGAAGAGAACACCGGATCGGTTTTTTGAGTAGCTGTTTGAAGGGACATCACACCAGCGCCATAGGCTGAGAGATTATACCATTTTCCTGATAAGAATCTATATCCTAACTTAAAAGGAACATTAAGGTATCTATAATTCATTAGAGTCTGGGCTTCACCATATCTATCTACACTATCCCAAATAGCTAAGCGACGAGTAATCAGGATGACTTCATCAGGTTTTGTTGGATCAGGGATGTAAGATTCAACTTTTTCATAGAACCCGACACTATCAAAGGTTCTATAAAACGCTTTATAATATCCATGATCTTCCTCCTCATGTAAGGAGATACCTGTTTCAGCATACCATCTTCCTGATTCAACTCTGGCTACCAGACCACCAAACGGATTTTTTGAGGTAACATCGCCACCCGTGAGGGGCAATGAACGTTGCATATAACCCATATTAAAGCCAAGACGAAATAATATAGGATCAGTACAACTATCTTTTAAGGTTTTTGATGGCAAAGCAAGAACCTCTCTTAAATCAAGATCAGCGATCAATGTCTCTACATTGAGTTTAGCCTCATGCGAGTTCAATGGAGAAATCGTCGTCTGAGAAGATCGTTTCTCCAAAGAAGATGGCTCAGCTGGTTGTAGAGCAATGATCTGTTCTTGAGGATTACGCTCTTTTTTGTCAATGACGATTGGCTGATCGACAACGTTTAGTTGAGGAGTTACCGTTGAATGAGCCACAGAATTACCAACTTCATGAGAGGACTCATTAACTACAGCAACCTCTTTAGGTTGGGGCGTTACCGTTGATAAATCAGTAGGAGGGTCGACTTGCGTTAGTAACAAGGTACCGGTAATGAGAGCTGAGGCAGTCAAACCGGCTGTTCCAATCAAATAGGAATTGTGTAAAAAGTTTGTGAAGTTCAGGCTAATAAACTCATACCATGAGAGCCTTTTACTGATCTTGCCCCACACTTTCGTCGAGGGAGCAAAGTTGCAATCAGCAAGGCCTTCGCGGAATAAATCATCAATATTTTGCCTGTCTGCATTCATTTCTTTAACTATAAATCGAGACGCTCTTCTTTCTGCAATTGATCTATCTGTTTTTGCAGATATTTACGCGCCTTAAGTAACTGAGTTTTGGAGGTACTAACAGAGATCCCGAGTTTATCTGCTATCTCTTGATGCTGAAATCCTTCAAAAGCGTATAGGCTAAACACCATACGGTAACCTTCTGGAAGCTCTTGAATCAACTGCATCAATTGCCTAGTTGTAGCTTGCGCTGCACCCGGAAATTCATACATAACCTCATCTTCGATTGGCGAGAACGATTCAATATCATCCGTACTTATTACATCTTGCTTAGACTTGTTCTTTATGAATAAACTGATTGCGGTATTAATCATAATTCGCTTTAACCAGCCTTCAAAAGAGCCTTTACCGGTGTAATTACGGATATTCAGAAATGCCTTTACAAATCCCTCCTGAAGTAAATCTTCCGCCTCAGCGTGATTTGATGCGTAACGCAAACATACCACGTACATCGTACGAGCATATTTTTGATACAGCATGTTCTGGAAAGTTCGTTTCCCGGCTATGCAACCTTCTATAATCTGATTGTCATCGGGAATTTTGCCTTTCATAGTTGTAGACTCTGCAATGTTTAAAAGGTTGCCTGAGAGGTTTAGGTTTGCCTGTTTTTTTTGGTCGTTACGCTTCAAAGATAAAGATTGATCTTATTCTGACCAAATAAATTTACATCCGACAACACCCCTCCTAAGGAAAAATGTAGTTTTTTCGTTACAATTATTGATCGAAGTTAATGCTTTATACTCATTTAACTATTTTTTGTTACATGTTAATTTGATGTGATTTTTTTCACCACTACTTAAAATCATCCATTAAATCGGTTAAGCTTGGTAACCACTAGCTTACTAGTTAGACACGGTCATTTCCATTCTTCACCTCTGCGCTTCCCCTTCGCTTCCTCTCCCTATCTTCTGTATATAAAGACTGAAATCTTGACCTTAATCACTCTTGACCAATACTTATTATATCCCTAAATAATCCCTCTTAACTGGATATAAACTTCTAATAATCTATCCAATAAATCTCTCACTAGTCCAATTCGAGTAGCTATCCAATCCACTATTATTCGATAAAAATATGGAGAACATATGGAGAAGATACGAAGAGGATAGGGATCACCCTCTTCTCCCAAACCTACCAACTCCTTTCCCAAAAGCCTCCTTTAATTCAACCCAATCAGACCTCTTAGGCATTAAAAGATAAAAAATAGTCATCTTTGTATACCTAACATAGGTAATTAAATAGATCACAGTAGCAACAATATAACTAATATTGGTTGCCCAAGCTGAGCCTAAGATTCCAAACTTTGGGATTAGAATAAGATTTAAAACCACGTTAATCAACAAGGAGGGCAGTAAAGCATAAACAGCAAGCCAAGGCTTACCTAGACCGGCTAAATTACTCTCTAAAATTCTAAACACAACAAAAGCTACAATTCCAGGGATAATCGCCTTAACAACCGCTACACTTCCTGAAAAATCCCTTCCAAAAATCAATGGAACGAGAATAGGTGCAATATATACAATTGCCAAAGAACCAACTATCGATAGTAGAAAGCCCCAGCGAAGCAATGGACCTACAGGTTTAACAGCATTTTCTCTGGAATCCGAATTGGCTGTTCTACTCATCAAAACCAATCCCGCGGCATATGGCAACAGCCACAACTGCTCACTAACCGAAACAGCTAATGTATAGTAACCCACATCAGCCGAGCTAACCATCTTTTGTAATAATAAGATATCGACCTTATAGTTTAACTGTAACAAAATAAAAGTAAACGCATAAACCATTCCCAATCTCACCAAACTTCCGAGTAATTCTCGATCGGCAGTAAACCTAAAAGAAAACTCTTTTCGCAGCCGGGCTACTGTAATAGAAAATACCGTAACAGAGGAAATCAAAGTGGCTAAAAGTGCACCTGTTACCCCTAAACGAAACCACACAACCATAATCAATGTAAGTATAACATTGATTATGGGTGCACTATAATAGAGCCGGTTAGCCTGTTTTACCCTATCCAAACCCAGATAACAACCCGAGAGATAGATCACACCTATTGCAAATGGGATCCCTGTTATTACCAAAAGAATCATTACAACTGAATAAGCCTGATTTTGAAGAATAAAATAGGTAACTAGTGAAGCTAACATCGCCATAATCGATGCAACCAACCACAAAGTGGCCACAGATCCCAAGACAGCCGTCGAAGGATAGTCTTTTCGACCGAGGTGGACAACAGCTGACCGATGAATACCCATTTGAACTAACGCACCTGAGATCATTGCGACCACTAAAAGACCATTAAAGACTCCATAACCAGCAGGACCCAAAGACCTGGATAGAATAATATTCAGTACTAAAACCGCAACCATGGCCACGATATTCCCTGTTAACACACGAATAATATCACCTAAAAGTGATTTCCGTTGAGATGAATTCTTCATTTACTAATAATCTGTATTTCAACAGCCTGTTCAGGTAAGACGAATAGAACTAAAGTTAAACGATGTTTATGAAAAAAGCCTATTTGACTCGAACTCTGTATAAAGACAAAAGCCACTCATGCTTCAAGACTCAATAATTGTGGTCACATCTATTTCATTCTCTAAAGGTACCACAATGAATGATACAGACAATTACCTTAATTTAGCGGTATAATTTCAATCCTGTCGTCATGAAGATCCCCTTCAATAAGCCTTGGTTTACAGGCAAAGAACCTCATCATATGCAGATGGCCGCTATTTTCGGACAAATCTCAGGTAACGGTGCCTACACAAAAAAGTGTCATGAGTTCTTCATTGAAAGATTTGGATTTGGAAAATCATTGCTCACCACTAGTTGTAGTGATGCGCTTGAAATGACTGCGCTATTGGCTCATATCGAACCGGGAGACGAAGTCATAATGCCCTCATTTACCTTCGTTTCTACAGCTAATGCTTTTGCAATCAGAGGTGCTGTCATAAGATTTGCAGATACCACAGTTGATTATCCAAATATCTCAGCGCAGCAGATCTCTGAACTTATAACTTCGAAGACCAAAGCAATTGTTGTAGTTCATTATGCTGGTGCTGCCTGCGATATGAATGCAATTAATGCCCTAGCCTCAAAGCATAAAATTACAGTAATTGAGGATGCAGCCCATGCTCTCGGGGCTTATTACCATGGCCGTCCTTGTGGAACTCTTGCCGATATGGCGACCTTTTCGTTCCACGAGACAAAAAATATTATCTGTGGTGAAGGGGGCATGATTGCATTAAACAAGAAAGAGTATTTCGATAGAGCTGAGATTATCTGGGAAAAAGGAACCAACCGAGCCGCTTTTCATAGAGGGGAAGTCAATAAATATGGCTGGGTTGATATTGGCTCCTCGTTTCTTCCATCTGAACTCATCTCGGCCTTCTTATATGCCCAACTTGAACAGTTTGATGTAATTCAAATGGAGAGAACTCGTGTTAAACGAGACTATTTAAGAGCTTTTGACTCACTTAACAGAAATGGGTTCCTGACCATTCCCAAACTACCAGACGGAGCAACTGAAAATGGAAATATGTTCTTTGCTGTTTGCAGAACAAACGAAGAGAGAAATCAACTGCTTAAATTCCTAACCCGTGAAGGAATACATGCCGTATTCCATTATTTACCTCTTCATAATAGTCCTTACTTCTCCCCTTTGCATGATGGCAGAGAATTACCTAATACCATCAGGTTCTCCGAAAACATCATCCGCTTCCCTTTCTATTCCGGATTAGAAACTGAAGATATTGAATGGATTGCCAAAACAACTGCTAAATTCTTTGCAAAATAATCAACTCCCAATTCGATAGTAAAGTCTTCTAAATATGATCTTAGCATGAAACAGTAACCAAGTTCCAAGCTTCGGAATCGTGTAAATAGTCCCCAAAACCTCCGGTTTAACTGCATCAATTTTTGAATCTAAAACATCTCGAACCGCTTGAGCCATCATGTCCCAAGTAGCTTCTTCAACTCGATCCTCTGCTATCGACAACGTATCTCTCCTATATAAAGGAATTCTTCTCTCAACAACAATATAACCTCCATCCAGGTCTTCTGTAATAAGTTGAACAACTGTTCCAACTTCCTTCTCGCCATTTAACATCTCATAAAACAAAGGGGGTTGTCCTCTATACTTTCTCAGATCTCCGAAATGATAGGAAAGGACGCCAAATTTGAACCTACTGATGAACTCTGCCTTCACAATCTGATGATAGCCAATGAAAATAGCAAGGTCTGCCTGAGATATAAAGCCATCCGCAATAGACGTTAACTTTTTTAATGAAGTCACGCGCTCAATTGGAAGAGACTCACAGCCAGGTATATTGTTTATTAGAACTGAAGTATCGTTGCGACGCCTTTGTATTTGCTTACTGATTCGTTGAATAGCCATAACAACCATGGCACTTCCACGCTTCTTCCGGAGTGACACTCTAAACATCTCAAGAAGTGATCGCTGAGGGCGAGGATTAAAAATCACCCCTACAATTTGTACTCCTGGAATATCAAGAATACTTGAGAAGATTCTTTTATTAAAAGGACCTAATCTAGGAAACTCCGTAAAGACAACAATCTTCATTCTATTCTTATTCCTTTAGATTAAAAATACGAACGAACTCGGGTTTTGTCATTGCCAACGACACCACAAGCTCACTGGTTTCAAAGGTAAAAACAAAACAATCTATTAATCTATCTCTATCAATTAAATCAAACTGAAAACCATCTTCTACCTTCTCATTTGAACTAATCTTTGGAACGATGCACTTTACTCCAACGCTAACATCTATTTCCGACAAATTATCAACCAAACCAACACCCAGCCATTTTAAGAAAGACTCTTTTCTTGTCCAATACCGATAAAACTGTTGATCACCACCCCGCTCAATTTGACCTCTTTCTCCCAAAGAAAAGAAAAGGCCACTCTCAGTAATCTCTTTAGGTCTGGCAGATAAAAGAAATTCGATGTTATTAGTATCTGGTCTTTCTGTTGAACAAAACTCAACATCTACGCCTACTGCCCCTTTAAAGGAATAGAATAAAGCACAATGTTCTCCTGAATCTGAAAAATTAAAAGAGAAACCTTCGGGCAATTTAGGGAGAGTTAAAAGAGGCTTTCCGAATCGATTATAGACAAAAGAGAGCTTCTCAGGAGAAACGATCCATTCGGAAGAGAGTATTAGTCTAATAAAAATATGAGCACAAAGATATCTAAGAGCGAACTCTTTCACCTTAAACCTAAGGGCTCGCTCTATCTCTTTGTGATCAAGACTATTTATTGCGAGCCCCAACAAAAGGTTATCAACCAAGATAGATCTAAGTTGCTCTAAAGAAGATGGGGAAAGGTTTAAACGGGTTGTGGCAGGCTCTTCGATGAGCGAAGTCAGATCTAACTGCGAAGATGGTACGTCATATAAGGAGAGTTTCCTGAAGAAATCGTTCATTTGGGCGAAGCTTCGCATGATCTTCGCCCAACCTAAATAAAACCTTAAAAGGTTTTCTCTTGAGGCATCAAACAGAAACAGCCTTGCTGCAGAGTAATCCTCTGAAAACAAGGCTGAAGTATTTAGGTGATGCATAGAATCAGGCGGCAAGTCATGACATGATACCCGAAAGGCTGCAATATTATTAAGGCTATTTTGCTTCACTCACCAAAATTACATAAACCGGGAGGTGATCGCTATATCCACCTTTAAAGTCGTTGCCAACATAAGTACGGAAAGGATAACCTTTAAACTGTCCCTCTTTTTGAAGCAGGAAGGGTTTATTAAAAATTCTAGCCTGATAGAATCTGTATTTGTTCTTTTCATTGAGCAACGGCTTGCTTACAATAATCTGATCAAACAGGTTCCATGAGTCGCGATAAGCCAACGAGCCATTACCATCTTTAAAGATCTGCCACATCGGATTAAAGAGGCCTCCCTCAACGACTTTATTCTTTTTGCCTTCCGCACCAAGATATTCAACCACAGATGCATCTACGGGGTCATCATTAAGGTCGCCCATGATTAAGACAGCCGCATTAGAATTAAGAGCGTACAGAGAATCAACCGATTTCTTGACTAACGAGGCTGCAGCATTTCTCAGGTGAGCACTAGCCTCTTGTCCGCCACGGCGAGAAGGCCAGTGGTTAACAATGATATAGATTTGTTGGCCATCGAAAACGCCACCAACCACCAATTGATCCCTAGTTTTAAAATCGGGCATTTCGGGAATTCTAAGGCGAACACTTCTTGCAGAGGTAACCTGAAGGAGGTCTTGACGATAGATAAGGCCTACATCCACACCCCTGGAGTCAGGGCCATCGAAGTGAACAATCCCATAATTACGACCTGCAAGTTTCGGCATTTTAACCAGGTCTTCAAGAACTGAACGGTTTTCTATTTCAGAGACTCCCATAGCCATTGGTCCTTTAGGATCAATTTCAGTACCTATCTGCGAGATCACATCAGAGAGGTTATTAAGTTTTACCATGTACCGTTTCCCGGTATAATGATTCACGCCGTCGGGAGTAAACTCCTCATCATTCACACCCTCTTGATTAATGGTATCGAATAGGTTTTCAACATTATAAAAGCCGATAGTAACAGCTTTAACCTGTTTTTGTTGAGCATTAAGAGTCGTTGGAAGAGAGGAGAAGAGAAGAAGAGCCAAGACGACCGACAAGGCTATGCGAGAAAAAATGGAACGTATCATAAATCTCGTTTGATTGGTTTAATTCCTAGTCATCTGAACAACAAAGCCACAAAACTTTAGTTCAGGCGGCAAAGATATAACCATTGATCGGTATAAACATAAACGGCTATCAAATAGCCAATCAAAGGTATAGCCCCAATTACATGATTCACACATCTGATTTAATGATAGTTATCAAATATAAAGAGATCATTTCCCAACATGGTTAATAGGAAACTTACATAATATTAACCTACATGCAACAGCTTTTTCGTTACTTTGCACGAATTTCTCCGATCGTAACTGAATATCAATAACAGAGGACCAACAACAGCAGGCCATCGGAGATTAGTACACATACACAATTTTAATATGAGGAGATTATTCACAACTTTTACGCTTCTTCTGATCGCCGTCGTTGCCTTCTCACAAACAGGCACCCTCTCGGGTAGGATCGTTGATCAGGTAAATGGCGCACCCATTCCTCGAGCAAATGTTATAGCCGGCTTAGTACAAACCGGGACAGATGCTAATGGGGAGTACTCTATCAGTGGTCTTCCTTTAGGAAAGGTAACCGTAACTGTAACCGGATCTGGAATCGAAACGGTCTCGAATGAGATAGAGATCAAGGCCGGAAATAATGATTGGTCACCAAAACCACATCTTAGTGGGATTAATGAAGGTGAAAGCCGTGGAGTGGCTGATGTAGCTCTTACCCAACTCGACTTAGATGATGAGGGAAGAGGTCAATCAGTGTCCGGTCTACTATCATCTAGCGGTGACGCTTTCTCAAGTGCAGCCAGCTACGTCTTTAGTGCGGCCTACTTTAAAGCCAGAGGTTACGATTCAGAAAACGCTGCCGTATACATGAATGGGGTTAAAGTCAATGATGCCGAAACAGGTTGGCCTGCCTGGAGCGAATGGGGAGGTCTAAATGATGTTACGCGTAACAAAGAGACCACTCTTGGCATGAATCCATCTGAATTTGCATTCGGATTACCTGGTGGTGCTACGAATATTATAACCCGGGCCTCCCAGCAAAGAAAACAAACTAAACTCACCTACTCTTTCGGCAACAAATCATACACTCACAGAGCTATGATCACCCATTCTACTGGGCTTATGCAAAACGGATGGGCATTTAGCGTTTCTGCTTCCAAAAGATACGGTGAAGAGGGTTTGATTGATGGTTCTTTCTACGATTCATACTCCTATTTTGCCGCTGCTGAAAAGAAATTCAACGAGAGACACTCTCTAGCTTTTTCTGTCATGGGTGTTCCAACTAAAAGAGCTCAACGTGGTGCCATCTCCCAAGAAATGCTTGACCTAACAGGAGATATCTACTATAATCCTAACTGGGGCTACCAAAACGGTGAAAAAAGATCCTCACGTATTAAGCACTTCCATGAACCAATCTTTACCCTTAACCATTACTGGGATATCACCCCAAAAACCCGTTTAACCACCAGTCTCTATTATCAATTTGGTTTTAACGGAACAAAAGCGCTCAACTGGTACAATGCTGCGGATCCCCGCCCTGACTACTATCGTAACCTCCCGAGCTACTATTATCTCAATGATAAAACCGAAATCGGCGACCAACTCACCGAACTTTGGAAGAATGATCCTTCCGTTCGTCAGATTGACTGGAACGCGATGTACCAAGCTAATTATACCCAAAACGCAGCCGGTAAAACAGCTGCATATATTATGGAAGATCGTCGTATTGACCAGAAAAACCTTGGTTTAAACATCCTCCTCAACTCTCAAATCAATGATTATTTAAAGATTAATGGGGGTATTGAAGTTAAAAAATATGCAGGTCATCACTATAAACTTATTGATGATCTACTCGGTGCTAATTACTGGTTAGATGTTGATCAATTTGCTGAACGCGATTTCAATTCCGATTCAATTGCCAATCAGAGTGACGTTAATAACCCCGATCGTAAAGTTTATGAAGGGGATACATATGGTTACAATTATAAACTCCACCAAGATGAGGCTAATCTTTGGGCAAATGCTGAATTCTCTTTCGCTAAAATCGACTTCTATGTCGGGGCTCAAGTGAACTACAATAATATGTGGCGCGAAGGCCTTTACAAGAATGGTCGTTTCCCAGAAAATTCTTTTGGCGATTCTGAGAAGAAGGATTATGTATCACCTGGTGCTAAAGCCGGAGCCACCTATAAAATCAATGGAAGAAACTACATTGTGGCAAATCTTTTAGCCATGGAACGTGCACCAATGCTTCGCGATGCATTCCTTTCTCAACGTATCAGCAATCAATATGCTCCTGGACTGGATCAAGAGAAAATCTTCGGTGGTGAATTAAGCTATATCCTCCGTACCCCGATCTTTAAAGCTAGGCTTACCGCTTATCATACTGAATTTAAAGACCAGGTAGAACTCAGGAGTTTCTATCACGAAGACTATAACACCTTTGTAAATATGGTCATGACCGGTATTAATAAGACTCACCAAGGTGTCGAGGCTGGTCTTGAATTCGCTGTAACACCCTCCCTGACTGCATCAGCCGCTGCCTCTTTTGGCAATTTTAGGTATACAAACCGCCCAACAGCCACAACAACGGCAGAAAATGGATCTGTATCAGACATAACAGAGACAGTATATATCAAAAACTTCTACGTTCCAGGTGCTCAAACTAATGGTACCGTAGGTCTTGCCTACAGATTACCCAGCTACTGGTTCTTTAACCTAAATGCAAATTACTTCGCCGATAGCTACCTCGATTTTGACCCAACCCGCCGCACACTAAGAGCCATCGATGGCCTTTATGAAGCAGGTGACATAGAAAAAATCAATGAGATCACTGCTCAAGAGAAACTCTCTGATGTCGTAACACTTGATGCCTCTATCGGTAAATCTCTCAAATTTGGCAAGTATTATCTGAATCTGAACTTTAGCGTCTCAAACATTCTCGATAATGAAGACCTAATCACAGGTGGATACGAACAGCTACGTTTCGACTTCGACACGCAAGACAAAAATCGTTTCCCCTCGAAATATTACTATGGCTTGGGCCGTACATACTATCTTAATATCGGATTCCGCTTTTAATCATTGAAATAATAACACTCGAAATAAAATGAATAAAATAAGAAAGTTTTTCTGGCTCTTCGCTATCGTCATCAGCGCATCTCTACTTTCGTCTTGCGTTAAGGAAGATTTCGACACCCCTGAAATCGAGGTTCCTACCGTTAACTTTGAGGCTAATACTACCATTGCCGATCTAAAAGCTACCTACTCTGGTGGCGGTGCTCTTGATTCTATTACTGAAGATAAAATCATCAAAGGCCGTGTCGTTTCAAGCGATGAAGAGGGAAACTTCTATCAGGTTCTTGCTATTCAAGACGATAATGCAGGCATCCAGGTAAAAGTTGAAACCAAAAGCACATACTTACATTATGCTATCGGTCAAGAGGTCTATATCAAATGTAAGGGTCTTATAATGAGCTCCTATGGAGATTTAATCCAACTAGGTGTTCGTAATGGAGCAAAACTAGGTTATATTACCAATGTACAGGTTAAAAACCACCTCTTCCGTAATGGTCTACCTACCGCAATTATTCCTGATACGCTCACCTCAGCAACAGGTATTGGTATTGCTCAATATGAAAACATGCTAGTTGTTCTGAAGAATGTTTCTTTCGCAAGAGCAGGTCAGGTTGCTGTTCCCGGTTCAGATGACTACGACAACACCATAAAATTCGCCGATGGTACTGAAATTATCATGCGTACCTCAAGCTATGCAAAATATGCAAAGAAGCTTCTTCCCTCAGGTAGTGGTAACATCGTTGGTGTAATGACTCGTTATCGCACCACTTTACAACTCGTTGTAAGCACTTGGGCTGATATTCAAAACTTCGAAGGAGGCACTCCAACTCCAACAGGCGACTATCCTACTCCCGATCCTACCGCAACGGCTCTAGATAGCTTAACCGTTGGTTTCGATGGTGCAACCGTAGATCAACCTATCGTTGTTACCGGCTGGGTTAACGTTGCTCTTAAAGGAAGCCGTACCTGGCAGGGTAAAGACTTCGGTGGTAATCAGTATGCTCAAGCTACTGCCTATAAAGCTACTGAAGCTATGGTCTCCTGGCTACTCTCTGCTCCTGTAAAATATAACAGCGCTCATAAACTCAGCTTCAAATCAGCGATGGCTTATTGGACTCACACAACCATGACTCCAATGAAAGTCTATTTAATGTACGACTACGATGCAAGTGATCCTTCAAAAGCAGTATGGACAGAGCTAACACCTACCTTACCTACCTCTGCCGGTACAAACTATACCTTCGTTGAATCAGGCTCAATCGCTCTTAAAGATTACGTTCCAGCTGGTTATACAGGAAATATCTATGTAGCTTTCCGTTATGAAGGGGATGCTTCTCAAACTACCACCTTCCAGGTTGATGATGTCAAAATTGGTAAAGGTGGCAATGGTGGCGGTGGCTCAACCACCCTCCTTGATGAACAATTCACTTCCACACTCGGCTCTTTTAAAGCTTTTAGCGTTGTCGGAACTCAAGCATGGGTTTGGGCTAGCTTTGGTTCAGGTTGTGCTAAGATGTCAGGATACGCAACGACCAACAATGAGAATGAAGACTGGCTCGTCTCTCCAGCTATCGACCTAAGCAACAAAGTTGGCGCAATCCTCAATGTTAGTCAAGCTGCTAACTATGTAAACGGACATCCTGAATTCCTTAAGATTCTAGCTTCATCTGACTATAATGGAACCAGTGATCCTTCAACACAAGGTACTTGGGTTGAACTTACCGTTCCAACATGGCCTGCAGGTAACAACTGGAATTTCGTGGATTCAGGTGATATCGATCTTAGCGCTTTCAATGGAAAGAGTAAAGTTTATATTGCTTTCAAATATAACTCAACATCTTCGATTGGTTCAACTTGGGAAATTGGTTCTGTAACGGTAAAATAGTAACGCTATAGAGAATCGTGAGTTAAAAACTTAGCTTACACAATCAAAAGAGAAGCTGGTTAATAACCCGATTTAAAAAAAGGCAGTCCACCTAGCAGGTCGGCTGCCTTTCTTCTTTGATAGGGAATATACACCCAACCCTTATTAATTAAAAAGATCCATTTACAAGAACATTCACAAATTATTGCTTGCTTTATTTAACCAATGATTGCATATTTGTACAACGTTGTATAGCCAGCATATGCGATAGAATAAAAAAAGAGAATAATTCAACGTTCTCTTCTAAGACAGCCGATTAAGCAAAACAAGAGATATCAAAAAAAACTACTATGAAAGGGATTATTCTAGCAGGTGGATCGGGGACAAGACTTCATCCATTGACATTAGCCGTAAGCAAACAAATGATGCCGATCTATGATAAGCCGATGATCTACTATCCATTGTCCATTTTATTGATGGCAGACATTAGAGAGATATTGATTATCAGCACACCGCATGATCTCCCCCATTTTAGGCGTTTATTAGGAGATGGGACATCGCTGGGTTGTAGTTTCTCCTATGCAGAGCAAGCTGTTCCAAACGGTCTAGCCCAAGCTTTTGTAATAGGCCGAGAGTTTATTGGCAATGACAAGGTAGCATTGGTTCTTGGAGATAATATTTTCTACGGAAGGGGGCTACAGGAGTTATTACTCTCTTGCAACAATCCGGAGGGGGGCATAGTCTTTGCATACCATGTAAATGATCCTGAGCGGTATGGCGTAGTTGAGTTTGATGAACAGCATAAAGCCATCTCAATAGAAGAGAAGCCGAAAGTGCCAAAATCGAATTATGCAGTTCCGGGTCTCTATTTTTATGACAACAGTGTTGTAGAGGTAGCAGCACAATTAAAACCTTCGGCTCGCGGAGAGTATGAGATCACCGATGTTAACAAGTGGTACCTTGAGAGAGGTTTGCTAAATGTTGGCATGTTAAGTCGTGGTACAGCATGGTTAGACACAGGCACCTTTGCCTCCCTAATTCAGGCCTCACAGTTTGTTGAGGTGATTCAAAACAGGCAAGGATTAATGATAGGATGTATCGAGGAAGTTGCCTATAGACGTGGGTTTATTAACAAAGAAAAACTCTATCAATTAGCCGAGCCACTTATGAAGAGTGGATATGGAGCCTACCTCAAGAGGTTAGCAGACGGAGAATAACAGCCTAAAACTTTTTGCGATAAATATGGCAATATGGGGAATTCCCATTATTGCGATAGTAATCTTGATGGTATTTTTCTGCCGGCCAAAATACAGTGGCTTTAGTTACTTCTGTAGCTACAGAATAACCCTTTAATTTCAATTGAGCTATTAGTTGCTCAGCAGTAGTTTTTTGGTGTTCACTGAGATAGAAGATGGCCGATCGGTATTGAGTTCCAACATCAGGACCTTGTCGATCAACCTGTGACTGGTCATGTGTTTCAAAGAAAAGCTTTGCAAGCTCTTCATAGCTTACCTGACTGGGGTCAAACAAGACTCTGACCGTTTCAGCATGACCGGTTAGACCGGAGCATACTTGCTTATAGGTTGGAGAATCAGTCTTTCCGCCCGTATAACCCACATCAGTAGCAACAACTCCTTTTAACCGTTGAAGATGATATTCCGTTCCCCAAAAGCACCCAGAAGCAAAGAGAGCCACCTCAAGCTTCTGCGGCAGATCTTCTCCTTTTGCCACAAAAGTCATTGATACACTATTAACACAATGACGAGTATTCTTTTCAGTAAACCCCTCTCCTAAAAAGACATGCCCTAGATGAGCTCCGCAGTTACTGCACAGAATCTCGGTACGCCGTCCGTCTGAATCAAGATGGCGAGCTACAGCTCCATCAATCTCATCGTCGAAACTGGGCCACCCACACTGAGCATCAAATTTATCCTCTGAATGGTACAAAGGAGCATTACAACGCTTACACAGGTAGGTTCCAGCTTCATGAACAGAATAAAGCTCACCGGTAAAAGGAGTTTCTGTTCCTTTGTATATAATTACCTCCTCCTCTTTCGGGGTGAGAATATTGTAAAAAGAGTTTTTATTCATGTTATCGGTTTTTTTTTCGCTATCGACTTGAGAACAGGCCGTAAGCGATATCGTAAAAAACAAAGAGACTAATACATACTTCATTTTCTTACTTCAAAGATTTAAGCAGATAGGTCGTTGAATCAACCACGAACAGGTAGTTATAATTCAACTACTATGCTCAACAAACCAGCTATAAAATAGTTTAGCCACTCGTTTACAAAAACAACTTAGGCTACCCAGATTAATTGAGTAGCCTAAGTTTATAAGAAGCAAATCTCAATCTTACCTTATACAGCCAGAAACTCCTTAATAAGGAATTGCTCAAGTTTAATAAGATCAGCAGCAAAACGTCTTATCCCATCAGAAAGCTTCTCAGTAGCCATAGGATCCTCATTCATCATCCATCTGAAGAGCTTCTCATCGACATTTATCTTTTCAATATTGAGAGACGGAGATACAGCCGCATCAAGTTTTAGACTTATCAATTCTTGAGAGTTCTCAAGTTCATTTAACAGAGAGGGAGCTATAGTTAGGAGGTCGCAACCGGCAAGTTCAGTGATCTCTCCTTTATTGCGGAAGCTGGCGCCCATCACCTCAGTAGTATACCCAAACTTCTTATAATAGTGGAAAATCTCTGTAACACTAGTAACGCCGGGGTCTTCTGATGGGGTGATCTCTTGAACATTTCTCTCCTTTTTATAATAGTCGAGTATTCTACCGACAAAAGGACTAATTAATTTAACTCCGGCCTCAGCGCAAGCAATAGCCTGAACTTTGCTAAATAGCAGAGTCAAATTACAATGAATTCCCTCCTTTTCAAGAATCTCAGCAGCTTTAATTCCCTCCCAAGTACTTGCAATTTTTATCAGAATACGCTCCTTTGAAATTCCTGAAACCTCATAAAGCCGAATCAGTTCACGAGCCTTTTCAACAGTAGCAAGGGTATCAAAAGAGAGTCGAGCATCAACCTCCGTACTAACACGACCCGGAACAATTTTAAGAATCTCTAGCCCAAAATTAACCGCCACACGGTCAAGACAGAGTTCTAATTGTCTAGCTGGATCGGAAGACATCGATTTAGCGACAGAGGCAGCATCGGCGGCCAGATTCCGATAGCGTTCATCGCGAGCCGCGCTATTAATCAGAGAGGGGTTTGTCGTTGCGTCAATAGGTTTGTACTGAATCATCGATTCAAAATCTCCGGTATCAGCAACCACTTTAGTAAATTTCTTTAATTGCTCAAGTGCATTCATCTCGTTCGAATTGATAGACAAAGGTACGGAAATTGTCAGTTTTCATCCGTATCTTTGCGCTTTTACAAGGCAATATGGATATAGGATTAATCGTACTGATTGCACTCGGTCTCTCTTTTGACACTTTTGCAGTTTCTATCAGCACCGGATTGACTCAACCCAGACTACGATTTTTAGGGGCGAGTAGGATTGCTTCCACCTTAGCAGCATTCCAAGCATTAATGCCACTTATTGGATATTTTCTCGGAAGCCAAATAAGACCATTTGTCGAGAACTATGACCATTGGATAGCATTTATCTTGCTTCTCATATTAGGAGGCAAAATGATTATTGAGAGTTTTTCGAGTGAAGAGGAGATAAAAGAGAGTGAACAACGGCTACCCCTAAAAAGGATCTGTTGGATGGGGTTTGCAACCAGCATAGATGCTCTTATTATTGGTTTTGGGTTTGCCCTCATGAATATAGAGCCTTTGTTTGCCACAATAATTATCGGGATCATCACCTATATTGTAGCTATGTTAGGCCTTCTTGCAGGTAAAAAAACTGGCAACAGGTTTGGAAAACGAATTGAAATCATAGGGGGACTAATACTTATTGGCATCGGATTAAAAACGCTTCTATCACATCTTCTTTAGTTTCATCTGCCAATAACCTTCCTATTCATCTTTTAGAGCCAATCCTTTTCTCTCCATTTTTCAACTCTATCAGGAAGACTTCGAATAAAAAGGGTCAAGAAAAGGATGAGTGCCATCCAAAAGGGAATAGAACGATCGGGTTGCTCATGATACAAAAAGGTTCCTAAGTTGCCAATAAGCAACCATTGGATTACATATAAAGAGGTGACCTTCGATCCAACAGAAGAGAGGCTATTGGCTAACCATTCTACTCCTGATAACCTCCTCCATAACCAAAACCAAACGATCATAACACAAATAGCCCAAACAAACCAAAAAAGATCAAACTGATAATACTCGGTCAGATCGGTCGAAACCCTCCATCCTAATAATGCACCAACCACTGTCCCAAGAGCAGCCAATATAACTACCTCTCTTTTGATTTCAGGAAAACCCTCCTTACCAAACCACATCCTAGCGGCTCCTCCCAAAAGAGGCCAAGCCATCCATGGAAAAACAGGAAAATAACTCCACCATTGATTATCTCGCCAAACAAATGCTGATATAAAACTAAAAACATCTATTTTCTCTTTAGGGTGAGACGACCAAAACATTCCGCCTCCTACAATTAAAACGGGAAGAAAAGTAACGACCCATTTAACTAAAGATATCGGGTTCATTAAAAAACTTAACTTCACAGCAATAAACCTTATCAAGGCAATAAACATCAAGCTTATTCCTGCTAAAGAAAAAATATCGACGCCAAAGATGTAAGGAAAAACATCGACACTGCTATAACCAGAAAAAACACTTAAAAGAAGAGTAAAATTCAGTCCCACATTAAGCAGTAACCCGGCAAAGAAAACCATCAAACCCCGAAGCATGAGCGGTACTACCTCTAGTCGACTAACAGCATACCACCCCATTAGAACCATAAACACGGGAGCAGCAGGAACTCCTCCAAGAAAAAGCGAAAGTTGTCCAAAGAATCCCTCACGAAAAGAATCCGTTGCAAAAACCTCAGTAATATGAATCTGAATCATCAAGATAACGGCAGCACCCCTTAGAATATCGGGATACTTATCACGTAAAACCTGACCGGAAGTACTTACTCTATCCATCTCACCTTAATATAGTTTGGCGAATCCGCTTGTACTCAGATACCGATTGCCCTGTTACTCTCCGAAACTGTGTACTTAAATATTGAACACTACTATAGCCCATCATATAAGCAATCTCACTAAGACTTAACTCGTTATCTTCAAGAAGCTGACTTACTCGCTCAATTCTTTTTTTTATGATAAATTTCTCAAGTGATTCTCCTGTAATTCTTGAGAAGAGAGAAGAGAGGTAAGAATAAGAGAGATTAAACCTTTCAACAAGGTAATCTGAATTTCGCACCATCGCATTATAGGTTGAGAAGTAAACCAAGTCTACAACAGCCCCCTTTAATTGAGCCACCAATCTTTCATCATGACTTTGCATTACAGGAAAGCCGATTTTCGCCAAAAACTGCTCAACATCTGTACTAGAATAAGTTGCTTCATCCCAAGCTACCACTATTTCACCCCCAGTACCCTCAACAAGAGTCATCCCAACCTCACGAAGTTCAAAAGATATCAACCTTACACAACAATCACAATGGTTGTTTCTAATATAAAAACGCTCTTTCCTGTGTCTGTCTATATTCATCTTATCAAGCTTTCACCTATATAACACCTAATTTAACATTTACCCTTACAAAAAGAAAAAAAAAGAGGAAGCCATCTGACCTCCTCTCACAATTTTTTTAACACTAAAACTACAATTTCACAGATGACTTATGCTTATATCCCTGTAAAGCATAATAAAGCACATAAATATATCCAAGGAAGGGAATAAAAAAGGCTAGTTGAATGCCTACGGTATCAGAAGCAGCTCCCATGAGTAATGGCATGATAGCACCACCCACAATAGCCATACAAAGAAGCCCAGATCCCTTACTCGTATTCTCTCCAAGACCATCTATGGCAAGAGTAAAGATAGTTGGAAACATAATAGAATTAAATAACCCGACACTGATGATGGTCCACATAGCAAAGTGACCCGATAAAACCATAGTCAATAAGACTAACAAGCCAGCAAACAGTGAAGCAACGGCAAGAACCTTCGTCGGTTTAATATAATTCTGAATGACCGCACCAACAAAACGACCTATCATTGCACCACCCCAATAGAAAGAAACATAACGACCAGCATCAGCTTCAGACAGTCCGGCAATATTCTTAAGACTGAAGAAGTTCACAAGGAAAGAACCAATAGAAACCTCACTACCAACATAAACAAAGATTCCAATAGCTCCTAAAACTAAATGGCGATAATGCCATATTGAACTACTCCCTGAGGAAGATGATTCACCCTTGATAACCGGTAATTTAACCACAACAAAAACCAGTGCGATTATGAATAAAGTTGCAGCAATCAAGATATATGGCAACCTTACAGCTGCAGCTTCACTCGCCTGATCAGAAAAGTTATGATCGAGAATAAGCATCGAGCCAAAAATCGGAGCAATTGTCGTTCCTAATGAATTAAAAGCTTGAGTCAAATTTAACCGACTACTGGCAGTCTCCGGCCTTCCAAGAATGGCTACAAAAGGATTCGCAGCAACCTGTAAAATCGTGATACCAGAGGCTAAAATGAAAAATGCAAATAAGAAAAGTCCATAAGAAACAATCGCAGCCGCTGGTAAAAACAATAGAGCACCAACTCCAGTGATAAGCAAACCAGTAACTATCCCATATTTATACCCTATTCTACTAACCAACCAGCCACTTGGAACAGACATAACAAAGTATGCACCAAAAAAGGTAAACTGAACCAACATGGTTTGTGTATAGTTCAAATCAAACAGACCCTTTAAATGAGGAATCAAGATATCATTCAAAACAGTAATAAATCCCCACATAAAAAACAGTGAAGTCAATAGAGCTAACGCCGAGCCATAGCCTTTGTTCTTACCCTCAGCAGTAAAACCAGATGAAGCAGTTGAAATGGAAGCCATAAATTGATTTTTGATTTCAGTTTGTTGATAAACCAAAGATATGATTAAAGATTTATTAAGCCTGATAGTGCTACTATTTACTTCCTTAAAATGGAGAGATAACCCTAAAACAGCCATCACACCAATCTACTGTGTATTTAGAACACTTTGACCACAAACATAAGATAATCTCTTTTAATTTGCAACCGTTTGCATAAAGAAATATCAAGTTTTAAAAATAGGGCTTTGACTACAAATTATTTAG
This sequence comes from uncultured Bacteroidales bacterium, assembly GCA_964444785.1. Lineage (GTDB taxonomy): Bacteria > Bacteroidota > Bacteroidia > Bacteroidales > TTA-H9 > JAJTBW01. Next base: position 13,104 of record CAYUII010000007.1, on the reverse strand, counting down.
ACTACAATTATTTACATAAGGACAATAAAAGAAACCAAAAAACGCCATTCCAACGTGTCTAAAAAACACTACTAATGCCCAAGTTGGCATAATTTTACGAAAAATGATTAACTTGCACACGAAATCACCAGGTAATTAAATAGCCACCCCATAATCTTCTACATTATCGGGGCTATGGTTAGTTACCATCTACTTATTAATAAATGATTGCTCATGGATCCTACTCTGATTCCAAATGTTTCTATTGACTGTGTTGTATTTGGTTTTGACATGCATGACTTAAAGGTTCTCTTAGTAGAACGAGATGTGGAGTATAATAATCAGTTGTATCACGATCTAAAACTTCCGGGAGATCTGGTTAAGAAAAATGAAGAGCTTGATAGTGCAGCCTGTAGAATACTTCATGATTTATCTGGGCTTCAGAATCTATACCTTAACCAATTCGCCTCATTTGGTGGTGTAAATCGGCTCATGAGTAAAGAGAGAGATCTTCTTTGGTTAAAACAAATTGATCATCCTGAAGAGCGTGTAATCACCATTGCATACTACTCGCTGATTAACCTAACTAGTGCTAAGGAGGAGTATATTCTGAGAGCAAATGCACGATGGGTCTCTCTCGAAGAATTAGGTGATCTGGCATTTGATCATGCTGAAATCATTTCAAAAGCCTATTCAATGATGAAGCAGACCTTTAAAGTTAGCCCAATTGCCTTTGAGCTTCTTCCTGATAAATTCACCCTGAGTCAACTTCAAAAGATCTATGAGGTAGTTCTTAAAACTCAATATGACAAAAGGAACTTTAGAAAAAAGATAAGTCAAATCAGCTGTATCGTCCCAATTAATGAAAAACAAACAAATGTAGCCCATAAACCAGCCAGACTCTATATGTTTAGCAAAGACATTTACGAAAAGACTCGAAAAGACAATTTTGACTTTACTGTATAACCCTCAACTAACCGATCGCTATAAAAAATAAAGGGAGATTAAATTAATCTCCCTTTTATCATCTCTTCGCTCCCCCTTCGCTCGCTCTTCGCACCTTCTCCATATAAAACAGCATTTTTGCTAATCTCACCAGAGAATCCAGTACATCCTGTTTTTTGAACAAAACCCAAACCCTTGCTTTTTTTACCATTCAAAAGCGAAGCAGATACGGAGAGAGAGCGAAGGGGAAGCGAAGAGCAAATCTGAATTTTAAATTGTGCTTAAGAAATTCAGAATATTATGCTCAACTCTATTCAATACATCTTTAGCATCCGCCTTTTGGAAAGGCAGTCCGGTGATATTTTCAAATAGTTCGATATATCGTTCAGAAACAGATTCCACATACTCATCGCTCATAAAAGGAACCTGTTGTCCCTCTTTTCCTTGGAATCCATTGGCCATAAGCCACTCGCGAACAAACTCCTTGCTAAGCTGTTTTTGCTGTTCACCACGAGCAAATAACTCTTCGTATCCCTCCTTATAAAAATAGCGGGAGGAATCTGGCGTATGAATCTCGTCGATTAAGTAAATTTGGTCATCACGTTTACCGAACTCATATTTAGTATCGACAAGGATAAGACCTTTAGCAGCAGCCATCTCTTGACCACGAGCAAAGAGTTTACGGGTATACTCTTCCATCAAAATATAATCTTCTTCAGAGACTAAGCCTTGACGCAAAATCTCTTCACGGGAGATATCCTCATCGTGACCTTCAGCAGCCTTAGTGGTTGGGGTAAGGATAGGCTCAGGAAAAGCTTGATGCTCCTTCATTCCATCGGGAATAGGCACCCCACAAATCTGACGAGCACCATTCTTATAACTACGCCAAGAGCTGCCAGTAAGATAACCTCTGATAATCATCTCGACGGGGAAAGGCTTGCAATACCTTCCTATAGTCACCATAGGGTCAGGCGAGGCCAGCTTCCAGTTAGGAACAATATCACTTGTAGCATCAAGGAAAAGAGCTGCAATTTGATTCAATACTTGGCCTTTAAAGGGAATTCCCTTTGGTAAAACAACGTCAAATGCAGATATACGATCAGAGGCAACCATAACCAAAAGATCGTCATTGATTGTGTATACATCACGTACTTTTCCGTGGTATACCCCCGTTTGCCCGGGAAAATTAAAATCGGTTCTAACTACTGTCTGGTTCATAAAAAATAATTGTTTGAGATTATGTTTTATCAAAAGGGAGCTCATGACGTTCACTATCTCGACTATAGGCATCAACCACCAGGCGAACCAGCTTATGTCTTACAATATCCTGAGCATCAAGCTGAATAAACCCAATACCCTCAATATTTTTCAGTATCCGCATAGCGTGAATCAAGCCAGAGCGTTGATTTCTTGGCAGGTCAATTTGAGTCACATCGCCGGTGATGATGAACTTTGCAGAACGACCCATACGGGTAAGAAACATTTTCATCTGGCTTTCGGTTGCATTTTGAGCCTCATCAAGAATAGCAAAAGCGTGATCTAAGGTACGTCCGCGCATAAAAGCTAACGGGGCAATTTCAATAGTACCATCTTCTATATAAGATTGCAACTTTATCGGAGGAAGCATATCCCTGAGCGCATCATAAAGAGGTTGCAGGTAGGGATCAAGTTTATCTTTTAAGTCTCCAGGAAGAAACCCAAGGTTCTCGCCAGCCTCAACAGCCGGACGAGTAAGGATAATTCTTCTAACCTCTTTATTCCGAAGAGCTCTTACAGCTAAAGCTACTGCAGTATAAGTTTTACCGGTACCGGCAGGACCGACGGCAAAGACCATATCATTAGAGATACAGGCTTCGACAAGCTTCTGTTGGTTGACTGTTCTCGCTCTAACCTGAAGCCCTTTATTACCATAAACCAATACATCAGGGGCAGAAGCCTCAACCACAGAAGGCCACTCTTCCCCATCCTGTGATCCCATAATATGGGTAACATCGTTCGCCGTTAACGCCCCAAAACGATCATAATGTCTGAGTAATAACCCAAATCTTAACTCAAACTCATCAATATCCGATTTCTCACCATGAATCTTAATAAGATCACCTCGAACAATGATTTTTAGCTTTGGGAAAAAGAGCTTGATATGGTTTAAATGGGAATCATTAACCCCATAAATCTCGGTCGCCGGATAGGTCTCGATTGATATAATCTTCTCGTGCATTAAGAGAATAAAGTTTCAAAAGTGTTCAGCCTTAAGGATTAAACAGGCTAATCCCAATTGCTTGCGTAAATTTCTTATTTTTGACCATACAAAGTTAGCAATAAAACAGACCCATGCCGAGGGTTCGGCATATTGAATGAGCTATGGCAATCATCACTCTTACAAGCGACTGGGGCACAAGCGATCATTATCTGGCTGCCGTGAAAGGGGTCATCTATTCACGTTATCCCGAGGCCAATGTTGTAGATATTTCGCACCAAATCAATCCATTTGACCTAAATCAAGCATGGTTTGTACTACATAACGCATGGCATCATTTCCCCAAAGGAACTATTCACATCGTTGCGGTCAACACAGAAGCCTCCCTCAACTGCCCTCATGTGGCAATTAAGTTTAAAGGTCACTACTTCATTGGAACAGATAACGGCATTTTTAGCCTTCTTTTTGCTAATGATCGCCCAGATGAAATATTCGAAATTGATATTCCAGGCGATTCAGACTATTATACCTTTCCTACCCGAGACCTTTTTACAAAGGCTGCTATTCATATCGCAAAAGGAGGCTCCCTTTTCGAACTTGGTGACCAACTTAACAAACTTTATGAAAAAGTACCTTTTCAGCCTGCTACAACAGAAAATGCCATAATAGGAAAAGCAATCTATATTGATCGCTACGAAAACATCTTTACGAATATCTCTTCCGCTCTCTTCAAATCTGTAGGCAAAAACCGTAAATTCACCATTGAGTTTAGTGCCTCAAGGTACAAACTTGACTCCATATGCTCAGCATACAGTGATGCCCATGATGGAGATATACTGGCCCTGTTCTCTACCACCGGACTACTCGAGATTGCTATCAATCATGGTAATGCAGCCAGCTTACTCGGACTTCAGGTTGATGACACCATTCGCATTCAATTTGCAGAATAACCACAAATACTCTTACAATAACAACTTTTCTCCATTGATGACCCTTTTATCAATTGTCATTTAAAACCCCCGATTGAAATGAGTCTCCTCTTTTCAAGAGGTCAGTCATAATCATTGTTATTTTTGAGGTTACATGAAAGACTATTTAAAAACCAATAGAATCTTTTCCCTCTCCCTAGGTATTTACAGAACCTTTAAACTGGCTCTGTTTATAGCTCATCACCAATGGCAATATCACAAAATCTACAAGACTGAAATCTTACCTCTTCTTTCAAATCTACCCCACGATCTAGCGGGAAGAAGACTAAGAAAACGGACTAAAAACTACGGAACGACCATTGCTGGCTTTTTTGGCCCGGCGACTCTTCTCATGGCCGGGCATAAGCCTACACGTGCCGATCAAAGACTGCTATGCTTCACAGGCTCCTCAATGCCCGGCTTTGATGCTTGCTTCGACGAAGACTTGGTTGATACAAATAGAATCCAATCTATTTTATTAGATGGGCATGCCCCCAATGACTCTCCTTATGAGCAACTAGCTAATATCTTATGGACTAAATTAGAAGAGTTAACCCCAGACCATAACTACTTGAGACAACTCACACGAAAGATAATCGAGATTCAAACCCAGGCTCTTATCCAAACCTCCTCTCTCGACAAAGCTATTATCGAAAAAGCGACCCGTGAAAAAGGAGTGGCCGGCGCTCTCTTCTTTACCCTTCCTCTTCCCAAAAAAAAACAAGAAGATCTCCTCCCCTGCATCACGAAGCTTGGTGCGTGGGCTCAGCTCTCCGACGATTTACATGACCTTAGAACCGACCTCCTTGAAAATAACCACACCCTCATTTCAACAGCCAATTCAATTGAAACAATAGAGCAAATCTATCAAGAATGGGCTCTTATCGCGCTCCAAAGCCTCCCCAAAAAAACACCCCAATCAGTCAAATCAGGATTCCTGCTCTATCACTATCAGAACACAACCTTTATAAAACACCTAAAAAACCTCCTAAAAGGCAGTGCACCAAAAGAAGCAATTAATCTCCCTTCTGAAGACTATTATGCTTATAAAACAAAATTAATCTCCTGGAAGCTACTTAAAGCTCTTGCTTCTCATCCTTAAGATCTATTTCAACGACCTCTTGCCCCATCCGCTGAGCCATAGCACTTCCAGCCAAAAGCTGTAAAGAATGGTATATCATTACCGGCACTAGAGCTGCACCCATCATTGCCGGATCTACAAATAGAACTTTGCCCATTACGGCTCCTTGGACCAATGACTTCTTACTTCCACAAAAGAGAACGGTAATTCGATCTTCCCGACTTAATCCTACCCACCGAGAGATAATATTCATCAGAAAAAAGACTAAAAAAAATAAAGTTAACATCGAAAAACCCATTAATAACAACTCAAACCACGTCTGATTATCAAACATCCGCCCACCAAAAGCCGACATAAAACTGTTTAACACAATTAACAAAATCACCAACTGATCAAAATGCTGCAAAGGTTTCCTATTCCGGTCAGCTATCCATCCCCACTTACGATTTAACATAAATCCAATCAAAACAGGCAACAAAACCTGCAAAATCAACTTGATAAACACCTCTCCTAAACCTCCCCCCACCCCTGCCGGCTCTATCCAAAGAGACATCCAAATCGGGGTAATAAATATGCCCGCAATACTGGAGATACTCGCATTAAAAATCGCAGCAGGAATATTCCCTCGTGCTATACTGACCATCACCACACTCGAAGAAACCGTACTAGGTAAGGCAGCCAGATAAAACACTCCTAGCCATAGATAATCATGCATATCCCTCCCCGTTAATTTCACAATAGCAAGAATAAGCATCGGAAATAGCAAAAAGGTAGACAACTGAACCACAATATGTATCTTGTAATTATTTAGCCCTTTAAGCAAACTCTCTCGATTCAACTTTAAACCATAAAAGAAAAAAACCAGACTCACTCCAATATCTGCAATACTATCAAGTATAGGAAGCCAATCTGCAGCCTGAGTAAAGGCAATGAGCCTTGCAATCACAACAGTCGCAATTAAAGCTAAAAAAAAACCATTCAGACCCACACGTTTTAACAGAGGAAATAAGCTCATCGATATAAATGTAAATTTCAGATAACTGGGCAAAGATAAAACCAATAAGCACAAAATACTTTATTAATGGATAAACCGGTCACCCAAAAATCAAGACTAATCACCCCAATATAATGGTCAGAACCATTGGGAAGCATTCGACCGCACACCACTCGGATACCCAAGACGGAAAAGCATTTCAAACAATTTTGCAAAAAGTTATCAACTGCAACCGGTTGCGGTTTCGATTGAAACCCGCAAACCTTTGCATTAGCCCCAAAGAGCTGATTTTTAGGTATAAAATGATTTTACATTTGTTGCATGACTTACCTAAAAAGTTAATGACCACAATCATTTTCTAACTTAACTAACAATCGATATGAAAAAACTACACTTGTTGCTCCTTGTGATGGTATCGTTTCCAATCATGTTATTTGCCCAAAACAAAGGAGCTGTTGAAGGCACAATCAAAGACGCACAATCTGGGGAGACCCTCATTGGAGCAACCATTAGAGTTAAAGGAACCACGACCGGTGCAACAACCGATCTCAATGGTTTTTACACCATTTCAAACCTGGACGCAGGCAAGTATACCCTACTTGTTTCCTATGTGGGTTACAACAACCAAGAATCAGCTGTTACGGTATCTGCAGGACAAAAAGCAACCGTTAATTTCTCATTATCTACTGATTTTATCGGACTCGATCAGGTGGTAGTAACCGGTGTAGTTAATCCAAGGTCAGCTCTGGAGTCGAGTATAAACGTCAGCACGATGAAGCCAAAAGCGATCCAAGAGTTTGGTGCAGTAACTACTGCTGAGTTATTCAAAGCAATTCCCGGGATCCATGCAGAGGCAACGGGAGGAGAAGGTAACGCCAATCTTAGTGTCAGAGGTATTCCTATCACTTCAGGTGGATCCAAGTTTCTTCAGCTTCATGAAGATGGTCTGCCTGTCATGCAGTTTGGAGATATCTCTTTTGGGAATGCCGATATATACCTCCGCTCTGATTACTCCATTGCCCGAATTGAAGCCATTAAAGGAGGATCCGCATCAACGTTTGCCAGTAACTCTCCAGCCGGTATTATTAACTTCATCAGTAAAACCGGTGCCACCGAAGGAGGCAGCATTGGAACCACTCTAGGAGTTGATTATAAATCTTTCAGGACTGATTTCGACTATGGATCACCCATAGGCAATGGCGTAAGTTTTCATGTGGGTGGCTTCTTCAGACAAGGAGAAGGTCCTCGTGATGCCGGATATAACGGCAACTATGGTGGCCAGATCAAGGCTAACCTCACAAAAACCTTCAAAACAGGTTATGCTCGCGTCTATTTAAAATATCTAAACGACAGAGCCATCAGTTATATGCCGATGCCTGTAAAAGGAACGGGCACCGCAGCTGATCCTACTTTTGAATCAATAACAGGTTATGATGCCCTTCACTCAACCTTACAGAGCCCCTATTTCCAGAAATTAGTTGGAGTAGACGGCAATGGTAATCTTCGTACCAGTAATATCGGCGATGGTATGCATCCCATTTCATATGCTGTTGGAGCTGAATTTGGTTTTGAACTAGATGGTGGATGGTCTGTTACCAATAAAGCCAGGATGGCTTTCAACAAAGGAACCTTCAATTCACCTTTCCCCGTCTCAATTAACTCAGCTGACAATATTGCTAAAAGCATAGCAGGTGAAGGTTATTCACTGAGCTATGCTAACGGAACCAATGCAGGCGTTCCTCTGACAGCATCAGAAATAGCTAATTTAAACGGTAATGGTCTCCTGATGACAGTTCACACTTTCGATGTCGAAATGAACAGCCTTGATAACTTCACCAACGATTTCAATATTACTAAGACTTTTAACGACAACATCCATGTAACTGCAGGCTATTATGAAGCTTATCAAAGAATCGATATGACATGGCTCTGGCAAGCTTATGTTACTGATGTCTCAGATGATCCACGTCTGATCAATATAACAGATGCAAATGGAAATCCTTTAACTGAGAATGGACTCTATGCTCACGGTGTACCAGCTTGGGGAAATTGTTGTACAAGAGGTTACGATATGAGATATACTATTGGTGCTCCCTATGCTAATGTGGCTGTTGATGTCAATGATAATCTCAATATCGATGCTAGTGTACGTTATGACATGGGTTCGGCCAATGGGTATTACTTAGGTAACATGCAGACACCCGTCGATGTTAACAATGATGGTATAATGTCTGCTATCGATTCTACAACTACCGTTCTCGATAATGCCAACCCACACCCGGTTAACTACGACTATAAGTACTTATCTTATTCTTTAGGAGCAAACTATAAGCTAGGAGAAAACAAGGCTCTATTCGCAAGATACAGCAAAGGAGCAAGGGCTAATGCCGACCGACTTCTTTATTCCTCATACATCACCTCAGAAGGAAAAACCATCGATGGTTTAGACGCCGACGAGATCCAACAAGCAGAATTAGGCTTTAAATACAACTCTCCAAATTATGCCTTCAATGTTACAGGATTCTACGCAGTGCTATCTGAACAAAACTCTGAGTTTGATAAAGTCTTTAACGTAGATTATAGCTCTTATGGTGTAGAACTAGAAGGAGCCGTCAAATTAGGAAACTTTGAGGTAAATGCTGGCGCCACCTACACTAAAGCAGAAATCACAAAAAGCAATAATGAAGACCAGGTTGGAAACACTCCTCGTCGTGTTCCCGATCTAATGTTTACCATCAGCCCTTCATACAGAATAGATAGAGCAGCAATAGGATTAAGCTTTATTGGAACTACTAAAGTATATGCTCAATTTGATAATAACGTGGTTTTACCTGGCTTTACCTATGTTAATGCATTTGCATCCTATAATCTAACGAAAGGATTATCGGTACGAGCTAATGTCAACAATCTTTTTGACACATTTGGAATTACGGAAATGGAAGGTGATACATTTACTGATGGCGCCGTTAACTATATGCGCGGGCGTCCAATTACTGGGAGAGCAATCGACCTCACAATCAGCTATCAGTTTTAGTTGACTACTCAACCCGAAGACAGAGCATCTGTCTTCGGGTTTTCTCCTATCTCACCCCATCTCCTATATCAATATAGGGTGAGATACTAAAAAAGACCACTTTTCATCGGTATATCCACCCCAAATACCTCTTAAAGAATCATCTATTTTCAATACTATTATGAACTCAAATGAAACAAGCCTGAACCCGCACATCGCTGTTGCCAAAGACCTCATCGCTCAAATCTGGCAGATGATCTTAGCAAAAAATGGACCCTATGTTATCTCAGTAGCTGGTGAATCTGGATCAGGTAAGACAGAGACAGGAGCTGCTCTATTCCACGAGTTAAAGTCCCTCGGAAAAAGATCCGTCGTTATTAATCAAGATAATTACTTCCTTCTTAGTCCGGCTCTAAACGATGCCAAACGCAAAGCAGACCCTACATGGCTTGGTCCTCACAAGGAGGTCAATATGGCTCTCCTTCAAAAAACAATCATTGACTTTACAATGGGGCTTCCTGCAATAAAGATCCCGTTCATAGATTATCATTCGAACACCTCTATCACGCAAAGCGTCTCCCTTTTAGATGTCGAAATTCTTATTTTAGAGGGTACTTATGTCAGTCTTCTCAAAAATATTGACACCCGTATCTTTATAACAGCTGATTACAATGAAACGTTACCCTACAGAAAGAAAAGAAACAGAGGCAATGAAGTCAATGATCCCTTCATAGAAAACATTCTTGAAACCGAACACAAAATCATAGCCGGCCACAAATTTCTTGCTGATTGGCTTATCTTAAACGATCTGACACTAAAACGGAACGTATAACCTCTATAACTATAAAACAGAACCCGGTAGATACCTACCTTTTGCCACCATTGACACTAACGAACCAGGCCATTCCCATATAACCGACAATATAAAACAGATACCACATGTTAAATCAAGTTCAGTTAATTACCTATCCTGACTCCCTCGGTGGAAGTTTGGAGACGTTAAATAAAGTACTTGACACCCATTTCAAAGATCTTTTTACTGGAGGCGTTCACATTCTACCTCCATTCCCTTCATCAGGAGATAGAGGCTTTGCCCCTTTGACTTATCTCGAGATAAATCCATCTTTTGGTACATGGGATCACATTCAGGCTATCGCCAAGAACCATTCTATCATGCTCGATCTAATGGTTAACCACATCTCACAAAAGTCAACCTTCTTCCAAGACTACCTCGAAAAAGGAGAGAACTCTGAATATGTCGATCTATTTCTAACCATCGACAAAATCTGGAATGATGGCCAACCCCGAAAAGAGGATATTGATAAAATTTTCCTAAGACGAAAATTACCCTATTCTTCCTTTTACTTACCCAACCAAAACAAAGTAGTTGGTGTATGGACAACATTCGGGAAGGAAGACCCTTCCGAACAAATCGATTTTGATATAAAATCAAAAAAAACAAAAGAATTACTACGCACCTTCCTTAAGAACTTCAGTCAACAAAAGGTCAAAGCAGTCAGGCTGGATGCAGTTGGTTACGTAATCAAAAAAATGGGGACCTCATGCTTTTTTGTTGAGCCAGAAATATATGAGTTCTTAGATTGGGTAAAAGAGGTTGCCGACAAAGAAGGGCTCGAACTCCTTCCAGAAGTTCATGCCCACTACTCTATTCAATATAGACTTGCAGACCATGGATTTTGGATATATGACTTTATCCTCCCTTATTTAATACTTGAAGCGCTAATCAATAAACAAGCCAGCAGGTTAACTCACTATCTTAAGACCAGACCCATAAAACAATTTACAATGCTTGATTGTCATGATGGAATTCCGGTAAAACCCGATCTAGACGAGATAGTCCCTAGTATAGATGCAAAAAAAACAGTAGACAAATGTCTGGAAAGAGGAGCCAATCTTAGTTTAGTATATTCTGAAAAGCATAAATCAGAGGATGGATTCGATGTTCACCAGATTCGATGTTCCTACTATTCAGCTCTAAATCATGATGATGATGCTTATATAGCAGCAAGAGCAATCCAGTTCTTTACACCAGGGATTCCTCAAGTTTATTACATGGGATTACTTGCAGGAGCCAATGACTTAGAGGCCGTTCAACGGACAGGAGAAGGGAGAGAAATAAACCGTCATAATTACAGTCTTGAAGAGATAGAGGCTTCACTAACTAAGCCAGTGGTTCAAAGGCTACTTTGGTTAATAAACTTTAGAAATACCTATAAAGCATTTCAAGGAGTATGTACAATAAGAAGCAGCTCAACAGATCGAATAATCATTGATTGGGCTTTAGAAGAGTACAGCTGCACCTTAGAAATATTGCTAAACAATTATAAGTCGATAATAAGATATAGTACAGACTCCGAGCAGATCATAAAAAACATTTAACCAATGACTACTTATAATAAACCAAACAATAGCTCAGCCTTAATAAAATGGCTTACTTATCTGATGTTTATGATGTTTGCAATGACAACAGATGCCGTTGGAGAGATTATAAAGGAGGTAATGAAACAGTTTAGTCTTAGTATGACAGCGGCTGGCCTACTTCATTATGGTCCAATGACAGCTATTGCACTTGGAGGAATATTACTAGGATTTTTAGCAGATAAGTTTGGTAGGAAAAAGACCATTATACTAGGACTATCTCTTTTTGCTATCAACTCATTTCTCTTTCTATTAGGAAATACCTTTGCGTTTTTCCTTTCATTACTAATCATATCTGGTTTTGCAATTGGCATATTTAAGACAGCTGCATTAGCCCTAATTGGAGATATTACTAATTCAACCAAAGAGCACACATCAACCATGAATCTTGTAGAAGGCTTTTTTGGGGTAGGTGCCATTGTAGGTACCTTTTTTGTATCATACTTAGTTTCAAAAGGGATAGATTGGAAGTATCTTTATGTCTTTGCTGCCATCCTCTGTTTAATCCTCATCGGGCTAGCACTTTCCGTGACATACCCAGAAACGAAAAAGGTCACCGACCAAAAGTCAGGACTTCGCAGCACAATAAAGATGACAAAAGACTACTATGCATTGGGGTTTTCTCTGAGCGCCTTCCTATATGTTGCGGTAGAATCAGCTATTTATGTATGGATGCCGACCCTTTTAGCGAACTATACAGGAGATTTCATCTTAGCGGCTACCTATTCCCTTTCCATTTTCTTCATTTTGAGAGCCGCAGGAAGATTTCTAGGAGCCTATATTATGAGTCGATATAATTGGACATGGGCCTTGACACTATTCAGTGCTGCGATATTTATATGCTTTATAGGCAGTATAGTAGGCAAGATTGAGTGGGCAGTTATATTACTTCCCCTTTCAGGACTCTTCATGTCAGTTATATATCCAACAATAAACTCAAAAGGTATTAGCTGCTTTCCAAAGGCTCAACATGGGGCAGCAGCAGGGATCATACTCTTTTTTACTGCAGCAGGAGCTGCTTTTGGTCCATTAAGCATGGGAGCCCTTAGTGATTCTATGGGAGGCAATGCCTTGGCAGGTTTCAGTCTTGCCACCCTCTACGCCGGAGTTTTCTTTTTTGGAACTCTCCTTAATGCAATATTTGACCCAACAAAAATCAGATTAGAGAAGCTTAACAACAGTGAATATACTACCTTAAGAGAATAATTTGAAGCTATAATAAAATACTTTTCACAAACACAGATGTAACTATTGAACTGACGTCGACTCTCTGACAACCAAATCACTTACGATATTAATTGTCTGAGCGACAAACTGATTGTCCTCTAATGCTATTCGTTTTAACAAAAGTTGAGCGGCTGTTACCCCTATCTCATATCCCATAGGCATAATTGAAGTTACTGGTGGATGGTACATTGAGGCAAAAGGCTCCTCAACGAACCCGATAACTGCAATATCTTTCGGAACTACTAAATTAGCTCTATAAAT
>CAYUII010000006.1:70426-140277 GCA_964444785.1 uncultured Bacteroidales bacterium | reverse complement strand
TCGACTTCGCTCAGCATCCGGTCGACTTCGCTCAGCATCCGGTCGACTTCGCTCAGCATCCGGTCGACTTCGCTCAACATCCGGTCGGCTTCGCTCAGCATCCGGGCGATGTTGAGGTGGGCACTTCTGATTTCGATCTCTGAAACTGGATGCTTCGACTTCGCTCAGCATCCGGTTGGCTGTCGTCAGCATCCGGGCGGCTTCGCTCAGCATCCGGGCGGCTTCGCTCATTATCCAGCATCTGGTCGATGTTGAAGTTGCCATTCCAAGATATTGACTTAGGGTACTCTATCTATAGTTCTCTTATCTGCGTCCCCCCTTCTGAGAATGAAAAAGAGCGTATCAACCTTAGGTTTATACGCTCTTCTAATCTAGTGGTCTTTTCAGCGGAGAAAGAGGGATTCGAACCCCCGGTACCACGCAATGGGTACAACTGATTTCGAGTCAGTCCCGTTCGACCACTCCGGCATTTCTCCGGCGGCAAAGTTAATAAAAGATTTTAAATCCTATTCACCCTACCCAATTCCAGTATAGAATTTGCACTTTGATTATTCCAGAGTTGATTACCTTTGTCAAACATCAATTCATAAAGTTAAATGCACCTTCGAACCCATTTAGTAGGTTATCAAGACTCCTATCTTTAATGTTTCGATGGTCAAGTTAATCTAAACACCATTATAGATGAAAGCCTTATTTAATTCCTTCCTACTGCTCATTCTATCAGTTACTGTCCTTGGCCAACAAGATCCACAGAGCCATTATGGTCAAATTAAAAAGATCGATGGATTTAAATCGGCTTATGTAGATGCAAGAAATATCTACATCTGGTTACCATCTAACTACACCCCTGCAAAGAAATACGCTGTTCTCTACATGCATGACGGACAGATGCTCTTTGATAGTACAACCACCTGGAGTAAACAGGAGTGGATGGCCGATGAGACTGCCGCACGACTCATCGATGACGGTAAAACTAAAGAGTTTATTATAGTTGGAGTTAGTAATAATGATAAATATCGTCACTCAGAATACTTCCCCCAGAAGGTGGCAGAGGCACTCCCCTCCCCACTTCGCGATACCCTGTACCAGAAAGCCTTAATGGGCATGCCTCGTTCCAATAATTACCTTAAGTTCCTTGTAGAAGAGCTAAAACCTTATATTGATAAAAACTTCTCTACCCTACCCGATCGTGATAATACCTTTATTGCCGGTTCAAGCATGGGAGGTCTAATATCACTTTATGCTATCTGTGAATACCCTAAAGTTTTCGGTGGAGCTGCATGTCTATCTACCCATTGGATTGGTAACTTTGATCTCTATCAGGATGTTATTCCCAAGTCCTTTGTGACTTATGTCGATAAAAACCTACCCGACCCCAAGACTCATAGGCTCTACTTTGATCATGGCGATAAAACATTAGATCAATTCTACAAACCCCATCAATTAGAGATCGACAAGGTTCTTTATAAACATCAATATAACAAAAGCAATCTGATCACCCTTTTCTTCCCCGGAACAAACCACTCCGAAAAAGCATGGCAGCAAAGGTTACATATTCCTTTTACCTTCTTATTGGCTAGATAAATCTCCATCCTATTTAAAATAAAATCAATTTTCTAACTATTATTAAGGATAGTAAACTATTCTTGAATCGTTATGCATTTATGTTTTTCTGAATGACCAAACAATTAGCTTGAAAATCACATCTTGCTTATTAAAATTATTAAATTAGCCGGAACAATTGAACAGGTCATCAATGTCTTACAAGACGAGAAAACTATTTGGCATGAAAAGAACTTTAACCTTATTACTCCTCCTTTTATGCTCTATTGTATTAGTCAAAGGGCAATGGAGCAACAACCCCGCCATTAACACTATTATCTGTAACCTTAGTGGGGAACAAGCCATTCCTAAAGTAGCTGTCTGTCCCGATGGCTCATACTACATAGGATATTTCAGTAGTGAGAGTGGCAATTACAACGTCAGGCTACAACGGCTCGATGCACAAGGCAATATCTTATGGGCAAGCAATGGCATTCTAATTAGTAATAATCAACAGGACACATGGCTTACTGATTGGGATATGACGGCTGATCAATCAAACCATGCGATCCTGGCATTCAATGACATTCGTGATGGTAGTACAAATGTCTATGCATACAGGATATCGCCCACTGGTACCTTTGTATGGGGTGCTAATGGAGTTACTCTTTCAAGTAATACAAACTTTAATGCGGCACCGAAAGTCATTGTAACCAATGCAGGTAACGCAATTGTAGCTTGGATGAGTGGAGACTATATTACGATGCAAAAGATCAATGCGACTGGAACTCTTCAATGGGGAGCAAACGGTATTACCTTGACGACAACGAACAGAAACACCTGGCCCCAAATGTTACCTATTGGCGCTGACGACTTCTTTATGAAGTATTATGAGGATACTGGTGTTAGTTGGTCTCCTACCCGACATATCTATGTTCAACGTTTCGGCCCGAGTGGAGCAGCAGTATGGGCTTCTCCGCTAGCTATATCAACAGCCGGAGGTATCTCCGGTCAAAACCAGATCCTCCCATTTATCTCAGATAACAATGGGGGATTCTATTTGGCTGTTGATGACGATCGAGATAATAATCTCTTCAATAGCACCTTTATTCAACATTGCAATAGCAGTGGGGTTCTGACTTTTCCAACTAATGGTGTAGAGGTTTGCACCACCCCAGGCTGGCACCATTGGTATCCTAAAATTGCCTGTCCCGTTGGCTCAACTGATGTCTATGTCTTCTGGAATGAAATAGATGGCAACCAAAATATTTGGGGTATCTATGGACAAAAGATATCTTCTTCCGGTGCCCGAACATGGGGTGATGCAGGAAAAGTCTTTATCCCTACCTCTTCCACAGATTATTACCCAATGTTTGCTGATAAAGTTGAGAATGATGTCGTTCTTTTCATTGAACAATACACCACCTCAATCAACACGATGGTCAAAGCCATGAGGATTAACCCATCGGGTGATTTTGTATGGACACCATCTATGGCATCCATGTCGACCTACGATTCTCAAAAGATCCATACAGACTTCGCCCCATTGGCCAATAATCAATGGGTAGCAGCTTGGGAGGATACAAGAGGAAGTTCATCAGATATCTATGCACAGAATCTCTCGATGAACGGCACTAATGGGCCGTTAAATTATGGAACTATTTCGGGACAAATCACCTTAAATGGGGGCTATGGCAACGTAACTGATGTAACCATACAGGCGGGAACAAACTCTACCCATCCAAATGCTTCAGGCTTCTACACCATTAGTACTCTCTCAGGAAATTACACTGTCACGGCAACCTTAAGTGGTTATAATAGTGCTTCTCAAAGTAATGTTGCAGTTTTGACTAATCAAACAACCACAGTCAACCTAACACTTAATGCCATCCCTGTTGGTAAGATTGAGGGTACCGTTTCCTTACTTAACGGTTCTGGAATAATAACGATGGTTGAGGTAAGAGCCGGATCGGTGAGTACTCATCCAGATGCCAGTGGAAATTATACACTCATGGTTTCTCCAGGTTCACATCAGGTCATAGCCTCCTTGCCCTATTATCTAAATGACACCGTCAACAACGTGGTGGTCACTAACAATAATACCACCCCAAACATCAATCTTGAACTCGAACTGGCACCTACAACAGGTACCGTTACAGGTACCGTTACCCTAACAGGCGGTACAGGTGATGTCACCCAAGTTCTCATAGATGCAGCAGGAACCACCACACACCCGAATGCATCAGGGTTCTATAGTCTGGTTGCTCCGGTTGGAAATATAGATGTTTATGCGTCTCTCTCTGGATATGCTACACAATATCAATTCGGAGTGGGGGTAATTGGCGGACAAACAACGTCTAATGTAGACTTCAATTTGGTCTCACTTGGATCAACAGGCACAATTACTGGACATGTCACCATAAATGGAACCAGTCAGGATGTAACCCTAACTACTATCACCGCCGGGAACTATATAACCAATCCTGATATGTCAGGCAATTATCAACTGGTTGTCCCTGCCGGTAACTATGAGGTAACAGCAAGTCATCCTTACACAGAAACACAATCTCTATCGAATATTCTGGTGACATTGGGCAGCACAACCAGTAATGTCGACTTCCAGCTCAATGTCAACAGAACTGACATGATTGTCACAATTACCGACCAATGGTCATACTTTCTCACGGGAGGTAGCTTTTCCATTACAGGCCCCGAGGCCACCTATACAGGAGAAAATGTTATGGATACAGTAGTTATACCGGCTGTATTATATGGAACTTACACAGGTACTGCAATGTGGAATATGGGAACAGTACCACTAGAGGATGAGATCAATGCTAATAACAATGAGATGCATTTCATTTTCATTCTAGAGGGGATCTCTGAAATAGACTCAAAAGTTGTGACTATCTCTCCTAATCCCGTTTCAAACCAATCAATCGTTAAAGCAGCTCTAAACGATCAGTCAGACATTCAGGTAAGCATCTTAAGCTATACCGGAGGACTTCTAGCACAGAAAGTTTTATCGGGGAACGATTTACGAGTTGGAATAAAGCTAAACGACTTAATCCCGGTTGAACAACTTGCAAATGGCCTCTATATTCTAAAGCTCGACCAAAAAGATAAACGCCTAACTCAAAAGTTTATCTTATCAAGATAGCAAGGCTAAATAGTAATATAAACCAGTGAAACTCATTATTAATGCTTATTATTATTGCTAAATCATGACATCAAGTAGTGACACTGAATAATCTCTAAAAATTGATATAAATACTATTTATATCACAACCAAATAAAAGGCCGGAGTGCGAACTTCGGCCTTTTGTTTTATAACTCCTTGAATCTTGAATCCTTGAATCTTGAATCTTGAATCCTTGAATCCTTGAACCCTTGAATCTTGAATCTTGAATCCCTTTAAATCTTGAATCCCTTGAATCCTTCCCAATTACCAGCCATCTGCCAGCTGTCAGCTGCTAGTTGCCCTTAAAACTTATGTCTTTCAGCACGGCCGTTATTAAACAGAAGCATTCCCAGAAACATTATTAATCCGTTTAAGATTAATAGTTCAAAGCCAAACTTATAACCATTAAACCATTCAACAGAATTTGCACTTAATACATAACATAAAACTGGAGAAAGAACGGCTAAGAAAGGAACCATCCGATCCTTCACTGAGAAAGGAGTAAATAATCCGAAAGCATAGAGTCCAAGTAAGGGGCCATAGGTATAACCGGCCACTGTAAATACGGCACTTACAACAGCATCATTATTTACCGCATCAAAGATAATAATGACCAATACCAAAACCAGAGACATCAAAAGGTGTACCCAGGTTCTCGTTCTCTTAAGCTTATCTCCTTCTAGTTTATTACCATTTAGAATATCGATCATAAACGAGGTAGTCAATGCAGCCAAGGCAGAATCAGCACTAGCGTAGGCAGCCGCAATGATACCTATGATAAAGATGATACCCAGGCTAACATTAAAATAGCCCCCGGTAGCTAACATCGGAAAGAGTTGATCAGTATTTGCTGGAATTTGGATCCCTTGAGCATGTGCATACATTCCCAATAATGCTCCGAGACTTAAAAACATAAGATTTATAGGTAAGAACATGAATCCGTATGAATACATATTCTTCTTAGCATCTTTAACATTCTTACAAGCGAGGTTCTTCTGCATCAAATCCTGATCAAGCCCAGTCATGACAATAGTTGTGAAGGCTCCGCCAAGAAACTGTTTCCAGAAGTAGTTTTTCGAGTTTGGATCATCAAAGAACCACATTCTCGAATACTCACTGTTATATACTTTCGATATCATCTCGAAAAAAGAGAGGTCTAGCGCATTTTTTATTAACACGAGTGATAGCACCACTGCCGATAACATTGCGATAGTCTGAATAAGATCAGTCCAGATGATTGTTTTAATACCCCCTTTGAAGGTATACAGCCAGATTAACATGATGGTTGCCGTAACAGTTACCCAGAAAGGGATCCCTAGGGGTTCAAAAACAAGTTTCTGCAGTACAATAGAGACAAGGAACAGTCTAAAACTTGCCCCAATGATTCGACTAATTAGAAAGAATGAGGCACCGGTTTTATAAGACCAGAAGCCAAAACGCTCTTCAAGATAGGTATAAATGCTCGTTAGGTTCATCCGGTAGTATAGCGGCATCAACACATTGGCAATTACGAAATAGCCCAGTAGATAGCCCAATACCATCTGAAGATAAGAGAACTGACTCGTCATTACCCACCCTGGTACAGAGATAAAAGTAACCCCTGAGATTGAGGTGCCAATCATCCCAATTGCAATGATATACCAAGGAGATTTTTTGTTTCCGTTATAAAAACTTTGGGAGTCTAACTTACGAGTGGTGAGATAAGAAATAAAGATTAAACCGGCGAAGTAAACGACTATAATGGTCGCAATGAAGAGAGGTGACATTCCATTTGTATTTCTACTGCAAACTAAAGAAAAGATTCAGGATTCACCAAACCTTCATCTCTAAAAGGAAGGCAGGTCTACAAAAAGTTCTTATCGACCCACTCTTGGAAGGCAGATTTAAATTGGTCACCCACAGGGATGTACTCCTCACCAAAGACAATCCTGTTGCGCTCTATGATCTCTATTCTATTCAGATTTACTATAAACGATTTATGAATCCTCATGAACTTATCCGTGGGTAGTTTTGATTCAAGTTGTTTCATAGTTACCTGCGATAAAAGCGGCTTCGGTTGCCCAATCATAAAGACCTTTACATAGTCTTTCAGCCCTTCAAGATAAAGGATATCAGCCAGATTAATACGTCTGACTTTATAGTCTGATTTAATAAACAGGAAGTCATTGTTTCCTTCAACCACAACTTGCTTGGAGGAGCTAACATCCATTCGATCTTTCACTTTGAGCGCTGCGGCCAGAAAGCTATCATAAGAAAAGGGTTTTACTAAATAGTCAACGACATCCAATTTATAACCCTCGATAGCATAGTCTTGATAAGCAGTAGTAAAGACCACTCTAGGGCCATCCTTAAGGAGAGCAGCCAGTTTTGTACCCGAAAGATCTGGCATTCTAATATCAAGTAATACAAAATCAACTTCATTTTCTTGAAGGAAACTAAGTGCCTCAAGAGGATTTGTAAAAGAGCCTTTCAAGTCAAGAAAAGGAGTCTGTTTTATATAATTGACCACCAATTGTAGAGCAAGAGGTTCATCATCTATGGCAACTGTTCGTAACATTTTAGTTTTGTTTTTGTCTAATGATTAAATGAACCCTAAACAAATACCCTTTATCTTCAATTTCCAGTTGATGCGATTTAGGAAAGAGTAATTCGAGTCTCTTTTTTACATTTTCTAAGCCTATCCCACCAACACTATCTTTTTCAGAAAAACCTTTCAAAACGGAGTTTTCACACTCAAAAACCACCTTTTCATAATCAGCCCTCAAATTAATTCTAATAAATGAGTGCTCTCGATAACTTACGCCATGTTTAAAAGCATTCTCGATAAATGGAATGAATAGCAAAGGTGCAACAAGATATGTCTCTGGCATTGAAGGAAATTCGGTTTCTATATCCACATTGTCTGAAAGCCTCAAACGCATTAGATCAATATAATCATGAAGGAAAGAGACCTCTTTAGAAAGAGGCACTTGATCTCCTGTTGACTCATAAAGCAGATATCTCATAAGTCTGCTTAACTTCAAAATAGCTTCACCGGATAGCTTAGGGTCAAGTGCGGTTAGTGCGTAAATATTATTCAGAGTATTAAAGAAAAAATGCGGACTAACCTGATTTCGTAACATTTCAAGGGTTGAGGTTAGCTGTTGTTTCTCAAGTTCTTTCTGCTGTTTATCCTTTTTGGATAACTCTTCAGATAACCTAAGGCCTAGAGCAGATCCCATTAACAAAACGCTTATGGCAATAAAACTAGTTAGTCGTAAACCATCGGAAGGTGGACGTAAAAAGTAACCTTTCTCTTCCATCAGTTTCGATAGCTCGAACATCATCTTTCGAAAGTGATCCTCGGGTAAGACATATCTTGTGGCAAAACCCTCAATTTGATAGAGAATAAAAAAAGAGACGATAGAAATTACTACAAATAGGATTTTCTTATTTTTCAGATAGAAATGGGGTACGAGCCAAAGATAAACGACATAAAAACCGATACCATAAAGGATCAGCTTCAGATAAAAATGCATAAAAAACTCACTGGTTTCACCTATGCTGGTTGTTATAAAAAGCTGCGGAATAATAAGTATTGAAAGCCATACAAAAAGATGGATTATCAGTTTAGATTGTAGCCAGGGAAAATTGAATGCTTTCATTATTTCTGGTTTATTGTTTCAAGTCCATAAAAAAAGTCAGGTTTCATAATAATTATCTATTCAAAGACTTTTAAATTTCATGGTTCAATAATATGCCTCTTTCAGTGGTGAAATTTTTATACTTCATTTTGATAAAGGATCTTACAACCAATCTTCATTTCAAGCATATCAGTCTAGGTTATTAGGATTAAGGATAAAGTTAATTAAGTCAACGATAATAACCTAGATTGACCATACATTAAGATTATTCGTACCTCAGGGCATCTATTGGGTTTAGGCCTGCGGCTTTCCTTGCCGGATACCAACCAAAAAAGACCCCAATAACTGTACAAACCAAGAATGAGAGAATAACAGCAGTTGGCATTATTGCAACCGGCCATCCGGCAACTGAGCTAACAACAAAAGCGCCTCCAACACCCAAGATAATTCCAATTACACCACCAAGAAGACTAAGTAAGATAGACTCTATCAGAAACTGCATCAAGATATCAACCCCTCGGCCTCCAATAGACATTCTTAGGCCTATCTCACGAGTTCTCTCTGTCACCGAAACATACATTATATTCATAATGCCGATACCTCCTACCAATAGAGAGATCCCTGCGATTGCAGAAAGAAGAAGCGTTAAGATATTACTTATACTGCTAAAAGTCTTAACCAATTCAGCCTGGGTTCTGATTTGAAAATCATCATCCTCTCCATCTTGAATTTTGTGACTCTCCCTCAAGACCGTTGTAATTTCATTACTTGCCTGGGCTGAGAGAGCCTCCGATTTCGCAGAGGTAAAGATCATGTTTATGTGGGTAATAGCAAGCACTCTCTTCTGAACCGTGGTATAAGGACCAATAATTACGTCATCCTGATCCTGGCCGAAGGTATTCTCTCCTTTTTCAGTTAGCACTCCGATAATTTTCACCGGGATACTTCTAAAACGTATGGTTTGTCCTACTGGATCAAACCCTTTTCCAAAGAGGTTCTCAACGACAGTTTGACCAACCACCACCACTTTAGCTGCCACATCGATATCATGTTCCGTAAACATTCTTCCTGACTCGATCTCGAACTTTTTAATTGCAAGATAGTCGGCTCCTACACCAAAGAAGGTTGTTGGCCAGTTTTCATTGCCATAAACCGATTGACCAGAGGCTCTTACTTCAGGAGATGCATAGATAACAGATGGGCACTTCTCTTTGATTGCTAGATAGTCGGCAACCTCAAGCGACTCCATGTTAGATCCTCCTTGTTGCACTCCTCCCATTTGTTGACTAGCTGGCATGATCATGATCATATTGGAACCCATACTAGATATTTGATCCTGAATGCTTTTTTTTGAGCCTTCGCCAATAGCCAGCATAGTAATTACAGAAGCAACTCCGATAATTATACCTAGCATGGTAAGGATTGCACGGAATTTATTCCTGCGTAAGGCAAAGAATGCGACTTTTATAAGATTTCGAATATTCATAGCAAGATGATATTAACCTGCATTTTCCATAAAGTCTAGCTCAACAGGGGGAAGATTCTCCAAAATGGTTTTAGCATTTAATGGGGATTTTATCTCCTCCTCTTTCATTATAAATCCATCTCTAAAGACAACTTTTCGAGAGGTTAGCGCTGCAATATCTGGCTCATGAGTTACAAAGACAATGGTTTTTCCCTGTTGATTCAAGTTTTGAAACAGTGCCATGATCTCGTAAGATGTGCGTGAATCAAGATTACCTGTTGCTTCATCGGCAAGGATTACAACCGGATCGTTAACAAGAGCTCGGGCTATGGCAACCCGCTGCTGTTGTCCGCCAGATAGTTGATTGGGTTTATGATCCATTCTATCAGCCAGCCCTACTGAGGCAAGGGCCTCTTGCGCTCTCTGCTTCCGTTCCTTTGCTGATATAGTTGTGTTATAAAACAGAGGAAGTTCTACATTCTCCAGCGCGGTAGTTCGAGGTAACAGGTTATAAGCCTGAAATACAAACCCTAGCTTACGATTTCTCAAACGTGCCAGCTCATTCTTTGTGAGATCGCCCATATTGGTTCCATCTAACAGATAACTTCCAGAGGTAGGCTTATCAAGACATCCAAGAATGTTAAGCATGGTAGATTTTCCACTACCGCTAGTACCCATAATGGCTACAAATTCACCCTCGTTAATTTTAAGATCAACTCCTCTTAGTGCATGAACAGTAATGTCACCTACGTAGAAATCTTTCTTAAGTTGATCAACGTTTATAATTGTTCTACTCATGGTTTTATTTCTTTTTATTACTCTGGCTAGGAGGTTTAGGCATAAAAGGACTACCACTCTGTTTTGCAGCTGAGGTTGTAACTTTAGCAGAGAGAACCACCTCATCAGTTTCATTTAATCCAGAGACTATTTGAGTATAAGCTCCATCAGAGACACCGGTAATGACATCCTTTTTAGTCAGTCTCTGTCCATCGCTTACCCAAATTGATTTATGATTTGTAGCATCCTTAACTCTCTCAGGAACCTTTCCACCGAATAGAAAAGCCATTGACTCTTCAGGCCAAAACTTAAAAGCCTTAACTGGCACCGCTAATGCGTCTTTTGCAGACTCTATCTCAATATTAACGCTAGCAGTCATCCCTGGCATAAGCTTTAAATCAGGATTAGAAGCTTTAATGATCACGGTATAGGTTACCACATTACTAGTAACAGTAGGTTTTAATCTAATCTCGGTAACCTCACCCGCAAAATGGTCAGAAGGAAAAGCATCAACGGTGAAGTCGACGACTTGATTTACTCTTACCTCTCCTATATCCGCTTCATCAATATCCGCTTGAACCTCCATTTGAGTCAGGTCATTTGCTATTGCAAATAATTCAGGAGTGTTAAAGCTTGCTGCAACTGTTTGCCCCTCATCGACAGCCCTATTTAAAACCACCCCATCTATGGGCGAATAGATCATGGCATAATCTAAATTCGTCTTTGCTCGCTTGTTATCAGATGAGGCCGATTGATAAGAGGCCTCAGCTTTACTTAGGTTGTAAACGGCCTGATCATAATCTTGTTGAGATATAAGGTTTTTCTGAAAGAGGGCTTTTGTCCGTTCATAGTTAGCTTTCTGAAAAACCAAATCCGCTTTTGCTGAAGCTACTTGAGCATTACTTTGATCCATCTGGGCCTGAAGAGCGGTTTTATCAATCTCAGCCAATAATTGCCCTTTCTTTACACGACTATTAAAATCGACGTAGATCTTATTTATAACGCCTGAGACCTGAGTACCTACAGAGACTGTTTTGATAGCTTCAATGGTACCTGTTGCAGAGATCTGGTTAGAGATCTCCCTCTTTTCTGGTTTAACTTTTTCAATCTCAATGCCCTCTTTTTTACTACCACAAAACGTAAATACAACAGAGGCCGAAATGATGACTAACCCTAAAAGAATCCACAATTTTATCTTTTTGCTCATATTATTATTTATTAAAATGTTATCTCTTTTCCTGAATAAAAGTCCAATACTTTGGATGCATATAAAACATTGTATTTAGCTTGAAGCAAGGCGCTCTGAGCTTGAATAACAGAAGTCTTTTGATATAGAAGATCGACGGTATTTATCACACCTCTTGAGAATCGCTCGGTAGCCACCTCATAAGATGCCTCCGAAGATTGATATTGAGAAGATGTTGATTGGTACTTGGATAATGAGGCAGAGAAGTCAAGGCAAGCATTCTCTATACTCTTTCTTAATTGATTCTGAGTACTCTGTAACTGAATCTTAGCTTGATCACTCTGAATCATTGCTGATGAGACCTGCGCTTTAGTACTTCCTTGTTTATAGATTGGAATACTCAACGTGAGTCCTAATGCTGGAGTTAGGTTATGATTTAACTGCGAGGAGAAACTTAATTGGCTCACTCTGTCAGTATAATTAGTTGTAATACCAGCATCGAGCGATAAAGAAGGTAGATAACCTGCTTTTGCAATTCGCACTCCCATTTCAGCTGATTTGGAGGAAAGCTCAGCTGATTCAATTTGAGGCTTTATCTCCAAGGCTCTAAGATATAGGTCATAGGAGTCTGGGGTTACAAGTGTTAAGGGAAGATTAGAAAGATCAGGTTTCTTAATACTGAACGCCTTATTCACTGGCATCTCCATTAGTTGCATTAGAGAGATTCTATTCGACTCATAAAGGTTTTCCGCATTGGTAAGCGTTGTCTGTTCCGAAAAATACTGCGCTTCAACCTGAAGATAGTCGGCACGAGAGAGGGATCCGGCCTCCATTTTAGCTTTAGCCAAATCCAACTGTTGTTTAATTAAATCAAGCTGGCTCTTAGAGTTATTAACCTGCTCGTCAGAATATAATAGCTGAAGGTAGATATCTAAGACCTGAAGTATAATGGTCTCTTTTTGAACCTCAACATCAGCTTTTCCTGAAAGCAGATCCATTTTCGCCTGATCAATGCTATTTTTAATCCTTAATCCAGAGAAGAGATTTAAAGAAGCATTTACCGACCCCGAAGTTGAGGAGGTGCCCTCACGACTCCATTCGCCGGTCAGTGTAGATTGATTGTCAACGTTAGAGTATTGTTGCCTGACATTTGCATCCACAGAAGGGAATCTGGAGTTCTGAACTTGTGTAAGATTCACCTCTTTTAAACTGGTTGTAAGAATCTGTTGCCTTACCGTTAGATTCTTAGTAAGAGCCTGATCCAGACACTGTTGAAAAGTATACTCTTGAGCTTTCAATTCTTCGATTAATAAACCCAAGATCACGCTAAATAAAATAAAAAGGATTCGTTTCATAGTCTTGCCCATTTTGATGAAGCAAAACTATACTCCCGTTATACGGATTCAAATTAAAGTAGACCAACCGGGAAAATCTACCGACAAACGGCCCAAATACCTCTTTACAGAACTAATCATTTCAAACACCTCTTCGCTTCCCCTTCGCTTCTTCTTCGCTCTTTCTCCATTCAAATAGCTTCCGAAAAATAGTCCAATATCACCTTCAAAGAGTCAACCACTCCATTAAAAACCAAATACAATCAGCTACCTCTCCATTCCCTTCCACACAAATCAAAGCCGTATATGGAGAAGAAACGGAGAGGGAGCGAAGAGGTAGAAATAAACTATTGAAAATGACTACTTTTTATTTTGACCACTTCCATACAAAAACCGCTTGATTTTCTGTGTAGCGGTCTTTTGAAATGGCTCATGATGATTAATAACCTTCTGAACTTGGCTAGATCTAGCTACACGGCTATTAATATAGGTATGAAGTTCTTTTCTTAGCTCCTCGTATCTATCTTCAATCTTAGTAGAGATCTCATCCTTAAAATGTTGATATCTTGCTTCAATCTCTTCACGGTTAAAATGGACAAGAGCAACCAGTTTTCCTTTATTCTCAAGGACTAAAGATTCGTTGACGTACTTAAAATTATTAATAACCGACTCAATCTCCTCAGGATAAATATTTTCACCATTAGGACCAATGATAACATTCTTCATTCTACCTTTAATACTCAAGAAGTTATCTTTATCAAAAACCCCTAGATCACCTGTGCGGAACCAACCATCTTCAACCAAGACTTCAGCGGTAAGAGCCTCATCATGATAATAACCAATCATAACATTGGGACCTTTAGCCCAGATTTCACCCTCACCTGTATGGGGATCAGGATTATGAATTTTTAGAGTTACCCCTTCCATAGCGGGGCCGGTTGATTGTAGACGATGTACCATGGGGCTAGTACCTGCAAGTAAAGGGGAGGTCTCAGTAAGGCCATAACCAATAGCGATAGGGAACTTAGCATCGATCAAGAATTGCTCAACCGTCTCACTAAGTTTAGCCCCTCCAATACCAAAGAATTTGAGTTCACCACCAAAGGTATCCATTAGCTTTTTGCCGGCTAAATTTATCATGACCTTTCTTGTTGGCGGGAACCAATAAGCGGCTCTAGCGATCCTGTTTATATGCAGAGCTGGTTTAATTCTGTTGTGATAGATCTTCTCGATAATAAGAGGTACGGTTAACATTGCAGTTGGTTTAACCGATTTTAAGGCAGGGAGAAGAACAGTTGGTGTAGGAGGTTTATTAATATAGTAGACACACGCTCCGGAGATTATCGGAAGGAACAGGCCTAAAGTACTTTCATAAGTATGCGAGAGAGGTAACACCGATAAGAAACGGTCATTTTCATGAATAGGTTGTATTGTTCTTCCTTTATGAGCGGTAAAGCAGATGTTCTCATGACTTAACATCACCCCTTTAGGCTTGCCGGTGGTACCAGAAGTATAAATGATAGAAGCTAGTTGATTTGGAGTGACCTCATATTTTCTTGAGGGTAAATTATCGATATCAAAACGATGTTCTAAGCTCTTCGGTTCAATTACAGAGAAGTCCTCTAAGCAGATCCGAATTAACGAGTCAGATAATTTAATATCCTGTAGCTTTCTATCAAGAGCAGATGAGACAAAGATCATCCTGCAATTACTATGGATCAGAATATTCTCGATTTCCGTAGGAGAAAAGTCAGGTAACAGAGGTACCACAACAGCACCCATATTGACAATGCTAAAGTAAGCAGCAGCCCAGTTAGGCATGTTGGTACTTAAAATAGCAACACGGTCGCCCGGTACAATTCCTAATCGTTCATTGAATGCAATCACTGAATAAATCAGCCGATTGAGATCGTTAAAAGTTAAAGGTTGTTCTCCAACAAACGTCAATGCAGGCCTTGGGCCATGTTTTTCCACTGCTTCTGCCAGAATCTG
This sequence comes from uncultured Bacteroidales bacterium, assembly GCA_964444785.1. GTDB lineage: Bacteria > Bacteroidota > Bacteroidia > Bacteroidales > TTA-H9 > JAJTBW01. The sequence continues at coordinate 125,177 of CAYUII010000006.1, read as the reverse complement.
TGGAAAGGTACGCGTTAATTCTTTGTTCATCCAAAAAGTAAAGTGGTCGCAAAACTACAACATAAAATGGTCGCATATTGTTTTCTTTGCCATTTTTTAGTACATGTTTCCAAATATTTCGGAATCGTACCTTAAAGCATAAACAATGTGCAGCCGATCGAGATTACAGATTTAGTTTTTATCAAATACTTATGTGATTTGCCCTTTTAATTCTTCAGGGCTAAGAAAGACTTCATTTTTAAGCGTCTCTTCAACGGCAAAAAGATAAGCTTTAGCGTCCGTTGTTTTTCTGATTCTTCTAAAGGCAGACGCAGGATCTGCAAATGACTTGGAAAGATACAGCCAAATCGGCTTCATTCTATCAATCACTTGGTTAATACCTTGAGTCCTTGTTAGAGTGGCGTCATAAATATCTTTCGTGAAGTTGAAAATCTTCTCTGCCATATCAAGATGGTTATAAAGATTTGGATCTTTCAGCCATAAAGCTAGCCCTGGATGGCTCAATGCCCCTCTACCTATCATCCATAGATTTATAGATGGAAATTGTTGCTTCAACGAGTTAAAACTTTCAATATTTACGATATCTCCATTCCATGCCAATGGATGAGTCGATTTGTTTAAGCACTCTCCAAAGACATTTACTGAAGCTACCCCTTTATATAACTGGATGCCCGTCCGTGGATGAATGATTATCTCCCTTATATCAAACTCTTCAAAGATCTCCAAGAGAGGAAAGATATCCCGATCTGTTTTGTAGCCAGTTCGCATTTTAATACTGAGGTCTATTGGTAATGCTTTCTCTCTAATCTCCTGAAGAATACCTCTAATAACATCCGGAAATGGTAATAAGCCACTTCCTCTTCCCTTGCCTGCAACCTTTTGAAACGGACAGCCCAAATTCCAATTTGCTTCCTTATAACCTAACGAGGCAAAGGCCTCTAAAAGCAATAGGATCTCAGAAGAATCCTTACTAAGAAATTGAGGAATAGTCGGAGTATGAAGATTAAACTCAGGCCAAACATCCTTTAGCTTAGATTTAGCCACTTTAACATCCCCTGTCCCTGAAATATAGGGAGCAAAATACTTATCAAACCCACCGAAGTATTTATGATACGAGGTTCTATAAATTGCATCTGTGATCCCCTGAAATGGAGCAAGGTAAAAAGAATCGTTTAATTGTTCTGCCATGCCAGTATGTAGGTCATCAACCTAATTTAAACTTTGAAAAGAGCTCATTGAATTTTTGAAAGCAGGCTGCCGTTAGAATTGCATCCTCAACAGCATCATGTTCATTTTCACTTCTAGCTAATCCAAAGTAACCCGCCACAGCACTTAATCCATGAGTCTTTGGAACTGTCACGCCATTGTTCGACAATATTTTAAAGCCAAAATAGGTAATTGAAATCAGATCAAGTACCTTCTTTGAGAAAGGCCATTGCTTATTCTCCTCCTCATAGGCGTACTGAAGAAAATTCAGATCGTGAAGTATTCCTTGGCCACAGACCATTACATCGCTAAGATTAGAAAACTCATCCCTTCTAAGACTCTTCCTAATCCACATCTCAAAATCATCCAGAACCTCGCCTAAAAGCGGTGCATCCTCAAGATCATCTAAAGAAATACCATGGATAGCCTCCGCACTCGAAGTAAATGTATCCACATCTTGAGGGTATATTAACGAACCGAATGTAGACATCTTGCCCCAATCGTCATTTAGTAATACCGCTCCTATTTCTATAATATCATGATACCCGGGTTTAGGTCCAGTCATCTCAAGATCAACAACGAGATAATACATTTTAAATTTTTTCTCAAAATTAGTAAAATCAAAGTCCCGCTAATGGTATTATCATTTAGCGGGACTTTTTTTAGGATCAGATTAACTTGAATTAATCCGTTATTCTCAATGGATCAGCAACTGAATAATCGATAACACAGCCCTTTATTCATCTTCTGTAGGTTCCCAAGAATCATCGGAAGTGATCTGGACAGCAGCAGAGGTGGATGAAGCTAAATCATTATATGATCTATATCTTCCACTATAGCTTGCCAAGTGATGTTGATTATAATCCCAGGGACGGTCAATATCTTCATTAAATGTAATGACTCTGATAGTCGACCAATGAGCATCGGCAAGGAAGATTGGAAGGTTAAAGCTAAACCACCAAGAACCATTGCCATACCAGGTATAACCACCTCGATATAAATCATAATAACAGTTATAGTCAGGCAAATAGATATGTCTTACCATTGGCTTTATGTAATAATTATTAACCCAAAAAGGCTTATAATAGAGGTTGGGAGAATAATGGTGATGAGCATGATAATAGGTATATCGACGGTCTCTTCTAAAAGAGGAGTGAGGATGAGTTCTTCTATGATGATCAGAATAACCGTAATGATTTCCTCTTTCATGAGGACTATATCCCCTATTGCTTCTCTCTCTGGCAGAATGGTTATCGATAGGTCTCGGTTCCATGCGATTGCGAGAGTTTCTATATTCATTCTCTAGGGAGCGTGTATTCCTCCTTTCTCTTGCATTGTTTTGGTTCTCTCTTGAAACCATGCTTCCGCGATCTGACCCACGTTCTTTTTGATTGATTGCCTTGCCCGATTCATGCCTTTGTCCGATAGAAACCAAAGGAGATAGAGTAAGAAAAAGAACAAGTGATAAAGCTAGTCTGATTGATTCACTTTTAGTATTCATTTTGAAGAGATTTAGTTGTTTCTCCGATTAGTGACATACCTATTTCAGCCCTGAAAATAAGGTTCCTTCTTGAGATAAGTTTTTAAAACATTCGGATTGACTAAATCAATACAAAAACAATACCATTCTAAACAATAAATACAAAAGACAGTTTATCAACAACATAACACCGAAGAAAAGGACACGTTCACCCAGTCTAATTCACAAAAACTTATTAAAATATTACAATAACCATTTAAATCCTTCCAGCATTCTCTATTTCCAGAAGAGTAATTTCCGGAAGGATACCGACTCTACCAGGAAATCCAATACTACCAAGTCCACGATTAACATAGAGGAATTGATTAGATTTTGGCAAATGATAAAGACCAGCCCAATATTTATAGATATATTTAGAGGGACTCCATCTGAAAAATCGATTTTCCACGCCGAGTTGAGCACCATGGGTATGCCCCGAGAGGGTGAGCCCCACATTAGGAAAGAGAGGTGCGACTATACGTTCAAAGTGGGTAGGATCGTGAGATAAAAGGATAATAGGTAATGAATCTGGCACACCTGAAATGGCTTTAGGAAGGTCTCCTTTACGGGGAAAACGACGATGATAACCCCAGTTTTCGACACCTGCGAGGCAGAAAGAGCCATGATCAGTTGAGATGATAGAATGAGTATTAAGGAGAAGCGACCATCCTGAGTCAGACATATAAGTCTTTAGCTTTTCGACATCAGCCAGCCGATCGGCAGAAGATTTCCACCTTATATAGTTACCATAATCATGATTTCCCAGAGTAGCAAAAACCCCATATTTAGATATAAGTTTCTGCATAGCTGACTTGAAAGGGATAATTTCATCACTCTGATAGTTTACCAAGTCGCCGGTAAAGACGATTAAATCGGGATGAAGAGCATTGATTTGAGCAACTGCTTTCTCGAAATGAGAAGGGCTAATCCAACTACCAAAGTGTATGTCTGATATTTGAACGATTTTAAAGCCATTGAGACGATCAGGCCATTTAGTCAAAGCGATTCTTACTCGATGCACTTTAAAGTCATAAGCCCATTTTAAAAGGCTAACGAGTAGACCGCTAAAGAGAATGCCCCCACCTAAGATACCAGCATTTCTTATAAAGCGGCTACGGCTTATCTGTTTTGCATCTCGTTCAAAATTAAAAACCACTTTTTTATCAACCTTATGGATCTTTATGGTAAAAAGCTTTAAGAAATCGGAGATTAGTAGCAAGATGAGAGGTACACTTTTCGAGAAGTATATTAAAAGTATAGACGCGATGCTCCAAGTTCTGAACGGGACAGACCAATACTCGAATGGATATACAGTCATCAAAGCGAGGATTGAGGCAATAAAGGCCAGAGGGAACCAGAAGAGGACGAAAAGAACAAGTTTTAATGGTTTGGAGTAGTTAGAAAAGGAAGAGGCTAACTTAAGCCAGAGGTAAACATCGATCATCCAGAGAGCGAGATAAAACCACAAGGTAGAAGAGTTTTGTGGGATCTGATGGGAAGATCGGAGGAAAAAGATAAGAGATATGATGATTAAGCCGCTAAGTAGAACAAGAATAGCACGACTGTATTTTTTCATTAGCATAGGTAAAAAACAGAAAAAGGAGATAAAAGTTTAGGATCACCGAATACTTTCCAAATTCAGGTTGCAAAATTAAAAAAAAGAGGGAAGAATCGCTTTTTGTGAGAAGGTGAAATTCAATCAGATAAATCGGAAATGAGAGAAGAGCCCTAAAGAGAGCAAAAAAAATGTGCATCAAAAAGGCAAAAAAAGTTTGTGAATAAACAAAAGATTCCTAATTTTGCAGCCCTGTTAGCCCACAAGCAACAGAAGTTCTTACAGACCCGGTGAGATGGGTGAGTGGCTGAAACCAGCAGTTTGCTAAACTGCCGTACGGGAAACTGTACCGGGGGTTCGAATCCCCCTCTCACCGCAAGCTAAAGAGAGATACTTGATTAAAAAAGTATCTTTTTTTAGGGGTCAATTTCGGGGTGTAGCGTAGCCCGGTTAGCGCGCCTGGTTTGGGACCAGGAGGTCGATGGTTCGAATCCATTCACCCCGACAAATAAAAGTGATCAAAACCCTAAAAGCCTGCGAGTCTAAAAACTCCAGGCTTTTTTCGTTTTTTTTCTAATAATTAGTTTTTTTAGGGCAATTTGAATCAAAAATCACTAATTCACCCCAATGTAAAAAAATAAGTATACATTTGCGTATTGCAAAGTCCCTTTTTGTTAATGCTAGTTAGTTAGCCCTATCTGCCGCTTTTTCTATCTGGCTTTCCTAAACACTTTGGCAGATTTTTTTCGTTTTAATTAATCAATTTTTTTATGAACATTTTTGTTGCAAAGCTCAGTTCACGCACGACAGGTGAAGATCTGGAGCAGTTATTTGCAGGTTTTGGCGAAGTAGCAAGCGCTAAAGTTATTTTTGACCGTGAAACCGGTATGTCGAAACGCTACGGTTTTATTGAGATGTTAGATGAAGAGGCAGCAACTAAAGCTATCGAGTCACTTAATAACACTGAAGTTCAGGGGAATGTTATTTTGGTAAAAGAAGCAGAAGCTCGTGAAGAGGCTCAACCAAGAAGAAACACTGGCTTTAGAAGTCAACCACGCTACAACGGCGGAAATGACCGCTATGGTGCCCCCAGAGACAACAACCGCTACGGTAATCAAAACCGTTATGGAAACAACGACCGATACGGTAATAATGACCGTTACGGTAGTAATGACCGTTATGGTAGTAACGATCGTTATGGTAACAACGACCGTTATGGTAGTAACGATCGCTATGGTAACAATGACCGCTATGGCAATAACGATCGCTATGGTAACAATGATCGTTATGGTAATAATGATCGTTATGAGAACCCAGAACGATTCAAACCTTCCAACAACGAAGAGAATAACACCCCTAACGAGGATTAATCTCTAGGTCTTTATTCCTTACATAAAACCTAATTAGAGGACTGGCTTAATTGTTAGTCCTCTTTCTTTTTTATCAACCAATGGGGCTCTCACTAAGATATTACGATATTCTTACAGAAATCCCCTTCTCCCCCATGATAAATCCTACTTACCTATTTTTAAATCATTGACTCTTCAAGTCTATGAATTCTTCAACCCCATAATCCATGAATTCTTGAATTCATAAATGCTCAATCATTGAATCATCTTGTTGAAATAACCCTTCTTCTCTTCCGGTAACGGGTTTCCCAGAAATGTTAGGAAGAATCTATTCTTTATAGGTATTCTTATCAACTCTAAATTTTAATAAATTGACTTTAGGATTTTTTCCGGTCTTGATTTTCTTGAATCTAAATAGGGGAACGGGATCGTAACCTTGAGTACCATAGGGACCGCATCTAACGATTCTATCCATTGAGAGGTATAAACCAGAGAAGGGACCATGTTTTTTAAGAGCCTCAATGGTATAAGCCGAGCAAGTTGGGTAGTGTCGGCAAGAGTCTGGTAAATAAGGAGAAAGAAACCATTGATACAATTTGACAGGGATAATTAGGATAAAAGAGAAGAGCTTTTCAATTGATTTCTTTATATAGTAAAGGGGTAAAATCATAAAATAGGCAATAAAAATTTTTGGTTTTACAAAAATAGCGTATATTTGCATCACCAAAGAGCGGATGTGGCGTAATTGGTAGCCGCGCCAGACTTAGGATCTGGTGCCGTGAGGCGTGGGGGTTCGAGTCCCTTCATCCGCACTAAGTTTTAAAGATCAGTGAATCGAATAATTCACCAAAAATAAAAAGCTATGGCAAGCAAAAGAGTTGTAAAAAAACATATCGAGCAGCTAATTGGTGAAGTTGTATCTGATTGTTTAAACTATATCTTCATTCACGGAAATAAAAACAGTGAAGTAATCAGTGAAATCATTGATGATATGATTGTTCTTCGTGAAGATCTTATTAAGCGTGTTAATAATATTGATGGGAAAGATAACCCCAAACTGGTTAAGGCTCACTTCAATAAATTATATAACGATCTGTTAGCTAGAACTAACGAAGCTTATGAGAAGCTTAGTGAGATGATTCAGAAAAATCGCTAAGAGATTTGAAAAGATCAAAGAGAATCCCGGCTGAGGTCGGGATTTTTTGTTTTAAGCCTTATCAATGTGACGATTCAGATATTTAAGATATAATTTCGTATATTTGCACCCCAATTTCAAATAGATTTTATTCAATGAATATTACCAGAGTTGACAACGGTGAATACACCGCCATATTAAAGTTTCAGTTTGAAGAAGCCGACTATAAAGATCGTGTATCCAAGGTTTTAAAAGACTATCGCCGTAAAGCTAATGTGCCCGGATTCAGACCCGGTATGGTTCCTGAAGGCCTGGTTCGTAAGATGTATGGCAAAGCGGTCTTAGCAGAAGAGGTCAATAAACTTCTAAGCGAATCTCTGGAATCATTCTTGAGCAAAGAAAATATTTCTATTCTGGGTAGCCCAATTCCTGCAGAAGGGAGCCAGCCTATTGATTTCGATAATCAAACTGACTTCGAGTACTCACTTGAGATAGGCTTAGCTCCTAAGGTTGATTTTAATCTCTCAGATATCGAAGTAGAGCGCATCATGTTAATGGCTGACGAAGATGATGTAAACAAAGCATTAGAAGATATTCTGATTAAGAATGGCTCAGCAAAAGATGTTGAAACATCTGAAGAAAAGGATCATCTCTTCGGTACTATAGTAGAACTTGATGAAAACAAGCAAGTAAAAGAGGGTGGCATTTCTACCTCCCGCAGACTAATGCCTACTGAGATCATTAATGAAGAGATCAGACCTCAGTTTATTGGCGTTAAAACTGGTGATGTTATTGTTTTTAATGCACTCAATGCTGTAAACAATGACTCAGACAAGTTAGTCCATCTACTGAATGTAGAACATGAAATTGCAAAAACGCTCACCTCAGATTTCCAATTCACCATTGAGTCTGTAACTCGCGATTTTCCCGCTGAATTAAACGAGGAGCTTTACAAGAAGATCTTCCCAAATGCTGAGATTACCACTGAAGCTGATTTCCGCAAAATGATTAGTGACCAGATTGCCATTGCTGTCCAACCCAATGCAGATCGTCATTTCTTCAATAACGCAGTTACTAAACTTGTAGAGACCGTTTCTCTGCCTCTTCCTGAAGAGTTCTTAAAACGTCAATTAAAAATTACCGGTGAAGGCAAACTGACCGATGAACAGATCGAGAATGAATTCACTAATTATCTCTTTGCCTCACGTTGGAACATGATTGAGGAGAAAATCCTTGAAGACAATAACATCAGGGTTGAAAAAGAGGAGGTAAGAAAGTATATTGCTGATTACTTTGTACAGACCTATTTCAGTTTCTTAGCAGGAATGGGTGATCCCACTGAGAACGAACACATCAAGGGACTTATCGACAATGTAATGAAAAACACTGAGGAGGTTAAACGTATCTACGATGTTCTTATTGAACAGAAATTAACCGCCTTCTTCGTTACAGCTTTAAAGATTTCAGAAAAACATACTACCTTTAAGCAATTTGCAGAAGATCTCAAACAGAGTGAATCACAAACAGCTTAAACTCTATGAATAACAACGAATTTCAAAAGTATGCAATAAAGCACAGAGGGATAAGTAGTCTTTCACTACATCAATACAACTCTGTTGCAGCTAGCTATATCTCCCCTACGATCATTGAGGAGCGTCAGTTAAATATTGCTACCATGGATGTATTCTCCAGATTAATGATGGATAGAATCATCTTCTTAGGAGTACCTATTGACGATACTGTAGCTAATATTATCCAAGCTCAGCTTCTTTTTCTCGAATCTGTTGATTCAAGAAAAGATATCCAGATCTATTTAAATAGTCCTGGAGGCTCTGTTTATGCTGGCTTAGGTATTTATGATACAATGCAGTATATTGCACCTGAGGTTGCTACTATTTGTACTGGCATGGCTGCATCTATGGCTGCCGTATTACTCTGTGCCGGAGCAAAAGGCAAGCGTACAGCTCTTAAGCACTCTAGAATTCTTATTCACCAACCAATGGGGGGAGCCGAAGGACAAGCTTCTGACATTGAAATCACAGCTCGTGAAATACAGAAACTGAAGAAAGAGCTCTATGATATTCTAGCTAAACACTCAGGACAATCCTATGATAAAATCTGGCAAGATGCAGACCGCGATTATTGGATGACCTCTGAAGAGGCTCGTGATTATGGAATGATTGACGAAATACTTTTCCGTAATCAGAAGTAATTATACAGATATATTTCTTGGGCCGATATCGTAAATCTCAATTGAAGATCGATATTGGCCCTTTTTTAATGATAGAAAATACGTCATGGCAAAAAATCAAGTAGACAAATGCTCGTTCTGTAACAGGCCTCGGACTGATGTAAACATATTAATCTCTGGAATAAACGCCCATATATGCGATTATTGCATTGAACAAGCATCGCAAATAATCAGCGAAGAACTCGGTTCAACCAATTCATCTAAAGCTTTAGGTGCGTTAAAACTTCACAAACCCATTGAGATCAAGAGCTATCTCGACAAATTCATTATTGGTCAAGATGAAGCCAAGAAGGTCATGTCTGTTGCAGTTTATAATCACTACAAAAGAATAAGTCAACCCCCATCAGCCTCGTTAGATGAAGTTGAGATAGAAAAATCTAATATCATTTTTGTAGGAAATACTGGAACAGGAAAAACGCTCATGGCCAGAACCATTGCAAAGCTCCTTAATGTTCCATTTGCTATTGCTGATGCAACGGTTTTGACGGAGGCTGGATATGTTGGAGAAGACGTCGAAAGCATTCTGGTAAGGTTACTTCAAGCTGCTAATTATGATGTTAAGGCGGCTGAACGAGGGATTGTTTTTATTGATGAAATTGACAAAATTGCTCGTAAAAGCGATAATCCTTCTATTACCCGAGATGTCTCCGGAGAAGGTGTTCAACAGGCTCTCCTGAAACTCTTAGAAGGAGCTATCGTAAACGTTCCTCCACAAGGTGGACGTAAGCACCCCGAACAGAAAATGATAGCCGTTAACACGCAAAACATCTTGTTTATTGCCGGTGGTGCCTTCAATGGAATTGACAAAAAGATCGCTTCCAGACTTAGAGCCACAACTATTGGTTATAAAAGCAGTGATAATGAAATTGATATTGACCGAAATAACCTTCTGCAATACATTGCCCCACCTGATTTGAGGTCGTTTGGACTCATCCCTGAACTGGTTGGACGGTTTCCAGTTGTTTGTAACCTAAATGAGTTAGACAAAGAAGCCTTAAGAAGAATTCTTATTGAGCCTCAAAATGCTATTATCAAACAGTACACAAAGCTTTTTGAACTTGACAAGGTAAAGCTAGAATTTAGTGATGAGGCTCTTGACCTTATTGTTGAAAAAGCGATTGATTTTAAACTTGGAGCAAGAGGTTTAAGATCAATTGTTGAAAGCATTTTAAATAGTCTGATGTTTGAGTTACCCTCTCAACCAAATAAAAAACAATTTACCATTTCTCGGGACTATGCTGAACAGCAGTTTAACAGTTCCGGATTAGCCAGGTTAAAATCAGCATAAAGAGGTAAAAACACCCAGAAAAAAACAGTGATACTAAAAAGGCGCTATCTTATTTTACAAAGATAGCGCCTTTAATTTTCGAATAAATAGAAACTAGTCGCCGAAACTTATCCCTACACCACGAGCAGCGGTTACAAGGGCATCATCAGGTTTAACAAAGTTATACTGTTCAATGGCTTCAAGTAAAGAGACAGACCCTACATTAGGATGACGGTAATTAACCATTCTTCCAAATTTACCTTCAAGAACCATTTCAAAGGCTTTAACGCCAAACTGTGTAGCAAGTACGCGGTCGTAAGCAACAGGAACTCCACCTCTTTGTAAATGGCCTAATACGGTCTCTCTAATATCATATTTGCAACCAGCCATTGTTAATTCCTGTTTAAGTCTAGCTGCTGCACCCGCCAATTTCAGGTTATTATAACCAACAACTTGATCGATTGAATTTGTAGCAAATTCACCTCCTTTAGGACGAGCGCCTTCAGCAACAACGATAATAGCAAACCCACGATCACGACTAAATCTTGAGTTAACCTTATCTAGAACTTTATTAATATCGTACTCAATCTCAGGAATTAAACAGACTTCTGCACCACCGGCTATAGCAGCATTTAAGGCAATCCAACCGGCATAACGACCCATAACTTCTAAAATAAAAACGCGATTATGAGACGCTGCTGTGGTAACTAGTTTATCAACCGCCTCAGTAGCCACTTGTACTGAAGTCTGAAAACCAAAGGTCACATCGGTTGCTGATAGGTCATTATCAATGGTTTTAGGCACACCAATAATATTGCATCCCTTCTCATACAACATCTGGGATATTCTTTGAGACCCTTCTCCACCGATACTAATAACAGCATCAATCCCTAAATACTGTAACTTACGTAGCATCTCATCTGAGCGATCTGCCTCGCCCCAAGTGCCATCAGGTAATTTAACAGGCCATGCAAATGGCCCTCCTTTGTTAGTAGTTCCAATGATTGTACCGCCACGGATGTGTATTCCGGAAACGGCTGCATCATCTAAGATCATGATTTCAGTTGGCTCACGCAATATCCCGTTATAGGCCTCAATGCTACCAACCACTTCCCAGTCTTTTTCCTTAGAGGCCCGCTTGACAATTGCCCTTATTACAGCATTCAGGCCAGGACAATCGCCTCCTCCGGTCACCACAAGTACTCTTCTCATAAATTAATATTTCTGTTAAAATTTATTCTCCAAATTGGGGGCTTTACCAACTCGGATTTTTAGATAGTGCAAAAATAACACATTCAAACGTAAAACAATATCCAAAAATAAAAGTTAATGTTAATATTGTTAGATTATAGTCCGTTAGGCACTAAGTTTGCATCATCTTTGTCAATACCCTATAAGACCTCTTTATGAAGCGTCATAAGCTTATTTCGATAACTGTTTTACTCTCTCTACTCTATTCAGGGCTTTGGGGACAAGAGGCTAAAGTAATCATTGCTCGTGCTCTGATTATAAATGGAGATACCGTTTTGCAGGGAGTTACCCCACCAATTGAAATTAAATCATATAGAATTTATCGATCACCTAAAGAAAAAGCAGCTTATGAGAAACTGGTAAGAAACATTAAGAAAGTTTATCCTTATGCGAAACTTGCAGGGATAAAACTACGTGAATATGAAGTGGTTCTAAAGGCAGCTCCTAATGACCATGAACGAAGAAAAATAATGAGGAAAGCTGAGGATGAACTCAATGCAAAATTTGGAACTGAGCTAAAGAAGCTTACTTATAGTCAAGGTAAAGTGCTCATTAAACTTATAGACCGGGAAACTGGGAATAGTTCTTACATCCTTCTTCAAGAACTTCGAGGAAAATTCAGAGCTTTCCTTTGGCAATCTCTGGCTAGAATTTTTGGTTATAATCTAAAGGTTAAATACGATCCCTACGGAGAGGATGCTCAGATTGAAGATATTGTTCAACAAATAGAAAAAGGACAAATCTTACTAAACTAGCAAAACGTCTCTTTCAAGCCAAATGACCCCGCAACATTAATTAGCCGCTTTGTTATTAAAGTCTAGTTGAAATAGCTCACTTTTCAACCGATAGCGTAATAATTACACTATCATAAATTCTCGAGATTAGTGGCATGTTCAAACTACTTTTAATAGACATGGAACAACTAACAGATTATAGTAAGATTAGGGTAAGATTATGCTAAATCAACTATTTTCCTCTACCCTGCATAACAATCAAGACAGTGTAGATTAAAATCTTAATATCCATGGCTATAGACATATTCTCGAGATAAATAAGATCGAATTTAGCTCTCTCAATCATCTCATCAACATTCTCAGCATAACCAAACTTAACCTGTCCCCAAGAAGTAATACCTGGTTTCACCTTGCTTAAAAGCCTAAAATGAGGCATTCTGGCAACAATCTGATCAATAAAATACTGTCTCTCAGGTCTGGGTCCTACTAAAGACATATCCCCTTTTAAAACGCTAAAAAACTGTGGGATTTCATCCAATCGATATTGCCTCATAATCTTTCCCCATTTAGTTATTCTGGGATCATTTTTACTAGACAACATTGGGCCACCTCTTTCAGCATCTTGAAACATTGACCTAAATTTAATCATCTTAAAAGATTTTCCATGCAGCCCAATTCGTGGTTGGGTATAGAATATAGGACCAGGGGAAGAGATTATAACACCAACCGCAGTAATTATATAGACAGGGGTGAGAAAAAGTATAGCAATTATTGATACTACAATATCCATAAGCCTTTTGAGAGCCATCTGCCAATCAGGCATAATATCAGGAGCTACCTCTATTAAAGGAGAGAAGAGCGAAGAGGTCTTGACCACCCCCATCAAAATATCCTGCATATTAGGATTTATTTTAATTACCACAGGAGTATCTTCAATTTCGGTAATGATCCGTTCTACAGCATCCTTTTCAGCACGTTCTATAGCAATGATTACCTCTTCTACATTATGCTCCTTGATGATATTCTTCAGATTTTTATAGTCTCCTAGATGAGGAAGGTGAGCCTGCAACAGATTCCTTTCGCATAAGCCTGCGTCAACAAATCCAATAATTTTGTTTCCGGTGCTACGCAATTGAGTTTCCAGTTCATTGTATACTGCATAAGCATATCCATTACAACCCACAATGATCGTGTTAAAACCTATCTTTCTGGCATGAATAGCGTTGTTTGTTACCGTAGTAATAATAAGCCTTGGAAAATAGGTCAAAGAGAAGTGTAAACCTACAAGGACAAAAAAGAGATGGTAGTATGATCTGTAAGAGGTTACAATATCATCTAAGATGAGAGTAAAAAAGATTACTAAAACACCGACCAAGGTTACAGTAATAGTCTGGCCTAACTCCTTTATCCTAGATTTCCTATAGATTTTACGATAAGTACCGGCCATCATATAGAGTAATAGCCAGAAAAGAGGAAGGAGAAAGACGCCAAAAAAGAATTTTGGGTCATCAAAAACTAACTCTGGATTAGCAAAGTACTGAGGATCTACATAGGCTTTTCTATAAAGAAAGAAGAGAGCCCAGGCAATAAGAGCCGAGAGATAATCAGAAATAAGATACTTTAAGACCTGTAAACGTTTATTCATATTCATCCGTTTAGAGGTGAACCAGTTTAATATTATCCAGAAGAATTTCTCCAGCACTACTGCCCTCATCCCTAATTACCCCAAAAAAGATTTTATAACTGATTGCACTTGATTGGCTGGATACGTAAGGAGAGAGATTAACATAGATTTTTTTCCAAGTAGAAGTAGGAGAGAGAACCAGCAACGGTTGCATCACGGTTTGACTGGTTGAGGTTGCATACATACCGATGGTGACATCGATGTTTGTTTTGTAGTTAAGTTCAAGGATGACAGCTCTACCTAATTTTGGAAGAGTAAGATCTTCATTATTGGTTCCTAAAAAGTAGGTAACGGTGTCTGGCATATAGATTCTTCCGGAGAATTGCCCCTCAAAGACATCTGCATAGCCATCTGGGGTAAGGCCAATACCAGTTTCACTTGTTTTTACTGAGTCAATTGACAAAGACGGGTCAGCAAAAGATTCCATCCACTTAAAAGTACAGGCTTCCTTATAGGTAGTTAGTAAAGTTTGCTTACCATTGATAAGTTGATTAGTAAGAGAAATTGTACTATCAGGATAAAGCGTTTTGGTAAAAGAGAAATAATTAAACATGGGGTGAGGAGCCCGAGTGTTATTCATTCCATTAATCTTAAACCCTGGATATACCTTCACATTACATTTTCCTTCGGCCAAAACAGGGATAACGGCAGGAAGTTCAAAACAGCCTATCAATTGATCATCGACATAAACCCATGCATCGGTTAAACTAGCAGAGGCCGTTCCTTGAATTGATGATGTAATCTTAACTCCAATTGAGTCTATTCTAATATAGGAGGGAATTGTTTGATCTCCTTCAAACTTATCACACCCTGTCATCAAAAAGAGAGCGAAAAACAGGGAATAGAAAAGCTGGTTTGCTTTACTTGGTAATTTATTGGCCATTCCGGTAAATTGTGTAGTAGATGAACGCAGTTAAGGTTCACATAGTATAGATAATTGAAAAAAAGATAGAAATGATTAGAGATTCAATTTCTCAATTATGCTATGTGCCACTTCTAAGGCCATATATCCATCTTCGATGGTTACTGGCGGTACAGTGTCATCAAGTATGGAGGATGCAAAACTCTCAAGTTCGGTTTTAATGGCGTTAATAGGTACGACCTCTGGTTTTTCAAAAGAGACCACTTTTTGCGCTTTACCAGGCCCCATATCTAAAGTCATCGCAAATGGGTCAGGGTTATTTGGATCTACATCTGATATTCTAACAATTTCAAACTCTTTGGTTAAGAAATCAACCGCTATATAAGCATCTCGTTGAAAAAACCTCGACTTTCTCATGTTTTTCATAGAGATTCGACTGGCGGTAAGGTTTGCTACACAACCATTATCAAATTCTAGTCTGGCATTTGCTATATCAGGGGTATCACTTACAATAGCCACCCCACTGGCGCTGATCTTACGAATATTTGATTTAACTACGCTCAGAACAATATCTATATCATGTATCATTAGGTCAAGAATGACCGGCACATCGGTACCACGCGGATTAAAGAGGGCTAGTCTATGTGTTTCTATAAACATGGGCTGTTTCAAATAGGGTTGAGCAGCAAGAAAAGCCGGGTTAAAGCGCTCCACATGGCCTACCTGAACCTTTACATTCGCTTCTCGAGCTATCTTTATCAAATCCTTCGCCTCTTGAGGTGTCGTTACAATGGGCTTCTCAATAAAAACATGACGAGAGTTTTTCAATGCAATCGAAGCACAACTAAAATGGGCTATGGTAGGTGTAACTATGTCAACAACATCAACATCATTTATTAAAGCTTCAACAGATTCATAAGGTGTGATACCAAACTCTTCAGCCACTTTAGCAGAGGTTAATGGATCAGGATCATGAAAACCAATCAATTCATATTTTTCAATCTCTTTAATGCAGCGGATATGAATTTTCCCAAGATGGCCTGCTCCCAAAACTCCTATCTTCAACATAATTCCAAATTTTATTTTTACAGTTGTACTTTAGTTTTCATTTGAATGCAAAGGTAAATTTTTTCGTAAACCTTGCCAGCCTTTTTAGTAATTTCGCAGATATGAAACCGAATCCACTACAAACATCAAACTCTGAAGATACATTTAGAACCAAAGGTTTAAGGAAGAGACTTGTTGAATTACTTCAAAGCAAAGGCATTAAGAACCAATCTGTATTAAATGCCATTGAGAAGATACCCCGACATCTTTTTCTGGATCCGGCTTTTCTTGAATTTGCCTACCAAGACAAACCGTTCCCAATTGGTTCTGGACAAACCATTAGTCAACCTTTTACAGTTGCTTTTCAATCTTGTTTACTTGACGTTAAACAACGAGAGAAGATCCTAGAAATTGGGACAGGATCTGGTTATCAGGCCTGTGTTTTACTTGAGTTAGGTGCTAAAGTTTTCACTATAGAACGCCAAAAAAACTTATTTGATAAGACAAAAGCATTCTTACCCTCCATTGGTTACAACCCAAGGATGTTTTATGGGGATGGATACAAAGGATTGCCTGCTTTTGCTCCTTTTGATAAAATCATTATTACGGCAGGTGCTCCAGAAATCCCGAAGGCACTGATAGATCAACTTAAACCAGGAGGATTATTAGTTGCCCCAATTGGTGCAACCAATCAACAGGTGATGACCTTAGTTAAGAAAAACGAAGATGAGTCACTCACCATTACTGAGCATGGCGACTTCATCTTCGTTCCAATGCTAGAAAACAAAGCAACTGACTAATCAAATAATTTGATCAGATTAGTTTAATGGGGATGCATACCGCTGTACATCTTCAGCGGTAATCTCCTTATCACATAGTATAACTAACCGCTCTATAACATTCCTTAATTCCCTGATATTACCACTCCAAGGTAGTTTTTGAAGTTCAGAGACGGCCTCAGGAAGAAATTGAATAGCTGGTCGACCCATTTCAAGAAGCGCGGTTTCCATGAAATGTTGAGCCAATTCTGGAATATCATCAAGGCGTGAAGCTAAAGGAGGCACTTTTATTAGGATCACACTCAATCTATGGTATAAATCCTCTCTGAAATTACCCTTCAATATCTCTTGTGATAGATCTTTATTCGTTGCGGCAATGACCCTTACATCAACAGAGAGTTCCTTCTCTCCTCCTACCCTTGTTAACTTATTTTCTTGAAGTACTCTTAGAACTTTAGCTTGAGCGGGCATACTCATATCGCCAATCTCGTCCAGAAAAATTGTACCACCATTAGCCAACTCAAAATCCCCTTTGCGTTGCTTTACAGCTGAGGTAAACGAGCCCTTCTCATGACCAAAAAGCTGACTCTCTATTAACTCAGAAGGAATAGCCGCACAATTTACCTCAATAAATGGCATAGATTGACGGGGACTGTTTTCATGAATCGCACGAGCTACTAATTCCTTACCAGATCCATTAGGACCAGTAATTAACACGCGGGCATTTGTAGGAGCAACCCTTAAAATCATCTCCTTAATATCCTGCATTGGCTTCGACTCTCCGATCATTCTAAACTTAACCTCAAGTTTCTTTTTAAGTGATTTAGCCTCTGTAACCAATCGTGTTCTATCTGTGGCATTTCTTAGGGTAACCAGCAACCTATTTAGATCAGGTGGCTTTGAGATATAATCATAGGCCCCCAGTTTTATGGCTTCCACTGCTGTATCAATAGTACCATGCCCTGAGACCATAATAACAGGTGTATCCGTTATTTCAGTGATAGCTGATAGAACCTCCAGACCATCCATTTTAGGCATTTTAATATCACATAGAATAACATCATATTCATTATTCTTAACATGCTCAATTCCCTCAATTCCATCAGCTACATCATCCACATCAAACTTCTCATACTCTAAAATGTCTCTTAAAGTATTTCTAATGGGTCTTTCATCATCAATGATTAAAACTCTTGGCATAAGTATTTGGTATTATTATGTTATCTGCAACAGATAAATCAAATGGAGTATACAAAGATCAGAAAAAGTAAGTCAAAAACCGTCAACTTAAAAAACGGCTCAATGACTTTAATATTTCACGAGTTCTAACCGGCTTTGTTAACCAAGCATCAAAAGTGATATTTAAGAGATCCTCTGAAAAAACGTTATACGCATATGCAGTAACAGCGATTACGGGTAAATCATTTCTAATTGCTCGTATCCGTTTTGTGGCTTCAATACCATTGACCTTTGGCATCTGAATATCCATTAAAATAAGGTCAATGGCCGGATCCCTTTCTACTAAATCAATGGTGTCAACTCCATTATTGGTGAAAAGGAGCCTAAGACCGCGCCCTGTTAAAGCTGCCTCCAAAAAACGAGAGTTTGACAGATTATCTTCAGCTATCAATATTGTCTTTCCAGGCCAAATATACTCCGCATTGAGCTCTACATCCATACTATTGGAATCAGGTGCCGGCATTCTCTCCTCATGATCAGGTAAGGAGATATAAAATGTTGTTCCCCCTTTATCATTATTTTCGAACCACAATTCACCATGCATATAATCTATAAACCCCTTAGCAAGGTTTAAGCCAAGCCCCATTCCTTCAAAACTTCGTGAAATTTTCTCATCGCCTTGCCTAAAAGAGTCAAAAATGGTCTCTGCTAGTTTATCTGATATTCCTATTCCCGAATCTTTAATCCAAATTACTACTCTCGCATTCTTATAGTCATGCGATGCGCCCAACTCCAGACTACCGCTTTTAGTAAACTTAAATGCGTTGTCAATCAAATGACCTAGAGCATCCCTTAGGCGTCGTCGATCAGATAAAGCCATAATCGGGTCATTATAGATCACATAAGTAAATGCAATTTTATTCTTCTGGTAATATGGGTTCATCTGAAACATCAAATAAAGTTCCTTAATAAGACTTCCGATATCTACCCAATCTACATCTATTTTAAGTTTACCAGACTCAATCTGTGCAATATCTAAAATCTGATCAATAATCTTTAATAAGTTATCTGTTCCTTCTTTCATAGAATTCAGATAGCTATGATATTGACTTTCGGTAAGACTGCGTTCACCGAGAAGCGAACAAAATCCTAGTATCGAAGTCATTGGTGTACGAAACTCATGACTCAACTTTGAGATGAAAGAAGCCTTAAGATGATTAGCCTCCTGAGCCAACTCAAGAGCTTTAATAATTTCATTATCGGATAATTTACGATGGATAGCACTGGCAACCTGGCCTGATATAAACTCCATCACTTTTAACTCATCTTCGCTAAAGGATGTGGATTCATTGTAAGACCGAACAGAAATAACCCCAAAACAAGCGCCTCTTACAATTAAAGGGACCCCTAACCAATTGAAATACATTATTTCAGTCTCATTTATCTCTCCTTTTTCTATCAAGTCTTGAATCTCAGCCTTTAAAAACAGTTTTGGTCTATTTCTTTTAATAATATCTCCGGAAAGGGTACCCTTTGCTAAAAACTGCTGATCATTGGAAAGAGAATCAATTGAATATGAAACTGAAATAATCTGAGTGGAGGAATCATATAACTCAACCGTAAAATTCGACGCATCAAACAGAGTTGCTATTTCCTGATGTATAACTTTATAAAGATTAAAAAGACTCGATGAAGAGATAGCCGCATTTGCGATATTCAACAAGATATGGTTCAACTTATCATTTTTCCTCTGCTTCGAAATATCTTTTATACAAACCCCATAAGCCTGCTTTAACTTTACCAGAGTGAGCTCATAGAACTTTTCATTTAAACCCTCGTCCTTAAAGTTTAAGTCCGTCTGCCAAACCTTGCCAACGGCTAATTCTGGTAAGATATTTTTGACAAAGGCAAGATCACGATTATCAAAAAAGCCCTTTTTAGTCTCAATTTCATAACCATCTTTAAGGCTTAAAAACTTCTTCATTGATTTATTCAACCATATAGGTTTATGGGCGCTATCAATAAGAGCGAAGTTGTCAACCACAGCATCCATATAGCCAATAAGCAATGATCCTCTCAATTCCAGAAACTGATTGAATTCAATAAGTGATAACCGAGTTTTTCTTTTACGATTATATACATAATAAAGGATAAAAACAGCAATGATAACGATAGAGATTAGTAGAGCCCACTCCCAAGGTGAACTCTTTTTCTTTGATGCAGTCAATCCTACCCTGTAGTTACGATCTCTAAACCATTTACTATAAAGCTGATCATAGACACCACTTTTTTTAATCAGACTCAACCCAGAATTTAATTTAGAAATATGGTGACATGAATTCTTATTTAAGGCGATGCAAAGCTCATCTGAAGGTAACTGAAGAGAGGTAACACGAAGATTAGACATTCCATAAAGCTTGATTGAGTATTCTAATTGCTTTTCCATGCCAACAAAGAGGTCGCATTCATTCGCTAAAAGAGCATTAAGGCCAATAACCGGTGATTTATAGGTCTTAATAATTCCAGAGTATCCTTGACTTAACAGAAAATCTTCCAATTGATCAGATTCTTGAACTCCAATTCTTAATTTCAGAGCCTCCTTAAACTCCTTTACAGGATTATTCACTCTACTGGCATATGCTTTTCTTCCTGTAGCTACTCTATCTGTAAAACAGAATAGTTTTTCACGCTCCTGACTACGATAAAACCCGGTAAGCCCATCTAATTTGCCTACCTCAGCCAACCTCCTGATAGAATTAAAATCAGAAGTGTAAATATTTATATCAAGACTACAAACCTTTTCAATTGCCTTAATCAACTCAATATTAAAACCTGTAGGTTGACCAGCATCATCAATAAATTCATAAGGAGGATAATCACGATCTGCTCCTAATGTTATGCTGGTTGTCTGAGAAACAAGCTCGGAACCCGTGAATAGGCTTAGCAAAACGGTCACTGGAAACTTAAGGCATATCCATAAAAACGATCTTCTTAACCTCTTGTCTGTTGTCTTCGATGTGATCATACCAAGCAATTTGTTATGATGTTAACTCACTAAATTTAATAATTTTACACAGATCTGGCAAACTCCATATATTTTCTTTCAATTCATCATTGCCTCGCAGAATAGTCTCTTTTAGACTGAAATTGATCAGCTCTCCGTTACCTCTCCATTACCTCTCCCTTGTTTCTTCGCTGTGCTCACTAAAAACTAGCCATCGAACTGAAAAGGCCTAGCATCAAAATACCCGACCGAAAGTCGTATCAGAATCATCCTTAAAACAACTCATTACCATGTAGATATGAACAATGTTACGTTATAAAACTCTTTTAAATCTATATCCATCCATTAAAATTACCTATTTGTCCATAAAAAAGATGGTCAGAAACGAAGAAGAAGCGAAGAAGAAGCGAAGAGATCCCATTTTTTAAAAGTTATAACAACCATGATCCTCCTTTTTGCATAGAATGACCTATTGATCTAAAGTAGTGGAAGAGAAGAAACAAATGAGAGCAAAGAAGGCAACTACTGATTTTCTGAGTATTAAGTTTTCCCAAATAAATCATCTACTTAAAATTGAACATATAACAATAAAAATTACTATCTTTGCCATGAAAAGTAAGCATTGTTATGGCAATACTTACACCCGACGACATTCAAGGGGACGAGAGTCCCCTTCTTTATTGTCAAAAAAAGAACTAAAATTGATTAATAGCAACACATAATAGTAAAAACTGTGATTGAAAAATTCCAAATATTCGAGATTGTTGAGCGTTACTTTGAGGACAAGTCATTGTTTCTCTTAGACATACGAATGAAACCAGGAAATAAGATTATAGTGATAGTTGATGGCGATCAAGGGGTTACAGTTGAAGATTGTATTCAGTTGCATAGGCACATAGAATCACAGTTAGATAGGAACGTAGAGGACTATGATTTAACTGTATCATCTGCAGGAATGGAGATGCCCTTATCCAAGCGGAGACAATTTCAAAAGAATGTCGGTCGCAAGATGAAACTTGTGTTTGAAGATGGGAAAAATATTGAGGGGCAGTTAAAAGCAATGACAGAGGATGGCATTGAATTTGAGTATAGTGAATTTGAAGGCGAGAAGAAAATCAAGAAAAAAGTGACAAAGCTTTCAAATTTTGGCTGGAATGAGTTCAAAGAAGCCTACGTAATCCCATCTTTTAATTAATTTTGAAATATAATTTTCGATCATAATATGGATCATATCAATTTAGTAGCAACCTTCTCGGAGTTTAAAGAATTTAAGAATATCGACCGGGAGACCATGATGCGCATTTTGGAAGATGTATTTCGACATATGCTCATAAAGCGTTATGGTACAGACAGTAATTTTGATATCATTGTAAATATTGACAAGGGGGACCTTGAAATTTGGCGGAATCGACTGATCGTAGATGACAATGAGATTACCGACGAGAATTTACAGATACGATATTCAGAAGCAGTCAAGATTGAACCTGATTTTGAGATAGGTGAAGAGGTTTCTGAGGAGCTAAAGATGGCTGATTTTGGAAGGCGCGATATACTGGCTATACGTCAGAATCTGGTTTCTAAGATTCAAGAATACGAAAAAGAGAACATTTTTAAGAAATACAAAGATAGAGTTGGCGAAATCGTTACGGGTGAAGTTCATCAAGCATGGAAGAAGGAGATTATGGTCATGGATGATGAAAGCATTGAGATGGTTTTACCACGCAGCGAACAGATACCAGGAGACTTTTATCGTAAGGGAGATACCATTAGAGCCGTTGTTGCAAGGGTAGAAATGAAAAACACTACTCCGAGTATTATTTTATCAAGGACATCGCCTGTCTTTTTAGAAAGACTCTTTGAGTTAGAAGTTCCTGAGGTTTATGATGGGCTCATCACGATTAGAAAGATTGTAAGAGTACCTGGCGAACGTGCAAAAGTGGCGGTTGAATCTTACGATGATCGTATCGATCCGGTAGGTGCATGTGTTGGAATGAAAGGAAGTCGTATTCATGGAATTGTTCGCGAATTAAGAAACGAGAATATTGACGTTATAAACTACACCAATAATCCTAGCCTATTCATTACAAGAGCCTTAAGCCCTGCAAAGATTGTAAATATTAATATCGACGAGCAATCTGGGCGTGCTGAAGTTTATATGAAGCCCGATCAAGTATCACTTGCGATTGGTAAAGGTGGATATAACATTAAGTTAGCTGGCAAATTAACCGGTTATGAAATCGATGTATTCCGTGATTCTGATGTTGACTATGAAGATGTTGATTTACAAGAATTCAGCGACGAGCTCGAACAATGGGTGATCGATGAATTCCTCAAAGTTGGATTAGACACTGCTAAGAGTGTACTTTCTCTCAATATCGAAGAATTAGTAAAACGAACAGATCTAGAACAGGAAACCATCGAAGAGGTTGTCCGCATACTCCAAACCGAATTTGAATAAAAAAACATATATCTCCGACCTAGTTAACTATTTTCGAAATCAAATCCAAAGTATAAGGATTCATTCAAATCAAAATATGTCAGATAACACCCCGATAAGACTGAGTAAAGCAGCTAAAGAATTCAACGTAGGAACACAAACCATCGTGGAGGTTCTGGCCAAAAAAGGGCATAAGATTGATGGAGGCCCTAATGCTAAAATTCCACCTGATCTCTATATGATTCTTGTTAAAGAATTTGAAGGTGACAAAAAGGTAAAAACAGAAGCCAACAAGATTGGCCTTTCACATACCAAAAATGAAACTGTAATTCTTAAAGAATCAGTTAATAACTCTGAAGAACAAGATGCTGAGCCTCAAGAATTGATCATCAAGAATAATCAACTCGGTTTTAATGATGGGTTTAAGAAAAAAACATCTGAACCTATTATAAATGAAACGTCTGATCCAAGCTCTGCCTCTACTTCTGTAACAAAAAATGAGGCTAGCCCTACAGTTTTAGCCGAGTCTCGTCTTCCGGATGAACCCGAAACACGACCTAAAGCAGAGGAAAAACTTCCCGAAGCTGATAAAGAAAATACACCCGAGATTGGTATCAAAATCTTAGGCAAGATTGATTTAGACTCTTTTAACAAGAAGTCCTCTAAGCCAACTGAATCCGAATCCAAAAAGAAGGAAGATCACGAGGCTAAAGCAAATACTGAAGAAAAAGTAAATCCTTCGGTAGTTGCAGAAGAAAAGGTAGCTATGCCTGAGAAAGTTGAGACCGCCCTCTCATCAGAACCAATTATTTCGGAAAAATTATCTGAAAAAGCATTACCCGTTGAGCCTGATTCTAAAGAAGAGGTTCAAAGTGTAAAGTCAAATATTGAGGTCGAAGTAAAAGTAGAACCTAAACATGAAGAGCCTACCCTTAGTGAGCCTATCATGGAGAAGGTGATCGATAATGTAAAAGAAAAGGAAGTTATTAAAGAAGAAATTACAATTATTGATGCAACCCCCACAGTGGAGGTTGAAACCCCTGTTGTTACTAGAAAAGTGGTTGCAGAGGTTAAGTCTGAACCTAAAGTTTCAAAAGAGTCTCACCCAAAGGAAAAACAAACTCCCGTTACTCCTAAACAAGAGACCCCTCAAAAGCCGCAAATAGTATTGCAACCAAAGAATACAGAAACAGCACCCTCTCCTGTGGAAGAGATTGCTCCTAAACCTGAAGAAAAGCTTCCGGAGAATTTCTTTAGAACTGAAGTTAAAAAACTTGAGGGACCGGTAATACTTGGGTCTATCGAATTACCTGATAAACGCGACAAGAAAAAACCTGTTGCTTCATCTTCTGACGATAAACTCAAAAATAAGAAGAAAAAAAGAAAAAGATTACCTAAACCAGGCGAAGAAGGAGCTCCAGCGCCCCAACCATCAACTCAGAGCGGAGAAAGCCCCACTAAACCTCATTTAGTCCTTCCTGGTAGCAAAAACCATCAAGGGACTATTAGAAGTCAAGGAAACCAGCAAGGAGGTAATCAAAATCGCCAAGGTGGTGGCCCCAATAGACCTGGCGGCAATCAATCTGGCGGTTCTGGCCAAGGTAATAATAACCGACCAGGCCAACCTCAAAACAGAAACCTCAAGAAAAACGATAGACGAAACCAGCCTCGTCAGCCAGAACAACCTAAAGTTGAGCTTACTGATGAAGAAATCGAACGTCAGATCAAGGAAACATTAGCTAGATTAACCACTGGAGGTAAGTCTAAAGCTTCCAAGCATCGCCGTCAAAAAAGAGATCTTGTTAGCGAAAGATTGCAGGAGGAACAAACACGTCTTGAAGAAAGCAAATCTGTTTTAAAAGTTACAGAGTTTGTTACTGCTAATGAACTGGCTACCATGATGAATGTACATGTTAATCAAGTTATCTCAACATGTATGTCTCTTGGACTAATTGTATCTATCAATCAACGACTTGATGCTGAGACCATCGCAGTCGTGGCTGATGAATTTGGGTTCAGCGTTGAATTTGTATCTGAAGAAGTTCAAGAAGTTATCTCTGAACTTGAATATATTGATAACGAAGAAGACCTACATCATAGAGCACCTATCGTGACTGTAATGGGTCACGTTGACCACGGAAAAACGAAACTACTTGACTATGTTAGAAGTGCCAATGTGGTAGCTGGAGAAGCAGGTGGTATTACTCAGCATATCGGAGCCTATGAGGTACAACTTGAAAATGGGAAAAAGATAACTTTCCTTGATACCCCAGGTCACGAAGCATTCACAGCCATGCGTGCTCGTGGTGCAAAGGTAACTGACATTGCAATCATTGTCATAGCAGCTGATGACTGTGTGATGCCTCAAACTCGTGAAGCTATCAACCATGCACAGGCCGCAGGTGTCCCAATGATTTTCGCAATTAATAAAATTGATAAACCTTCTGCTAATCCCGAAAAGGTTAAAGAAGAGCTTGCTCAAATGAATATCCTAGTTGAAGACTGGGGGGGCAAATATCAAAGCCAAGAGATCTCTGCTAAGTCAGGATTAAACATCGACTTATTACTTGAAAAGGTTCTTCTAGAAGCTGAACTTCTTGACCTAAAAGCTAATCCGGATAGACCGGCTGTAGGAACCGTAATTGAATCCTCTCTTGATAAAGGCAGAGGATATACATCAACGGTATTAGTACAGAACGGTTCAATGAAAATTGGTGATCTGTTAATTGCCGGAACCACCATTGGAAAAATTAAAGCGATGTACAACGAAAGAAACCAAGCTGTTAAAAAAGCTGGACCTTCAACCCCTGTACTCGTTCTTGGACTTAATGGTGCACCGCAAGCAGGCGATAAGTTCAATGCAATGACCGATGAAAAAGAGGCTAAAGCAATCGTATCTCGTCGTCAACAACTGCAACGTGAACAAGGCCTCAGAACTCAAAAACATATTACGCTTGATGAAATTGGCAGACGTATCGCCATTGGTGACTTTAAAGAACTAAATCTCATTGTCAAGGGTGATGTTGACGGCTCAGTAGAAGCATTATCTGATTCATTATTGAAGCTTACAACCGACGAAGTCCAAGTTAATGTCATTCATAAATCAGTTGGTCAAGTAACTGAAACCGATGTAATGCTTGCTTCTGCCTCTAATGCGATCATTATTGGGTTCCAGGTTCGTCCTTCAGGAAGTGCACGTAAATTAGCTGAACAAGAACAAATTGATATTAGAATATACTCTATCATCTATAATGCAATAGAAGAGATTAAGGATGCTATTGAAGGGATGCTTTCACCAAAAATGGAAGAAAAGATCCTATGCAATATTGAAATTCGCGAAGTATTTAAGATCAGTAAAGTTGGAAACATCGCAGGATGTATGGTTCTCGATGGATCTATCGGTCGTAATACCCGAGTGCGCTTAATCCGAGATGGTATCGTGGTCTACACAGGTCATTTAGGATCTCTTAAACGCTTTAAAGATGATGCGAAGGAGGTTAAGGCAGGTCAGGAATGCGGTCTTAACATCGATAATTTCAATGATATCAAAGTTGGTGATATTATCGAAGGCTTCGAAGAAGTTGAAATCAAACGTACACTTAAATAAAAAAAAGAGGAACTTAGGTTCCTCTTTTTTTTATTTTCTGTCGTGTGTTTTTTTAGATAGGCATATTCCAGAATTTATCTAAAAAAGAAAAGGCAAGCTTATCGCTTGCCTTTTCTTATATCATTGAAATTAACTATTCAAAATCTCTAAATATCGTCTGTTCTCGATCTGGACCAACTGAAACAATCGAAATTGGAACCCCTGTAAAGCGTTCAATAAATTTAATATATTCATTGAACTCATTAGGAAATTGATCTACATCTAACAGTTTGGTTAAGTCTTCTGACCAACCTTTCCTCCATTCCAGAACAGGGGTCAGGTTAGAATGATCATAGGGAAGCTCTAACAAATTCAATCCTTCTCGTTGATATGAAGTGGCAACAGCAATCTGATCGAAACCACTTAATACATCTGGTTTAGTAAGAAAAATATGGGTTACTCCATTAATCATAACAGAATACTTAAGAGCAACTAGGTCGAGCCAACCACATCTTCTTGGACGCCCAGTGGTACTGCCAAATTCATTACCATTTTTTCTTAAGGTATCGCCCACTTCGTCAAATAGTTCAGTTGGGAAAGGGCCACTACCCACACGAGTGCAATAAGCTTTAACAATACCATAAACATTACCAACCAAAGATGGAGCAATACCAAGCCCAGTGCAGACTCCCGCCGTCACCGTATTTGAAGATGTAACAAATGGATAAGATCCAAAATCAACATCGAGTAATGTTCCTTGAGCTCCTTCAGCCAGGACTCTTTTTCCTTGGCTAAGCTGTTGATGGATAAAGTATTCAGAATCTACTTGTTCAATATCAGACAAGAACGATAAGGCCTCGAGCCACTGTTTCTCATACTCATCAAAAGAGAGGCCATCTAATAGAAAACTATTAGTAGTTTCTCCCATTGCCGAAATAGTTCTAATATGAGCATTCTTAGCTAGCTCATACCTATTTAAAAAATCGGGTTGCATAACATCACCCATACGAATACCCTGACGAGCAATTTTATCAGTATAGGTCGGGCCTATCCCCTTTAGAGTAGATCCAATCTTTGCCTCACCCCTACTTTTTTCAAGAGTTGCATCCAATAATCGGTGACTTGGCAAAATAAGATGTGCTTTACGGGCTATTCTTAAACGAGATTTAACTTCCATGCCTAAAGAAGCAAGCTTCTCAATCTCTTTTTTAAGGATTTGGGCATCTATGATAACGCCTGAACCAATAAGATTAACCGCTTTTGGATTTAGTACACCGCTAGGAATAGTATGTAAAACCACCTTGTGGCCATCCCATTCAATAGTGTGTCCCGCATTGGGGCCACCCTGAAATCTAGCAATTACATCATACCGTGGAGTCAAGACGTCAACTATCTTGCCCTTACCCTCATCTCCCCATTGGAGGCCTAAAAGAACATCAACTTTCATAACTTGGTATCTACCGAATTTACTTTGATATGGTGTCAAAAAAGTATTGACACAAAAAAAATTGCTGAATCAAGCCTAAACAGACTTTCATTAGCAATTAAACAAAGATAGATAAATTTAGGCTCTACTCCTAATATTCAGCTAAAAAAGCATCATTGATCCTCTTTGGAAGCAGATGGGTGAACACCTGGAAGCTTGCTGTAGAATGTCAAAGAATGACCTGAAATCTTTACTCCAAGTAATCTTTCAACATCTTGCTTAATTTCTTGAATACGAGGATCACAAAACTCTAAAATGTTTATCACTTCGCCATCCTGCTCAATGATTACATGGTCATGCTGCTGAAATTTATAAGCCTTTTCATATAGAGCAGAGCCATTACCAAACTGATGGCGTGAAACCAGATTACATTCGATTAATAGTTCAATGGTATTATAGAGTGTAGCACGGCTAACACGATACTTATTACGCTTCATCTTCATGTAGAGAGATTCCACATCAAAATGCCCTTCTGTAGCATAAATTTCATGTAAAATGGTGTAACGTTCAGGAGTCTTCCTATGCCCCTTACTTAGCAGATATTCAGTAAAAATCTGCTGAACGGAATCATTATTATCTTTCGGTGCCAATCGATGTTCTTTACGCATTTTGCCAGAATAATTTGCCCTCACCAGTTAATCAAGTGCTCTTCTGGAGATTTATTCCGTAAAGATACAATATTATTAGAATTTAGAATGAATAAAAATAAAGAATCATTTATAAGCTAAACCTACTATATATCAGATTGTCTAATCATAAACTCATCAATAATTCATCATTATTGGATTGAAGTCTAAAGACCTGTTGAATGCCATCAACCTTTGCCAAACGAGAAATAAGAGATTTAAGATGATCAGTACTTGAAACATAAACTATTATCTCGCCTTCAAAGATGCCGGAATCTGTATCAAACTGTACCGATTTCATGTTTATGTTCATCTCATTGCTAATGATCTGACTAACCTCAACCAGTAATCCTTGCCTATCAAAACCTTTCACTTTTAAAGTAGTTAAACAAGAGATAGACCCAGAACTATTCCATTTAGTCTTTACAATATTATTTCCATATTTAGACATTTGGTTTCTTGCCTCAGAACAAGAAGTACGATGAATAACTATTGAACCACCAGGTTGGACAAAACCGGTTACATCATCACCAGGGATTGGATTGCAACAGGTAGCTACCGAGAAGTTTGAAGGATCAAATTCAATAGTGCTCTTTTTATTTAGAGAGACGAGATTCTCCAGTGCACTCTTACTGGTAGTATTCTTTTTTAATGTTTCTGACAGATCAATCTTTTCAGACTTGCTAAAGGGGTTAATTCGGCTAATCCAAGACTTTTCAGTCTCAGGAATAGCTTGTTTAATCTCTCGAAGGGAAAGTTTACCAAGGAATGCATCATAATACATATCCAAGGCTGATGAGTACTTGAGCAGCTTTTGAAGATTCCCAAGATTGACGTTTGAGGAGTCAACATTTAGTTGATCTAAAACCTCCAGTATTTTATTACGCCCCTCTTCAGAATGAACCCTTTTCTTTTCTTTTAAAGCCTCTCTAATCTTTGCTCGAGCCCGGGTCGTTTTAACATGTTTTACCCATTCTTCACTCGGTTCCTGTTTTTTACTTGTCAGAATTTCAATCTGATCACCAGATGATAACACATGAAATTTAGAAACTAACTGACGATTAACATTGGCTCCGATACAGTTATTTCCCACTTCAGAATGAATACCGTATGCAAAATCCAATACGGTACTCCCTTGAGGAAGAATCCTTAATTCGCCATTTGGTGTAAATACAAAAACCTCCTTATTAAACAGATAACCTTGAAAATCATCTATTAGATTAACAGCGTCCCCTTCATTTTTAGCCAATAAATCGCGAATACGATTGAGCCAATTTTCCACATTATGTTCTTCACCTTGAATGCCTTTATACTTAAAATGGGCTGCATATCCTTTTTCTGCGATCTCATCCATTCTTACGGTTCTAATCTGAACCTCGACCCACTTTCCAAGATCACTCATCACTGTTGTATGTAGAGCTTGGTAACCATTTGCCTTAGGAATAGAGATCCAATCACGCATACGATCAGGCTTAGGCCTATAAAAATCGGTAACAATAGCATAACATTCCCAGCAAGAACTTCGTTCTAATTTTAGAGGTACATCAAGAATGATTCTTATGGCAAAGACATCATACACTTCATCAAATGGGATATGCTTGCGCTGCATTTTTTGCCAGATAGAAAAGATCGACTTAGTTCGAACCAGAATTTTATAATCGTATCCTCTTTCTGTTAAAACCTTCTTAATTGGATGAAGGAACTGAGCAGCGAAGAGGTCTCTTATCTCCATAGATTGATTAACCTTATCAACAATCTCTTGAAAAACCAGTGGTTCGGTATACTTCAATGAAAGATCCTCTAGTTCACTCTTGATCGCATACAAACCTAAGCGATGAGCCATCGGAGCAAAGAAATAGTTGGTTTCTGCAGCGATCTTAAGCCTCTTCTCAGGCCTCATAGAACCTAAAGTACGCATATTGTGAAGCCTGTCAGCCAGTTTTATTAGAATAACCCTGACATCCTGAGCCATCGTTTCTAAAAGCTTTCGATAGTTTAGAGCCTGAGCACTCGATTCAGTGGCATCGAACAGCTTTTTAATTTTTGTCAAACCATCACAAATCATAGCCACTTTAGGGCCAAACATTCGTTCTATGTCACTAAGTTTATATATATCGGTATCTTCTATTACATCATGAAGTAATGCTGCAACGATTGAAGTCTTACCCAAACCAATCTCATCGGCGCAGATTATCGCCACTTCCAAAGGATGCATAATATAAGGCTCACCACTCTTACGGCGCATATCTTTATGGGCATCGGCTGCAACCTCAAAAGCCTTTCTAATCATGGCCATATCCTCCTTGATATGGTCTTTTTTTGGTTTCCAAACAGTCAACAGCCTGCGATATTTCTTTAATATATCTATTCGTTCCCGAACCTTGTCTACCTCATACAATCCAACTGTCTTGTTATCCATAAATAAAATTCTTCTCAATTATGCGAATATAAACCTAAAAACCTCTTCTAGTTTAGCAACCTGAACCACCTCCAATGACCCCTTTTTGCCAGGTATTGACTTTCCATTAAACTTTGAAACAACCATCTTTTTAAAACCTAATTTTGATGCCTCAGCTATACGTTGATCCAGTTTAAAGACTGGTCTAATCTCTCCGGATAAGCCAACTTCAGCTGCAAAACATACATTTGGATCAATTGGAACATCTTCCGCTGAAGATAATACGGCTGCAACGATAGCTAGATCTGTAGCTGGATCATCTATCCTAAACCCTCCAGCCACATTTAGAAATACATCTTTATTTGCTAACCGATACCCCCCTTTTTTCTCAATCACTGCAAGCAACATACTCAATCGCCTTGAATCTAACCCTGTTGCCGACCGCTGAGGTGTAGCATACGGGGAGACCCCAACCAAAGACTGTAACTCCATTAACATAGGTCGATTACCTTCTAAAGAAGCTGCTACTGCAATACCGCTTAATGAATCCTCTCGCTGGGATAACAAGACCTCAGATGGATTATTGACCTCTCTAAGACCATTACCCGACATCTCAAAAATGCCAAGCTCAGTAGCCGATCCAAATCTATTCTTTACTGCTCTTAAGATACGATATCCATAGTGTTGATCCCCTTCAAATTGCAAAACGGTGTCAACCATATGTTCTAATATCTTCGGACCAGCAATAGTTCCATCTTTTGTGATATGACCAATCAAGATTACAGGAATAGAAGTAGTCTTAGCAAACTTCTGCAAAACCGAAGCACTTTCTCTTATTTGAGGTATACTACCTGCTGTAGATTCCAAAAGCGGATTAACTATAGTTTGAATAGAATCTATTATGACTAGTCCTGGATTTAATTGACGAGCATGTTCGGTAATTACCTCCGTTGAGGTGTCTGTAAGAATATAGATATCTGATTGCTCTGTTTTAAGTCTGTCTGCTCTCATCCTAATTTGTTCGCCACTTTCCTCCCCAGAAACATACAAGATTCTTGTACCCTTCATCTGGAGGGCCACCTGAAGCATAAGAGTAGATTTACCGATTCCGGGTTCACCCCCTACAAGTATAATACTTCCAGGAACCAATCCACCTCCCAAAACACGATTTAACTCTTCATTCTCTGTTGAAATACGCTTTAAAGTTAGAGATTCGATTGTATGTAATGGTCTAGCAGTTAAACTAATAAGTGATCCCTTATTACTTATACCAGGCTCATTACGGGTAACTATCGATTCCTCCATCGTGTTCCACTCCCCACAAGAAGGACAACGGCCAAGCCATTTACCGGCTTGAGCCCCACAAGCTGAACAAAACCAAGCAGTTTTAATTTTTGCCAAAATATAAGGTCTTTAGTACAAATGTAACAAGATCATACCTCAAATTGGCCTACAATTTTCAAATTCTAACCATAAATTTCACTAATATCTCTCACATTTTTTCAATATGCACCAATCCTTTTACTAACCTAATCGAAAATACAGTCCTAGACTTATTATATTCATAACCTACATCACTAAAACTTATCAGGACGATAGAAAGACAAAAGCAAATTGAAGTATTAAAATTTTAACATGACTCTAAATACTTTCCCTAATCTTCTTTTCAATAGCAGTTGTACTATAACCAGAGGTCAATTCTATAGTGGCTACCCTCCCTCCTTTTGCCATAACGATATCATAGCCAACAATATCTTCTGGTTTATAGTCAGCTCCCTTGACTAAAACATCAGGTTGAATAACAGATATCAAATTATAGGGGGTATCTTCATCAAAGAAGACCACTGCATCAACGAATTTTATAGAAGCCAAAATCATAGATCTCATATTCTCATCATTGATGGGCCTATGAGAACCCTTTAGTCGCCGAACAGAAGAATCACTATTCAACCCAATGATCAATACATCGCCCTCATCTTTAGATTTAGCTAAATACTCTATATGACCCAAATGAACAATGTCAAAACATCCATTCGTAAAGACAATTTGCTTATCCTTAAACTGCCAGTAAGCAAGTAATCTATTAAAGGCAGGACTATTTGCAGACTCAAAAATGTTCTTTTTGATTAAATCAAGCTTTTGCATTTTTCCAACGATTATAAAAAGGTACAAGCATCATAGAGGCTAGTCCCATAAATATTATTAAAGCAGTCTGAGAACTCCAAAGAAGCCAACCCATGGCATAGCCAGTGGTTGATGAAATTCCATATAACATTAAGGTCTCAGCCGCAATGGCTTGATATACCCCAATGCCACCCTGGACAACCATGATACCCACCGAGCCAAAAACCAAGACAGCTAAACCGGCATTCGGACTTAAAGAGGATGTCTCAGGTAAACTAAAAAAGACTAAATATGACATCAGGAAATAACATAACCAAATGCCAAATGTCAAGGCGGAGAATAACAAAGGTTGACGAAGCTGAATTAATGCCTTCATTCCCTCAAGAAAGCCTTTTATCATGTCTCGGATCTTAATCACAAACTTAAGATGATAAAACCTCTTACGAAAAAGATAAAGAATACTAATAAGGACAACCCCGAAGAAAAACACGCTATAAAACCATAGGCTTAAGTTACCTGCAGCTATAAATTTGCCAAAAAGCGGCATATAAATTCTATCATAGATATAATCTTTAAGCAACTGAAACTGCAATGCCAAATTAAAAAAGAACAATAAAATAAAAACAATCATATCTAAAGCTCTCTCAGATATGACTGTTCCAAATGATTTATTAAAGGGAATCTGTTCATAACGGGTTAAAACACCGCATCGGCTCACTTCTCCAAGACGAGGAACTGCGGTATTGGCAAGATATCCAATAAAAACAGCGAAAAAGACATTAGTATATCTAGGTTTATAACCCAAAGGTTCCATCAGGATCTTCCAACGCCAGGCCCTTAGACCATGACTCGTTATCCCGATTAAGATAGCTAAGGATATTATTCCATAGTCAGCTCTTTTAAATGATTGAATTACTTCTGCAATCTGATCAGGAGTGAGTGTTCTGACGAAAAGCCAAATAAAGAGAAAGCCTATACCAAGAAAGAAAGAGATCTTTAGGCCTGAGAATATTTTATGTTTCAAGTGGTTGGAATTTTGTTATTTTCATCAGGGAATAGAATTGCCGGTTGATGACTTTTAGCCTCTTCAGGAGTCATACTCGCATAAGAGACAATAATGACCAGATCACCGGGTGCGACTTTACGAGCAGCTGCCCCATTTATACCTATTACACCACTACCCCGTTCCCCTTTAATAACATAGGTATCAAAACGTTCACCATTATTAATATCATAAATGTGAACACGTTCATTCTCTATCAAATTAACAGCATCCATAAGATTTTCATCTATAGTAATACTGCCAATATAATTTAGATCGGCAACTGTTATTGTTGCACGATGTATTTTAGATTTTAGTACATCGATAAACATGACCTCAAATTTAAGAACGATACATCAAATTATCAATAAGTCTAACACCTCCCAAGTAGACGGCGATACATGCAATTACCGATTTTGATTCATCCCACTGGTCAATCGGCTGTAAAGTATTTGCATCAACAATTGAGAAATACTCAAGAGAAAACTCGTTAATTTGCTCAAATTTAGATGAAACCCACTTTTCAGTCTGCTTTGGACTAAGTGAATGGCTCATCTTTTTTCCTTCCGATAATAGCTCGAAAATTTTAGGAGCCAGTGATCTGGCCTTTTGATCAAGGCGCATATTTCTTGAACTCATAGCCAAACCATCAGGCTCTCGTACAATGGAGCAAGGTATTACTTTTACTGCACTACCTACTAATTCAACCATCCGTTTGATAATAGCAAGCTGCTGATAATCTTTTTCGCCAAAGTAAGCATGTTGAGGCTGTACGATCTCGAATAGACGCTTTACAACCACTCCAACACCATTGAAATGCCCCGGGCGATAGAACCCTTCCATTACTTTCTCTAGATTGCCAAAATTGAATTGTTCATTAGGCTGATCAGGATACATCTCCTCAACAGAAGGAGCAAATACAACGTCACATCCAGCTCCTTCCAATAACATTACATCATGATCAAGTGTTCGAGGGTATTTCTGTAAATCCTCTTGATTATTGAATTGGATAGGATTAACAAAAATGCTAACAACAACCGTGTCATTTTCTGATTTTGCTCTTCTAACTAATGAAAGGTGCCCCTCATGCAAGGCCCCCATGGTTGGAACAAAACCCAGACTACATCTATCCCCATTTTTTGAATGCAGATAGGATTGAAGATCAGCTATCTTTTCAAAAACAATCATCTTTTGATATTTAATATATTTGATATTGCCAGCTCAATAGGTTCGGCAGAAATTCCCTTGAAATCCTTTACCGAGAATAACATTGCCATTAATCTCGGTACCAGATACTTGCTATGATCATCCCACGTCCCCATTACTACAACAAACTTCACTTCCTTTAGTTTAACTCCAAGATCCAATAAAACCTGTGAGTCACCTTGATAAGAATCTAAACCATTCAAGTAAGATTCTTTAAAGAAACTAACCTTTAAACTCCCGGCATTTACATATTGTTTCAATATATCAATGCCAGTCACAGGATCTTTAACTACCTCATTATATGTCTTTTTATGAGCACATCCATAGCTGAATAACACGACCACGGAAATAACCATAAAACACAATCTTCTCATTTTCAATTATTTTGAAAACACAGCGGTATGCATAAAAAACGGGAGCAAAGGTATAAAAACCCTTACTCCCACCTAGTATTAAAAACTAAAATTTAAGATTTACAGCCTCGACTGACTTAATTTCAGGTATTGCTTTCTTTACAGCCTGTTCAACTCCGTTTTTCAGAGTCATAGTAGAAAAAGGGCAAGAGCCACAAGCACCGGTTAATTTTACATTCACCGTAAGATCATCTGTTAACTCAACAAAATCAATATCACCACCATCTTGTTGAAGATAGGGACGAATCTGATCAAGTACATTACGCACTTTGTTTTCAATAATAAGCTTTTCCATATAATTATTTGTCTATCTGCTTTGATATTAACGCTACAAAGTTAGTTAATTTATAAAGGCTAATAAGGCTTGAAAACAAAGCAGCTCTCAGTTTTTGAGAGCTGCTTTGTTTAAAGTCTATTATAATCCTAAAGCTTTCAGTCCTTGATCAAAGATAATGTCTCTTGGAATGCCAGCAGTAGATATTTTATCAAGATCCTTCTGAAGATCTGGCATGATAACTCCTTTTTCCTTAACAAGGTTTATGGTTCCCTCATAATCACCGTTACCTTGAAGAACCAAGATCATACCGCTTAAATCAGCTACAGCCTGTTTCATTTTCTCAAAATCGACCGTATATAATCCTGTTGAAGCATCTCTTGTAAATGCACCATGTTCACCTAAGTAATTAAAAGAAAGCATGTTTGCTTTACCATGGGCAGAAGAGGCACCGAATCTAACGCTTCTAAAAATACCCGCAACAAAAGTCACATAATTATCCATTAAGTCCTTATCCTTGAATTCGCCCATTTCATTGAGCTTAGTTATAAGATAAAGGCCTAGGATGTCAGCTTTAGCTTC
The DNA here is from genome assembly GCA_964444785.1 of uncultured Bacteroidales bacterium. Lineage (GTDB taxonomy): Bacteria > Bacteroidota > Bacteroidia > Bacteroidales > TTA-H9 > JAJTBW01. The sequence goes on along the minus strand of CAYUII010000006.1, from coordinate 88,181 downwards.
CTCAATGCTGGTATAGCCTTCTTTAAGGGCATCCCTAACATTTCCTTTGCCATTGATTGTTTTTGTTATCCCCAAGCCATGTGCTGATTCATGGAACATTGTATTTTCAAAGAAAGCTTCAAATTTAACATGCTTCATCTGTTCAGGATTCAAGACTTGGCCAGCAATAGGAACAAGAATCTTTTCAAATTTAGCCTGCATGGCATTCTTTAGTTGAAGTTTACGAGTTCCTTTTTCCCTATGAATTCTGGGGTCATTTGGAAGGTTAATTGCGATGGTCTTACTACCACCATTACAATCACCGGCGTAGTAAATAACATCATAAACACCTAAGTCAGAAGCACTACCAGGTACTTCTGTTTTATATTTATCATCTACTGGTAATGACTTTTGTAAAGCAGGGAAAAGAGCAGCGAAGTGAAGTACCTTTTGGCTCCACTCTTTATCCTTTACTAAAACAAAAGATTCAAAAGAGGTCTTATAACCAAATAATTGATCCTCGTAGTTTTCAATAGGTCCAACTACAAAATCGATACCATTATCCTTCATATCCATCCATACATTATCACTAGGATAATAATCATTAGACAGAAGTGCTTCTGCTCTAAGTTTAAGGTAACTCTTCAACCCTGGGTCTTCAGCCAACTCAGAAGCCTTTAAGATAAGCTCTGATGCCTTCTTAAGTTTCTCACCATAAAATACACTGTAAGGAATAACTTCCAACGATTTATCCTCTTTTCTGACTATAACCGTATAATTATCCGTCTTTTTTGGATCAGGAAGTGCTTCAAACTCCTCTTTAGTCATATCAGCTGGATAAAAATTTGCTCCTGCTGGTTTTTCACCAACACCTGCAACGAAAGGTTTGTTACCATCTAGACGATCCCAAGGGCCATAATTAATGTTAAAGAATTCAATAGCGGCACTATCAGTTAATGAATCTGGACGCACATTTTTATCACCCCAAGCTTGTTGCCAATAAAGATCATCCATGATTTCGGCTGCTTGAATAAGCAAAGGTAACATCTCCTTTTCTTTTGGAGTAAGCTTAGAAAGGTCAGTGGTAAGAGTAAACTTAGCATACTCATCGACCTTCTGTTGAAGTGGCGACTTATCTTGGTTCTTAGGCTTTGTTGCACACGCGGCCAATGCAATAACCATAAGGATAAAAATAGAATTTTTGATCATGATTAAATTATTTTGTGGTTTAATGGTTTCGATAGACAAACCTACTAAAAACCTTGAACATAGTAATCGCCAGGATCACCTTAGAGACTAAGTTCAGTTGCAGGATCCCAAAAATAATTGGTAAAATTGACAATTTGGTCATTTTCTATCTGCATACCCTCCTTTTCAAGAAGCTGTTGCATTAGGTTCTCATTAGCAAAATGGTGTTTTCCAGTGAGATATCCTTTTCGATTGACAACACGATGAGCAGGCACCGGAATTTCTTGTGTGTGAGCCCCATTCATAGCCCATCCAACCATCCTTGAAGAACGCGCCATACCAAGGTATTTGGCAATGGCACCATAAGTAGTTACACGACCTTCAGGAATTAGACGAGCAACATCATATACCATTTCGAAAAAATCGTCACTCCGTGCCAATAAGGTTAATGTTTTAATGAGAATTGTATGTAATGAATTGGAGACCCTTGGGCTAAAAATTGTTTTTCATAAAAAGTCTGCACCGATTTAACATCACCTTCATAATTACTTTCATACAGCAAATCCGTATTGAAATGAACAGTATGATCCAATTGTTTCATAATCTCCAACGTATAATCATAGAGTCCTCGATTATCCGTTTTAAGATGAATAAGATGGTCATCAGACAAAATCATCCTAAAGCGGTTAAGGAGGTGTGGAGAGGTTAGACGTTTCCTCTCTCTGGCTTGTCTTGGTTGAGGATCAGGAAATGGTATCCAGATCTCCTGAATTTCTTTTGCAGCGAAGAGATTTGTAACTTGTTGGACATGAGTCCTGATAAAAGCAATATTCTTTAATCCCAGATCTAACGAATCCTTTGCTCCACGCCAGAGCCTTGCCCCTTTCAGATCGATCGCAATGAAGTTACGATCAGGATATTTATTGGCTAAGTAAAAAGAGAACTCAGCTTTACCGGCACCTACTTCGAGGGTAATAGGATTATCATTACCAAAAAAGGTATTCCACTTTCCTTTCAGAGAGTAGCCATCCTTTAATTCATCATAGTTAGGCTGAAAAAAATGAGGAAATGACTTCACTTCCTCAAAATGAAACAATTTCTTTTTTGCCACAAGTAATTAATTCTATTCTATTTTTCAAAAATTAACACCGGAAATCTATTTTTTAACGATCCAAGCACCTTTGGCAAGTCCATTGTTTACTCTCTTCAAGAGCTTCTCAGCTTCTTGTTGAGACGGGCTTAATCCGGCACTTACTCTAAACAAGCCATTTTTCCCTTTATCCAAGACTAAAGCTCCAAAGCCTTTAGCTTTAGCTTCATTAACAAATTTCTTTGCATTGTCTTCGGAAGAAAAGCAGCCTGCAATGACATGATATCCTTTCGAAGTATCAGAAGCCACTTTTGGGGGTTTACTATCCGTTTTGTTAGACTCTTTAGGTTTATTCTCGGCGATCTTAGCAGCTTCAGGTTTACTTTTTTGAGAAGTCTTAACCTCCTTGTTTGCTACCGCTTTCTCATCAGCATGAGAAGATTTTAGCTCATTCTTAGCCTTAAATCGTAAATCATCTGATTTTTCAGTCTTTTTATCAGCTATACTAATTGATCCTTTGTTTTTGGTTACTTTACTGTTAGTTACGGGAGTAGGATCATTAGAAAGAGGAGCAGTCTCATTTCGATTTGAAGAGCTTACTTCAGCCTTTGAATTTTCTTCCGCCTTTATATCATTTTTTAGAAAAGGCTTTTTAGGAGCAGGAACAGCGGCTAACGACTCCATATCGGGCATCATTCCGGCTTGATCAAGAACAAATTCAGGTCCTTTAAAACTCTGATACAATAACCAGGAAGTAACAGCTAAAACAGGCAGTACTACCAAGACCCAACGGATAGCATTAGGCAAAGATCTACGCTTTAGAGGGATCTTTCTATCTTCAGGAGCTGGTCTGGAAACTCTTTGTTCATTCGTTCTCAAGATGGCCGGACTAGTAAATACGGGTAAACCAAAAGCGTCAGCCAAATAATTACCACCTTCTAAAGGTAGAAAATCAATCAAATCATGAGTATCAAGCTTTAGAGTTCCTATTCCTGTAAAAGTAATGGAACGATGTAAGCGTAAATGGAGCTGACACTCGGCAGAGAAGATTCTTAGCTTTTCGAGTGCATCATGATAAGTGATATTGAAGGCAGAGGCAACATACTTTGCAAGAATACCATCATTGACCTTTAGAGCGGCATTGAAAGCTACCGTTCTAGAAGGTGGGGTAAAAACATGTTGAACCGGATGGATACTTGCAGGCACATATTGAAGTAGAAACCCGCCAAAGTTGGGGATAACCACGCAATCATGAGCATAAAGCAGCTCGCATATTAGTTCATTAATTACAATAGATTGATCAGACATGATGGTCTCATTTTCACAAAGATAACATACTTTACTCCCGATTTCAAGGTTTGTTAATAACTTTCAACAAATCTTCAGGAGTATCAATTGAGACACCCTCGTGCATGGTTATTTTCGTTTGAATTTTAAACCCATTCCACAACCATCTGAGTTGCTCAAGCGACTCTAGCTGTTCAAGTTCAGCTGTTGGTAACATAGCCAACTTTTTCAGAACAGAACCTCTATAGCCGTAAATTCCAAGGTGTTTAAAGAACTTACCCTTTTCAATCCAGTTTTGTTGTTCTTCACCTCTAATATAAGGTATTGCCTGACGGCTGAACAACATAGCCTGACCTTTAGAGTCACACACTACTTTTACGGCATTTGGATTAAAAAGTTCCGTATAATCTCTAATTGGCCTAATTAAAGTTGCGATATCAGCATCAGGGTTTTCAAAAGCGCTAACAACCAAGTCTATCTGCTCTGGGTCAATGAATGGTTCGTCGCCCTGAATATTTACCACGACATCGGGCAACTTATCTTGGTAACAATTTATTACAGCTTCATAGCAACGATCTGTTCCAGATAAATGAGACTCTTTGGTCATAACTACTTTTCCACCATTTTTTTCCACATGCTTAAATATGGTTGCATTGTCAGTAGCAACAATGACATCATCAAGCAGTTTAGCCTTAGAAGCTTGTTCGAAAACCCTAATAATCATAGATTTTCCATCTATCATTGCAAGAGGCTTACCAGGGTAACGAGACGAGGCATATCTAGCAGGAATTATTCCAATTCTCATTCTTCTATCATTTGATCTTATGTTGAGCAAAATTACTGAACAAAACTGAAAAACGAAATAAAGCGTCTGATCAAACCAACGACCTCTTCGCTCGCCCTTCGCTCTCCCTTCGTTTCACATGGCTATTTAAACGGAAAAATCCGAACCGAAAAGAGAGAGACAATGGAGAAAAAATTCAATTTCAGAAATAGCTGGTTACTCTTTGGATAGAGAAAGAGCGAAGAAGATATGGAGAGGGAGCGAAGGGAGATAGAAAAAAGCAAGTGAAATCAGATTAGGAAGGAACATTTGCAGGAGCGAACCAAAGTTCAAAGAGAAAATCGACAACGAGCAAATGGAGATAAAAACGCTAATGACCAGAAGAGTATAAAGCATTATTTATTTGAATTAATTCTAAATTAGCAAAACTGATATCGTAAACGTTTGCGAATTAGTGAATAATTAAGTTAAAAAGCTTAATTTCGTACCACATTAAAATAAAATCCAATAACAACAAAATCACATATTTATGGCAAAAGTTGTAGGCGATATTGTAATAGACATAGAGCGTTGCAAAGGCTGCGAAGTATGTACGACAGCCTGTCCGCAGGATGTCATTGCCATGGCTAGCGAAGTTAATGGTAAGGGTTACCATTATGCTACGAAGGTTAATGGTAATTGCATAGGCTGCTCAAACTGCGCTGTAGTTTGTCCCGATGCTGTTATAACAGTATATCGTGCCAAAATATAATGATCAATCACAGATAAAATAAAAATCAAGGGATGAAAGAACTGAAGTTAATGAAGGGCAACGAGGCAGTAGCAGAGGCTGCAATCCGAGCCGGAGCCGATGCCTATTTTGGATATCCCATCACTCCGCAGAGTGAAGTATTGGAATACTTAATGGCAGAGAGGCCATATGAGCGTACCGGTATGGTAGTTCTGCAAGCTGAGAGTGAAGTAGCAGCCATTAACATGGTTTATGGCGGGGCTGCCTGTGGTAAAAAAGTTATCACGTCGTCATCAAGTCCCGGCATCAGTTTAAAGATGGAAGGGATCAGTTATATTGCAGGAGCTGAGTTACCTTGCGTAATTTTGAATGTAGTTCGTGGCGGGCCCGGTTTAGGTACCATTCAGCCCTCCCAGAGTGACTATTTTCAAGCCACCAAAGGGGGAGGACATGGAGACTATCGGTTGCTTGTATTAGCGCCGGCTTCTGTGCAAGAGATGGCAGATCATGTAAAACTTGGTTTTGATTTAGCCTTTAAATATCGTAATCCAGTTATGATTTTATCAGATGGCGTTATTGGCCAAATGATGGAGAAGGTTGAGTTATTTGAACAGATGCCAAGGTTGACTGATGAAGAGGTAGCAGCAAATTATCCATGGGCTACTACTGGTAAACCAGCAGGAGTACCTCATAGAATCATCACCTCTTTAGAGCTTGATTCTTCGAAACAAGAGAAGCACAATCACCATCTTCAGGAGAAATACCGCAAGATGCAGGAGAACGAGGTCATGTATGAGGCCATTCACACCGACGATGCTGAGTATTTGATTGTTGCATTCGGATCAAGTGCACGTATTTCACAGAAAGCGATAGATATGGCACGAGCAAAAGGGATAAAGGTCGGCATGATTCGTCCCATTACCCTCTTCCCCTATCCTAGCGAAATCATCAACAAATTAGCAGATCAGGTTAAGGGAATTCTGACAGTCGAAATGAATGCTGGTCAGATGATCGAAGATGTTAGACTTGCTGTTAATGGTAAAGTAAAAGTTGAACACTTTGGAAGATTTGGAGGGATGATTCCAAATCCTGAAGAAGTAGTAAAAGCGCTTGAACAAAAAATTATTGGAGGATAATCCATGGCTGAAACATTTGACAGACCCGAAATCCGTACTCCGGAGAACCTTGTATATAGCAAGACAAAGGTACTGACTGACAACATCATGCACTATTGCCCTGGTTGTGGTCACGGTACGACTCATCGTCTTTTAGCTGAAGTAATAGAAGAGATGGGGATTCAAAGCGAAACCATCGGCATTGCACCTGTAGGATGTTCGGTATTGGCCTACAACTATTTCGATGTCGATATGCAAGAGGCTGCACATGGAAGAGCACCCGCAGTCGCAACAGCTGTAAAACGGCTTTTCCCAAATAAATTCGTTTTCACCTATCAAGGTGATGGTGACCTTGCAGCTATTGGTACAGCTGAAACAATCCATGCTTGTAACCGTGGTGAAAACATTACTATCATCTTCGTTAATAATGGTATCTATGGAATGACAGGCGGACAAATGGCTCCTACCACTCTACCTGGCATGGCAACTGCTACAAGCCCCTATGGAAGAGAAGTTGCCACCATGGGAAATCCTCTTAAAATCACTGAACTCATCGCCCAGCTACCTGGCACTTACTTTGTTACTCGTCAGTCAGTACATACTCCCGCTAATGTACGTAAAGCCAAAAAAGCGATCCGTCAGGCAATTGAAAATCAAAAACTCAACCGCGGATTGAGTTTTGTGGAAGTGGTTTCAAACTGTAACTCTGGTTGGAAACTAACTCCTGTAAAAGCCAACAAGTGGATGGAAGAGAATATGTTCCCATTCTACCCTCTTGGAGACATCAAAGTCAATGGCGAATTGGTAAAGTAATCACAAATTAAAAAGAAGAAAATCATGACCGAAGAAATAATCATCGCCGGTTTTGGTGGACAGGGTGTGCTTTCCATGGGTAAAATCCTCGCCTACTCTGGCATTATGCAGGATCAAGAAGTTAGTTGGATGCCATCTTATGGTCCAGAAATGCGTGGCGGAACAGCAAATGTTACCGTTATCCTTAGCGATGAGCGAATTAGCTCTCCCGTCTTAAACGCTTTCGATACCGCTATCATTCTCAACCAACAATCTATGGATAAGTTCGAGAAAACCATCAAACCTGGTGGAACTCTTCTCTACGATCCTAATGGTATAACCCATCACCCCTCTCGCAAAGACATCAAAATCTTTAAAATCCCAGCCGCAGAAGCTGCTGCTGCTATGGGTAACTCTAAAACTTTTAATATGATCGTTTTAGGCGCTTTCTTGAAAGCAAAACCCATCGTAAAAATGGAAAATGTTGAGAAAGGATTAAAGAAATCTCTTCCCGTTAGACACCATAAATTAATCCCCATGAACATGGAGGCTATATCTAAAGGTGCTGAGCTCTTGGAAGAAATTGCTTAATCTTAGTCATACTTTATTAAAAAGAGGGATTTTATCCCTCTTTTTTTTTGCCAAAACCGAATTATTCAACCTTTACTCAATTCCTTTTGCGAATCTCATTTTATTCTATCTCTTTTTTTTGATAAATTCTGTTTTATCAAGATTTACCTGTACTTTGAACTTAAAATATGCTTAAATTTATATCTCTAAGCACATTAACATCGGACTTCCCTTCTCTCTCTTTTTGGTTTTAGATAGAATATCTTTTAGGAAAACCCGCAACAGAAAAAGTAACTGAAATGCTCCACCATTTTAAAAGGATTTTGAAAACCAAACTATCTGATTCTAATAAAGCAGATAGCTTACTTTCTGAAAATCCAGATACGTTTTTTGCTCTTCATGGAATAGACTTCAATACTTTTACCAATCATGTTCTTGATAATATGACAGAAATGGTTTGGGCAAAAGATCTAGTTGGTAGATACATTTATTCGAATAAAGTACATAATGAAACCTTTCTTTTCACCTTACATAGCAGGGAGGCGATTGGTCATGATCACACCTGGTTTGCTGAAAGACAACGAAAAGAAGCACCTGAAAGAAACGACTGGCATACATTTGATCTAGACTGTTCCGACAGTGACCAACAGATAATTAAAACGGGGATAGCCGGAAGATTCATTGAAACTGGTTATGTAAAAGGAGAGAAATTAGTTCTTGATGTCTATAAGTCGCCTATCAGAAATGCAAAAGGTGAAATCATCGGTGTGGTTGGTTCAGCAAGAGATATTTCCCACCAAACACTAATTGAAGAAGAATTAGCCTCTAGCCGCATTCAACATGAGGCAATCCTCTCTGCCATCCCTGACATGATGTACCTTTTTGATGAAAATGGAAACTTCATTAATATTCATATAGGAGCAGAAGAAAAGATTAACAACCCATTTTGCAATTTTAACGTAAAGAATATAAAAGATTTCTTCGACGAAGAATTTGCGAATGACACCATTCAAAAAATCCGTCAATGCTTATCTGATGGGCAACCTTTCACAACAAAATTCAAGCTAAACATCCTAAATAATACTTTCCATTATGAGGCCAGACATGTAAGAATTAGTCAAAACAAAGTCTTAGCCATTTCAAGAGATATTACAGAGATGCTCGTCCATGAAAAAAGCTCCAGACAACGCCAAAAGCTAATGAAGGCAATAAACCTTGCTAATTCTGAACTTTTAATTAATCAAGAATTAAGCGATAGCATTCCAATAGCTTTTGAAATAATCGGAACAAATAGTGAGATAGATCTTATCCACTTCTTCCAATTATCTGAAAAAAAGAGTGATCTACAAGAATACCACTTGCAATCAGTTTGGAAAAAGGAGAAAGAATTCTCATACATAACAGCTACAGAGTTACATCTCTTTAATCTTGCGGAAGAAAATGATATCGTTACAAATTCTGATAGAAATGAGTTTTCATACATTCGGAGTTCTACCGTTGCAAATGCCAATCTACACCCACTCCTTCAGGCTAAAGGTGTAAAATCTTATGCCGTTTTACCGGTTAAATCAGGTTTAAAAACAATTGGCTTACTTGTCTTCGCCAGCTGCAGGTCGAATGCACCCTTTGATGAAGCTACCCTCGACACTCTTTCCACACTGGCAGTTAGCATTGGCGGTGCAGCCACAAGATTTGAAACCGAGACGCACTTAAAACAGGTACTTAAAAAAGTTGAAGCATCAAATCTTTTAAAGAATAATCTTCTTAGAAATATCAGTCACGAATTGAGAACACCCCTAAATGGTATTCAAGGATTTACTGACTTGTTAGCATCAGAAAACCTTGATCCTTTTATTATGGACTTAGTTCACCAAATAAAAAAGTCGTCAAAAAGATTTACATCAACCCTTCACAACTTAATGATGTTAAGTCAATTGGAGGACGAATCTGAATGCCCTAAATCAAGACCATTAGATCTAAATTTAGTTTTTAATCAATTAATTACTGAACTTGATGAGGCTACTACAAGAAACAACAACCAAATTCGAATCTACAATAACATTGATAGACCACTTATACTTATTGAACCATATCTTACCCAAGTTCTTAATCATCTTTTAGATAATGCGGTAAAATTCACACAAAATGGAATTATTGAAATCCATGCAAATATTATCTATAAAGAGACGAATAAAGTACTGCAAATCAAGATCACCGATTCTGGAATTGGGATAGAACCAGAGCATCTTGATATTATCTTCGAGCCCTTTAGACAAGTAAGTGAAGGAACCACCAGAAATTATGAAGGTTCTGGAATTGGGCTGACTATAGCTAAAAAACTAGCCTCATCAATGGATGCAGAAATTAACGTTATTAGCCAGATTGAGAAAGGAAGCACCTTCTTCCTTACTATTCCGGTAAATGAAGAGGCCATAGATCAACCTGTTTTAAATCATCAAGACCAACCATCTAAATCAAAAAACAAACCCTTGGTGTTAGTTGTTGAAGACAATGTAGTAAATGCCAATCTGGTAAAATTATACCTTGAAGATTATTGCGAAATAGTGATAGTACGTTCCTTTAATGAATCCATTAAAGCCCTATCTCAATTCAAGTTCCAAGCTATCCTTCTTGATATACATCTAGGTAATGGTCCTGACGGATTAGAAATTGTAAAAGAATTAAAGAGAAAGCCTAATGGAGGATATATTCCCGTTATTGCGGTCTCTGGGTTTGACACAATGATGGATAAGATTAAATGTAGCAACGAAGGAATTAATTATTATCTGACGAAACCTTTTAGCAAAAAACAGATCATTCAGTTGCTTTCCTCCCTAAAGATTATCTAATTCAGTAATTATTTCTAGAGTTCTCTTTAAACTCAGAATATATGTTCACTAAAGAATCAAAATATAATCTAAGAAATGCGATAAATAGAATACTCCTATTTATCGCATTTATGGCGTTATCCTTTACTAGTTACCCCATGTCTTCTAAAGAGTTGCCAGTACTTTTTAAATATATTAATGGGGCTGATTCCGCCTATACGCTCTTTTTATTTCAAGGATACAATGAAAGCAAAGATAACAACTTCAAACTCGCAGCTTCACATTTATCAGAGTTAATTAAGATTTCGATAGAAAAGAAAGATATTGTATCTCAAGCGCATTATCTCAATCTAATGGGATCACTCTATTTTGAACACCAACAGTTTCAAGTCGCATTAGAATACTATTTCAGATGTAGCGAAATTCTTAGTAACAAATCTTTGGATATTGCTACAGCATATAACAGAGGAGATATTGCCAATGTCTATTATGCACAAGAGCTTTACGATGAAGCAAAGAAAGAGTATCGATTTATGTACCGTGTATTCCAAAAGACAAATACACCTCATGGGATAGCAGTTGCACTAAATAATCTTGGATTGGTTTCTGAAAAACAGAATAAACTTGATAGCGCACTATTTTTCTATGGAAACGCTAAGAAGGTAAGACTCAAAATGAAAGAGCCAGATCTGCTTATTCATTCAGATCTATATATAGCAAATGTTTATTTGAAGCTAAACAACTTAACAGCAGTTGATAGTCTGGTTAGAAAAGTTAAGATTGATTTAAAAAACTATACAGGCAATAGTATATTAATACCATCTCAATGGGCTAAAGTCTTTTGGATTGAAGCTCAAAATTACAGAAAGCAAGAGAAGATTTCTCAATCCAAAAAAGCTTATAAAAGTGCTATAGAGATATTTAAAACTATCAATGATTATAAAGCATGCTGTTTAGCTATATTAGAATTAGCAACAATCTATTCAAAAGAAGGCAATTCTGACTCGGCTCTTATTGAATATGAAAATGCATTTAACATAGCTAAGACAGGAGAATTAGGGTTTCTGCTAAGAGACGTCCTATCTGCAAAGCTGATGATTTATTTAAAACAAGAAAATGCTGATAAATCTCAATTAGTTTTCAATGAATATCGGGCAATCTCTGATTCTATATTGTATAACCGAAACAAACAACGTGCTGAGGAATTTGGATTATTATTAAAAGCCCGTGAACAAGACAAGATGCTAATAAAGTATCAGATAGAAACTAACGCAGATAGAAAACAATTTTACATCTCTGTTATTTCTTTTTCTATTATTCTACTTGTTTTATTAGGACTTGTCATTACAATTAAAAGGAGCCAAAAGCGCCTTCTACAATTAGCTAATGCAGCCAATGAAGGAATTATAATTATCCAAAGAGGAAAGATAATAATGGTTAATTCGCAGTTCTTAGAGCTCGTTGAATCCAGTGAAAAAACGGTACTAAAACACAGTCTTAAACACTTCATACCATCAAAAGAGTTACATGCAAGACTTAATTCCAACGAATCGATTATTGGCTTTAAGACTCAAATTCGGTCCATTAACCAAAAATTCACCGATGTAAGCATACAATCAAGACCCTTTCGACATAATAGGGCCGATGCTATTATTCTTTCAGTTCATGATCTGAGTGCAATTAATAATGCTACCAATGAGAACACAATGCTTTGGACTGCAATCAATCAAAATGCTAGTCAAGTAATTATTACAAATAAAAATGGGGTTATTGAATATGCAAACGCCAAAGTTGTTGAAATTACCGGCTATCAGATCAATGAATTATTAGGAAAAACTCCGGCTGTACTTAAATCAGGCCATACTCCAAACGAAAACTACAGAGAGCTTTGGAATACAATAATAAAGGGAGAGATCTGGCAAGGTATCTTTGAAAATAAGAAACGTGATGGATCACTCTATACAGAAAAGGCGACGATTACTCCTGTCAAAGATCACAATGGAAACATTACCCATTTTATTGCCCTAAAAGAGGATATCACTCAACTAAAAAAAGCTGAAGAGGCTATTAGGCTAAAAGACCAGATGTATAGAGAACTTTCCCGTAACCTCCCAGATACGGCAGTGTTCCTATATAACACCGATTTAATTTATGAATTAGCCGAAGGTCCCCTACTTGCTAGGGCAGGTTTCTTTAGAGAAAGTTTTGAAGGAAGGAAAATTGGCTTAATGGCTACCGATGAGGATAGATTAGAGATCCTTTCTGCAATGAAGAGAGCACTTAATGGAGAAGCCACAGTATTAGAAAAGATAATACATAACATCCCTTGTCTCATTCAAATACAAGGTCTAAGAGATGAAAAAGGTAATATTGGAATGGGAATGGTTGTGTACAGAGATATTAGCCTCCAAGTCGAAAATCTCAACAGAATAGAATCTAATGAAAAACGACTCAAAGAGCTAAATCAAACTAAAGACAAGTTCTTTAGTATACTTTCTCATGATTTGAAAAATCCTTTTAACATAATCCTTGGATATACTCAATTACTCCAAAACGATTACTATAACTTAGATGACAACACCCGAATTTTCTACACCTCTCAGATTCATCACGGAGCCGATAGTGCCTATAAACTTCTAAATAACCTCCTGGAGTGGTCAAGATCTCAAGTTGGCGCTATTGCTCTTAAACAATCGTTCTTTGTAATCGATGAACCCCTTTATCAGACTTTACCACTATTAACTATTCAAGCTCAACAAAAAGGTATTGAAATTGTCAATAATTCAGATACATCTGTTATCGTATTTGCTGATATCTATATGGTAAAAACGATATTCCGTAATCTTATTAGTAATGCAATAAAGTTCTCTTATCCTGGAAGTAAAATTGAGATTTCTTTAACAAAAAAAGAAGGAAGGGTTCATCTTTATACCGAATATCTTGAAATTGCAATTCGTGATCAAGGGATTGGGATGTCTGAAGATACAATTTCAAAACTTTTCACATTAGGAGAATCCATTCGTAACACTGGAACAGCCAATGAAACTGGAACAGGACTTGGGCTAATTTTATGTTATGATTTTATTAGACGAATGGATGAAAACATCTGGGTTGAAAGCACCCCAGGATCTGGAACCACTTTCTATTTTACGCTGCCGACTGGTAATAACCATATTTAAATTAACCAATCATATCTTAAACATGTTAAAAAAAACTTTTGTCATTTTTCTTGTTGTTCTTATTGCGCAAGTTGTATGTGCTCAACAGGTGACGCTTAAACCCAAATCATGGCTTATATCTAAAACATTCCCCTCTGCGTCTCCAGCCTTTGACACATTGAAAAATAATAATGGAGAACGTTTCAACCCGGTATCAGCTCTTGATTACCTTCCTCTACCCCAAAAAAAACAACTACCCTCAACAACAAATCAGCGTAATGAAATCTTCCAATGGAAAAGCTATAGTGATACTACACTTACATTCCCTAGACCGCAAGGCAAACAAAACCAACTTGTAATAGCTACGTGTAGAATCTATACAAATCAATTCTCAAAGGTAAACATCAAGATTAAGACTAATCTTGCATTCAAACTGTTTGAGAACAACAAGTCATTAACTGCCTCAGAGAAGTTCCCTAATAAAAAAAGCATAACAAAAGAGACCGAACTCGATTGGATCAGAGGAGATCATTTATTAACCCTCAAAATTGCCATTCCGTCAAATCTCGATACGATACCTTGGCTGAGTTTATCTGCCTCAGGAAATAACATAAAGGAATCAGCGGAAAACGCTTGGCATATGGATATGGAGCATGTGCTCTGTTCACCCACCATTTCCGGTATTGAAGTCAACAGTACGGGCGATTTTTACATCCTCTCGACACAATATACTAATCCCGAAGACGGGAAAAAATGGATTGAAACGAAAATATGCCGTACCGATAATAACCAACCCATACGTGTGTACACTAGCAATACACCAGATGAATTAGCTTTTACACCCGATGGAAAATCTATCTTCTACACCGAAAACAATCCTGAGGGAAAATTTCTAATTGTTGAGAATCTCTCATCCTTCCAACAAGAAAGATTTGAAGGTTTCGATCAAGCATACAACCTCAGATTTACCCCTGATGGTTCACATGTTATTTACTATATTAATATTAATGGGCCCAAAGATCAAGAAGGTGTTAAGCGCTTTAAAAACATGCGTGATCGTGAACCTTGGTATAGAAACAGAGTCTACCTTGGGTCTTATAATCTAAATTCAGGACAACATCAACGTCTAACTTGGGGATCTGGCAATACCTATTTGCAAGACATTACACACGACAGCCAAACAATCTTCTTTACTACAGGCCAGGAGGACTACTCAAAGACTCCAACCACCAGACAAACGCTGTATTCTTTAAACCTAAATACCTTAGAGAGTCAAATCATTTGGCAAGATATGTCTGATGTTACCATATCTGTATCACCTGATGATAGTAAACTACTTGTACAAGGAAGTAAGAACTGGTTTAAACCCGAGTTAACGGAACAGAAGGAGCTTATAAATGATTTCAATACTCAGCTTTTTCTATACGATTTAAATAGTAAGAATATTGAGCACCTAACAAAGAACTATGACCCAAAAATCCTAGATGCAATCTGGTTTAAAGATGGTAAAACGGTAATATTGCGCGTTGAAGATAAAACAAGAGTAAAACTGGTTCAACTTAATTTATCTGACAAAAAATTCAACGAAATTGAGACACAACCTGATGTAATAGATCAATTTTCAACAGCCTACAACGGAGATAAGCTAATTTTTTCTGGTTCTTCTTTACAATATCCATCAAGAGCTTACATCTGTAATAAAGATGGTGCTTCCCTCAAACTAATTGCTGATCCAAGCAAAGAAATTTTCAGTCAGGTGGTATTTGGTGAGACGAAAGAGTTTAGTTTCAAAGCAAAAAACGGAGATCTTATTGATGGATTCTATATGTTGCCTCCCGATTTCGATCGTAACAAAAAATACCCGGTCATTGTCTATTATTACGGGGGGACAAATCCAATCAATCGTGCCTTTGAAGGAAGATATCCAAAGAATTTTTTTGCCTCGATGGGTTATGTAGTCTATGTAGTTAATCCTGCAGGGGCAACGGGTTATGGTGAATCATTTGCAGCTAAACATGTTAATGCTTGGGGTATAACTACTGCAGATCAAATAATTGAAGGTACAAAGAAGTTCCTAACAGAGAACACATGGGCAGACAGTACCAATGTTGGATGTATCGGAGCTAGCTACGGGGGTTTTATGACGTTGTATTTATTAACCCAAACAAAACTATTTAAAGCAGCAATAAGCCATGCCGGAATCAGTAATCTTGCTAATTACTGGGGAGAAGGCTACTGGGGATACTCTTACAGCGAAACAGCCACGACCGGAAAATTTCCATGGAATGCTCAAGATTTTTATATGAATCAAAGTCCGTTATTCAATTCCGCAAAAATTACCACCCCACTCCTTTTGCTTCATGGAAATAAAGACACCAATGTTCCGCCATCTGAAAGTCATCAGATGTTTGCTGCACTCAAACTCCAAAACAAAACAGTCGAATTAATCGAGATAGATGGACAAGATCATCACATCGTTGACTATTCCAAACGGCTCAAGTGGCAGTATACTATTTTAGGTTGGTTTGATAAGTGGCTTAAAGGAGAAAAAGACTGGTGGGAAAGTCAATATCCAGAAAGGTCATTCTAATGCTTGGTTGAATCATTACTAAAAAACTTGATCCAAGAAATACAGTCTGATTTTTATTAAAAAAAAGCCGGCCATTAATTATGGCCGGCTAAAGAAAGCGTTGTTAATGTTGCCTATTTACCAAGGGCTCTCAATGCTTCGTTATATCTTCGTTCAAGTTCGCTCCAATTGACTATCTTCCAGATAGCATCAAGGTAATCTGCTCGTTTGTTTTGGTACTTTAAATAGTAAGCATGTTCCCAAACATCGATACCCAGAACCGGAATTCCTTGCTTTTGAGTAACATCCATAAGAGGATTATCTTGGTTTGGAGTTGAACTCACAAAGAGCTCTCCGGCATTATTAACCGAAAGCCAGGCCCAACCACTTCCAAATTGAGATTTTCCAGCATTATTTAATGCCTCCTTTAACTTATCTAGTGAACCAAATGAATTATTAATAGCTCTTGAAAGATTTCCTATAGGCTCATTTGAACCTCCTGGCGCAATCATCTCAAAAAACAATTGGTGATTATAATGACCACCGCCATTATTTCGTATGGAGGCAGGATGCTTTGACATAGTAAGAAAAAGACTTAAGAGATTCTTTTTCAACTCCTCTGACTTATCTATGGCTCCATTCAGATTATTTATATAGGCCATATGATGTCGAGTAAAATGAATCTCCATCGTTTTTGCATCTATAGAAGGTTCAACCGCATCAAAAGCATATCCTAAGGGTTTTTGAGTGTATGGATAAACCATACTGTACTCACCTAATTTTGAAATGATATTCTCACTTAATTCTTGCGAAAAAAGGGTTCCCACCTGAAGTAAAAATACTAAACTTAAAATCAACTTACTGTATTTCATATTCTAATCTATTTTTATAGACAAACAGTGATTAGCCGATAATGTTTAATTTTCCATTCAATTTGAACATAGGTATTCAAAAAAGAACAGAACAAAATAGAACAGAACAGAACAGAACAGAACCCCAATTTATCAAGATTATCAATTGGCTATATAGCGAAAAAAACCGGTTAGGCATCTCGCGTAACCGGTTTCTTCTATCTCCCATTAAGAGAGATATTCCTTAATGTAAAGAGAGTTTAGTTTGGTATTAAGTCGTAGTATAGAGACTACGAGAACAAATGTAGTAAAAGTTTTATTCAAAAGATGTTCTATGACCACTTTTTTTTCGAAAAAAAAGAGATTTTTTTTCACTTTTCAGTTAAAGTATTGAATATCTTTCACAAACAAGGCAGGATTATCTAAATTCCCATTCGAGCTAGTGACAATTATTAAGGACATCTGTTAAGACGAATCGTTTTTCATCTAATGATTTAGAGCATAACGACCAACTATCAACGACCAACTTGAATTTATAAAGAAGAATTAACATGATCAAGAGACACAATTTTCTAATTTAGTGCCGAATATGAAGAGCTTATCATGAGTAATATGACGGTAAAAAGGGTCAAAATATTCTGTTTTTCAGGAACAGGCAACTCAAGAAATGTTTCACATTGGCTGAAAGAATCAGCTGAAACACGAAATCTAGAGGCCTCTATTAAAGAATTACCTATAGATCGAAGCGAACTAGTGGATATAAAACCCGAAGACACCATAATCATAACCTCCCCAGTTCATGGTTTTAACTATC
>CAYUII010000006.1:0-70416 GCA_964444785.1 uncultured Bacteroidales bacterium | reverse complement strand
CCACCTCTGGTGATTGGTTTTTTGATCAGATTTCCAAGAGGAAATAACAATGTAATCCTGATGAATACGAGAGCCGGAATGAAGATCGGCAAATGGATCACACCTGGATTAAGCGGAATTACCTTTTACTTAGCAGCCATTATTCTAATGGTAAAAGGGTATAACATAAAAGGGATGATCCCAGTTGATATGCCCTCTAATTGGATTTCTGTTCACCCAGGCCTAAATTCCAATACCATAAACTACCTTCATGAACAGAACTACAAGCGTGTGATTGCTACCACGAATAGAGTACTTTCTGGTAAAACATGCTTTATAGCCCTACGTGAAATCGTTCAGGATCTACTCATAGCCCCTATTGCTTTTGCATACTATTTCATTGGCAGATTTATCATTGCAAAGACCTATTATACTTCATCAAAGTGCAATGATTGTGGACTGTGTTTAAAGATGTGCCCAGCCAAAGCCATAAAACAGATAAATCAAAGGCCATTTTGGACAATGAAATGTGAGAGTTGTATGAGATGCATGAGCAATTGTCCCCAAAAGTCAATTGAAACAGCTCATGGATTTATTGCGCTCATCATTTTTGCTTACTCGGCGGTTATCACGAAACTACTTTATCCATTTTTAAAAACGACTCTCCTTTTTGCCTCTCCTATTATCAACATGATCTTCGATTCTCTGGTGTTTATAGTCTTAATAACCATTGGTTACAGGATTTTCCACCTATTACTCAGATTCAGACCATTTGAAAAACTAATGCTGCTGACATCACTGACATGGTATCGATTCTGGGGTAGAAGATATAAGGCCATTAAAAACTTCGGTCAAAAGTGATCTTCTCTTGAGTTGATACCATTTGATCGAAAGTTTTGATATTTAAAATCGAATTATATCTTCTTTAATCATTAATCAATTTATTAGCCAAACCATGATTGAAACCAAAATATGTCCTCCTTGTAACACTTACTTCAATTGATGGTCTTTTATTAGGGAATATTATTTCACTCTCTCACTTTTGAATCTGAGAAAGGTACCCAGTGCGGTCAAGAAGTAAAACTCAAATCAGAGAGATGGTATCTCATTACAGTAATTCAACTATTTTCAAAAGAGTAAATAATACAAAAGTAGATATAAGGGAACTTTCAAAAACATAAACTTGATTTTTATCTTAAATCGACAAAGCATTCCCACTGTAACAAGCTCTGATTTGATCCTGAATTGTATTGAGCTTTTAGGATGTTAAAATCTTCCAAAACTTAAGAATCATAGACTGATGCGTCTGTAACAATATAGTTTAAAATGAGTTTTGTCTTTGGTTGCGCCTTATGATGATTGCTGTAGCCAAAATAGGCTTGACCATTCTTCTTTGTCCATTTGGCATCGATATCCTTTTGGCATTTTTTGCACGGCTGATCATTCCATAACTCATCTCTTTGTCCTCCTTTGACTTTTCCATTCTCTTCTCTTCTGTTTCTTTGGCATGGTGCAACAACAAAGGTCTCATCAATCATTTTCCCATCTTTGATTATCAGGCCATTTTCTTGAAGTAAGGAATGAAAGGCATTAAAGAGATCTGAGATCGTGTCTTTTTTCCCAGCGTTTCTCTAAACGACCAAATAGTGTTCATCTTCTATGGTGCGCCCGAATAACTCAAAATTGATCACTTTGGAAATCATCTCAAGGATATTCCTTTAAGAGTTATGTACCTCAAGTGCAAATACTTTATCAAAAAAACAATCTTTCCGTTTTTCTTAAAATATGCCTTCATGATTCAGTGTTTTATATCTAAAATAGATAATAATAATTACTAGAATAACGATAGATTAAATTCTAAAAGTTCTCTAATAGTAATATCATCAGCAAAGATTAAGATATAAAACCACTTAGGCTTTACCGAGTATGGCTACCTAGAAACATAGCTACTCTTTCATAGAAGTATCTCTAATAACAAATCATCTAATCTTCCCTAAAACTAACAAAAGAGATACCATTACGACAGCTCATTTGTTTCGGTACCTTTAATATAACCTTTACTAACCCAATCGCAAGATACGATAAGCTCCTCGGGCAACAATTACAAAGATGACAGCTCCAATAATCAAATCAGGCAAATTTGAATCAAACCAATGAACTAGGAAACCCGCTAAAATAACCCCAGAATTTACAACCACATCATTTGAGGTAAAAATCACACTTGCTTGCATATGTACTTCTTTACTTCTATTTCTAAGCATAAGGTATAAGCAGAGTACATTAGCAGCTAGAGCAATAACGGATATAACAATCATCACCTTATATTCAGGAACCTCTTCCACTCCTAAATATCTACGAATAATCTCAAAAAAACCCGTCACTGCTAAAAGAATCTGAAAATATCCTGCAGTTTTAGCAACTTTCTTTTTCCTAATCAATAACCCACCAACAGCATACAACGCAAGCCCATAAACAATACTATCAGCCAGCATATCCAAACTATCAGCAATTAATCCCATCGATTCGGAAACAATCCCAGCAACAATTTCAATTACAAAAAACAAAAAATTAATCAGCAAAACAATCCATAATATATTCCTCTGACTTCTTACTGTGTCATGCTCAAAAGAAGTATCACTATTCTCAGTAGACAGCAAAACACAACCAAGATTTAACGATTCCAGTTCAGATGAGATATTCTCCAAACTTCCATTGTGATAGACTATCAACAAACGATTTGAGATATCAAATGCTAATGACTCAACATGACTATTATTCTGAAGTTTTAATCGTATTAATTGTTCCTCTGAAGAACAATCCAACTTGGAAATTCTGAATCTTGTTTTATGCATAAGATATTTTCAATTCAAAGATTAAGATTGCAAATGTAATACACATCCTTCCATAATCTATTACTGAATATAACCCTCTTTTAAAGCTACTCTCCCCTTTCTTTCACCAACGAAAAATACCGTACTTCGTCAATTAACTCGTTCATGCGGTCTTTCCGCCCCCCAGTCGGATCCTGATCCTCAAACCGTCCCATCTAAAGGCCTAAAAAAAATAAAAGCCTCTGTAAACTTAAAATTTACAAAGGCTTAAAGATTCACTGCGTACCCAAGACAGGACTTGAACCTGCACGACCTGCGGTCACTAGTCCCTGAAACTAGCGCGTCTACCAATTCCGCCACTTGGGCATTACAAAAAGAACTTAAACTGGTGCCCAGGACAAGACTTGAACTTGCACGCCCGAACGGGCACTACCCCCTCAAAGTAGCGTGTCTACCAGTTTCACCACCTGGGCAAGGTTATTGGGGAATTGTGATGCAAAGATAGGCCATTTGCCTATTCCCTCCAAATAAATTACTTAAAATTGTTAAATTATTTAGGCACAGCAAGGGTTTAAGATAGGTTCTACCTAATTATCAGTAACTAGCATTTAGACATTTTAAACTATACGAATAGATCAAATTGAATAATACATCAGATAGAGTAAAGGCAGAAAATCCCACCATGGGAGTATTCTGCCTTCGCTCGAATTAAAGAATCCTTAACCTGCTTTATTGGGGTTATAAAAGGAAACTCACATCTGTTTCAGCTTCCAATTCAATCGGGGCTGTATTTGATCTAAATAGCCTTAATTGCCGACTCCCTCTATGCAGCAATTTACCTTCTCTCAACTCGAGTAAACATGCTTCACGTAAGCCAACTACTGTCACGTTTGGATTGATTACAAGAAATTCATTAATCCTATCCTCACGCGTTTCACCCCCATGTCCTTCCGGATTCTTATCCAAATAATGTGGGTTAATCTGAAATGGAACCAAATTCATGGCATTAAATGACGGAGGCATTATGATTGGCATATCATTGGTTGTCATAAGTGAAGGACAAGCAACATTAGAGCCGGCACTCCAGCCCATATAGGGCATTCCGTTCATAGCACATTCCCTGATAGGCTCCATTAACCCTCTTACATGCAATTGATGAACTAAGTGAAAGGTATTTCCACCTCCAACAGCTATAGCCTGAGCACTAGTAATGGACTTTACCGGCTCACTGCATCTATGAATACTGATAATTTTCACTCCAAATTCCTCAAAAACACTAGCTACACGTTGAGCATATACATCATACGAGTCATCCAAGCTTACCTTACTAAGTGACACTCCAGCAAATGGGATAAAAAGAACCTCCGTTACAGAGTACCTCTCTAAGAATTCCTTGATATAAGGTTTAGGCCACCCTAAATAGGGTTCTCCCGGATTTGTTGAATTACTGATTAATAATAACTTCTTCATAATGAATCAATCGTTTTGCGTGATTTACTCTAGAAACTGGTCAATTCAAACAGAATCAACCTGTGCCCTATTGAGTGAGGATCTTTACTTGAATCAACAGAATATTACCTTTATAGACAAAACCTTCTCTTTGATTCAACCATCCCTAACCAAGGCATTTTTATTCTGCAATATACATCTTTCGCTTCAATCGAGAAAGTAAAAGACTCGATCATCCTATTTAGTGACTGCAATGACTAAGTTGAAGAGCAAACTGACGAGAATAAAGCCCCCCCGCACTTCCTCCCACATCAAACTTTAGAGATAGCCCAATTCTAAATCGATAAATCGTTTTATAGACTGAACAAACAACGGCATGACTAACTTGATTGTCACGAGAAAGATCAGCAGTTAATTGATTAAATTCTGAATAGCCTTCAGGTTGAATAGAACTGAAGTGATCTTGATCTTTCCAAGTATACTTATACCCAGCACTAACCGTATACCCATTTAACTTCCTACTAATCAACCCTAAAAAGCCTACTCTTGGGCCAGGCCTCCATCGAGTTTGAATATTACTCCCCTCCTGCCCAATAATTGAATCTACCCAAGAGCCATCAGCTAAAATTGCGGATCTTTCTATATACCAGCTAAGATAGCTACCAACAGTGATCCAATAATTCTTACTCATTTTTTGAGAATAACTACCACCTAAAAGTAAATGCCAAAAACCAGAATATAAAACCGATTGATTAGGATGAAGCAGTGGTATCTGGCTTCCCTGGAAAGGAACACTCGTCATAAAAGTACCAACCACTATAGAGTTTGAAAATCGCTCAACATAATTAAGATGAATAAGTAACTCATCAAAACGAGTTTTATGATACTCTTTATTTGCATAATACTGACCGATATAATCAATATCAGTAGTAATTGATGGTAGTGAGACTCCTATTTGAGTTGACTTACTAAGCTTTCTAAAAAAGCTCAACCAAACTCCTTTAACATTGTATGATCTTATTCTTTCATCTCCTTTTATACCTCCAAAATAATGATCTGCATTGTTTGTCAAGATTCCTGCATCAATACGCGTAGAGGGGATCGCTATTGCAATACTATCTGGATCTATTAATGGTAACACTAAAGCATTAAAGGTAATGAAGTCTTCTTGTGAGAATACAGAAAGGCTACAAATAACTAAAAAGCTTGAAAGAATAAATCTCTTAATTGACATGTTTCATTGTTTGCCTATATAAAATTACTAAAACTTAGTTCTAGCTTTTAGATACTTCTTTGAAATAGTGGAAACGTTTACTCGATCTAAAAAAGTATCACGAAGTTGCTTATAATAAGGATCTCCCATCTTGTAACCTTTCATTAGCATAACAAGTTGTTCCGTCGAGCTTCCCTCTTCATAGGGCTTAGCCAAAAAACTTCCAAGTAAAACCTGAATGGGAGCATAAAGAGAGTCAACCACTCCTATGGCTCTTAACGATTCAAGAGCCTCAAAGACTCCTTCAGGTTGATCCCTTTTTATCATTCTATTGACCAACGTATCGATTAACAATGGGTCTCGGTAGGAAACTATCATCTCTACATCGCTTTGAATATAAAACTCTGACATCAGAGTAGACGATCGTTTTCTTTGCTGATATAAAGAATCATAAATCCTAAGGGCTGAGACTACATCCCCTTGACGTATTAACGAATCCATTAAAAACTGACGATTACTAAAATTCCAACGTACACCAAATTTTCGATTCAATGCAAAATAACTAGAGGTATCAGCATGACATTGTAATACCGCCGCTAAATGAGAAGCTGCAACAGTGAAGAATGAAAAAGCTTCTCTATATCTTTTCTGAATACTTAAATCCTCTGCTTTCATAATGCTCCGTTGAAAGGCATCACGCGACATTACACAAGCACCAGATTCTAACTCCTCTAAAGATGTATTCAAAACACTGACAACAGATGAATCAGCGAAAGGAATAAAGGCCGGAACCCTAGTTCTGATAGCATTTACCCAATAAGTTGCAAGTGAATAATTATCATTATCAATCATCTTATTGACACTGTCAGGAAAAATCCTTGAGAACTGCAATACCAACTTTGAGAAGTAAGGATAAAGAGTATCAGCTTTTAAAGGAGCCATAGCATTGAAGCAATAATAACATGAATCAAGAACCTGTATCAGCCGGTCTAACTTAACATTATTATAAGATCTTTTCACTAGAGTATCTACCTTATATAATGCCAAATGTTTAAGGATTAGTTGCTCTTCTCCCCTCTTAGTTAAAACCTGCCGATTTTCAAAACGATAATTTAATGCCTCATCCGCAAATCCGGCTCCAGCTGAGATTTTATTCGAAGTAATTAAAGAGAGAGACTTATTAAGCAGATGATCATAATGGTCTTGAGCAATAAGACAATAAACCATCTTAAGCTGATCTTTACGAGTGAATTGTTCTAAAGAATCAGCTAAAGGAATTACTTGGTCAAGAATAGCAAGAGCTTTATCAGACTGGTTTTGAGCTCTAAGTTTTTGGGCTCTATTCAAAGATGTATCAACCAGTGCAGTGACGACACTCTTAATTGCGTCATCGGCAATAAGTGTTCTAGGATACTTCTTTGCATACTCTCCAGCCATTTTAATATATCGGATACTCATTTCCAGGCTTCCCAATCGTAAGGCTTTTGTTGCTACCTTCAACCATGAATCCAAAATACCATTATGCACCTCGGAGAGCGACTGATAAGCTCTATCTATTCCCTCCTCAAGGCCTCGAATTTGAGATAGGGTGACATTATTTTGAGCCCAAATCTCGGCTTCAGAGTATCTCCCCCTTTGCAAATTAGTAGATAATGAGTCTGCCAATAACCTAATGTTTTCATCAATAAATCGATTCAAAAGAGTTGAATCGCAGTCAGGACAAACCAATCCAAATAACCTTACAAACGACAGAGAATCGTTTCGTCCCTGTCTATTACTCTCAATAATAGACAACTCCTTTAAAAGGGAATGCGCATGAGGATCTGTATAATACGGATGAGCAATTAGCTCCCTAACATTATTTGCAATCCTATTCTTGGCGATGCCTTCAGGTTTGAATTGTCCACCTCCATCTCTCAAACAAGCAGATTTCTCCAGATGTAACCAACGTCGGTAACAATCCCCTTCAAACTTCCGACTCCTATCCAGTAAATTTAAAGGATCTTGTTTGCGAAATCCTGGATCATCCAATTTCGAAAGAGAACTACCTACCTTCGATCGAATGGTCATAATATACCAGTCCACGAATTCATCAAGACAATCATCTGAATAAGATTGATTACGTTCAGTAAGAAAGGGCAAGAGTTTATCCCAAGCTAGATAATTATTAATAGCAGTTAAAGCCTTTTCAAACCGAACAAAGGTTCGCTCAGAATAAATTAATCGAGTGACTATAACCGATCCTATCTGAGTCTCGACATTCAAGGACTTAAAGAAAAGGCAAGTATCACCATCTAAGGCAATAATTGAATTGAATAAACTCTTTCCATCAGGTGCCTTACCTCTAATTTCTATAGAATCAGGCATCATAAAATCAGAAAGATTAATCCCATAATAATCATCTAGTTGCCCTATATATTTCATTGCAACCGCCCCATAAAGATGAGTGAGAGTATCAATAGATTTATTCCATGATACAGAAACTTCAAATACAGCAGGCCTTTTTTGAGGGTTAAGAGCCTTTGGCGTAGCCAAAGCACTCAACATACGACTCACAATGATTTGTGAGCTATTTCCCGAGTGACTTGCATTACTAAATGCGATAGAAATCCTCTGCTTAGATTCGTAAGGTGTATTGGCTGAATCAGCAACCACAAAGCCCGATCTCATAATCAAAAAAATGAA
The DNA here is from genome assembly GCA_964444785.1 of uncultured Bacteroidales bacterium. GTDB lineage: Bacteria > Bacteroidota > Bacteroidia > Bacteroidales > TTA-H9 > JAJTBW01. Next base: position 62,259 of record CAYUII010000006.1, on the reverse strand, counting down.
AACAAGGCTAACTCTAAAAATAGTAGAATGCATTATCTAATAACTATATAAGATAATTCCGAGCTATTTCCACATCCATCAGTAACTCGAATTAAAAATCTATTTTTACCCGGCAGAAGAGCCTCTGCCACTGTTATAAAAACGAGGTTATTCTTAGCATCGTATTCATATAATCGCCAAGCATCATTCACACTAACCCAAATTTGGGCTATGCCACTTAAATCATCCCCAACCTGGAATTTTAATGAATCACCTACTAACCAAGTGCTATTATCATTAACATTAAGAGACTTCAATCTTGGAGCAATTGAATCGATAGCTAAGGCATAACGTCCAAATTCATTTAGTGGAGCCTCTACCTTACCTTTTAAATATCTTCTACCAGCAGCCGCAAAGGAGTTATTATCTGAAAGCCGAACAAGAACCAACTTCGAAGTATCAGATTGTTTATACGGCTTATATTTGATAGAAAGAGTTCCTTTATTATGAATAGGGATATTAGCATTGCCTATTCTATAAATCGGAGATAGTAGCTTGGTATTTCTTAAAGAACTATCAACCGTTAAAACATAGTTATCATAGAGCGCCCCCTTAGGGAGGTTAATTTCTATTGGAGCCCATTTCAGATTGAACTTCTCATTCCATTTGACCAGCTTTGATTTCCCTTGTTGATGAGGTTTATCATAAACAGGCAGAACTGCAAGAGTATCATCGCCAAGTAAAGTAGCAGTGAGCATACTTTTATTACCGGTATAATCCAGAACAGAAATTCTAAGAGTTGCAAACTGTCCAGGATTCAATGTTATAAACCCTTGATTAGTATAAATAGGGAAAGGGAGCAAGTTACCCGGCAATCTTTTGCTCGAAACAAACCATTTTCCAGAAAGCCTTCTCTCGGCATAATCAGTAAGAGCGTTAATATATCTGGACTGACTAAAGGCCACTTCATCGAACTTAACCGAAAAGAAGAGAAGACTATCAAGAGACATCTCAATAGAATAAACCCCATTTCGATTTGGTTCATGAGCGAGCAAATCAACACAAGATACCCCAATTTCAACCGGGCCACCAATTCTGATGGTATCATTTTTTCCGATACGGTAGACTAATCCCCATCCTTCAGTATTAAAAATCTGTGCACTTGGCTCTTTATTTACTGTCTGCGATAAACCTTTCGGAGTAATCTTTAAAGCTTCTATTTTAGGTCTGACCCAATCGGCAGCTTGATAGCCAAACTGCATTGGATTAAGCGCCATATTACCACTACTATCTCTAATCTCAAAATGGAGATGCGGACCACCGCTACTACCTGAATTTCCTGACCATCCAATCTGTTCTCCTGCAATAACACGAAGATCCGATTTCAGAGCAAAATCAACAGAATAGTTCTGCCTTTTATACTGTTCAATCTTTACAATCGAGTCAATTTTATAGTTATAGCGTTGAAGATGCCCATATACCGAGATATAACCATTATCATGTTTTATATAGAGTGCTTTTCCATAACCATATGGAGAGACAGAAATACGAATAACTCTTCCATCGGCAATTGAATAGACAGGTTCTCCTTCGCGTTGTCTTGTTTTAAGATCGATACCAGCATGAAAATGATTTGCCCGAAGCTCACCGAAGGTGGCAGAAAAACGAGGATCAAGTCTCATTGGCCAAAGCCATCCATTGGATAGCGATGACTGAGCCACCAAAAAATGAGGAGAAATAAAAACTAAAAGAAAAGAACTGATAAGTATATATAGGCTCTTTCGATGTCCAAATCTAATCATGTGCAGAGAAAAATTGGGAGTAGTTAAAATGCAAAAATAAATGAAAAGCTGCCCCGGTCGATACCAAAGCAGCTTTTCAATTGAATTAAAAGCTATGGAATGGCTATTGAACGAATTCTATATCCATCTCCTGTATAAAATTAGTTATAATTTGGTAAAAAAGAATACTCCTTACTGTATTTAATCATTTGCTCAATGTAATTATCAGGATATTCTACTTTAACATCGACAATTTTACCATCTTTTTCAACTGGGACAAATGTCGGATTCATAAAACCACCATAAGGAGCCAATTTCAAAGAAGCATAACGATCTATGACTTCTTTATGGAGGGTAGGTTCAATCTTTACGGCATAAGTCTCAACAAGGTTTTTAGCGGCGTTAAAATCTCCTTCTGAGGTAATTCGTTGGATCTCTTTTAACAGCTCGCCAAAGAGGCCACGTAACTTTTCGTAGTCATTAATAACATAGAAAGTTTTATTATCACGCGTTTTCTTTTCGATGATATTTTGGGCTGCTCCCTTCTCATAACACCAATGGGCGATTAAAGCGCGATTACGCATATGAGCTTGCTCAATGCTTTTACCTAACTCAATACGAGTCAGCTGCGTCATCATGCCGTTGCGAATATAACCATCGTATTCTGCCCAAGCCACATCGACAGATGGGATAAGGCCTAACTCTATCATTTTGGGATCGGCAAGATAATAAAGAGCAAAAAGGTCAGCACGTGCCTCTTCTATTGGGCTATGATAGTTTTTAAGCTTCTCAGGAGTAACACCGGGAAGAAGTTGGCCAGAGCCATGACCCAAGCACTCATGAAGATCTGTATGAAGATTTCCAGCCAATGGGCCAAACTCCTTAGCACGTTTAATCTCGTCCTCAGAGTAACAGAACTCTTCAAGCATACCGCTACCAGAAGAAGCTTGATCATATGCATAGGTGATGTTTTCCATGGTGACAGACTTAGAACCATGGTCTTTTCTAATCCAGTTTGCGTTTGGTAAGTTAATTCCGATTGGAGTTGTCGGATAACAATCGCCACCTAACTGAGCAACGGTAATAACTTTAGCACTAACGCCTTTAACCACTGCCTTTTTGAATTTACTATCAACAGGAGAGTTATCCTCGAACCATTGGGCTGCACTGCTAATCTTTTCAGCTCTATGTGTGGCCTCAATATCTTTAAAATTGACCACGGCTTCCCAAGTTGCTTTTATTCCCATTGGATCGCTGTAGACCTCTATAAAACCATTTACAAAGTCAACCATTGAATTATCCTCAACCCACATAACATTAAAGTCATCCCAAGTTTTCAAATCACCGGTCTTATAATACTCAATGAGTTTTAGAATCATTGCCTTTTGACTCTCGGTTTCAGCTACAGTTGATGCTTTATCTAGCCAATAGATGATTTTCTCAATAGCGGCACCATACATTCCACCTGAGAACCATTTATGCTCAATAACCTTTCCATTCTCCTTGACCACCTTTGAATTTAGCCCATAAGAAATGGGTTGTGGGTCTTGAGGTTTACGCATTGCATCATAATAATCTTCGACCTCTTTTTGGGTAACACCCTCATAAAAATTCGAGGCCGAGGCTAAAATCATATCAGTACCTTCAGATTGCTCCAAACGTTTAGGAGCAATATTGGGGTTAAAAATCAGGTCGATTAGACGCATTTTAAAAGCATCTAATGATTCATTATTATCCTTTAATGACCAGGAAGCCTTTTCTGTTTTGTCAATTAGACTAGCAAAATACTCCTTAGAGATTTCGGGAAAGAACTTATCGTTGGAATAGTGGTGATGGATACCATTGGAAAACCAAACTCTTTTAAGATAGATCTCAAAAGCTTTAAAGTCGTTAGTGGTTCGATCGCCTGAATAGCCAGCATAGATAGCCTCCAAAGTGCGCCGAATGGTAAGATTCTCCTTATAATTCTGGTCAAATAAGATATCACGACCACAAAGAGCCGCTTGACTCAAATAATAGACCAATTCTTTCTGTTGTAAAGAAAGAGAATCGAACCCGGGCACCTGATAGCGAAGAATTTTACAATCAGCAAATTGATCAACCTGATATTTAAACCCTTTTTCTTCAACTTTGCCAGGCTCTGGGTTATTACAAGCAAATAGCAGAGAGCCGAATGCAATTACAGCCATAGTTTTAACTTTCATAGATATAAATATTAGCAAAATAAAACGGTTGTCTTGATTTGGATATGACCATAAAAGTATGAATACTATATATAAAACGATATCAGTAATCCTACTTTGACAGGTTTTATTAGTGCCTCAAACGAAAACAAACCCACCTCAGGTTTTGTTTTCGTTTGAGCTAGAAGCAAAGATAAAAAAACTACAGGTTCATTTTGAGTATTCAAACACAATAGATAACTTCGTAGCAATAAGGCTCTGAATATGAATAATACAACAAATATGTTACTGCGATTGCTTATCTCTTATGGGATAAGTGATAAGGAGAGATTTACTAGTGCATTTGAGAAAGTCTTTGGGGAAATGTTTGAAGACCCTGAGAAGGCCGAACAGACTGGAGCGTTTTTAATGGATCAATTAAGACAAGCCAAAGAAGAGCTTACAATGAGCATGTTATTTAATAAAATGGCCGCCGCAAACTCAAAAGATAATGAAGAACTTACGAAAGCTATCCAAAACCTGACAGCAGAGTTGAGTAAGTTCAATGAAAACTCAGAAAAAAACAGGACGAAATGAACATAACCCGCATCTATGCAGGCTATTTACAGCTGCTTCGAGCTCGTGAAATAGGTGGAATAATTATCAAACACTTATGGCAAGAGTACTTGGATCGGAGTCCTAGACTTCGTCGCATTTTTAAATCAAAAAAGAAACGTCAGATTCCTATTAAAAACACACCCACACGTCTGCGTGAAACAATAGAGGATCTTGGCCCCACCTACATCAAGTTTGGTCAAATCTTGGCTGACCGACCCGACTTGGTAACAGAACGATTTAGAAATGAACTAAAGAAATTACAGTCTAAAGCGATCCCATTAGACGACGAGACGGCTATTCATCTTATCGAAAAAGAACTTGGTCGCCCAGTCGAAGAAGTTTTTAAAGTATTTGATAAACAAGCCGTAGCGTCTGCATCTATCGGACAAACATACAGGGCTATACTACAAACAGGAGAAGAGGTCATCATTAAAATTCAGCGTCCTCATATTGAGAACAAGATTAAACTTGATCTATACTTGTTATCGCATCTGGCAAAGAGAGCCATTAAAAACTATCCTGAATTAGCAGTTATTGATGTCGTTGGACTTATAGATGAGTTTGGGGTTAATATTCTCAAAGAGTTAAATTACTTTAACGAGGTAAATAATATTAATCGATTTCAGGATCTGTTTAAAGACGACCCCAGAGTTCATATCCCCAAAGTATATCCTGAGTTTACTACAAGAAGACTTATCGTCATGGAATTCATCCATGGCATTGCCCCCGACAAAATTGATCACCTAAAAGAGGCAGGACTTGATCCTGCCATCATAGCAAAAAATGGAGCCGATATCATCCTTAAAATGATTTTAAGACATGGTTTTTTCCATGCCGACCCTCATCCTGGAAACCTATTTGTAATGCCTGGTAATGTAATTGCCTTCATTGATTTCGGTATGGCCGGTGTTCTTCGCCCAAGACATATGACCTTTTTAGCTGACTTCTCATTAGGTTTCTCTCAACGAAACTCAAAATCTATAGCTCGAAGTCTTGTAAAGCTATGCGATATAAAATTTTTCGATCAGATGGAAGAGATGGAATTCGAGATTGATGACCTTCTCAAAGGCTATTCGTCTATTCCTTTTGACAAACTCGATTTTAGTCAAATCATGCAAGAATGCATCAATATTATTGTAAGATATGAGCTAAAAATCCCATCAAATATTTTCTTACTTGTTAAGGCCCTAGCTACCCTTCAAAAATTTGCGACTCAATTACAACCCGATCTTGCGTTAGGGCCTATTATCATCCCTTATGCGAAGAATCTTGTTCTTCAAAAATATAGTCCCAAAAAATTTGCTTCAGATATTTATGATACCTTGGGTGAATATGTTTCTCTGTTTAAAGAATTTCCTCGTGATGTGCGTGAGATACTTTATCACCTTAAACAGGGTAAGATTACCCATGAAATTACCACCCCCAAGGGCGATTCAATATATATCACCCTTAAAAAATTCACTTCAAGGATCTCATTAGTCATTCTTTTAAGTGGTGTCCTTATCAGCTCAGCTACATTAATGATTTATAGACCTGATAGTTTAATGGGGACGGCCACCTTCACGGTAGCGTCAATAGTAACCCTTTACTTAATTATCAAGCTCTTCTTTTCCCCCAGAAAGTAGAGAAGTATTTAAAATACAATAACTTATATGATAGACCATAACTCGCTCTTGAGTTATGGTTTTCTATTTGATGAGGTCACTAAACATCAAAATGCAACATCTTATAATACAACCATTAACAATCACCTCTTCGCTCTCTCTCCGTTACCTCTGCCTATAAGCCTCCTTTCGTCCATTTTTACTCCTAGAAAAAAAGAAATAACGAGAGGGATAAAGCTGCAAACAGTAAATGAAATCCTTCTGGATAAAACTCCATCACTCTCCCGGCATGCGTCAACGGTTAAGCGATAGCCAACCTATATTAGTCCATATTCTAAATCTATTACATACCTTATTAGACGCTCAAAATATGGAGAAGATAGGGAGAGATAATGGAGAGATACAAAACATAGCGATAGAACCTAAAGATGATTGTAATAGATAACACCGTGATAGATATGCATCAATAAACAGCATCCTTTTCTTATCTTTGCTACAATCCAATTATCGATGGTAAACAAAATGATTTCTGCAAGCTGGAAAGGGGCTCTAGCTATAAGTTTTTCAGCTGTTTTATGGGGGCTAGATGGAGTAGTACTAACTCCAAAACTCCATACTCTTGATGTCTTTTTTGTTGTATTAATGCTTCATGCAATCCCATTTGCAGTGATGAGTATCTTCCTACCTAAAAGATTCAAAGCCATTTTGAAATTTTCGCCGGTAGAGTTAACTGCTTTGTTTCTTGCATCTTTGCTTGGTGGGGCAGCTGGTACTATCTTCATTGTCAAAGCACTTTTCATCATAGATTTCCAGCCATTTACCATTGTGATCCTACTACAAAAATTACAGCCTGTTTTTGCAATTACACTTGCTGCTATGCTTTTGAAAGAGAAACCTGGAAGTAAATTTCTTCTATGGGCCGGATTAGCAATAGCTGCTGGATACTTCTTAACCTTCGGATTTAACGCTCCAAGTTTTAATGCCAATACATCAACACTATTAGCCGCATTTTTTAGTTTATTAGCCGCCTTTTCATTTGGATCGAGTACAGTACTTAGTAAAATGGCCTTACAAAAAATTGATTTTGTGACGGCTACTTTCTATAGATATGGATTTACAACTTTAATCATGCTAATAGTTGTTCTATCGTTAGGAAAGTTTTCTTCCTTGCCAACTGTCACACCCTTTCAATGGATGATTTTCCTGATAATTGCAATTACAACCGGATCAGGGGCCATCATGCTCTATTATTATGGCCTAAAAAAGGTTAAAGCTATAGTTGCCACCATTTGTGAGCTTTTTTTCCCACTTTCAGGTATTCTCTTTGACTATCTGTTTTATGGACATCAACTTACTTTAGTTCAGTGGGTCAGTGCCGCAGTAATGGTTATCTCTATCTTGATGTTAAATAAGAGGCCGGAATCGAATGAAGAAATATAACAACGATACGGATAAGATTCTAGCCTTCCTAAGAAGCTATTATCTATTTGAAGCCTTTTCAGAAAAGCAGAGAGAGCAGATTGCGTCACACGCCACGCACCTTAGTCTCGAAGTAGGAGAAACCCTATTTGATCAAGGGTCATTAGGCGATTCTTTTTACATTATTATTGAAGGAACAGTAAAAGTTCATATCGGTCCGCACATTTTTTCGACAATGAGGGCAGGCGATTCTTTTGGAGAGCTCTCATTATTAGATAATCAAACCCGATCAGCTTCTGTTACCGCCATAGAGAAGACAGAGTTAATAGAGTTATTTAAAGATGAATTTAATAGGTTATTAGGCACTGGTACCGAATTTGCTCAAGCTATGCTCAGACTCATGGTTAAACGGAACAGAACCATGAATTTATTAGAGAATCAACTTGCCGAAAGTCATGAGAAGATTCTCCTGCAGAATGATGAGATAGAACAACGGAATGAAGAGCTTAAGATCCAGCAAGAGAGCCTAAAAAAGTTAAATCAGGAGCTTCTAAATCTAAATGCTGAAAAAAATAATATTATTGACCTTGTTGCCCATGATTTAAGAAACCCTCTGACCAGTAGTCTATGTATGACCGAGATGCTTTTAAGCCAAACAGAAACTACGGATCAGTGTGAAGCTATTGAGCTTATTCATAGCTCTTTAACACGGATGAAAGACATTGTTAATCAGGTATTAAATATCGAAGTAATCGAATCGGGAAAGCTCAATATTAACCTTAAAGAGGTTCAGATGGATAAGGTACTTCATCATGTCTCTTTATCGTTACAACCAATAGCTCAGCAAAAAGAGATTGTTATATTAAATCTTCTGGAGAGTGTTTCCATGTATAGTGACGCAAATCTTATTGCGCAGATTGCCGAAAATCTCTTAAGTAACGCAATCAAATACTCTCCTTTTGGCTCAATTGTAAGTATAAGCGTGCATAAATCAGACGACCTGATTCGGCTGGAAGTTTCAGATAATGGGCCAGGCATTAGCGAAAACGATGCAAAGAAGTTGTTTAGTCGTTATTCTCGTACAAAAAATGATCCTACCGGTGGAGAGAGTTCGGTAGGGTTAGGTCTATCCATTGTACATAGATATGTTACAGCTTTGGGAGGAGAAGTGTGGTGTGAAAGTACAGAAGGTAAGGGAAGCCGTTTTATTGTTCTATTCAAAAGCACCTAAATTGTGATACTGTACTACTCGAATAAATTATTCTAATTTGAAAAAGATATCCTCAAAAAAAAGCTCCCAACAATAAGTTGAGAGCTTTTTTTTACGCTAAAGTTTATCGACTATTTATTGAGCAGAGCATCCATTTCTTTAACCTTATCAAACATGCTTTTTCTTGCATAAATTTCTTTAAGGGTTAAGATAGTACTTTTATCAGTTGGAGCCATTACATGAGCCTTTTCCAAGTATGGTAAAGCTTTCTCTAGATAAGAATCAGCTTGGGTTTTAAAAACGTCAAACTCCTTAACTTTATCAAGAGGAAGTTTATTAGCATCAGCCATCAAAGATGCAGCTTTATTAACGAAGAGTGCACCTAGGTTGTATACAGCATCAAAATGGTTTGGGTCAAGGCTTAGAACCTTTAGATAAGCTTTTTCAGCCTCTTCTACATTACCCATTTGATCATACTGAGCACCAATTGCAAAAACGATAGTTACATTATTGGGATCTTTTTGAACAGCGCTTTGTAGGTTAGCCATAGCCTTTTCAGGTTGCTTAGTACTCAGGAATACATTGGTTTCAGCAATAAGAACCTGGAAATTATCAGGATAAAGTTGACGGCCTTTAGCTGCGGCAGCAATTGCAGCAGTAGTATCACCGCATTGCAATAACGTTGCTGGATAAGCTCCATAGATTGAAGGAGAAGGGCCATTTTCTTTCATCAACTTTTCGTAGATCTGCCTTGCCATCTTTGGCTCATTAGCTTGGTTTGCAGCAACAGCTGCGTTTACCAAGGCATTAGTATCAGCGCCGAAGAACATCTCTTTTAAATCAGAGGTTCTAAGGAAAGCTTCAGCAGCACCTTTGAAATTATTTAATTTATATGCCTCGATACCTTCGTTATAAGTAGTATTGGCAATAAAGTCAATCTGTTGAATGATCTCCAATTTATACTCATTTGCATCTGGTAAAGACATTGCTTTTTTATAAGAATCTATAGCAATTTCCAGAGGCTTCTCCGCTAATTTTTTAAATTCTGGATTATCAGTCTGAGCTATAGCTAGGTAGATATTCCCTCTAAAGAACCATGTTTTAGCTTCATTCATGGTCTTTTCGTGGGTAGTTGTAGGCTCAATGTACTCAACTGCTTTATCTAACTTTCCTTTTTTAAGATAGTTAAAAGCACTTGTGCGATTTGAAGTCTGAGCAGTTGCAAAAACTACTGTAATTGCGAAAATGCCCATTAAAATGATTTTCTTCATAAGAAATTGATTTAAACGGTCCTTTAGTTTATGGATTTGGTGTTTTGCAAAAATTCTATTCAAATATTATGCCTAAATCTATTCATCACTCTTAATATCAGAAGGATCAGTTATACCTTCTTCATCAACATTGATTTCGATGTCAGACAACTCGGCAATAAATTCATCTTCGACAACCTCTGGTTCAGCATCAACACGAGTAATCGCTGCAATAGCATCCTTACCTTTAATATTAATCAATTTCACCCCTTGTGTTGCTCTACCTTGAGTTCGAAGCTCTGTAACAGCCATCCTGATCATTATTCCAGACTTATTGATAATCATCAGATCATGCTGATCAGTTACACTTGTGATAGCGATAAGATCACCGGTCTTTTCTGTAACATTAAGCGTTTTAACACCCTTACCGCCTCTATTTGTCTCACGGTAATCTTCAATATTAGTACGCTTTCCGTATCCATTTTCAGATACAACAAGGATATCATAATCGTTTGATTCAAGACAAACCATGCCGACAACCTCATCATTTTCGTTAGCGAGAGTGACCCCTTTCACACCGGTAGCGGTTCTTCCCATTGGTCTAACCCGTTCTTCATTAAATCGAATAGCCCTACCCGATTTTAATCCAAGAACAACAACATTAGAACCATTGGTAAGCCTTGCTTCAAGAAGAGTATCATTATCTTTGATATTTATTGCAATAATACCATTCTGTCTCGGACGGCTATAAGCCTCTAAGGAAGTCTTTTTAATTATACCCTTACGTGTACAAAGTATTATACAATTATTCTCAATATAAGCCTTATCAGAAATACTTAGAACATTAATATAAGCCCTAACCTTATCATCGGGGTCTATATTGAGAATATTCTGAATTGCTCTGCCCTTAGAAGTCTTTGATCCTTCAGGAATTTCAAATACACGCAACCAGAATACTTTGCCTTTTTCAGTAAAGAGAAGCAAGTAATTATGCATAGTAGCGGTAAAGAGATGCTCAACAAAGTCCTCATCTCTAATATCACTAGCTTTTGAACCTCTACCACCGCGAGCCTGGGTTCTATACTCACTAGCTAAAGTACGTTTAATATACCCTAAGTGTGAGATAGTAATAACCATCATATCATCGCTTATCGTATCTTCTATTTTAAAGTCTGCGGCAGCATATTCAATAGAGGTCTTCGGTTCATCACCATACTTATTTTTCAGTTCAAGTAGCTCATCTTTAATAACCTCCATTCGTAATGCTTTATCGGCTAATAAAGAGCGATAGTATTCAATGAGACGCATTAACTCTTTATACTCAGCCTCGAGTTTTTCACGTTCCAGGCCGGTGAGAGCTTGAAGTCGCATAGCAAGAATTGCTTTAGCTTGCTCTTCACTAAAAGCAAAAGCCTCAATCAAGTTCTGACGAGCAATTTCAGGGGAGTTCGATTCTCTAATAATACGGATGACCTCATCGATATGATCCAGAGCTTTTAAAAGTCCCTCTAAAATATGGGCTCTCTTTTCAGCTTGATCAAGTTCAAATTTTGTACGACGAACGACTACTTCGTGTCTATGCTCTACAAAATGAACAATAATATCTTTTAAGTTAAGCGTTACGGGGCGGTTATTTACAAGAGCAATATTATTAACACTAAAGCTAGATTGCAATGGTGTCATTTGATAAAGCTTATTGAGAACCACATTGGTATTAGCATCCTTTTTAATCTCATAAACGATTCTCATACCATCGCGGTCAGACTCATCACGCAAATCAGATATACCTTCAATCTTTTTATCATTGATTAAATCGGCTGTTTTCTTTATCATTTCAGCTTTATTAACCTGATAAGGAATTGAGGTCACAACTATACGCTCTCTGCCATTATCTTCGGGTTCAATTCTTGCTTCACCTCTGATGATTATTCTCCCACGGCCTGTTTCAAATGCTTCGCGAACACCGTCATAACCATAGATGATACCACCTGTAGGAAAATCCGGCGCCTTTATATACTGCATTAATTCACTGATGGAAATATCTTCCTTATCGATATAAGCTATCGTACCATCAATTACCTGACTCAAATTATGTGGAGCCATATTAGTGGCCATACCAACCGCAATACCTGAAGTACCATTAATCAGGAGATTAGGTACACGGGCGGGTAGAACAATAGGCTCTTCAAGAGAATCGTCGAAGTTCAAAGCAAAATCGACCGTATTCTTATCAATATCCGTAAGCATCTCTTCAGCTAGCTTCTGTAATCTAGCCTCGGTATAACGCATAGCAGCAGGAGGATCTTGGTCAATTGAACCAAAGTTACCTTGCCCATCTACAAGAGGATACCTTAATGACCAATCTTGCGCCATTCTAACCATGGCATCATAAACAGAACTATCTCCATGAGGGTGATATTTACCTAAAACCTCCCCTACAATACGAGCCGATTTTTTATAAGGTCGATTGGAAAGAATTCCAAGATCATACATCCCATAAAGAATCCGGCGGTGAACTGGTTTTAAACCATCTCTAACATCAGGTAACGCCCTAGCTACAATAACCGACATAGAATAGTCGATATAGGCCGTCTTCATCTGATTCTCAATATTAACCGGGACTATTCTGTCATTTGAGGATTCTATCATAATGTTTATTGTCAATCAATTGTAGAACAATCTCTTACATAAGAGCGTTCTTTAACACGAATTTACAAAAAAACACTGATAAATCAGCTATTTACAAGTGCTGTTTTTAACAAATCAATGTTGATAATTAATAAAGAACCGTACTAATTATCAATAATGCAACCTGTAAATTTGAGTGACAATTTGCCATGCCTTTGATCTATGGCACTTTTTTTGACGTGGCTCCGTTTCAGGGTGCAATTCATTGAAATAATATTCAACAATTTGCGGTAGTCCCTGTTATCAATTAATGGTAATAATTACAATAAATATCTACTATGGATGCTAAATTTTCTCAACGTGTAAGGGAGGTTTTGGGTTATAGCCGCGAGGAAGCCCAACGCCTGGGCAATGACTACCTTGGTGTGGAGCACCTCTTCCTAGGTATCGTTAGAGAAGGAAAGGGAATGGCCATCCAAGTGCTTCTATACTTGGGTGCTGATCTCTCCTCAATTAGAAACAGCATTGAAAAAGCTATCATTAACCCAACATCCGAAGCCATTCCAGCAGGGAATCTACCTTTAATGAAGCAGACAGAACGAACACTTAAGCTTACCTATATAGAGGCGAAATGGTTTAAAAGTGCAGAAATTGGAACCGAACATCTACTCCTTGCTATCATTAAAGACCCTGATAACATCGTAAGCCAATCTCTTGCCAAGTTCAACATCAATTATGAGGCTGTTAAGGCAGAGGTTCGTTCTATGACTTCTCGAAATGACGAAGATCAACCTTTGAATCCACCTAAAGCGGAGAGTTCTTCAAGTGGGAACGAAGAAGATGAGGAGGAAAGAGAATATTCCAGCTATAAGAAACCCACTGATTCTAAGTCAAAAACACCTGTTCTGGATAATTTCGGACGAGATATTACCAGACTGGCAGAAGAGGGACGATTAGATCCCATCGTGGGAAGAGAAAAAGAGATGGAACGCATTGCCCAAATCCTTAGTCGCCGAAAAAAGAATAATCCTATTCTTATTGGCGAGCCTGGCGTTGGAAAATCAGCTATTGCAGAAGGTCTGGCCTTAAGAATCGTCGGGAGAAAAGTCCCACGTGCACTATTTAATAAAAGGATTATTTCTCTTGATCTAGGATCTCTAGTCGCTGGTACGAAATATCGAGGCCAATTTGAAGAGCGAATGAAAGCAGTACTCAATGAACTCGAAAAGAATACCGATGTAATTCTTTTTATCGACGAGATTCATACTCTAGTTGGTGCGGGTAATGCTACAGGATCTCTTGATGCTTCAAATATGTTCAAGCCGGCTCTAGCAAGAGGAGAGATACAATGTATTGGCGCTACCACACTTGATGAGTATCGACAGTACATTGAAAAGGATGGTGCCCTTGAACGGAGGTTTCAGAAAGTGTTAGTTGATCCAACGAGTGCGGATGAGACGCTTGAGATTCTGAATCGGATTAAAGAAAAGTATGAAGACCACCACTTGGTTAATTACACCGATGAAGCTCTTTCTGCCTGCGTTTATCTAACCAGTCGTTACATTTCAGATCGGTACCTACCTGATAAAGCTATTGATGCCCTTGATGAAGCAGGAGCGAGAGTGCATATTAAAAATATTCACGTTCCTCAAGATATCATTGAAATTGAAACATCCATTGATCAGGTTAAAGAAAAAAAGAATCTTGCCGTCGCTACCCAAAAATTTGAGGAAGCAGCTAATTTCAGAGACCAAGAGCGAATATTGACTAATCAGCTCGAGGAGGCTCGCAAAAGATGGGAGGATGATGCAAAGATCAATCGCGAAATCGTATCAGAGGAGAATGTGGCCGAAGTTGTTGCCATGATGACGGGAGTTCCTGTTCAACGTATTGCTCAAAACGAGGGCAATCGGCTTCTGTCTATGGAAGAAGAACTAAAAGGTAGTGTTATAGGTCAAGATGAAGCCATCAAAAAGGTGGTCAAAGCTATTCGCCGTAACCGAGCCGGTTTAAAAGACCCGAACAAACCCATTGGAACTTTTATCTTCCTTGGCCCTACAGGAGTTGGTAAAACGCATCTTGCTAAAGTCTTAGCAAAATATCTCTTTGACTCTGAAGACACTCTCATCCGTATAGACATGAGCGAATATATGGAGAAGTTTGCCGTTTCAAGACTAGTAGGTGCCCCTCCGGGATATGTTGGTTATGAAGAAGGCGGACAGTTAACAGAGAAGGTGAGAAGAAAACCTTACTCCATTGTATTATTGGATGAAATTGAAAAAGCCCACCCTGATGTCTTCCACCTTCTTCTTCAAGTACTCGATGATGGAATTTTAACAGATAGTTTAGGACGTAAAGTCGATTTTAAAAACACGATCGTCATTATGACCTCAAACATTGGTTCACGTCAACTCAAAGACTTTGGGACAGGGGTAGGTTTTAATACCTCAGCTAGAAAAACGGCTGAGAGTGAGTACGCTCGTGGCGTAATCGAAAATGCACTAAAAAAATCATTTGCTCCAGAATTCATCAATAGAATAGATGATATCGTAATCTTCGAGAATCTTGAGCGAGAAGATATCCATAAAATCATCGATATAGAACTAAATCGCCTGTTTGAAAGAATAAGTAAAATGAAATTCAGAATAGAGGTAACCGAACAGGCTAAAGATTTTATTTCTGATAAGGGGTGGGATCCTCAGTTTGGAGCTAGGCCACTTAAGAGAGCTATTCAACGCTATATCGAAGATCAACTTGCTGAAGAGATAATAAAATCTATTATTGATGAGGGTGATCAGTTTATTGTCGACCTTAACGATGATAAATCAGATATCTCAATACGCCTCATAAAAGCATCAGGAGAGAGACTCCTATCTGATGTAAATTAATACTCCGAGATTATATTTAATTGACGAGAGGGGATTCAAATCGATTCCCCTCTTATTTTTTTCACCTAATACCTTTTCTAAAGCCTAATTAAGAAAGAACTGACCAAATATCCAGTGTGAGAGTATACTTAATCCTTGTTTAGACAATCGGTCAAAAAAGTTTTCAATCCAATTCGATATGATATTGAAAAAATGAAAAAAATTGGGGCTGAATCCAGAAAAGAAACAGCCCCATGCATGACAGCGATTCATTAACGCTGTTGTTCTTTCAGATAAGCTTCGAGCATGTTGTATTTATCACTATTGTCTTGACAAAAATAACGGACATAGAATTTGTCACGTTTTTTCTCAGCATAGATGATCATACCACTCTCATCCTCCACATAATAGTTGTCATTTACGCCCATTAGGCCTAAATCATACTTTTCAGCAATTGCTTTCGTCACCCGTGACATTACCTGATCATCTCTCATAGGGATCTGGTATTCACCCATCACAAAAACATCTTTCATAAAGAAGAAAGCAATTCGTCCTTTGAGGCCAAAAACCTCAGCAGGAAAACCAAATACTTTCAATTCCTGCCCCGAAACCATAAAAGGACTAAAGCAAGCAGGAATACCTCGACCTGCTAAGACCTGTCGGCTTGGGGTATGAAATGGTACGTCTTCAAACAGAATATGAGATTCTGTCTGGAAAAAAGCAGAATTACGTGCCTTCTGAAAAAAAGGAAGAAGAAGAACGGCTGGGTCGCTTTTTATACAAGGAGGCATAGGAGTGCGCAACTTGCGAGAGCGATAATAATCGACATACCCGAAACTGTACTGACCATACCGTAGCCTTAACCACAGTTCTAATAGTCTGTCTTTCAGTTTCATATTAACATCTGTTTCAAACTTAAAAAGAAACCTTGCATACTTTTAAGTATAACTCAAAAATATGCAAGATTTCTGAATAAACAACACAAAAAAACTATGCTTCAAGCGTTGCTTTATATAATCCAAGCTGTCTTGGATCAAAATGCTGAATATAGGCCTCTTTTTGACGGTTTTCCGAATCTGCTTTGACAATAAAAATTGTGGCACTGCGAGTAAAACGATCGTCACGTTGAGCGTCTCCTAGGAGAAGGTAACCCAAAATAATATTGCCGGCTAGTTCAACTAGACGTCTAGCATGGAAGTCTAATAAATCACCATCTTTAAGGTTTTCAACCTTTGCCTGAGCTGCTTCGAAACGAATGGTCATATCGGCCAGTGTGCGACGAAGATATTCATGCTCAGGTTTAATAGGCTGCGCCTCGTAATCCTTTATTGCTTTTAAATAAGTTCCACTGGTTACACCCTTTATTGCAGCCACTACTTGCAATTGACTAGTCCCCTCATAAATGGTTGTAATACGTGCATCGCGATAGATTCGTTCAATAGGGAAATCTTTCATAAAACCAGTTCCGCCATGAATCTGTAAGGAGTCATACGCAATAGAATTGCAATACTCAGAAGAGATTAACTTTAACAGTGGAGTGAATGCGTCGGCAAGCTTTTGAAAATTCTTTGAATCTTGTCTTTCATCAGCCTCTAGCTTACGCGTTTCAGCCACAAAATTGTAGGCCTTATATACATCAACAAAACGAGCAGTTTCATAAAGCAAAGAGCGAATTGCATCAACTCTCACACTCATCCAGGTCAGCATCTCATAGACTGCAGGATATTGAGCGATAGCTTTACCAAACTGTTCACGTTCAAAAGCATACTTCAAAGCCTCACGATATGCGGCTTCAGCAATACCTACTGACTGAGCTCCAACTCCTAAACGAGCTGAGTTCATCAAAGACATTACATACTTGATCAAACCCATCTTTCTATCGCCCACCAACTGTGCAGGTGCATTAGAGAAAACTAATTCACAAGTGGGTGAACCTTTAATGCCGAGTTTATTCTCAATACGACGAATAGTCATGGCTTTATCAGCACGGTCATAAACAAACAATGAAAGACCACGGGCATCTGATGTACCCTCTTCTGAACGAGCCAAAACAAGTGAAACATCTGCATCACCATTAGTGATGAAACGTTTAACACCATTCAACCGCCATACTTTTGATGCTTCGTCCCATGTAGCTTTTAGCTGAACTGCCTGTAAATCGCTACCTGCATCTGGTTCGGTAAGATCCATTGCGGCTGTAGCACCTTTAGGAAATCTGGGCAAGAACTCATCTTTAATCTCCTTGCTACCAAACTCATGAATGGTCTCAGCACAATCCTGGAGACCCCAAATGTTTGCAAAGCCTGCATCAGCTCGAGAAACCAATTCAGCAGCCATAACATAGGGAACCATAGAGAAATTCAAACCTCCAAATTCTCTAGGAAGTGACATTCCAAATAAGCCTGCATTGTTAATAGCATCCAAGTTCTTTTGAGTTCCTGGAGCATAAATAACTTCATTATTAACGATTGAGGGGCCATCATGGTCTACCGATTCAGCATTGGGAGCAATAATATCGCCACAGATCTCACCAACTATTTCAAGGACCTTGTCATAGCTATCAATAGTATCTTCGAAATCAGCCGGAGCATAATCAAACTTATCCTTATCAGCGTAGTTTTGCTCTTTTAGCCGAACGATCTTCTCCATCAGGGGATGTCCCAAATGGAATTTCATATTCTTATTATCTGTATAGAAATTAGCCATGTTTGAGTAATTTTTAATATTTAAGTTCGGCTTATTTGCTGTTCTGTTTGTAATACTTAATCATTCTAGGAACAACATCAGCAACGGTTCCATTAATATAGTAATCGGCGATGGCATTAATAGGAGCAGCAGGATCCGTATTAATCGAGATAATCATAGAAGCCTGATCCATACCAGCACGATGTTGTACAGCTCCTGAAATTCCACAGGCAATATAGAGTTTAGGACGAACGGTGACACCAGTCTGACCAATCTGACGAGCGTGATCAACATAACCTGCGTCAACGGCGGCACGTGAAGCTCCAACCTGTCCGCCCAGAACATCAGCTAAATCATAGAGCAAATTAAAATTCTCTTTGCTACCAACGCCATATCCACCAGCAACAATGATTTGAGCACTTTTGATGTTGATCTTCTGAGCTTCTATATGACGCTCAATAATCTCAACAACAAAATCTTCAGGTTTTACATATTCGTCAACAGGAATCATTTGAACGATACCTGCTTTAGCATTTTCAGCAAGCTCTTTTTTCATAACTCCTTCGCGCACAGTAGCCATTTGAGGCCTTGTATCAGGATTTATGATGGTAGCAATAATATTACCACCAAAAGCTGGGCGAATTTGATATAAAAGGTTTTTATAAGTCTTTCCTGATTTAGCTTCAGTATGGTCTCCAATCTCTAAACTCGTACAATCGGCAGTAAGGCCACTACGTAAAGCAGAAGCAATACGTGGGGCAAGATCACGACCAATACTTGTTGCGCCAAATAGCGCCACCTCAGGTTTCTCCTGTTCAAAAAGCTTCGTAATAATTGAAGCATGAGGAAGGGTTGTGAAAGGGAATAACCTTTTATCGTCAGCTAGATGAATAACATCTACGCCATAAGGGAATACCTCTTCTGGAACATGGCTTAAATCATCACCAATACTAACCGCTTCCAATTTAATACCTAATTCATTGGCCAACTTGCGGCCTTTTGATAATAATTCAAGACTTACCTCGGCAACGTGGCCTTCTTCAGTTATCTCGCAATATACAAATACGTTATTCACGATAATCGATTTTTAAGTGTAAGAAAAAGAGAAACATTAACCTACGATGTGCGAGGCAATTAATTCTTTCATTAACTGATCTATATCCTTCTCATCGGATGAGAACTGACGTGACTCCTTAGCTTGAAGAACCACATTATCAATCTTCTTAACTTTAGTGGGTGAACCACTCAAGCCAAGCTTCTCCACTTCCGCCTGAATATCATCTACCGACCATTCCAGGATATTCAAATATGGTCGATCGGCACGCATCTCAGTGTAGTCTTTTGTCTCCTCTTGGAGCTCAGAAAGAGTACGTGCATGCTTGAACTTCATGACCAACTTTGCATTTCTGGGTCGACAAGGAGCAGCAGAACCATGGACTGTCACCGCACATGGGAAAGGCGATTTAACAACCTCTACACCTCTCTCAAGCCTTCTTTTAATAGTAATCGAAGAAGGATCTACAGCAACCACCTCTTCAGCGTAAGTTATTTGAGGAATATCAAGTTTCTCGGCAGTCTGAGGACCAACCTGAGCAGTATCGCCATCAATAGCTTGACGACCCGCAATTAAAAGATGAAAAGGAGCAAGTTTTTTAACAGCCAAGGATAAAGTATAAGAGGTAGCAAGAGTATCACTGCCTGCAAATTTCCGGTCAGAAACCAGAACCCCACCATCTGCACCGCGATACATCGACTCCCTAATGATCTCTGCGGCACGACCCGGTCCCATACTTACAATTAATATCTCAGAACCTGGTATAGCATCTTTAACCTTTAATGCCATCTCAAGTGCATTGAGATCTTCAGGATTGAAGATAGCAGGTAGGGCAGCCCTGTTGACTGTACCATCAGCTTTCATTGCATCTTTGCCAACATTGCGCGTATCGGGCACCTGTTTGGCCAGGACAATAATTCTAAAACTCATAAAACTGTATTGGTTGTTCTTAAATTTTCCGAATTGAATAGTCTGCAAAACTAAGAAAAAATCAATTATGCCGAAAATGCTGCTCCTTTCATAAGGTATTAATCTGTTTTACAGTCATCGCTAAGCTTACTTCTTAACAATGAAATGAGCTTTATGACCTATACCAAATCCTATATCATGCTTTTTTATAAACCTGATAGCTTAGAAATCCTCTTTTTTCAAGTCCCTAATTGATGAAAATCTCAAAAAAAACAGTGAAGATTTTCATAAAACTATTGGAGATTTAAAAAACTTTCCTACCTTTGCATCCGCAATAACGACAAAGATATTGCAACACTTTAGTTCTCAATTTTGTTGTGCACAAAACACTTTTGCCGGTGTAGCTCAGTTGGTAGAGCAGCTGATTTGTAATCAGCTGGTCGGCGGTTCGAGTCCGTCCACCGGCTCTAATTGTGTACAACAACGGGGAGATTCCAGAGCGGTCAAATGGGGCAGACTGTAAATCTGTTGGCGGTGCCTTCGGAGGTTCGAATCCTCCTCTCCCCACTCAAAAAAAGCTGTCAAATGACAGCTTTTTTTTGTTTTCTCCAACCATATAAAGAACCCCTCGTGTAAAAGCTACAAGAGGGGTTCATCGTAATTGAAATGATTAGTCTATAAGTTGGTACACTTGCTTTGGGATGGTTTTTTCAACCCCTTTTCGTGTGTAGATTTTAATATTCTCAAGGGTAAACTGCTCTCCCTTTTTTAGCTGACTAATAGCCTTTTTCATCTCACTGCTCACAAGCCCGTTTAATGATTTATAGCTTTTAATCACCCCATTAACCTTACAAGCTAAAGTAAAGCCTAAAATCTTAAAATTGGCTTTGCCTAATAAATCCTCAAAATTCTCAATTTGGTTTCGCGATACTGGTTTTACACCTGCTTGTAACCCTGAATTAGAGTTCTCCTTCTTTGAGTTTGCCTCTTCAACGGCCTGTTTCGCTTTCTGCTCAAGCTCTAGCTTTTCTTTCTTTGTTTTAGGCTTCTTACCTGTTAAAGGATTAACCACAGTAGAACTAGAACCCCCACCAGAGACAGTCTGATTTACACTCTCTTTTGCTCCACTCTGGACAGTACCCCCTTTTTCACTTTTAGTTCCTGTCTTCGATTGAGATTTAGAACCTTTTTTAGATTCAGATTTAACACCAGTTGTTTTTCCTGGAGTATTAGTAGAAGGAGTAACCTTTTCCTTTTTTAGCTCTTTCTTTTTGATATCAGCAGGTTTTACTTCAGAAGATTGAGCAGAAAGAGAAGCTGTTGCTAAAACGAAAAAGCCTATTAACAGGCACAACGCTTTCATTTTCATTGGCGTTAAGTTTTAATTCAATTATAATGTAAAATTAAAAAAGTATTGCCGGTATAAAACCAACAATACTAAGATAAAATGAATGCTAAAGTAATTATTCTTGATCTCTACATTCATCACAGTTAAGACTTCTTGAATAAGTATGCATAGCTCTTTCACTCATACCCATTGAAGAGAAACCACCATCATGATAGAGGTTCTGCATGGTCACTTTTCTTGTTAAGTCAGAAAATAAGGTGACACAATAATCAGCGCACTCATCTGCACTAGCATTGCCTAAAGGAGACATTCTTTCCGAATAATCCAGAAGATCATCGATACCCTTCACACCACTACCTGCAGTCGTAAGGGTAGGTGATTGCGAGATCGTATTAATTCGAACCCTTTTCTCACGACCATAAATATAACCAAAACTACGTGCAATAGACTCAAGGGCAGCTTTAGCATCGGCCATATCATTATATCTGAAAAGAGTACGTTGAGCAGCAATGTAAGAGAGAGCAACCACAGAGCCCCACTCATTTATTGCATCCATTTTCTTAGCCGTTTGAAGTAGTTTATGAAATGAAAGAGCACTTATATCGTAGGTTTTAACAAGATAATCATAATCTACATCATCATAATTACGACCTTTTCTCACATTCAGAGACATCCCGATGGAGTGAAGAATAAAATCAATTTTACCTCCAAAATGTTCCATTGATTTTGAGATAAGCATCTCAAGATCGGGAACGGAAGTAGCATCAGCCGGCACAACAATAGAACCTGTGCGTTTAGCCAACTCATTGAGTTCTCCAAAACGCAAAGCAATTGGAGTATTAGTTAATACGAAACGAGCTCCTTCTTCATAAGCTCTTTCTGCAACTTTCCAGGCAATTGACTGGTTGTTGAGGGCGCCGAAGATTATTCCGGTCTTTCCTTTTAAAAGGTTATAAGCCATTTTATATCAATAAAACATTAATAACGTATAACAATTAACAGATTAATCCATTAATTGTTTAGCCGCAGCAAGGGTTGCTGCGGTGATATGTTGTCCTCCTAACATTGAAGCAATCTCAGTTACACGTTCTTGCTCTTTAAGACACTCCATTGTAGTCTTTGTTATTCCCTCCTCCACTCTCTTAAAAACTCGAAAATGGGTCTTTGCTTTAGCCGCTATCTGAGGTAGATGGGTTATGGTGATTAATTGAGTCGAGCTGGCCATTTGAGCCATCATAGCCCCCATCATGGCAGCTGTTTCTCCTGAGACCCCCGTGTCAATTTCATCAAAAATATGCGTATCGGTAAGATTTCTCTCACTTAGCATGACTTTAACAGCTAACATGATTCTAGATAATTCACCTCCGGAAGCAACTTGGGCTAAAGGTCTTAAAGCACCATGTGTATTGGCATTAAACAAAAAGTTAACCCTATTATAACCCTCAGATGTTGGCTGATCAAGCTCAATCAACTCGACCTCAAATCGGGCATGAGGTATTCCTAACTTAGGCAGCTGTCCTAGCATCTCTGCTACAAAGGGGATTAATGCACGCTTTCTACTTTCAGTTAGCTTTTCACCTTTAATCTTTAAAATCTCTCTTATTCTCTCAAGTTGTTTGCTAGTCTCATCAATTCGTTGAGTCAGAGATTCTATGCCATCAAGTCTAGCTGCAAAATCATTACGAATAGTAATTAAGTCTCTATCAGACGAGACATGATGCTTATGCTCTAAACGGTACAATTGATCAAGTTTTTCTCGTAAAAGCTCAATTCGATCAGGCTCAAATGAAGAAGCCTCTTGAGCATGTTCAACGGTTGAGGCCAGATCTTGAAGTTCAATTACCACTGAATTAATTCTTGAACCAAGCTCTTCAAACTCAGTTGACAACCCAGCTATAGGACGAATTGTCTGGTAGACAGACTTCAATTTCGTTATGACCCCATCGTCAGAATTAAGGACTTCTGTTACAAGAGAAAACCGTTGAGCAATATCAGCAGCAGCATTTGCGAGTTCTAATTCATGTTCCCAATTCTCTTGCTCACCCTCATTGACATTTGCTGAAACCAACTCATTGTATTGAAACTCTATATAATCTCTCTCCTTGATTTGAGCAGACTCCTCAAGTATAAGAGCTTCAAGTTGAGATCGCAATGCCTTATACTCATTCCATGAACTTGCAAAATCTATTTTAATAGGCTCGTTTCCTGCAAAATGATCAATCACTAAAAGCTGGAATAGCCCCTCATTTAAGAAAAGAGTATTATGCTGTGAATGAATATCAACTAGCATATCACCGACCGTCTTAAGGAGGGTCAATGTTACTGGAGTATCATTTATAAAGGCTCTTGACTTTCCTCCCGGGGCAATTTCGCGTCTTAGAATCAGTTCTGAGTCGACATCAAGAGAATTTTCCTCAAGAATTCTGGATACTTCTTTAGGCGCATCAATAAACAGTCCCTCTACAACGCATTTTTTACTCGTATCAAGTAACGACTGACTATCCGCTCTTGTCCCCAATATTAAATTCAAGGCTCCCAAAAGAATCGATTTACCAGCTCCAGTCTCACCAGTAATCGCATTAAAACCATCGGAAAACTCAACCGAAAGGTGCTCAATTAAGACATAATTTTCTACGAGAAGATGTTTTAGCATAAGTTCTCACTAGGAAGAATTATTTCTCCAATATCTTTTGGTACTTTGAACCATTGGACGGATCAATCTCCTTTAGAAGATTCACAACAGTAACCTTCTCATTATCGGGAGCACCGGAGTAAACATTTATGAACTCATCCCTTTTTGAATCCAAAATAAGTTGAAGAAGATATGAATTTGGTTTATCGCGATAGGCCTGTCGAAGAAGTTCCAAACTCTCGGTTATAGCTTGCCGTCCACCATCTACATTCTCTGACATCACATCTAATCCAAGGCGATGGTAATTATACAAGAACTCGCGAAGTTTACCATAAGAACTATTGGTAAGATTTTCAGCAAGCCAATACCTATTTTTCGTACCTTCAAAGGCTTTCCAACCAGTGAAAGCGCTTGATTGAGCCATGTTTACAATATTCATGGCTTTCTCAAAGAAAGGAGTCCCCCCCATTAGTTGAAAAGAATCAAAATCCAGACCAATTGCAATATTTGCATAATAAGCCAGTAAACCCGTTAATTCGCTTATAAACGAGTTATCATTGAACTCAAGTGACTCGAATTCAATGTATTTAAATTCAATGTCACGATCTATATGATTTAATAGCGGACTATTATACGAAGATTTATACACGGGTCTGCGAAGTACCACATTGAGAGTGCCTTTAAACTGATCAACAGAGACACGATCAGAGATGGTAAACATCATAGTGCATTCAATTCTTTCGTCTATAGTAAAAGAATAAGAACTCCACTTTCTATTGTTCATAAACTCATACAAAGCGGTTTGTAGTGAGTTGTATATCTGACGATCGGTACCCTCCACCTGACGACTGGTCACCGATATTTGGCAGTTTAACTCTTGAGCTTTTACAACCTGTAAGGAGGACAAAGCCAAGAGAAAAAGGGTAACAAGGATGGGGTTTGATTTCATAGATTTTGAGATTGTAGAGAGAATGAACGAGTGATCGTTTGAATTATCATAGAAGCAATCAAAGATTTAGAAAGCAAAGGGGACTGCTTTACTTCACCGGTTTTTAAGATCATGGTTACTTTATTCGAGTCAGATTGAAAGCCGGCTCCTTGGTCTTCAAGAGAATTCATCACAATCATATCCAGATTTTTTCTTTCAAGCTTAATCTTTGCATTTTCGAGCGCATTATCAGTTTCTAAAGCAAATCCAACAACGATTTGCCCCTGCTTTTTCTTTGCTGACAAGGTAGCAAGAATATCGGGATTAGTTGTTAATTCAAGTGCAAACTGCTGATTTCCGTAATTTTTCTTAATCTTTTTATCAGAAAAGAGGAGTGGTCGATAGTCTGCAACAGCAGCAGTTGAGATAAATACATTGCAAGAGGGGAACGCAGCATCGGCGGCGCTAAGCATTTCTTGAGCTGATACTACAGAAATGGTAGTAATATTTGGATGAGTGGCTTTAAGACTAACCGGCCCTGAGACCAAGATCACCTTAGCCCCTCTTTCAGCAGCCTCATTAGCCAAAGCGTAGCCCATTTTTCCAGATGAGTGATTCGAAATAAACCTGACAGGGTCAATAGGTTCTACTGTTGGGCCTGCTGTAATCAAGAAAGTAAAATCATTTAATGACAACTGTTTTTCAAAATGATTTTTTAGAATAGTAAAAATCTCTTCCGGCTCCTCTAGTCGACCGGCTCCACAAAGGCCACTTGCGAGTTCACCCTCTTTAGGAGCAATTAGGTGATTACCATAAGAGATTAATTTGAAGATATTAGCCTGGGTAGAGGGGTGTAGATACATATCAAGATCCATTGCAGGAGCAAAGAACACAGGGCATTTAGCAGCAAGATAAGTAGTAATCAAAAGATTATCTGAGATACCATGAGCCATTTTAGCCAAAGTTGTAGCCGAGGCAGGGGCGATCAGCATAACATCAGCCCAATTACCAAAGTCAACGTGACTATTCCATGTACCATCTATAGGATTAAAAGGGGCGGTAAAGACAGGGTTTTTAGATAAAGTAGAGAGCGTAAGCGGGGTAACGAAATCGCGTGCTGTTGGCGTCATAACAATTTTCACCTCGGCACCCTCTTTAACGAGAAGGCGAACTAAAAGCGGGATTTTATAAGCAGCAATACTACCCGAAATCCCAAGGAGTATTTTTTTACCGGCCAAGCTCATAGCAAACAGATATCAAAGTTAACGACAAATAAAAGTATAAAGTATAATCATGGCAACGGCCACGACCCTGATCAAAAAGACAGTTTCGTGGCCGAGGAGTACCTTGTCAAGCCATTTAGGCAAACAACGTTTATTTATTATCTTTTGCCGGATTCCGGTAATAGATCTGATTGTTCAGAAACTCATGAATGGCCAGCAAGGTAGGTTTAGGAAGCTGTTCGTAGAATTTTGCAATCTCGATCTGTTCACGGTTTTCATATACCTCTTCCAGATTATCAGCAGGACTAGTGAACTCAGAAATCTTCTCATCAAGTTCATCTTTAAGTTCCTGAGCAATCTGGTTTGCCCGCTTTGAAAGAATAGAGACAGTCTCATAGATATTACCTGTTTCAGCATCAAACTGCCTTACTTTGCGGGTGACCGCGGTATTCTCGGTCTTTACCTTTTTATAATCCATCAGTAACAAATATTTATTTGGGGTTACAAAGATAATTCAACTTCATGAAATACACCAACTCAAGATTTATTAAGTAGTGCTATTTTACTTGAGGCGCTTCTAGAGAAACTCTCACCTTGTTTAAGATACTTACTTTCAGGATAGAGAGCCTTTAAATCATTATAACTTGAAATCACAGCTTGGAATCGTTCTTCCTGTTTTTGGGCAAAACTCTTATCAGCATATTTGTAATAAGATTCAACAATTTTAAACAAGACTTCTTCCCTGTGTGGTGAATCAGGATAATCTTTCATCAGATTCTGAAAAGATACAATGGCTGCCTGATAGTCCTCCATGTTGAAGTACAGATTGGCAATATTATAGGCTTTCATCTCCAGTTTTGCACGTAACACATCAAGAAGTTCATTAGCTCGGCCAACCCTATCACTTGTTGGATAAGTATTCACAAAACTCTGAAGATCCTTGATAGCATCAGTTGTTGTGGTCTGGTCTAACGAATAGGCTGGAGAATTTAGGTAGTTACAGTAAGCACCCATGAAGAAACACTCCTCAGCGTACTGGCTTCTAGGATAAGTTTCAGCAAAGCGCTTAAAATAGTACGCACCCATGATATAATCCTCCTGATAATAGTAACAGTAGGCATAATAATAGGCCATCTTCTCAGCCCGTTCAGTACCTCTGTATATAGGAATAAGTTGGTCATATAACTGCAATGCCCTATAGTAATCCTTCTTTTCGAAGTAACCAATGGCAGCCTCATACTTCATATCATTGTCATTACTCTTTAGCAGCCGCTGATGTCTGCTGCAAGACAATGTAATTACGGAAATTAACCCAATCAGCGTTAAAAATCGAAGCGTTCTTTGCATACGGCAAATGTACAAAGTTTGCATTTATGGTAACGTTACTATTCTCTTAATATTTTCTAATTCGATTTAAATCAAACTTCTTATCAAAATCTAACTTTAAATCCTAAAACTATACGACAAGCCTGATAGCCCAATGAGTCATTCTAAGTTCTCATTCATTTATCTGGATGTGCAAAAATTCCCTACAATCTTTCAAATTTAAGAAGGCCCAGTCAAAATCAAAATCATTAGACCTAGAGAAGTGCGAAAAGTTAATTCAAACATAATTCTTTAGAAACAACCAAGCATGGTGCTGGCCTTTGGGACTAAAATTAATAGCTTTGCAACTGCAAAACAGAAAATCCGCAGAAATGGACATTTTCGAAAAAGTGGTAAACAATATGGGGCCGTTAGGAATGTACGGCGACCAGTCTTTCGGGTATTATATGTTTCCAAAACTCGAAGGAGAGATTTCAAACAAGATGATATTCAGGGGCAAAGAGCGCCTGATATGGAGCCTTAATAACTATCTTGGGCTTGCCAACCACCCCGAGGTAAGAAAGGCTGATGCCGAAGCAGCTGCAAAATGGGGTATGGCTTATCCTATGGGAGCTCGAATGATGTCGGGGCAAACCATCTACCATGAACAACTTGAACGCGAACTGGCGGCTATGGTTAAAAAAGAAGATTGTTTTCTTCTTAACTATGGTTATCAAGGAATGGTTTCCGTGATAGACTCTATGGTTGACCGTAATGATGTTATTGTTTATGATGCTGAAGCGCATGCCTGCATTATTGATGGAATGCGAATGCACATTGGTAAACGTTTCGTTTATCAGCACAATAACATGGAGAGCCTCGAAAAGCAACTCCAGAGAGCCTCTAAACTAACTGAACAGACAGGTGGCGGTATCTTAGTGATTACCGAAGGAGTATATGGAATGTCTGGCGACCTTGGAAAGCTGAAGGAGATTACCGATTTCAAAGAAAAATACAACTTTCGATTACTCATCGATGATGCTCACGGGTTTGGAACCATGGGTCCAACTGGTGCTGGAACCGATGAGCATTTTGATGTTCAAGATAAAGTGGATATTTACTTCGGTACCTTTGCAAAATCAATGGCAGGTATCGGTGGTTTTGTCTGCTCTAAAACTCCAATCATAAAATATCTGAGGTTCAACATGAGATCTCAGACTTTTGCCAAATCGCTCCCAATGCCGATGGTTATTGGTGGTCTTAAACGCCTTGAACTGATCAGAAATCACCCCGAATTAAGATCTAACCTTTGGAAAATAGTCCATGCTCTACAAGATGGGTTAAGAAGCAGCGGATTTGACCTTAGAAATACTGAATCACCGGTAACCCCAGTGTTCCTTTCTGGAAGTGTTGATGAAGCAACCGGTATCACCTATGATATGCGTGAGAAATTTAATATTTTCTGCTCCATCGTGACTTACCCTGTTGTTCCAAAAGGAGTTATTCTACTTAGACTCATCCCAACTGCCATCCATACTTTGGAGGATGTTGAATATACCATTAAAGCTTTCTGTGAGGTTAAAACCAAACTTGATTCAGGTGAATATGCTGCCGGTGGATTTGTGGATCCATCAAAAGTAGGAGCATAATTTTCACTTATCCTAAAAAAGAGGCTTTCAAAAATTGAAAGCCTCTTTTTTATATCTAATTATCAGTACCTCTCCCTCACCTCTACGCTCCCTCTCCATACTTTCTCACTATTTAATTGGACAAATTAGCATATAAATCAAACCTAAACTGTTTATCAACCAGATACCAACAATTCAACGACTGATCCAAGTCACATGAATGATTGGAAAGAGGCCGCATAGGTATAGCTTCTAATTAACAAAGACTAAATCGAATATTTTCTGGTATAGCAAGACTTTTAAAGCCAAGATATGGAGAGGGAGCGAAGAGGAAAAGTAGAGGTGACTTTTAAAGACTGATTAAGTAACTCTTACAAAAGAGTTAAATCAAGTGAGGTGTTTATAAATAATAATACTGCCAAAAATCCTTATGCCAAAAGATTCTCCATTAACGAGAGAAGTTCAGTTCTTGAGTATGGTTTTGAAAGATACATTTGGAATCCGACTGCCATTAAACGCTCCTTTTCCCCTTTTAAAGCATTAGCCGTAATCGCTGCGATTGGAGTATTTTTATATCCGTCAAGATTACGAATCACCTTCATCGCCTCCACACCATCCATATCTCTACCTAAATTGATGTCCATCAAAATAGCATCATAGCTATTCTTTTCGCAAATCTTGATCGCAGAGAAACCATTAGCGGCCACATCTACGTTAAAACTCTTCATCAATGTATATAGTGCGAATTCTCTGTTAGTCTCTTCATCCTCAACCAACAAAACTCTTGGAAGCGCACTATTATTTCTATTAGGAGATTGAACGATTGATTTTCGATGATTAACAAGGTCAAAAATACTATCACGCGCCTCCCAGAGAGCAGGAAGCCAAATTGAAAAAGTAGAACCATGATCTGGCTCACTTTGCAAATCAATTCTTCCACCAATCAACTGCAACCAAGAACGACAAAGGCTTAGCCCTACACCAGTCCCCTCATACTCTCGACCAAGCCCCTCACTCCCTTGTCTAAAACTACTAAAGATCATCTCTTGATCTTCATAAGGAATACCAATACCTGTATCTACTACTTTAATTACGGCCCAATAACCTTCATCGGTCTCATTAGCTGAAAGATGAACTAAAACAGAGCCCATTTCTGTATATTTAATTGCATTATCAACAACATGGTGCAAGATGCGCTCCACCAAAGTCTCGTCACTCGAGATACGGATATTTGGATCATCTACCTGAACAACCAGATTAAGCCCTTTCTCATGAGCCGTAATGCGATGTTCATTAACCTTAAGCAGGATGGTCTCAGCTAAACGAAAAATTGAATAACGAACTTCTAAGCGATTAGATTCAACCTGCGATAGATCTAACAAATTATTAAGGGTATGAAGAAGGCGACGACCACTCAAATTAATCGTTTTTGCCATGGGAGCATACACTTCATCACGAAGCTCCATCTCTATGATCTCAGAAAAACCGATAATGCCATTCAATGGGGTACGAAGTTCATGACTCATTGTTGCAAGAAAATTTGCTTTAATTCGATCAACTTCCTGTGCTTTATTAATGGCCTCCTCGAGACGCTTCTGTTGTTGACCCATATCATGATTCTTAATCCTAAGCATAACGTTGGCTTGTCTGTTTTTTCGAAGCAAATACCACAGAAAAACCAAAGCGATTAGAATTAAGATCATAGCAATGATTAATCCAACCTGCATAAAAGATAAGCGACGTAACTGATTTTGTTTCTCGATGAGTAATGTCTGTTTTTTCCCCTTTTCAGTCTCAAGAATCTCAATCTCCTTATCCTTCTCCATTAGATTCTTCTCCGTTTGCAACCATGAGAGTTGCTTTTGAACAGCCTCTCCAGAAACACTATCCTTAAGAGAAATTAACTCTCGATATAGTTCAATAGATGCTTTAAAATCACCTTGTTTTTCTGCAAGTTGCGCTAAATCCTGAAGCGTTAACACAAGATCTCCTTTAAGGTTATGTTTTCGCATGATCAATTCAGCCTCTCGTAGGGTCTGATCAGCTAAATCGAACTGATTCTGCAACACATAAACATGTCCGAGACCTTGTAACGACCGACTCAAACCAATAACATCATTAGCAACTCTATCAAACTCGACTGCCTGTTTTAAGTAATTAATCGCCAAGCTATACTGCCCCAGGTCTCCATAGAGTTCACCTAAATTTGTATATACGATGGTATATCTTTCCCGACTATGATTCGTCATTAATATTCCCAGAGCTTTCTGATAATACTCCATCGCCTTATCATACTTTTTCAACGCCTTATAACAAAGCCCCAAATTGTTGTAAGCACTGGCAGCCCGAGATAAATCAGATTGCTCAAGATAGATATCTAATGACTTCTCTATATGCTGAATAGCTGTTTCATTCTTTCCTAATGATATATAAACTAGGCCAATATTATTCTCGACTCCGGCAATACCGCCCTCATTATTAAGGTCTTTATACAAACTTAATGCATTCTGATAATACCTGAGACTTTTGATATAAACGCCCCATGCATCGCAAAGGGCACCTAATGAATTATTAAACGAGGCGCTTTGTAACTTATCTTTTTGAGGATGACACATTTTTAAACCATCTCTAAAGTATTTATAAGCTTCCTTTAAATTACCTGCGCTCTCTTCAATGTTTCCGAGAAGTCTAAAAAGATCAAGAAGCAACTCTCTATCCTGAATATACTCCATATTCCTCAGCAACACAGACTTCATTCTGATGGCCTCTTGGGTTTGCTTCATATCATATAGGAACTTAATCTTTTTAAACTCGGCTTTAGCGATTAATCCCTTATCATGAGAATTGTGAGCTATCAAAACTGCCGAGTCGAGAGCAATGAGAGCCCTTCTGCTCTGCCCTACCTTATAAAGGATACTCGATTTCGTAAGGAAAGATTCAACCAAATAGGTAGGATTACCCAGTTTATCAGCCACTTGACGAGCCTCGTTAACCTTATTAAAAGCGAACAAGCTATCATGAAAGTTGATCTCAGCCAAACGTAATAATAGAATGGCTCTTTTCTCATTTGTAGCCGACTTTAGGACCGCATTCAGAGAATCTGTTTCAGCCGATGAAATATGATTTCCGGCGTCCATTGCTTTATTAAAGAAGAACAGAACTAGAGTAAAAACTATAATCAGTTCTATATTTACCTTGTGTTGCACGTATCTAAGTAGAAGTTAAGTATAAGTAG
Source organism: uncultured Bacteroidales bacterium (assembly GCA_964444785.1). Taxonomy (GTDB): domain Bacteria; phylum Bacteroidota; class Bacteroidia; order Bacteroidales; family TTA-H9; genus JAJTBW01. The sequence continues at coordinate 29,794 of CAYUII010000006.1, read as the reverse complement.
TACAGAGTAATAAACCTGATATCTCAGGATAAATTGCAAGGTTCAAATGTAAAAGGAAATTCAACAACTTCATACAAAGAAAGACCCTCTTTAAGTAATTTCTTCATGCAACTCAGTCCTTGATTTTGTCTGACATTCAGGAATAGATTACTTTTGGATACTCTAACACCTGCATTGTCTCTCGTAAACAGACTTCTTGCAAATGACTGAAAAGAACATTACCAAGTTTTTTTTGCTACTGATTTCTATACATATTCTAGGAAATGTATGGTGTTATCATGCCGCTAAGTCATACTTTTCATTCAGAGCGAGAAAATCAATGCAAGAGACTACGGGACGTCTATTCTCTTTCACTTTTAGCAAAGAAGATCTGAAACAAGTTCGCTTTTTGGGTAACAAAGAATTTGTTTATAGAGGAATGATCTATGATATTAAGTTTCGAAAATTCGTTAATAATCAATTAACCTTCGTTGCTAAAGCTGATCCTCAAGAGCTCTTTTTCCTTAAAAAACTAACAGAAATCATTAAAGGGAACGGCTACAAAAACCCAAATAATATTTCATTTGACTCTTCCCAGATATTTCCTTATATATATACCTCATTGGGAATAAATCCATTTTATAAAGGAATTATATCACTACTATTTTTACGACCCTCACCAAAGTTAACAAGCCCCATTATCCCTATTCTTTCGCCGCCCCCTAGATTGAGGGTTCCCTTATAAGGTATCTCTACTACCTATACGCTTAAATCATTTTGATAGCCTATCTGCCGAATTACGGCTGACCGAAAACTATCGTTTTAAGGACGGGAATTGCTATGAATAGTAGTCTTTTTTAAACTCAAAAGACTAACTATTCTGTAAGACCATGTTACCTACAATAAACAAATTTATAACAGATGAAAAAACTTAACCTTTTCTATATCACAGGTCTTTTATTTCTTATAAGCACAATAAACATTAAGGCTCAAACCATTAAAATATTAGACCAACAGACCCAACAACCTGTCTCATTGGTTTCAATTCAATCTAAACAAAACAATGGAACGATCTCTTCAGTTAAAGGAGAAGCAGACCTTTCAATTTTTAAACCAACCGATACCCTCCTATTTAAACATCTAGCTTATCAGAACACCTATGTTACAAAAGCCGATTTGAGCAAGCGTAATTATGTGATTTATTTAGCACCAAGTATCATTGAACTACAACAAGTTGTTTTAACAGCTAATAAAATATCAGAGAAAAAAGATGATATTGCGCAACAGATAAGCATATTAGATTCGAAAACCATCAATCGCCTGGACGTACAAACGCCTTCTGAGCTTTTAATGAACACAGGGGCAGCTTTTGTTCAATCCAGTCAAATGGGAGGCGGTAGTCCGGTTTTACGCGGATTTGAAGCGAATAAAGTGCTTTTAGTTGTTGATGGAATTAGAATGAATAATGCCATCTATCGAGCCGGTCATCTTCAAAACATTATCACTATAGATCCAAATGTTCTTGAGAGAACAGAAATTGCTTACGGTCCCGGAAGTGTTGTTTACGGATCAGATGCAATTGGAGGTGTTGTTCAATTCTTGACCCTTACACCCGAATACAGCACTAACGGAGAAGCCTTTATCAATGGAAATGCAATGACTCGCTATGCCTCTGCCAATAATGAAAAGACCATACATACCCATCTAAAATATGGAGTAAAAAACTGGGCCTTCGTCTCCTCTGCTACCTATAAAGACTTAGGAGATTTAAGAGCAGGTGCATGGAGAAACCAGGCCTACGGCGATTGGGGAAAACGACTTTTCTATACAGAACGCATTAATGGAGTCGACTCAATGATGGTTAACGACAATCCTGCCATTCAAAAAAACACGGGATACCATCAACTCGATCTACTTCAAAAGATTAACTATAGAGCCTCCGATAGAACTGAATTTGGACTTAATCTACAATACTCCACCTCTGGAGATATCCCCCGATATGACAGATTACAAGAGATTAATAGTTCTACTGGCAAGTTTAAAAATGCAGAATGGTACTATGGCCCTCAAGATAGATTATTGGCTGCTCTCTCGGTAAAACTAACGAATAGAAAACTGTTTGACTATTCCAATATTACAATAGCTTGGCAAAACATCTCAGAAGACCGAATCGATCGCAAATTTGGTTCATCCAAAAAAAGGCACCAGGAAGAGACCGTCAATGTAGGATCTCTTAACGCAGATTTCATGAAGCAAATTGGCTCTTCTAATGAATTACGTTATGGAATTGAGGCCATCTATAACCACATCGGGTCAAAAGCCTACAATGAAAACATAAAAACCGGGGAATTAAAAGATGATGTTGCCACAAGGTACCCTGATAAGGACAATAATACAACCGCCCTGGCAGCCTATGCAACACATAGCTGGGAAATCACTCCAGACTTTATCTTCTCACAAGGAGTCAGAATCTCGCATCATACCCTTAAATCAGAATATACCACACGCATGATGCAGATAACCAAGTTCCCTTTCGATTCAGTTGTTGAACAAAACAACTTGACTGTAAATGGAAGTCTAGGATTAGTATATATGTTCAACCATGGATGGCGTGTCGCCTTTAGCTCCTCCACCGGATACCGCTCCCCTAATGTTGATGACATTGGAAAAGTTAACGACTCCAAAGCCGGTAGCGTTCTGGTTATTCCTAATCCTGATCTCAAATCAGAAAAATCTTGGAATAATGAGATAACCCTAAGCAAGGCTTTCGATGAAACCGTCAAAATAGAACTGACTGCCTTTTATACAAGACTATTTGATGCCATTGTAATGCGTAGCTCAACCCTAAACGGTCTGGATTCCATACTCTATGATGGAACTATGACAGCCATTCAAACCAATCAAAACGGTGGTAAAGCTAAAGTTTTCGGATTATCTGGATCTATCAAGGCACAGATTAGCCGCTATGTGAGCTTTGAGAGTAACTTAACATTTACTAAAGGCCAGTTAGATGATGAAGATGCCCCCTTGGATCACATCCCTCCGGTTTATGGTATGACTGCAATCTATCTCAAATACCAACGCGTAGAAGGAGAATTCAACGTTCGTTACAATGGCTGGAAAAATCTTGATACCTACTCAACCTCGGGTGAAGATAATCTACCAACAGCAACCCAATGGGGCACCCCTTCTTGGTATACATTAAACGTTAAAGCAGGATATCAAATCAATAAATATCTGAAAGCCCAAGCTAGCCTCGAAAACATATTAGATCAACACTATAGACTTTTTGCATCAGGAGTTTCATCTCCAGGTAGAAACTTCATCATTAGCCTAAGGTGTAACTTCTAATCCCATTTTATAAAACTCTAACAAAAAAAACCCTGTGTTTGAATTAGTTTTAAACACAGGGTTTTCTTTACTTTTGGGTAAAATATCCTAGTTATGGTAGCCTACCTTGCAATGCGCTTTTTTGTCTTTCTATTCAGTCTTTTAGGTGAAAAAACATTCTATAGACTCGTTAATAGTGTTACATTCCTCTTAAGAGATGTGGTTAAGTATAGAAGAACAGTAATCCTTAGTAATTTAAAGCGTTGCTTCCCGGAAAAGTCACAAAGTGAAATTGAACAGATTGCTTACGATTATTACAGAAACTTAAGTACCATACTGCTTGAAAGCATGAGAGCCTATAGCATGGGGTCGAAAGATGTCTTACCAAGAATTGAAGGCAAAGACCACCCTGTTGTTGCCGAAATTAATAGAACCAGACAAACTACAATATTCGCTGGGGCTCATTATGCAAACTGGGAGTGGATGGGCCTCTTCAGTGGGAAGTTAGTGCCAAACCACGCCTCAGTGGCTTTCTACCGCCCCCTGAGTAATAAGAGAATTGATCAATGGCTGAAAAGCTGTCGTGTTGAATCAGAAGTCCAATTAGCCTCCGTGTTTGAGACAACCAAGACGTTCAACAAGCACAGAAACATACCCACCTGTTATATGATGATCGCCGACCAAAACCCTTCAAATCGAAAAACGGCTGTTTGGTGTGATTTCTTCGGACAAAAAACGGCTTGGCTTCATGGAATAGAAAAAAACGCCCGATTTTACAATATTCCCGTATACTTCTATATCATAAGAAGAACTCACGATGGCCACTACAAAATGATAATTGAACCCGTAACACTGGCGCCCAGAGAAGAACAGCCAGGAATGATAATTACCAAGTATGCTGCCTGCCTTGAAAAAGCAATTCGTGAAGAACCTTCTCAATGGCTTTGGTCTCACAAAAGATTTAAGATGCAGTACATCCCGGAAAACAACGAGACAGCTAAATAATAAAACAAAGATGAGAAAGACTATCCCTACAAGAATGGTCTCTCTCAATTGTATTTTTGAAAAGATAGAACTAAATATATGACGTTGAAATGGATGAGGGTGCGGTCATATACCAGCTATCTTAGTGCAAATTCTCTTTTAATTCGATAGGAGGAAGTTCGTAGAATTTCTCTGGATGCCTTGCCCAGGAAGCCTTATACATGCGTTGAATCTTGTCAATATCAGCGGCCATATCATCACTCATCTCAAAAGGACCCATAATTCCGATCACCTTTCTAGAGTAATCACAATACCCTAACACAAGAGGGACATTGGCATCACGTGCTATGGCGATAAAGCCCGAACGCCACCGTTTAACAGGCTTTCGAGTTCCTTCGGGGGTAATCACTAGGTATAGATTCTTAGCCTCTTTAAACGTCCCTAATAGATTCTGATAAAACTTATCCTTTGGATTATGAGTGACAGGAATACCACCTGACCATTTTAGAAGTAAGCCCATTAAACCTTTAAAATACTTCGCTTTAATAAGGTAATGGGTTGGAATACCTAGTTTCCACATCGCAAATCTTCCCAGAAAGAAATCATAAAAACTGGTATGGGGAGCCTCAACAACTACACACTTTGGCACTGGTGGAAACTCACCTTCGACTCTCCACCCCCAGATCCAGAGTAAAAACGAGCCAAAAAAACGACGTATCATGAAATATTTAATTTATTGTGCTGTTCTAATACAAAGGTAACTATTTGAACTGGGTTTTAGCAAAACGAAGTAAGCTCCAACCAATCACATATCTCACCCAGATTCGCTAACTTCGCAAACAAAAAACTGAGGCCAATGAACGATAATATTCCTGATAGCCCAACCTATAGCAAACAAGTTCTCGAACTGCTGGCTGTAGCTCATGAATATTGTAAAATTCTTGAAAATCACATCCCTAATGATAAAGAGAAGCTTATGGAGATTCTTCAGAAGCTTGCCCCACTGATGTATCTACGCGGCTCGTTACTTCCTGATATTGAAGTCAACAACCCGGATGCTAATGAAAGATTTGTCACTGAAGAGCAATGGGAGCACTTGTTTAACAGTTTAAGAGAAACCTTTGGTGATTCAGACCTATTTTGGACATTTGACCCGCTCAACTATGCCGCTGAAGATGCTAGGAAAATGAGCCTTGCTGAAGCGTTAGCCGATATATACCAAGACATGAAGGATTTTGTCTTACTCTACCAAAGAAATAGCCGTGATGCCAAAGAAAATGCAGCATACAGTATTAAATCACTCTTTCCACTTCACTGGGGACAGCTACTATTAATGGTAATTACGGCTATTCATAACACCCTTTATCAGCACTATCAGCCAGATAATGATTATCTTTATTAACCATCGGATGTTATGCTCACTATTATCATGTGTCATTAACTACACAAGATTTATCGTTTATTTATCTAAATGTGAGTTATCCTCAATCAGGGCTATTTCATGAAACTATCAATCATCATTGTAAACTATAACGTAGAGTTTTTTTTGGAACAATGCCTCCATGCTGTTCGCAGGGCAACGCAGAAAATCTCTGCAGAAGTCTTCGTTGTTGATAACAGCTCGGTAGATGGCTCTATCGCAATGGTTCGAGAAAAATTTCCCGAGGTTAATCTGATTGTGAACCATGATAATGTTGGATTCTCCAGAGCAAATAATCAAGCCATAAAAATTGCAAAAGGCGAATACATCCTTTTACTTAATCCCGATACAGTTGTTGAAGAAGATACCTTTGACAAATGCATCTCATTTATGGATAAAACCCCTGATGCAGGTGGCTTAGGTGTTAAAATGGTAGATGGAAAGGGACTATTTCTTCCCGAGTCTAAGAGGGGACTTCCTACTCCAGCCGTTGCCTTCTATAAGATTTTCGGGCTCAGTAAACTCTTTCCAAAAAGCAAAACCTTTGGAGCATACCATTTAAGCTATTTAGATGAAAACAAGACGCACTCTGTTGAAATCTTAGCTGGTGCGTTCATGCTAATCAGAAAGAGTGTCACCGATAAAATTGGACTTCTGGATGAGAGTTTTTTCATGTATGGAGAAGATATTGACCTTTCATGGAGAATCGTTTTAGCAGGATACAAAAACTACTATTTCCCTGAAACTCGAATTATCCATTACAAAGGAGAAAGTACGAGGAAAAGCAGCGTTAATTATGTGATTGTTTTCTACAATGCGATGTTGATTTTTGCAAGGAAGCATTTTAACGGACAGCAGGCGGGAATTTTGACTTTATTAATCAAAATGGCGATCTACTTCAGAGCAGGCTTATCGCTAATGAGACGGCTGTTTGAAAAGCTACTGCTTCCTGCAACAGATGGGATGATCATGTATGCAGGGATGAAGATCATCAGTTTGTATTGGGAGACATTGAAATTTGGTGCTGGATTTCACTATCCTGATGCCTTTACTTTTATCGTTCTTCCAGCCTATACCTTGATCTGGATAGTCTCTATCTATTTAAGTGGTGGTTATGATAAACCGGTTAGGCTTCTTCGAATACTTCAAGGTATCATTACCGGCACCATCTTTATATTAGTTGTATATGGGCTTTTAGATGAATCGGTCAGATTCTCTCGTGCCGTTATAATCTTTGGCTCATTATGGGGAATAACCGCTGTACTGGCGTCTCGACTTATACTCCACTATACTGCTGGAAAACAATTCAGACTCGCCACCGATGAAAATAAAAGATACCTCGTTATTGGCAAGCAAGAAGAGGCAACGCGTGTAGCAGATCTCTTAAGAAGAACTCACCCCGGAGCTGGATTTATTGGTTTAGTGACCCCTTTGCAGAATGGAACCGAAGGGCATGGCTTTATTGGGACATTAAGACAACTTCCCGATATAATACCAATCTATGGCATTAATGAACTCGTATTCTGCGGCCAAGATATTCCAGCAAGAACCATTATTGATCTAATGAGTAATCTTAAGCAAAAAGATCTCGATTATAAGATAGCTCCTCCTGAGAGTATCTCGATCATTGGATCCAATTCTATAAGTACACTCTCAGATCCCTTTATCATTGACATAAATCCTGTTGGAAAACCTCGCAACAGAAGAAATAAGCGATTAACCGACCTGCTTATTTGTCTCTTTATGACCCCTGCAATACCGATTTTATTTTTTATTACAGGGAAACCATATATATTCCTTAAGAACTATTTCGCTGTCTTATTCGGAACAAAGACTTGGGTTGGCTTCTCCAAAACGGCAAACACACTTAAGCTTCCCAGCATAAAACCAGGGATTCTGACCCCAGCCGATGCTTTCAATCAAAGAAAATTAGAGACAGAAACCATTGACAATCTCAACTTACTCTATGCAAGAAACTATAACCCAATAACAGACCTAAACATTCTAATTAATTCACTTCGCTCATTAGGCAGAAAATCATAATATCATGGAATTAAAACTTACTCGTCCTATCGCTTTCTTTGACCTTGAAACCACTGGCGTCAATGTTGGCACTGATCGTATTGTTGAAATAAGTATCCTGAAGGTTCTGCCCGATGGAAAGAGAGAAATAAAAACACGAAGGGTCAATCCAACCATACCCATCCCCCCCCAGTCAACCGCCATACATGGAATTACTGACGAGGACGTTAAGGATGAACCAACCTTTGCTCAGATGGCAAAAGCCTTAGCCACCTTTTTAAAGGATTGTGATTTGGCCGGATATAACTCTAACAAGTTTGATATCCCCCTTTTAGTTGAAGAATTTCTTCGTGCTAATGTTGAGTTTGAGATCAAAGGACGCCGTTTCGTTGATGTTCAGAACATCTTCCATAAAATGGAGCCAAGAACGTTAGCAGCAGCCTACAAATTCTATTGCGGAGCAGAACTAATTAATGCTCATAGTGCCGAAGCTGATATTACAGCAACCTATGAAATTCTTAAAGCCCAACTAGACCGATACGAGAATGTAGTCTATAAAGACAAAGATGGATCCCAAACCACTCCAATTGTAAACGATATAGAAGCTTTAAGTAAATTTACCAATGCAAATCGAAACGCCGATCTCGTGGGTCATATCGTATATAACGATAAACAACAGGAGGTATTCGCATTCGGAAAGTATAAAAATCGATTAGTAGAAGAGATTTTCCGAATTGAACCACCCTACTATGATTGGATGATGAAGGCCGATTTTCCTTTATCAACAAAGAAAACCATTACGGCCATAAAGCTTAGAGATTTTAACCAGGGCTCTTCTAAACTGCAACAACGTTAGTCCTGAAACTACTTCATTGGGATCTGTTGGGTTAAAAGAACCTTTAAAAATTTACATTCACATTAACTACAAAACAACCATATTATCAGCTAATTAGAATTTTAGCTGTTAATAAGTTGGTAATAAAATAGAGAATAAATTCTGGGTTAAAGTAGTTATTATCAAAAAATAACCTTAACTTTGCAGCCCTCAAATTAAACTTTGACTGGAAATGGCTAAGAAAAACAAAGAAGCACGTGTTCAGGTGATTTTAGAGTGCACGGAGCATAAAGAATCAGGTATGCCGGGTACATCACGTTACATCACCACAAAGAACAAGAAGAATACTCCTGCACGCATGGAGTTGAAAAAGTATAACCCCATTTTGAAAAGGGTAACTGTACACAAAGAAATTAAATAATATTTAGATATGGCAAAGAAAGTAGTTGCTACCCTGCAATCAGGGGGTAAAGATTGGGCTAAAGTTCTACGTATGGTTAAGTCACCAAAGACGGGTGCTTATATCTTCACAGAAGAGATGGTTCAAAATGATAAGGTAAAAGATTATCTGGCTAAAAAATAATTTGTCAGAGTTAAGTAAAGATTACCCGGCTTTTTCCTACAAGGAAAAAGCTTTTTTTTTATTGTATATAGCACAATAGCATTGATAATCTTTGTACTTATCTCAAATTGCTATAATTTCGCACTCAAAACCAAATATCATGGGGCTATTTTCATTTTTCTCCAAAAAGGATAAAGAGGATCTAAATAAAGGGCTTGAAAAAACAAAGACCAGTTTTCTGGGTAAGCTTTCCAAGACTATAGCGGGTAAATCTAAAGTTGATGCCGAAGTATTGGATGAGCTAGAAGAGACCCTTGTTACCTCTGATGTCGGCGTGAATACAACACTGAAAATCATTGAACGAATTGAAAAGAGAGTTGCAGAAGACAAATATCTAGGAACTTCAGAGCTGAACCGTATGCTTAAGGAGGAGATTACAGCCCTTCTTGAAGAAAACCCAATGCAAACAGTCAGTTCTTTCGATTTTCCAAAAAGAGCTGAGCCATATGTTATAATGGTAGTTGGAGTCAATGGGGTGGGTAAAACAACCACCATTGGAAAACTTGCCCATCAATTTAAATCTGCCGGAAAAAAAGTGGTCTTAGGTGCTGCCGATACATTCCGGGCTGCAGCCATTGATCAACTAAAAATTTGGGCAGAAAGAGCGGATGTTCAAATTGTAGCTCAAACAATGGGAGCTGATCCCGCCTCGGTTGCCTTTGACACCTGTACGTCAGCAAAAGCTGCTGGAGCAGATGTTGTAATCATAGATACAGCAGGTCGACTGCACAACAAGATCAACTTGATGAATGAGCTATCAAAAATCAAAAAAGTGATGCAAAAGGTAATCCCCGATGCTCCTCACGAAATCCTTTTAGTTCTTGATGCCTCAACCGGTCAAAATGCCGTTGAACAAGCCAAACAGTTTACCGCAGCCACTGAAGTCAATGCCTTGGCGCTTACAAAACTTGATGGAACCGCTAAAGGCGGTGTTGTTATTGGAATTAGTGATCAATTTAAGATCCCTGTAAAATACATTGGAATTGGTGAAAAGATGACCGACATGAAGCTATTCGATCGAATTGCTTTCGTTGATAGTCTCTTCGAAGAATAGTTAAATACTTTCGTATTAAACAAACTTCTCTGTTTTTTTAAAGGATGCCTTAAACCGGGCATCCTTTTTCTTTATATGGCTCCCCAACGTGCTTCATTCTGCTATAGCCAATACCGCTGAACGCCCTACAGATACCATCTCGTGCCTATAATAAACGAGCAAAACAAACTATCTTTGCACAAAAATCATCAAAAATGATACAAGACTTAATAAACATCCAGACAGTAGATTTAATTCAAGCCATGCTGGCTCCGGGAATTATGATATCAGCATGTGGTCTTTTATTACTTGGTATTAACAATAAATACAGCATTGTAGTTAATCGTATCAGAGTATTAGAAGAGGAAAAAAGAAAACTCGCAGCTATCAAAAAAGATTGTGGGTTAAATGAAGACCAACTAAAACGCTTGAACTCAATCAAACTGCAAGTTACCAAATTTGCTTATCGTGTTGGTCTGGTTAGAAATGCAGTTCTTTTCTATACTCTTGCTGTTGGATTTTTCATTCTCGCCTCTCTCTCAATTGGAACCAACTATTTCCTCCCAGAGGTCATTTTTCTCTCTCCTCTCGCTATTGTTTTCTTCTCTTTTGGAATGCTTTCTGTCTTCATCGGTATCGCCCATGCTGCTAAAGAGATTTTAAAAGGATATCAAATCGTAATGATAGAAATTTCTGAGAGTGAAATCTAATGAAAACTAATCGGTTATTAATCCGGAACGCGACGATCTTAACGGTAAATAAGTATGATGAGATAATAGAATCCGGATTTATCTTTATAGAAGAGAACATCATTTCAGAGATTGGCAAAGTATCAGACCCGACCTTCGCCTTGCTGAATTCAAAATTGTCTATTGAAGAGCAATTTGATGCTAATGGGATGGTGGTTATGCCTGGGCTCATTAATGGGCATACGCACGCAGCAATGACTATATTCAGAGGTTTGGCTGATGATCTTCCATTAAAATCATGGTTAGAGGATCACATCTGGCCAGCAGAATCAGCTTTTATAAACCCTGAAAACGTTGAGATTGGAACCCGCATTGCCGTAGCAGAGATGCTCTTATCTGGCATTGTATCATTTGCCAATATGTACTTCTTTGAAGAGATAACCGCTAAAATTTGCAAGGAGATAGGCATGAGGGTAATGGTTGGAGAAGCATTATTAGATTTTCCAACCCCCTCCTGCCCTACCCCTTCCGATACATTTCATCGAACTAAATCACTTCTCGCTAAGTACAAGAATGACCCTCTCGTACGCACTTCTGTAGCTCTACATTCACCCTATGCATGCTCGTTAGACCTTCTTTCTCAAGGTAATTCCTTTGCAATTGAACACAAAATTCCTGTGCAGATACACCTCTCTGAGACATTGGATGAAGAGAATCTAATCAGAGAAAGGTATAATCTTTCGGCAACAGAATTAATTGAAAAAGCAGGATTATTAAGAACTGGCGTTATCGCTTCGCATGTAGTCCATCCCAAAAAAGAAGAGCTAGAAAAGCTTTTCTCAGCAAATGTAGCTGTAGTCCATAATCCCAGAAGTAATCTTAAGCTAGCAAGTGGTTTTGCTCAAACTGATTTTATTGCCGAAAATAGTAATCTTTTAGCTTTGGGCACAGATAGCACTGCCTCTAATAATACCCTTGACCTTTTTAAGGAAATGAATGCAAGTGCACTTGTTAGCAAACTTATTTCTTGCAATCCCACCTCAATGAGTGCAAGAAGACTCCTTAGAATTGCAACGATTGGAGGAGCCTCGGCTCTCGGATTAAGTCAATATACGGGTTCAATTGAAAAAGAAAAATGGGCCGATTTAATATTTATAGATTTTAAAGCCCCCCATTTAACACCCTGTTACGATTTATACTCACATCTAGTATATGCAGTAAATTCAGCTGACGTTAAACATGTCATGATTAATGGCTCATTTGTTGTGGCAAACAGAGAAGTATTAAGACTTGACCAGAAGGATTGTATCGATAAAGCAAATCAACTTTCAAAGCATCTCGCGCACTTAGCGCAACATTAGTTCAATGAAAAATAAAAACAAAATAAACATAGTAACCTTAGGCTGTTCAAAGAATGTAGTTGACTCCGAAAGGCTTTTAAGACAGTTCGATGCAGCTGGATTTTCCACCTCTCACGATGGAGCCGAGAACGGAGGAACAGTAATTATCAACACCTGTGGATTCATAGGTGATGCAAAAGAGGAGTCAATCAACATGATTCTCCAATTCGCCGAAGCAAGAAAAACAGGAGCCATTGACCGACTTGTGGTTACCGGCTGCCTTTCCCAACGCTATATGAATGAGTTGAAACTTGAGATTCCTGAGGTTGATGCTTGGTATGGAGTTAACGATGATAAAAAGATCATTGAAGAAAATGGCGCAAATTATCGGACAGAACTCTTAGGTGAACGTCATCTGAGTACCCCAAAACATTTTGCTTACCTGAAAATCGCTGAAGGATGCAACAGAAGTTGCTCGTTTTGCGCAATCCCAATGATACGAGGAGCTCATAAGAGCAGATCAATGGAGTCATTGATTGAAGAGGCAAAAAAACTTGCAACTCTTGGGGTTAAAGAACTATTACTTATCTCCCAAGATCTAACATGGTATGGAATCGACCTATACAAAGAACAAAAACTTACAGAGTTAGTAAGATCATTAAGCGATCTAAACCTCTTTAGCCGAATCAGACTCCATTACCTCTATCCTCATACCTTTCCAACTGACTTATTAGACCTAATGAGCCAAAGAAGCGGCATCTGTCCCTATTTAGATATACCGCTTCAACACATCAACGATCGCATTCTTAAATCCATGAAGCGAAGCTCCACTAAACGCGAAATTGAGGAGCTTCTTGCCCTTTTTAGAAACAAACTTCCCCATGCTGCCATCAGAACCTCCTTCATCGTTGGATATCCTGGTGAAACCGAAGAAGAATTCAATGAGTTACTCGAATTCATTTCTAAATGGAAATTTGATCGGGTCGGCGTCTTCACTTATAGTATGGAAGAAAATACTCCAGCTGAACCCCTTGGTGACCCTGTTTCTGAAGAGATCAAACAAGAACGAAGTCAAAAACTCATGGAATTACAAGAATCTATCGCCTTTGAGAATAACCAGCGTTTCGTAAATACAATAATTCAAGTTATCATTGATAGTCATGATAACGAAACCTATATAGCCCGATCTGTTTTTGACTCTCCTGAGGTTGATAATGAGGTATATATTAACAAAGAACACTGTATTTTTCAATCTGGTGACCTAATAAATGTAAGAGTAATTAAAGCTGAAGCTCATGAGCTATATGCTGAACCAATAATCTCCTAACAACGAATTTTATTCACTAAATACAAATCTAACATGCGCCTAGTTTTCACATTAATTGCATTCTTCACCCTTTCAACTCTAGTAGCACAGAATGATACTCTGTATAATAGAAAGGATGACCAAGGTCTTAAGCAAGGATTTTGGAAGGAAACCATCAATCGAAACACCGAAAAAGGTTATTATGTTAATGGCCTAAAAGATGGTGTTTGGACTACATACCATCCAAATGGAATGGTTATGGATGTAATGACCTATGTCAAGGGAAAAAGAGAGGGCATTCACCTTACTCTTGATCAACGGGGCTACCTAACCGTAGAAGAAAGATTTGTTAATGATAAATTATATGGCAGGTCAACAAATTATGCTATTGGTGGCAGAAAGTTAGCGGAAATTGATTACTTAAACAATGAGGTTGATGGGATTAAACTCATCTATTATGAAAACAGTAAACTCCAAGAACAATCTAATTATTCAAAAAACAAAAGACATGGGATTACTACTTGGTATAACACTGATGGCAAAGTCATAGCTGAGAATAATTACGTTAACGGTGAACTCAACGGCGAGTCAAAAACTTTTTACTCTTCTGGAAAGATGGCATCTAATCAGACCTATGTCAATGGAGTTGCTGAAGGTCCTTACAAAGAATATGATAAAGACGGAAAGATAATTTTGGAAGGACAATACATTAAAGGTGTAAGGGAAGGTATTTGGACTAAGTATGATGAAACCGGAAAGAAGTCGAAGATCAAGTATAAAAATGACGAAGAAGTGAAGTAAGCGTTTGAAAGTCCGTATGCTCTCCATATCCTCTCCCTATTTATCCGTTCATGATTGGGCAAGATATGGAGAGGATAGGGAGAGCACTGAGAAATGATTCGACTAATTATTAATTACGAATCAATTTCTTTGGGGGTAAAGAAGTAATTAAACAGATTTTTTAGTAAGAAACCCTAAATATGATGCTTAAGAGCCAAAAGATAGTCTATCCCAGTTGGTTTGCCAAAGAGATTTGAAAGTCACCTTTAGATGCTCTTATGCCAAGTTCCAAAGATTACCAATTTAGATGACACAAAAAAGGCTGCCCTTTAAAAGGCAGCCTTTTATTATCTATCTGTTAACAAATACTATTTAGAAATAAGTTTAAAGGAAGCAACCCCATTTTGAGTCTTAATCCTTAAGAAATACATTGATTTAGGTAAGTTTGTTAAATCAATAACAAATTCTCCTAAGCTCACTTCCGGTACAGATAACACCGTTGTGCCAGATTGATTTATAACCTCAATAGCGGCATTTATCTGAGAATTGCTGTAATTCTTTAGAGTAAATAGACCATTAGAAGGATTGGGATAAACCATCAATTGATCTAAACGTACGTTATCAATACCTACAAACTGATCCTGTTTTAACTGAACAACAACGGGAGCCAGTCCGGCAGTGGTAATAGTAATATCAGCTATTCTTTCAGCTCCAGTGTTTGCTCCATATTGAACATCCAAATTGCCATTTCCACTACCATTGGAAGGAACAGTTACCCAAGAAGCATTACTTTGTGCAGTCCAGTCGCCATTGCAAGTAACCGAATAGGCTACAGTGCCAGCACTAGCAGTTACTTGTTGTAAAGATGGTGTAACAGTTAATATGGGAGCAACTCCAGCTTGAGTAACAGTTACAACAACGCTAGCAGCACCAGGTACAGAAATAGTAATATTAGCGATGCGTTGATTCAAGGTTGGGTTTGCTTCATAGGTTGCATTGAAATTATTATTACCAGTGCCTGTTGCAGGAACAACACACCAAGAAGCATCGCTGGTGATAGTCCAGTTTGAATTTGAAGTAACAGTAAAACTTGTTACACCAGCAGCTGAAGTAACATTCTGGTTTAAAGGATTAACTGTAAGTGTAGTAGCAAAACCACTTTGAGTAACCGTAACGATTACATCAGCTACGCTGGGACTGCTAACCGTAATATTGGCAACACGCAGGGCAATATCGGTATTTTCAGTGACATTCGCAGTCAAAGTACCATTTCCTGTTCCAGAGGGAGTCACGGTGCACCAAGTGCTATTACTAACAGCAGTCCAGTTAACATTACTAGTAATGGTAAAAGATGTACTACCACTGGTATAAGGTACGCTTTGGTTAGCAGGAGAAACAGCTAAAGAGGAAGCCACTCCAGCCTGAACAACAGTAACGACTACTGGAGAGACCCCGATCCCCGAAACGGTAATGTTCGCTGTTCTAGGAGTAATAGAAGTATTTTCGAGGTAGTTTGCTTGAATGGTACCATTACCAGATCCGGAAGGAATAACCGTACACCATGCCTGGTCAGATACAGCAGTCCAGGAAATATTACTTGTGACCGCAAACGAAGTTGAACCCGATGTTGATAAAACATTTTGAGTAGCCGGAGATACACTTAATGTTGAAGCCCCAGAGATGGGTGAAATGGTAATATCATCAATAAAGATAGATTCAGCACTTGATGACATATCTGTTCTATACTTAAAACGGAAGTAGAAGTTATTTCCAGCGTAAGCCGATAAATCATAACTTTTTTCAGCCCAACCACTTGAAGTCGGAGAACATAGAATGCCTAAAGTTGTCCATGTTTGCCCTTCATTGGTACTTACTTGAACATAAGTTGTATCACGATTTGGAACTTTTGCATCAGAATTTTTCCAGAAAAAACTGATTTGATGATTTGAAGGAAGGATAAAACGCTGAGACTGCATGATATTTGTTGGGGTGCTACTCAGACTAAACGATTTAGCTGCAGATAATCCACTATGAACAATCTCTGTGCTTCTATACCAAGAGAATTCAGGGTTAATGATCCAAAGAGGATCATTTGGATAAGTATTAAAAATAGTTGAATCTTCAAAAGTCTGGGTATAAGGGTAGTTGTATACAACAGGCTCTGTAAAGAAATCCCAAACGGGCCCCACTTCAGTTTGAGCACCTTTCTTTGCAACAACTTTCCAGAAATAATTTGTTGAACCTGTTAAAAGAGTAGAAGGAGTATACGAGTAAACTCCAGAGGAACAAGGAGCATTATCAACAACTTTTGTCATAGAAGCCTCTGATGTACCTAAATAGAGATCATAACTGGTGGTATTAGCTCCAAGCGTAAAATTGAGGTGTGTAGAGACAAAAACTCGTTTTGCGTTATCAGCAGGAATAGGATTGGTAGGTGTTGCAGGGCCAGTACTAGTATAATAGAACCTCATATTGGGTAACGCACTGGGATAAGGATTTAAATAACCTGAGTTTCCTACACCAGGAAAACTTACATCATTACCACAATTCTTTGTATCATTGATAGTAGATGAGGTTGATGTAAAGTTAGAACCATAAGATTGCCCCCAACGATTCTCCCAGAAAACAATAATATTCTGAGTTCCATCATAAGCAAAAGGAGCAATCAGTTGGATTTCATTCCATCCTAAACTAAAGGTAATAGAACCATCATAAACCAGAGTATACCCATTAGCAGTTGGGTTCTCATAGTTTGCATTGTTAAAGACAGCATCAGAAGTTAATTTCATGTAAATCTTCTGATTTGTCATGGTTTTACTTCCAATAACACCAGAAATACAGTTTAAACCAATCTTGGTAATGGATTTAGCAGAACCTAGTGCTGTGTGATTATAAATCTGTCCGCTCCAGGTGTAGTTCCATGATGAATAAGGGGGTTGCGTAGTTTGAACAACCCCTGACCCCACTTCGACATAATTTTGAGAATTGACACCTGTTGTAAAAATGAGAGAGAACACACTAAGTAAGAAAAGTAAACGTAGATAATTAGTTTTCTTCATAATAAATTTAATTAATTGTAGATTAAAAGTAAAAAGTGTGCAAAATTATCAAAACCTTTGTTTTTTAAAAACTTTTTTAACCAAACAGACAACAAAAACCCAATCTTTTCTCTAACATATAAATCTTTCTACATATCAACAACTTACACAAAACACTCACTCATCATAATCACAACTCAATAACTTTACTTTATAAAGACTATTTAAAATATTTTAATATAACAATGTCACATAACTTCTTGTAAAGATCTCAAATTAGGTATTAGAAGAGTCAGAGGCTTATCCCTCCTACGATTAGGCTATGAATCAATATCTACGATCATCCCATCATAAGCTAAGCTAACATTCTCGGGTAATTGCGTATTGACCTCCTTATGTAAGCCTAAGCCATGACTAATATGGGTAAGTAAAGCTCTTTTGGGTTTTACAAGAGTTATAAGGTCAAGAGCCTGTTCGAGATTGAAGTGTGAGATATGGGGCTTAATTCTTAGAGCATTTACAATCAATAAATCTAATCCTTCAAACAAACTTATTGAAGAGGGTTCAATGTAACTTGCATCAGTGATATAAGCGATGTTTTGGAAACGGAAGCCCTTTACCAGTAATTGATGATGCATGACATCGATAGGAGTAAATTTAACTCCAGCGGCATAAAACGGAGAACTCTCAATGGTATTCAACGATAGATCGGGTACTCCAGGGTATTTAATTAGAGCAAAAGCATAGTCAAAATCACGCTTAATGATATACTGAACATCTTGGGTGGCCCACACCTCCACTGGTTTATGATGAAGAAAGTTAAAAGCTCTCAAGTCGTCTAAACCGCCAATATGATCTTTGTGAGCATGGGTAATCAGAACCCCATCGATATTTGTCACCCCAGAACGGAGCATTTGCTGGCGAAAATCGGGACCAACATCAATTACAAAAGTCTTCTTTTCCATAGAAATCAACAAGGAAGAGCGTAATCGTTTATCGGCCAAGCACCAGGAGGAGCATACTGGGCAGTTACATCCTATAACAGGAACGCCTTGCGAGGTACCTGTTCCAAGAAAAGTTAAACTTATCTGCATAAATGAGACAAAATAAAGAGATATCTATATCGTTTGAAAGAAAGCTAAGAAAGCGTTCGAACCAGAATACCATGTTACATCAGGTCACCAGCAAACTATTTATTAACTTTGAATTCTAATTGCCGTGATCAAACACTAGCATGACAAATTTAAAATAATCACAGTGATTTTTTTTAAAAAATACAGAATTCGAAAGGCATATACTCACTTGAGGAAAAACGAGCGGCTGAGAACAGGTAGTATCAAACCAACGACTATTGAGAGGGCCCAGTTTATTCAAACAATCGCTAGCATAGATTCTGAGGAGTCTTATAAAGAAATGATGCGTATTATCATTGACCTTCAAACCATAGGAAAAAAAGTTCAATCTGCATTATTCTTTTCTGCCAAGAAATTACCACTTTATATCACCATAGGAGAGATCCCCGAAAACATTCTTCTTTTCACCAGGAAGCAAACCGATTCAGTATTTAAAAACCCACACTCCATTCTCAGGCCTTTCACCGAAAATCAAGCTGATCTGCTTATAAACTTATGTTCGCCTTCTCTTTTGATTTCAAACCAAACTATTGTCTATAGCAAAGCACATTTCCGCACTTCAACTACTGATAGCTCGTGTTATTATGGTGATCTTTTGGTTATCTGCGATCCATCTTCGTCAAATTCAGAACGATATCAATTAATTAAAGATACTTTATCCATTTTCAAAAATCACTAAAAAATGAATGGCAATTTTTCTGGAACAGGGGTAGCCCTCATCACTCCGTTTAAGTCTGATTTATCGATTGATTTTGAAGCGCTAAAAAGAATAACTGAACGATGCATTACCGGTGGATGTGAGTTTTTAGTTATTCTTGGTACTACAGGAGAATCTGTTGTCTTATCAGCCGAAGAGAAGAGCGATGTCATCAAGACCATTTTAAACGTAAATAAACAGAGAGTTCCTGCTGTTTTAGGCGTTGGGGGTAATGATACAGCCAGTGTCATTAAACAACTTAAATCGATCCCTGAAGGAATCGATGCCATTCTCTCCGTCACCCCCTATTACAATAAACCATCGCAAGAAGGACTATTCCAACATTACAAGGCTGTTTGCGAAGCATCACCCCTACCCATTATCCTCTACAATGTACCAGGCAGAACAGGGGTAAACATGACTGCTGACACCACTCTTCGGATCATAAATGCGTGCTCAAATGCAATTGCTATAAAAGAGGCCTCTGGAAATGCTGACCAGTGTTTTAAGATCATGAAAAACGCTCCAGAAGGCTTTGTTCTGTTGTCTGGAGATGATAACATGACCTTACCTTTAGTTGCCCTAGGTGCTACCGGAGTCATTAGCACAGTTGCAAATAGTGTCCCTGCTACCTACTCTGAAATGGTTAGACAAGCAATTGCAGGGAATTTTGCAGAAGCCCGGAGACTACATGGATTAACATTCGAGCTAGTGAATCAGATCTTTGCAGACGGTAGTCCGGCAGGTGTCAAAGAGGCTCTTGCCCATCAAGGTCACTGCCACAACCGAGTTCGATTGCCTCTTGCAAATGTTAACGCCACTGTTGCTCAGAACATCAAGCAACAGATTGACTTGATTAATGAATAAACTATAATACCCTCACCAAACTTCTCAACACAATGAGACCAAAATTTTTACTTTTTATAATTCTCATGATCGCAGGAAATTTTCTTTCTGCGCAAAGCTATGAGAATGGCAAAGCCAATCTTAAGGAGTTATTTGGAGATAGACCAGAGATCTATTTCAAATTCAACATTCCCTCTCCTGAACTTTTGATGCAGGCTGGAACAATGGTATCTATTGATAATATAAAGGGAGATGATGCCTATGCCTATGCTAACATGGAAGAGATGGAGAAATTCCAACATCTTGGAATCACCTTTACGAAACTACCAGCACCGGGAATCACACAAGAAAATATACTCGTTAAAGGTCCCAGTGAGATCAAAGGGACAAATGCATGGAATTACTATCCAACCTACGAAGGATTTATCCAGATAATGAATGATTTTCACACTAATTATCCTAATCTCTGCTCCATTTTGGAAATTGGGACAACAACTCAAAACAGAAAACTCTTAGTTGCTAAGATCCATTCATCTGTAAATACAGGAAAACCTGAATTTCTCTATTCGGGTACGATGCATGGAGATGAAACCACTGGTTATGTATTATTAATGAGACTAATAGACTACCTTCTGAGCAATTATGGTACTAATCCAAAGGTCACTTGGTTAGTCGATAATTTAGATATCTACATTGCACCTTTAGCTAATCCTGATGGGACATATCGCGGAGGCAACAATAGTGTAAATGGAGCTACGAGATACAACGCAAATAATGTAGATTTAAACAGAAATTATCCTGATCCTGCCGTTGGATTACATCCGGATGGAAAAGCATGGCAACCCGAAACCGTTGCCTTTATGAATCTAGCCGATGATCATCATTTTATCCTTTCAGCGAACACTCATGGAGGGGCTGAGGTTGTTAACTACCCTTGGGATACTTGGGTTAAAAGACATCCTGATACAGATTGGTGGATTCTCGTTTCAAAAGAGTATGCTGATAGTTGTCAATTCTATGGCAAGCCAGGGTATATGAGTGACTTTGGTGTTGGTTATACGAATGGATACGATTGGTATAGAGCAATAGGGGGGCGACAAGACTATATGACCTACTTCCAAAACGGAAGAGAATTTACATTAGAGATATCCAATACCAAACTCTTACCTACCAATCAACTAGAGGATCATTGGGAGTACAACTACCGCTCTTTTATGAATTACATGTATCAGGCTACCTATGGGGTCAGAGGAAAAGTAACCGATACCATAACGGGTACTCCGATTAAAGCAGAGATCTTCGTTATGAATCATGATGCCGATAGCTCATGGATCTATTCATACAATGATGGAAGATATTTCAGGCCAATCAAAGCAGGCTCTTGGAAATTCAGATTCTCGGCCGAGGGATATGTAACCAAGACCATGGATGTTACTGTCAATGATTATGAGGCCCTTACATTAGATGTTCAATTGGTGCCAGTTGGAGTCTGGAGTTTCTTTGATGCTAGCAAGAATCACATTCAGGTCAATGAAACCATAAACTATACCGATGAATCATTAGGAGATCCAACTAACTGGACATGGACGTTCACCGGTGGTTCACCCTCCTCTTCTACAATGCAAAACCCTAGCTATATCGTATATTATACGGAAGGGGTCTACGATGTTAGCTTAACAGCCTCAAATACGCAGTATTCCAATACTAATAATAAGCAGGCCTTTATTGAAGTAGGTGATCATTGGGTATCCGGCAATAGGACTATTGAGTCTTGCAACGGATGGTTTTACGATAATGGAGGCCCTGAGCACCCATACGCAACTAATAGATCTGAAGTTACCATTTTAAAATCAGGTACAGCAGGTAAACAGGTTGAGGTCAATTTTTCTGAATTTCAATTAACACCTCAAACTAGCGGTGCTGCAGATAAACTTAGAGTCTTTAATGGAGCTGATACACTCGCTCCGGTACTAGGAAGCTATACCTCCACAAATATTCCTACAAAAATAACCTCTAATAATCCTCAAGGTGCTTTAACATTCGCCTTCTCGGCCGGAAGAACAGCATCTCAAGGATGGAAAGCCTCCATAAAATGTACCGACTCGGTCGGAATTGATGAACTAGTAACCGATGCAATTACTATGTTTCCTAATCCGGTAATAGACCAAGTAACTATCATCGGATTACCTTCTAATTCTTTGGTTTCGATTTATACCACCCAAGGTCAATTGATAAACCAAACTATTGAGAGAAATGGTATCGCTAGATTCAACACAGAAACCTTAAAATCGGGGCTTTATATAGTAAAAGTCCAGTTTAATGGAATGACTCACTGCCTGAAACTAATTAAATAACAATAATCTATTAGAAAAAGAGGCTGTCATCTTATCATGACAGCCTCTTTTCTTTTATCGATATTTTACAAATAGCTACGCAGTATAAAACTATCTAATAATTTTAAAAACCAATCCGTCTGAATACTACTTTCGCATTTCTTTAAAGATCTTAAACGCATTCTCAATTTGATCATCTTGCAGAATAATTGTAAACTCATTGGTCGTAGAAATAACCTCCACCACGTTGATGCCTTGCCAAGCAAGATTTCTAAAGATTAAATAGTATAATCCAATAACTGCACTATTTTGATCAGGCAACCGAATAGTAAGACTAGAGAGCGTATTAGCGTGATGTAATAACTCCTCCTCAGCAAAAATACTATTCACCTTACTAACCAACGAATCTGATACAATAAGGGTAGTTTCAGCAACCCCCTGCGAAAAGGTTATAAATGGATCACGAAAAGAAATCGCCTCATTTAGTAGCATAGCTTGCGCTGAAGCCAAAGTCTTGCTATTTCTAAATGTAAAGTCTTCAAGATTTGACCTCATTGTCATATCCCCAAGCATTTTTGCAAATTGTTTTAGCTTACTTTGCAAAGCCATTGGAGTTTGCACCCCAACCCGCCTGATAGCCATCATTATCGCTGATTCATTAACCTCTCGACCCATTACCCGAATGACCTCAGGAGCAATTTGACGAGCCAATGCAGAGGTATTTATCAACCCTTCATTCAGACTCTCCCAAATAAAAGGTTCTCTTTGCAAAATCTCTTCAACAATCTGTGATACTGTTTTCATATAGCCTATTCCTTCCTTTATAATAATCTGATATTTGATAACAAATTCAACAGATGATGAATTATTACCCCTTTCTTCAATCTAGAAAAATGTTAAATTTTTAACAATCTGTTGCAAAATTGTGCAAAAATGGAGATTTTTTTGCAATAAATAAGGCATGCCTTACTTTTGCGCCAAGATATTCGATAAAGCAATGGTGATTGACTTTAAAGAATATCGGGATAAGGTTTTATTCTTTTGCATTAGATTTGAAGTTCGCCACTTCAAATTTAGGACTGGTTTTGGTGATTTCCAGTCCTTTTTTATTGGCCTTTACTACTTAACCATTGCCCTATGCCGGCCTTGCTATGTTCTGATTAGCATGGTCGGTTTTACTTTTAAGTACTTACCAAGAAATTTGTGACAACCAAATTCGTTCAGGATTCTAAGACGAAATCAGACTTTTGCTTTCGAGTAGAAATTTTAAAGAAATAGTAAATCTTGAATCCTTGAATCCTTGAATCCTTGAATCTTGAATAATCCGAAACAGGCTGTTTATAGTTTATAACCAATCAAACGACCCCACTAATCTTCATGGCGTCTATCCATATCTCGCTTATTGTCCTTTTGTTTAAGGACTTCTCTTTTATCATAGCTATGTTTACCACGAGCAAGTGAAACGACAAGTTTAGCGAGCCCCTTTTCATTCACAAAAAGCCGAACAGGTACAATAGTAAAACCTCTCTCCTTCACCTTGCCATTAAGCTTTTTCAGTTCCTGACTTTTAAGTAGGAGTTTTCTCTCCCTTTTTGGCTCATGATTATAAATAGTTCCAAACTCATACTCTGAGATATGCATATTTCTAACAAAGAGTTCGGTACCATTAAAAGCGCAATATGAATCGGTCAAGTTGACCTTACCAGCACGAATGCTCTTAATTTCAGTTCCTTGTAATTGAATACCCGCCACATACTCCTCCAAAAGGTAGTATTCATGATAAGCCTTCTTATTTTTTATATGTATGTCAGATGATCTGTTCTTCATAATAGAACTACAAAAGTAGAAAAAAGAGCGATTGGATAGGTATATATTCTTCCAGACAGAATACTCCGACGAATTCACAATCAAATTACAGCTACTCCTTTAAATGCCATTCAAGAATTAGAGGTCATTTCAACCTGCCCATCGTCAACGACAAAGACAGAATGATCAAGATCTGATTCTTTGAATATTGCGTTAATTCTTTCGGGCTGAGTATCAGTAATAAAAACTTGACCAAAACTATCAAGACTAACCAATTTAATCAGTTTATCTACTCTATGGTGATCCAGTTTATCAAAAATATCATCAAACAATAAGATTGGCTTAAAGTTCTTAATTCTTCTGGTATACTCGAATTGGGCAAGTTTAAGAGCGATAACAAAAGACTTTTGTTGTCCTTGACTTCCATTTCTTTTAACTGGATAGCCATTCATTTTTAGATCTAAATCATCTTTATGAACTCCCGAAGAAGTATACTTCAGTATACGATCTTTATCGCGATTTGCTTTCTGAAGATCGAGAAAACTACTCTCAACCATTTGAGAGGAATAGGTAGCAGATACAATTTCCCGACTTTCACTTATCCATTCATAAAAAGATTGAAAGACCTCTGCAAATTCGCTGAGAAACGCCCTTCTTTTCTCAAATATATAGGTTGCTGGTTCTATTAGCCTTTCATCCCACAAAGAGAGCATGGTATCATCATAGAAATGAGTCTCAGCAAACTGTTTCAATTGCGCATTACGCTGAGCAATTCCTTTGTTATAATTGATTAAATGATAGAGATATGTCTTATCAAACTGAGAGATAACACTATCTATGTACCTACGCCTTATTTCGCTACCATCATTAATAAGGTCGGCATCAGAGGGAGAGACGATAACCAACGGATAAAGACCAATATGATCAGCTAAACGATCATATTCTTTTTTGTTAAGGGAGAACTTTTTGGGGTGGTCTCTCCTTTGAATGCATTGAATTTTATCAATCTTTCCATCATCCAAAGAGTAGGATCCATTTATAGCGAAATAATCCTCTCCATAACGAATATTAAGCACATCACTTTGAATAAAGTAGCTCTTACAAAAGGAAAGATAATAAATCGCATCAAGCAGATTTGTTTTTCCGGCTCCATTTCGACCGGTAAAACAGTTAATCTTAGGACTCAAAACCAAAGAGGCCTCTTTACAATTTTTGAAGTTTGAGAGAGCTAAGTGATTAAGAAACATCAGTACAGTTTTCTCCAAAGATACGAATTTGAGAGGCGACTTTCTCCATTAACCATTTCGGAGTACTTGTTGCACCACAAATACCTACCGATGAGGCATAACGCAACCAGTCATAATCGATTTCATCAATATTCGAAACAAAATAGGAATGAGGATTAATGCTTTTGCAATGTTCAAATAAAACCTTTCCATTTGAACTCTTTTTGCCTGATACAAAAACAATCACATCATGGTTTAAAGAAAACTGAGTTAACTCCTCTAATCGATTTGACACCTGCCTACAAATGGTATCATAGGCTTCAAAGTCTGTTTGTCCTGAAGTATTTAGATGCAAACGTATACCTTCTCGAATAAGAGCAAAATCATCAAGGCTCATTGTAGTTTGACTGAACAACCGTACCGGTTTTGTTGGATCGATTTGGGATATCTGATCTATGGTAGAAACAATGATCGCCTCATTATTTGTTTGTCCTGCTAAGCCAATTACCTCGGCATGCCCTTTCTTACCAAAAATAACTATCTGGCCTTCTTTCGATTTCATCTCTTGCCAACCATTTCTAACCCTTTGCTGTAGTTTTAAAACAACAGGACAAGTAGCATCGATCACTTTAATATTGTATGATTCAGCTTGTTTATAGGTTAAAGGAGGTTCGCCATGGGCTCTAATTAACAAGGTTTGATTTTGATATTGATTCATCTGTTGATGTTCTATAACATTCAGTCCCAATGCAGCCAGTCTACCAACTTCTTCAGTATTATGAACAATATCGCCCAAACAATGGAGCTCATGATGTTTAGAAAGTTCCTCTTCTGCCTTAGAAATAGCTTTAATTACACCGAAACAGAAGCCACTTCCCTTATCAATGTTTACAATCATACCAACAATTAATTCCTTCCGAAGACTTTATCCAGGTTAGTCGAAAGAGTTATGAAGTTTGGCGATCCGGCCAAATGATAAGCTGATCTGGCATAGCTAAACGAGAAACCATAAGTGGTAAGCGAGAAGCCCCATGAGAAGCCAACTGTCTTAGTATTATCATTGATCTTTAATTCTTGTCTGCGGAGATAATTATAACCAACTCTGACAGCAAAAGCTTTAAAAGGTCGAAGTTCAGCACCTAAAACAACATGACGCATTAACTTATCCCCGAAACCTCCCATATTACCCACCTCACGAGTCTCACCGGTAAAAGGATCCGTTTCAATATTATAAGGACTCTCATACGTAACATCCCACTTCTGGAGATTAGTAAACAAGATAGAGAAAGTGAGCGGTAAGTGAGCCAAAGACTTTGACAAACCAAGTTGAACATCAAAAGGTAACTCCTCATCTGAGGCATTATAGTACTTATTCAATACAATACCAACATTTCTGACCATAATGGATGCTGTAAAACCATTCTTAGGAAGATGATACGACCCAGAAACATCAACAGCTAAGGCAGAAGCATTATAATCACCGTATGAAGATTGGATAAACTTGATATTTGCACCAATTGAAAAGTTACTATCCAGAGAGCGACCCCAACCAAGATTTAAGGCTAAGTCGCCAGCAGAAAACTCATTCGTGGTCAGTCCTTCAGCTGTGGTACCCTGAAAAGTACCATAATTGATATACTGGACAGAACCAACAAAACTGCCTAGTTTTTCAAATGATCGACCATATTGGGCTAATCCATAGTTGATCGAATTATAGTAATCGACAAAACTTAGACTAATATCATTATGCACCCAACTTGCAATAAGAGAAGGGTTATTCAAAGTCAGAGAAAGATCCTTATCATTAATAGCAAGAGAGTTACCGCCTAAAGCAGCTATCCTTGCAGAAGCAGGGAGGTTAAGGAAGGCAAAAGAGGCATCTCCTCCGCTTTGCGCCATAGACTTATTAAAAAGGCCACTGATTAGCAGGGCAATAAATATCAGAGTTGAAAATTTTCTCACTATGGTAGTATTTGAGATCATTAGCAGTTGTAAAGTTACTCTTTTTGCCACATTACCCATGAAGTGGCATTTCCAATCTAAGGAACGTCTTTCATTCGTTTTTATTATTAAACACTACTATTTCTGTTAATTGAATTCTTCTGGATACCTTTGCAAAAATTTAATTTATAGCTTTATGGCCAGATCGCGTAAAGATCTTCCCCTGATTGAACAACTAACTGTCATAGATGCCGGAGCTGAAGGCAATGCAGTAGCTCGTTATGATAACAGAGTAGTATTTATTCCATATGCTGCACCCGGAGACCTTGTTGATGTACAGGTTTTCAGAAAGAGAAGTAGTTATATGGAGGCAAGAATTGTAGCACTACATAAGCCCTCCGAATATAGAATAGAACCGAGATGTATGCATTTCGGACTTTGTGGTGGATGTCGTTGGCAGCATATGACTTATCAAGCACAATTGACCTTTAAACAGAAACAAGTTGCTGATGCGTTTAGCCGGATTGGACATCTAAAGTTTCCTGAAATTAAACCAATCTTAGGCTCTACCAAAGAGTTTTTCTATAGGAATAAGCTAGAATTTACCTTTTCTAATCGGCGTTGGATGGTTGAAGGAGAAGTTGAAGTTGATCGATCTAATCGTAATTTAAACGGATTAGGATTCCATCTTCCTGGCATGCATGATCGGATTCTAAGTATTGACCATTGTTATCTTCAACCTGAACCCTCAAATGAGATAAGAAACTGGTTGAACCAATTTGCAAAGGAGCAGGGTTACACTTTTTGGAATGTAAAAGAGTGGAGCGGGTTCCTTCGAAATGTTGTTATAAGAACGGCTAACACTGGTGATTTAATGGTAATAGTAATCTTTGGTGAGGACGACACAGAGAGCATTCACAACATTATGACCGCTTTAACTGACCGATTCCCTCAGATTACCTCAGCAATGTTCATTATAAATACTAAAAAGAATGATGTTTACAGCGATCTTCCTGTTACACTCTTTAAGGGCAAACCGTACATAATAGAGCAGATGGAGTCTTTAAAATACCAAGTTGGCCCCGTCTCTTTCTACCAAACAAACTCAGAACAGGCATACACACTCTACAAAGTTGCGAGAGAATATGCAGCCTTAACTGGAGTTGAGAACGTTTACGATTTATACACCGGCACGGGTACCATTGCCAACTTTGTTGCTCAAGATGCAAAGCAGGTTACAGGAATAGAATATGTTGAAAGCGCTGTTGATGATGCCAAACTAAACAGTAGAATTAATTCTATCGCAAATACCGATTTTGTAGCAGGTGATATGGCAAAAGTCTTCAATGATGAGTTTGTTGCGAAATATGGGAAACCAGATGTTATTATTACAGATCCGCCCAGAGCCGGCATGCATGCCTCAGTTGTTGAGAAAATTCTTGAGTTAGCTCCAACCCGCATCGTATATGTTAGTTGTAACCCAGCCACTCAGGCACGCGACCTCGCCCTAATGGACGAAAAATACTCCATTGAAGCTGTTCAACCAGTAGATATGTTCCCCCACACGCACCATGTTGAAAACGTAGCCCTACTCATTAGAAAATAACAACGAAGATACATTCAAGGTAAACTCTACCTGTGTATATTCTAAAACACTAAAACCTAACTAGATCATTTATACCACTTAACCTTTCGGCAAAAGCAGAAACGGATAAGTTCTCACCTTGATAAACTAAGTCAGCCTGAGAATAAAACACCTCTCTTTCAATAAGTTTCGCCTCTATAAATGGCAACAAATCATTACTACCAAGGTCTCGTATTAAAGGCCTTGGTTTTTTTGACTCTTTTAGTCTGTAGCATAAAGCTTTAGCATTCATTCTCAGATACACCGTATAACCATTCGCCTTCATCCATGACATATTGTCATAGTAACATGGTGTACCTCCACCCGTTGATATAATTCCCGTTATTAATTGCTCTGTTGAAAGCAGTATGGATCTCTCAGCTTGTCTAAAGGCATCTTCTCCATAGCGATTAAAAAAATCATTGACAGACAAATGATAAGTCTGTTCAAGAAGCTGGTCTAAATCAATAAACGGAAGGTCAAGAATCTTTGATAGCTTTCTGCCAACAAAACTTTTACCACTTCCCATAAACCCGATCAAAAATATCTTCTTAAGCAAGCTTAACTATTTTCAGATGATTAACTAGAGTCAATGATTACAATTTAGACTTTTCATCATCGCCAAGACAAAGTTACATCTTTGTTAATCAATTAATAATCCCAATCAACGAAAAGTTATCTTTGTATCAAACAAAAATCAAGGCATCTGGTAATAATCCCTAGCACTTAAAGACAAATGGTTCACCTCTCCGCTTTCTCGTATGTTTGTGGCGATGATAAAGGACCGAGATGTATAGCTAATGTTGTATT
>CAYUII010000005.1:92844-166398 GCA_964444785.1 uncultured Bacteroidales bacterium | reverse complement strand
AGCGAAGGGGAAGCGAAGAGCTTCAGAAAATGGGATAGCCGACAGATGAAATCTAACATATTTACAATTCATTATTACCTTTGTTATTCTTACTAAGAAACTTATTTAGATCTACCTTTCACCATTTGTTATGGAAAACCGAACTGAAATTAATATTTGTCTTGGTAGTTCCTGCTTTTCAAGAGGAAACAAGAATACCGTCAGGCTAATTGACGAATGGTTAAAAAAGAACAACCTCAGAGACAAGGTATACTACCATGGCAGTCATTGTTTTGCGACATGCGACAAGGGGCCCATGCTTAAAATAAACGATCAGATCTATCAAGGCGTTGATTCAGAAAGAGCCATTGAAATACTCAGAGATCACTTTAAACTATAAATCAGAATTTTAGATCTCCCATTATGCACTTAATAGAGATTGACCAACAAAAATGTGTTCGCTGTTATGCCTGCGTTAGGGTTTGTCCAACGAAAGCAATTGCAGTGATGGTAAATGAAGAGTATCCGAAGATCCTCCATAATCGATGTATTGGTTGCGGAGGATGCATCAGATCATGTTCACCATCGGCCTTAACCCACATCTCAGATATCCAGAAAGCTCGTAATATTCTTTCTTCAGAGACTCCTGCGGTTGCGATTGTAGATCCTAGCATTTCTGGGGAGTTCCCTGACATCACCGACTATCGCAAGTTTGTGACAATGATTAGAGCTCTTGGCTTTAAATATGTCAATGAAGTGAGTTTTGGAGTTGACCTCATAGGTCAGATCTATGCTGACTTGGCACAAAACTTCAAAGGGAAGTATCAGTTGCTTAGTAACTGTCCATCCTTAGTCAGCTATATTGAGAAGTTTCATCCCGACCTAACCGACAACCTCGCTCCAGTTGTCAATCCAATGATAGCTACTGCAATGGTGGTTCGAAAGAAGTACGAAACCCCCATTAATGTTGTTTTCATTGGGCCGTGCATCTCGGCAAAACATGAAGCTGAACTCTTTATTGACACTGCCAACATTAATGCGGTCATTACGTTTACCGAACTGAGGCAACTATTTGAAGAAAACAATATTACTGAATCTACTCTGGAATACTCTGACTTTGACGGCCCAATAGGTTATACCGGGTCTCTCTACCCTCTATGTAATGGCTTGGTTCAAGCTGCCGGAATTGATGATTCCCTTCTAACCGGCACCATAATCGCAACCGAAGGCCGAGACAACTTCCTTGAAGCCGTTAAAACATTTAAGACCTCCTCTGAAACCATCAGAAGACATTTCGATATCTACTATTGCGATGGTTGCCAAATGGGCCCTGGCACCAGTAGAGATGGCCAAAAATTCATCAGGAGAACACTTACAACAGACTATGTAAACAAGAGACTTAAGACCTTCGATAAGGCAGACTGGGAAACGGACATTAATCTATACAAATCATTAGACTTCTCTAGATCATTTGTGAATGATGATCAACGTATTCCTATGCCACCACAAGATAGGATCAACGAAGTTCTTAAAGTTATCGGGAAGAAAGAAGATGAAGCTCATAGAGGATGCGGAGCCTGTGGTTATGATTCATGCAATGAATTGGCTATTGCTGTAAGTAAAGGGCTGGCTAAACCTGAGATGTGTCTTACTTTTAATCTCAGAAGTCAATCTGAGTATATCAAAACACTCAAAACCACAAACGAAAAACTCGCTCGAACAGAGTCTGCCCTCAAAGACTCTGAACTAAGGGCTCGAGCCGAGCAGCAAGCAGCTCAAGAGGCCTCGGAAATCATTACAGCAATGATGCAGAAACTGCCTTCTGGCATCGTCATTGTTAATGATGAAATGAAGATTCTTCAAGCGAACATGACCTTTATTGATTTGCTTGGCGAGGATGCTCAAATGATTAATGAGGTTATTCCAGGGCTAGTTGGAGCCGATCTTAAGAGCCTAATCCCATTCAACTTTTATAATATGTTTTCGTTTGTCCTAAAGAACGATGAAAACATTACGAACAAAGACACCCGCTTCAACGAGACCCTTCTTAATGTCAGTGTCTTTACCATCAAAAAAGGAAAGATTGTCGGAGCAGTAATCAGAGACATGTATGTTCCAGAGGTAAGGAAAGAACAGATTCTACAAAGAGTCAACGAGGCTATCACAGAGAACCTTGAAATGGTTCAGAAGATTGGTTTTTTGCTTGGAGATGGTGCTGCAAAGGTCGAGAAGATGCTTAATAGCATTGTCCAAACCTATGCCAATGAAAGAAATGATGAGCAACACCTACCTGGTGATGATGATGAAAACCTATAACCATGCAAGAGAAATTCCATTTAGAGGTTAGGTGCCATCAGATCAATCATACCGGGGAGAAGATCTGTGGAGATGTCTTTCTTTCAAGGAAAATAAAGGAGGAGGGGCGCATTATTGCAGTGTTAAGTGATGGCATGGGTCATGGTGTTAAAGCTAATGTTTTAGCTACTTTAACAGCGACCATGGCCATCAACTTTGCGGAGGAACACAAAGATGTTCAAGTTATTGCTGAGATCATCATGAATACACTACCCATCTGTTCTGAACGCAAGATATCATACTCCACCTTTACCATTGTCGATATAGAGGCCGACGGAGAGACGCGCATTCTTGAATATGACAACCCCCAATGCATCATCTTAAGAGGAAACAAACCCCTGAACCCAAACTGGGAAAACATCACCATGGAGAGCGAACGGAACAGAGGCAAGATTCTACGCACATGCCGTTTCTACCCGAAACTTGGAGATAGGATAGTTTTTATGAGCGATGGAGTAGCTCAATCGGGCATGGGCAGTGAAAAATACCCCTTTGGCTGGGGCAGAGATGCAACAGAAGAGTATATACTTGGACTGATTCATCATGAACCAAGCCTCTCTGCCTCAAAGATCGCTGCAAAAGTGGTTAACTATGCCCATATCAACGACCGATACTCTTCAAAAGATGACACTTCATGCGCTGTTATCTACTTTAGAGAACCTCGAAAACTATTAATCGTCACAGGCCCCCCGTTTGAGGAAGATCGTGACGAAGAGTATGGAAATATCGTTAGGGCCTTTGAAGGAAAGAAGATTCTCTGTGGTGCCACAACAGCAGATATTGTAGCAAGAGAACTTAAAGAGACCATTGAAGATTCCTTCGACTTCGATGATCCAGATCTCCCCCCAGTCTCTTATATGCCGGGAGTAGACCTGATCACCGAAGGGATTCTAACACTAAGCAAAGTCAATGACCTGCTTAAAAACTATAATAATCAGATGAGGCTTGGTAAAGGCCCCGCCGATCGTATCGTAAAAATGCTTCTTGATAGCGATAAAATCAACTTCTTAATAGGAACAAAGATCAACATTGCGCACCAAGACCCAAACTTACCGGTTGAACTTGAAATCAGAAGAACTGTGGTAAAACGTATTGCACGCCTTCTAGAAGAGAAGTTCCTGAAAGAGGTCGAGATGAAATTTATATAAAACTACCTCCTAAACAACAAAGAATAACCCTCCAACTAAGAAACAACACTATTGAAATATTAAAAGCAGGAGATAAAGGTTAAACCTTTTGTCTCCTGCTTCTTTTTCCACTAATCCGATAAAATCAGTTATACTAGAAGTTACTTAAGAGTAATCGTCATTCGGTTATCATCTGAATCTCGGTCAATCAGCTTATTTAATGGATCAACACCACCACTATCTGGCAATTCATCGACCACAAACGTTACCGTTGTTTCTCCTTTTTTCAACAAGACTTTCCGCATTTCCAGAACATCTTCTTGCAGATCCTTTCCCTTAAGTAATCCGACATCGATATAATCTGCATATGTAATTGGAGACTCTACCCCCTTTTCATCGCATCTTAACTTGTCAGAGCTTATAACCAGCGTTACCTCATACTTTCCATTGTTTAACTTCCGGGCATCAGCACTCACACAACGATTCGAATAGAGTGTTATAGTTTCAAACATATCCTTTATGAGATATTGCATGGAATCGGGAGTTGCCCTCCTTAAGTATTCAAGGAACTGATAAGACCTGGGAAAAGGTGGATCACAATAGGCAAAGTCGTTAACAAAACCTGCTAAGGCTCTATTAAGACTATCCTCACCGATATAGTCTCTTAAAGCATACATAACAAGACTTCCCTTGTTGTAGTGAATATAACCTTGATTCTCGTTTAGACCAATAGGCCATTCTCTATCCGTCTCATATTTTCTACTGGTAAGATACTTATCCAATTCATACTTCAAGAATCGCCTCATTTTGCCTTTGCCGTACTCTTTTTCCATAACCATCAAGGCCGAGTACTGAGCCAATGCCTCACTCATCAGAGTAGCGCCCTGAACATTTGCACCTATGACCTGATGAGCCCACCATTGATGTGCAATTTCATGGGCAGTAACATAAAAGATATAGTCAATCGCATCCTTATCACGTAGATCGGCAATAAACCCTATTGACTCACTATAAGGTATTGTTGCAGGAAAACTCTGCGCAAATGAGGCATATCTGGGAAACTCGACTATTCTAAGCGTATTATTCTGATAAGGACTAAAATTCTTCTGGAAGTAGTCCAGACTAGACTTCATCGCCTTAAACATACTCTGAAGATTATACTCGTGCCCTTTGTGATAGTAGATCTCAAGCGATATCCCTTTGTAATCCTCCTTCTTAACCTCATACCTCGCAGAGAGGAATGAATAGAAGTTCAGAATCTTCGACTTGGATTCATATCTATAGTAGTTCCTATCCCCTACTTTCCATTGCTTCTTCAACTCACCAGGAGCAAGAGCAATCTGCGAACTGCTCGTGCTTACTGTGGCTTTAAAATCAATCCAATGCCCATCGTTTCCAAGATAGGTATTATACCACATAGCAGTATCATTGATTGGGGGCATACCAGGCTTAACAGGCAGATTATACTTCTTACGTTTATCTTTGCTTGATAGCTCTTGACCCGCATTGTATCCAACAACTGGTAGAACCTCCTTACTATTGAAGAATGAACCATTGCCAGCTAGCCATGTTTCCGGACCGTCTGCACTAAATCCTTTAGGTTCCAGTTTGTATTTAAAAATAAGTAAAGAGCTATCACCTGGTTTCATCGGACTCTTTAAATCAATTTTATAAAGCCCAAAATAGGGATCAACCAAGTCGGCCTTCACCCCCCCAACTCTCATATCACTAAGTGACAAGATCGTACCGGCAGGAAGATTGAGATAGACTGTATCAACGGTAACTTTGTTAGTGTTTTTCAACCAAAACTGACCATTTATCTCTACTCGCCTCTCATCCGGAAATATATCCACATTGACATCACAGGCGGTAATATTTGGTTGAGCCTTTGCTTTTAAGAACTTGTAGCTATTCTCAAATTTAACGGCAAGTTTCTCGCTATCCTTTGTACTAAAAAACTTATTTATCACATGAGTATTATACCAGATAAAACCACCTGACAGAAAGAACCCAACTATTGCAATAATTAGGGCATATTTCAAGCCTCTTTTCTTAATACGATATCTGACTCTGTTAATAATGCTCCTAAAGCTAGTCTCAGTGCCCCGTGGCAAAGCGGCGTTACCAATAATCCATAGCATAACAGAGAAAAAGCCCCAGTATAGGGTAAACCAGAAAAAGCTTGTCAGATAATCTCCATAACCATTCATATCACTATAGACGTAGCTAGAACCACTCAAAGGCACAAACAAGCGATCATCTACCCCAATACCTGGTAAAGCAGAGACTAAGAGATAGTATACCATTACAATGACAAACCCTACAAACTTATTTGGCGAGAGTGCATGTATAAGAAGAATTACTGGAATTAAAAGGAGATATGATGAAAATTCCAATACAAAAAGAGAGTATAAATACTGTCCTATCTCAAAATGATAGTAACTATGACTTACCTGAACTCCAATACAGATGATTATCAACAAGAGCAGCATGAAGAGGGTCAAAAACACCATGCCTAAGAATTTGGCTGAATAACTCAACCAATCGGGGACAGGGAAAGTATCATATATCTGATTCAGTTTAACAGATCGCTCCTTCCAGATAAGCTCTCCTGAATAAAATGTGAGAATTATATAGATAAAAAGCACAAAACTTCCACCTAATGACTCCAGCATAGAATAGGTGACGGGTAAATAGTCGGTACTATAATGTGAGCCCATAGATATTGCACCGGATGCTACTAATCCTACACCAGCAAGCATTATGGCAATAAATGCAATATCTTTAATAATACCAACAAAATACAGCCAAGCCTGTTTAACCATTAACAGTAAATGACCTGAAAATGAAAATCGTTGAATTGATTTTGGAAAGAAGTCATTTAATGAGTTCTTTAAGATAGGAAGCTCATCAATCTTAACTTTCGTTTTTCTAGTGCTAGGAAGAGTAAAACTAAACTTCCATAGGGTAAAAGCCATTAAAAGTGCACCAATACCAATCCATATAACCCTATTGAGCATAAATAACCAGTCAGGAGTTACTAACAGGGCATTAAACTCACTGACAGTCCAGTATCTTACTATTTGCTGCAAAGAGATAATACCAAAAGGATCAAACAAAGCAGCAATTTTGAGATTATCCATATCGCCAATAAGGTTAATAGCGACAACATAGCCAACAAGTAGTACTATATTACCAAGATAACTATATACCACTTTTTTTGTCAGCGTTGACAGTGCAAAGAAAACGGATCCGGCAAACAGGATATTCGGAATAGCTATAAAGAGAAATGGTTGAAAGTATGACCATAATGAGAACGACCCAAACTTATCAACATGCAGTCCAAATATCAAACTTAGGCCATACCCAAGCATTAGGCCGATAGGTAAAGAGAGAAAGACAAACAAAGTCATTATCAACGATCCCAAATACCGACCACCCAGATATTGCCATTTAGAGATCGGCAGGCTGAAGATAAGTGGATGTGTAGAATGCTCAAAGTCGCGAATAATCGGAGTACTCATCATTGCAGAGGTGACCATAATTCCAAAGGCAGTAAAGATGCCCATGACTAATGCGATGCTATAGGGAGCATTTTTATTAGCAGCTGAAGGGACTCCTCCTACTGTTACACCCTCTACCATAACCATAAGGAGGCAGATGGTCAGAAACAATATAAAATATAGCCACGTTGCAGGCCGTCTAAGACGGTAAAGCAACTCAAATCGTGCAATCTGTAACAGCATAGCTTACTGATTTATGTTTCTGACGTATGAAAAATAGACATCCTCTAGGCCTGGTTCAGCCTGAACAAAACCACTATCCGGAATTGTGTCAGAGACAACGGTTACCTCAATCATTCCTCTTAACAGTCTTGAAGAAATGATCTCGATTCCTGTCATATTAGTAAGGTCACTCTTATTGATCAGTTTTCGCCAAACCTTGCCGTTTAATTGTTGTATAACCTCATCAGGATGTCCTTGTAATAATACCTCACCCAGATTGATAATGGCCATCTGGTTGCAGAGACTCTTCACATCTTCTATGATATGAGTTGATAAAATAACAATGACATTCTCACCAATCTCGCTAAGCAGATTATGGAATCGGTTTCTTTCAGCCGGATCAAGTCCTGCTGTAGGTTCATCTACAATAATCAGTTTAGGATTTCCAATCAACGCTTGGGCAATGCCAAAACGTTGCTTCATACCACCAGAGAACCCGCCTAAATTCTTTTTTCTAAACTGATAGAGATTGGTCTTATTTAACAACCAATCGACTAACTCTTTTCGTTCAGCTTTGGCGGCAATACCTTTCATTTCAGCAATATGATTTAGCAAAACCTCAGCATTCACCTTAGGATAAAGGCCAAATTCTTGAGGCAGATAGCCTAATATCTTCCTGACAGAGGTTTTATCATTCAAGACATCCAATTCGTCAAGTAAGACACTCCCTTGGTCAGCGTCTTGCAAGGTTGCTAACGTTCTCATCAAAGTCGACTTGCCGGCACCATTGGGGCCAACGAGGCCAAACATTCCGGTATTCATAGTAAGATTAACATCATGCAGAGCTCTGGTGCCATTTGCATATGTTTTGCTAAGACCACTAATTGTTAGTTGCATCTGAGATAAAGGTTTAATGATCAATTAGAATTGGCTAGATTATGAGTCACATCACTGAAGAAAAGATTTACTTTTCGTAGTGTTGGTTTCAAAATGACATGGTTTAATTGACTCTGAGACGCTAATTAATCTAATGGGTTACATATTTAAGAAAACTATCAGTCACTCGTAATTCAGTTTGCTAATTATCAAGAATATCATAAACACAAACGATTGCAAACAATTTTTATAAGAAAGTGAAAGTTTCACGAAATCTTCATAGCTTTGTGTGCTCTCCGCAGTGAAAGCGCGAAAGGATAAGAACAGATGCTCTTACCCTTTTTTCTTTTTTCCTGAGGTGGGTTTATATAGTATTATTAAGAAAATTATATCACATTTACATCTTATTAAGTATTAATTATGAAAAAATTAGCGGTTATAGCCTTCGGAGGGAACGCCTTACTTCGTGGTGATCAAAAAGGAACCATTGATGAGCAGGAAGCAAACGTTTACGAAACCTGTCAACACCTATTGCCTCTATTAAAAAATGATTATGATATCGTTCTTGGTCATGGGAATGGACCACAAGTAGGGAATGTACTTCTTCAACACGAAGGTGGCGAGAAGATGTTTGGCATACCATCACAACCGATTGATTTTTGCGTTGCAGAGACACAAGGTTCTATTGGTTATATGATGGAGCAACAACTTAGAAATGTACTTGAGGAGAACAATATGGAGCGTGACATTCTGACATTGGTAACACAAGTTATCGTCGATAAGAATGACCCAGCTTTTCAAAATCCAACAAAGCCGGTTGGCCCATATTACACTAAAGAGGATGCAGATAGACTCGCAGCCAACAATAAATCAACTTATGCTGAAGATCCAAGAGGCAGAGGATGGAGAAAAGTCGTAGCTTCTCCCAAGCCTGTAAGAATTAACAACATTAAATCTATAGAGAAATTAGCAAGAGATGGGCAGATCATCATCACTGTTGGTGGTGGAGGTATCCCTGTTTTCTATGTAAAAGAGAATAAGTTGCAGGGCATTGATGCCGTAATCGACAAAGATCTCGCATCAAGTTTGTTAGCTACCCAAATTCATGCTGACATGTTTATCATTCTGACTGATGTACCAAAGGTCTACATCAACTACAGAAAAGAAAACGAGCAGGCTCTTAATAGAATCTCTTTGACAGAAGCTAAGAAACTCTATTCAGAAGGACACTTTGCTGCAGGGAGTATGGCTCCTAAGGTAATGGCTTGTATTCAGTTTGTTGAGAATGGCGGAAAAGAGGCTATGATAACAACCGCCACAGAACTTGGTAAAGAAGGCTCAGGAACTGTTATATTTGCTGAATAATTTCAATTCAATTATATAACCATAAACTAAAGTATAATATGGCATTTAATCTCCGTAACCGTAACTTCCTGAAACTTCTGGATTTTACCCCCGCTGAAATTCGTTATATGTTACAACTTTCAGCTGATCTTAAAGCTGCTAAGTATGCTGGAACAGAACAGCCTAAATTAAAAGGAAAGAATATCGTTCTCCTCTTCGAAAAAGACTCAACCCGTACACGTTGCGCCTTCGAAGTAGCTGCCCTTGACCAGGGTGCTCATGTTACTTATCTTGGACCTGCCGGTTCACAGATGGGCAAAAAAGAGTCAATGAAAGATACCGCTCGCGTTCTTGGCCGCATGTATGATGGCATTGAGTACCGTGGCTATTCACAAGAGATCGTTGAGACCTTAGGAAAATATGCTGGTGTTCCTGTATGGAATGGGCTCACAACTGAGTTTCACCCAACACAGATTCTTGCTGACTTCCTCACCATGCAAGAACATTCAGATAAGCCATTACACCAGATCGCTTTTGCCTACTTAGGAGATGCTCGTAACAACATGGGTAACTCTTTAATGGTTGGCGCTGCTAAGATGGGTATGGACTTCAGAGCAGTTGCTCCTAAAAATCTTTGGCCAGAAGAAGAACTAGTCTCTAAATGCCGTGAAATTGCAAAGGAAACAGGCGCTAAGATCACTTTAACGGAAAAGGTTGAAGAGGGTGTTAAGAGCGTCGATTTCCTCTATACCGATGTTTGGGTATCAATGGGTGAGCCCGCTGAGGTCTGGGAAGAGAGAATTAAGTTATTGTCTCCTTACCAAATCAACATGAAGGTTGTGAAGGCTACAGGTAACCCAAGAGTAAAATTCATGCACTGCCTACCT
This sequence comes from uncultured Bacteroidales bacterium, assembly GCA_964444785.1. Taxonomy (GTDB): domain Bacteria; phylum Bacteroidota; class Bacteroidia; order Bacteroidales; family TTA-H9; genus JAJTBW01. The sequence goes on along the minus strand of CAYUII010000005.1, from coordinate 156,105 downwards.
GCTTTCCACAACCGTGAAACCGTAGTAGGTGAAGATATCTACCAGAAGTTTGGACTGGAATCTATGGAAGTCACTGAAGATGTTTTCGAATCAGGAATGTCTATCGTTTTTGATGAGGCTGAAAACCGTCTACATACCATTAAAGCTGTTATGGTAGCTACTTTAGGCGCATAACACAATGTTATAAACATATGAAGCTGCTCTTAAATTAAGAGCAGCTTCTTTTTTTAATAGCAATCAAAAAAAAAGAACCTCGTTATCTGCTATTATCAGATTAACGAGGTTTCATTGTGGGTTGTACTGGACTCGAACCAGTGACTTCCACCCTGTCAAGGTGGCACTCTAAACCAACTGAGTTAACAACCCTTTGTTTGAAGTGGGCTGCAAAGATATAAAGATTTTTTCATTTATCCATGCCTTTTCAACAACCGTAGTTCATTTTTTTACTGGCATCAGGCCCAATTTAGCTCCCTCCTTTAGCATTAGATCAAAGGCTTGCTCGAAGTTATTATCAATTTGACAATCCAAAATAGCCTCCCTAATCACATTTTTAATGACTCCAACCTCCTTGCAGGGCTGAAGCCCGAAGGTTTCCATAATGAGTTCTCCATTAATTGGGGGTTGCCAATTTCTCAGATGATCTTTCTCTTCAACCTCGATGAGTTTAGTTTTTACCATTTCGAAGTTTGCCTGATATTTTCTAACCTTTGCCTCATTTTTAGAAGTTATATCAGCGCTGCAAAGGGTTAAAAGATCGTCGAGATCCTCGGCGGCGTCTACGATTAGACGACGTAAAGCAGAATCGGTGATTTTCTCCTCTACTAATGCAATGGGTCGCAGATGGAGTAAGACAAGCTTCTCAACATACTTTAATTTCTCGTTTAAGGGAAGCTTCATTCGTTTAAACAACTGAGTCACCATACGGCTACCCACTACCTCATGCCCATGAAACGTCCAACCCGTTGGAGATTGAAAACGCTTTGTAGCTGGTTTACCTATATCATGAAGTAGAGCAGCCCACCGTAACCATAGGTTATCGGTCATAGTGGCTATTTTATCTACCACTTCAAGAGTGTGAATAAAATTATCTTTATGCCCCTTACCATCAATGTATTGCGCCCCCTTTAGGCCTGACACTTCAGGAAGAATCTTCTCTAGTAAACCAGAGCGTTCCATCCACATGAGCCCCACAGAGGGTTTAGAAGCCATCAAGAGTTTATTAAACTCGTCAGCAATTCGCTCCTTAGAGACAATATCTATACGATGAATATTCCGACCAATAGCATCAAATGTTTCAGGATGGATCGTATAATCAAGTTGTGCAGCAAAACGGACGGCACGCATCATTCGTAAAGGGTCATCACTAAAGGTAATATCCGGATCTAAAGGGGTACGTAATAATCGAGCCTCCATATCACCAATTCCATCAAAAGGATCGGATAAGGCTCCAAAATCACTTTTATTCAAACTTAAAGCCAAGGCATTGACCGTAAAATCTCGTCTGTTCTGATCATCTTCAAGCGTTCCCGGAGCAACCTCGGGTTTTCTTGAGTCTAAATGATAACTCTCTTTACGCGCTCCAACAAACTCAACCTCTAGGCCGTCGGGAGTCTGAAGCATCGCCGTCCCAAAGTTTTTAAAAACAGTCACCTTGACATTCTTACCTAGTCTTTCAGATACTCTTCTTGCTAAAGTAATCCCATCTCCTAAAATAACAATATCGGCATCCTTTGAAGGACGACGAAGGATAAAATCTCTAACGAAGCCACCTATTACCCAACTTTGGGCATTCATAGCCGCTGTCTCCTGACTAATAATTGAGAATACCTTATTCTTCAATAATCCACTAAAATCAATCATGCTGCAAAGATAAGACAAAGGATTGTGAGTAAAATTGACACTTCCCACAAATCCAATCTGGTTAAATAACAAAAAGGGCAGACTTTATAATAAAGTCTGCCCTTAAAATTTATATAAACCTTCGTTACTTAACGATTACTTTGCGACTAAAGGTTCCTTTATCACCGGTAACAACCATGAAATAGATACCAGCGGATAGGTTTTTTACACTAATAGCTGTTTGATAATGTCCACTATAATTTGCAACATGCTCAGTATAGAGCGACTTCCCTGTTAAGTCAACTAACTTTAACTGGAAATTCTGGCTATTATCAACATCAAAGTCAATGTTTAAGTTATCACTAACAGGATTAGGCCATAGACGGAAATTACTCAGAAGATCACGAGATTCAACCCCAACGTTAAGAATTTCATAATTAACTTCCCAACCATTAGCACGAGTGTTGTCATTCGTCTGGAACATCAAAGTAGCTTTGCCACTTGGTACAACGACTGGAGCGGGAGGAGTTGAATAGGATCCACTAAGAGTAGTAACAACCTGATTACCGGCAGCAGCATTCATGATTTTTAAAATATCATTGTCGGCTTCCGTATCGAAATAGTTGAAATTAATAGTAATCTGAGAAGCATAAGGCACACTAATCTTAAACATACAAGTAGTTTTATCCTTGTAATAGAATGAGCCAGACCCATCGCTGATGACACCGGTAGGCTCAGTAAAAGTCTTTGAAGAGGAACACCATATGGGCTCGACAGAGGTGTATTCGCATAACCAACCATTAGCTTCACTTGAACCATCGCTGGTGAAGACCATAAACACCTTATTAGAAGTCGAAGTGATTGAAGAGGGAACATTAGAAGCATCATAGGTTCCAATTAAGGTAGCATTTGCATCGCCTCCATCATAGATCTTCAATAGATCACCCGTGCCAAGGTCAAAACGTTTAAAGTTCAGAGTAATCTTGGTAACTGAGTCATAGGCGGTCTGTGGGTTGATCAAATAACTAGCTGTTTTATTAGCTAAATAGTTAGCAATAGGACCGCTACCATCTTCAATCGTTCCTTCCATATTAGTGTATTCACTTGATTCAGGAGCAGAAGTTGGGTATTCACTATTCGGACTGATTTGATAAACCATTGCCTGGCTATTAAAGAAACCACCAACATCATTTATTGAATAGTAACCATCACCAGAACCACTCCATCCAAAGTTAAAGTAAAACAGCGTTGGGGTTTCATCGTTATAACCAGTGCAAACAAAGGCATGTCCAGCATTATCTACATCACGACCACTATAATAAACCACCTTTTTCTGATCTAAATCTCCCTTTACAAGATTTTCCCAGGTAGCTTGGGCAACACCTGTTCTCTCCTTGTAAGTAGCAGAAGCATAACGGAAGTATGACTTCATTGCTGAAGGTACGTTATATGAGAAAGCACCCGATCCGTCAGGAGCATAACCCATACGAACAGAAATTCCAGCATGAGACTGAAGCTGAGCATCGTAAAAATTAAACTTATTATCAGAATTGTGCACCATACGATCAAAATGATATTCCGTTGCACCATAGTTAGCAGATAAGGTACCATAGCCAGATGCATAATAACTTGATTGCCCCTGTCCGGTAGCTGGCCAGCGCCAGTAAAACATAACCTGACTCATAGCTGTAGCAACGCATCCAGAATAAACGTGACCACCAGGACCAGCTGGATCTTCAGGACATAAATAGTTATATGGATCATCCTGATTCCAGGTTGACATCATAAGGTTATTAACCCCCTTTGATCCACTCTTAGGATAGGTGGCTGCCCGATTACTCTTTAGAGCATTCCATGCTTGACTAATTTCAGCGGAAGCTTCAGTAGGATTGGTTCTAAGATAATCAACCATCCCCTTGTAGTTATTCAACAAATAATTAAAACCATCAGGCATTTTATCGGCTACATACTTACCATGTAAAGAATAGCCCATCACTGGACTGTAAGTATCTTCTGCTGAAATGATTACAAAACCACCATCAACAAAATTAAAGATGTAACAACTATTGCCGGATTGACCTTGAATAACAAACTCTTCGTCAATCAAATTGGCACGGTTATCAGTTGCTGTTTTTGCGCTGTAATAGTTCTGACCCGCTTTACGAGCAGTTGTTATATCAACATTACCGGCAAATGTGCTAAAGCTGAAACCTAAAAGTACTAAAAGAAGTAAAAGTCTCTGTTTCTTCATAGCAAAAGGAAAATTTATAGATAATAGAATAGAAATCAACAGTTGTTCAGGTACATACATTTTTTAAAGGCTAAAAGGGCTACCCTTTTAGCTGTCTATTTGACATAATCAACAAGTTCAATCTTTGAAATCGATTTGTTTAGAATTAATACTCGCAAAAATAATAAACTAAATTGATCAATTGCAAGTTAACAAGATGTTAATTGCCCTAATTTTTAAACAATTCTCGTGGTCAGAGAATAAAAAGACGAAACTAATAATCTCAAAAGTCCAAAAGAGATCAACATTTGCTTCGAACTACCTATTCCTTTTGATTCAAACTTACATACAGGTGTCCTAAGTTCTAAATTATCTATTATCTACGGATAAATATAAATACCAACAATACTAAACAACATTTTTCTTCCTAAAACCTGTTGCCACAACGATCGGGAGAACTTTGCCTTTAAAAATCTGACCTCTTGAACAGAATTTGGGCAAAATCTAACCTTTAACAACCCATCCATTTCTTGATATAAATAATCTCCTTTAATAACAGAACCATCATCACGATAAAAAGAGATTCTGGCAATACTCTCTTTACGCTCACTCTTTAAAAACAAAAAATCAATCCCATTAAAAGGTTTTAAAGTTGCTCTATCAAAGATTAGAACCATCTCCTTCTCTTTCCAACTAGCATAGGTGCGATGATTTATCGGTTGTAAAGTATCGTTAAGCATTAAGTTTAACAAGACATCCTTATCGATTAAAGAACTATTATCGACTTCTTCAACACTCTTTGATAATGGGGATGCACTACAATCTATTGCTACTACATCGTTTGATCTTATCAACTCTATTTTAGAATAACCAGTGTATTTTCCATTTGACAACAATAAACGGGCGTACACAGTTGTTGTCTTGGAAATCAGCAATGGTTTATTGTATTTTTGGAAATAGGGCAAACTAGCCCCTGCGATAGCATATTCCACGTTATCATTGTCTCCATTACCAAGCAACCGCAACTCCATACTCCGACTGAAAACTAATTTATTACCTACCGTTCTATTAAACGCTCTGAATTTCACAGGAGTTCCATTTGAAATCTTTTCTCCCTCAAAAGAAATAGTATACGACTCACTTGGCTCTACGAAAGCAGGGATAAACAGAAATAGTCCATTAATTGAATCATATTGATAACCCGCTTCACCACAACAAGCCATGACAAAGGATGAGCCAGAGGAAGGAACAACATTAGGGATCATCAACGTATCTCCTGGCTTAGCCTTTACAAAGAGAGTCTTCATTAAACCTTGTTGTGATACATCAAGAACGCCAGAGACTCCTAAACGACTAATTAACATTATACCACTATCCTGTTCCAGCGTCCTTGATGAAATAAGAGTTGTATTCTCAACACTTGCACGAACTGATAATCCTACTAAAACAATAAAAAAGCCAACTAACGACACTACAACTGTTCGCAGGAGCCAGATTGGTTGATCTTCACTCATAGTGATATTGATTTAAGAATTAGTTGTCGATGACATTACTATCAAAGATTTGAGCAAATTGTCTTCCAAGTGCAATAAGATAGTCTCTAGATTCTGGTCCAAGATTAAAGAGAAGATCCAAAACCGACAGATTTCCAACAAAGCCATACTTATCAGAAAAGTTTTGGAAATAAGCGGAGAAAGTTAGTGAAATCGGGGTAAGCGAGGGACTAAGACCGGGAACTAAGAGTGCTGATACCGTATCATGCTTTATTCTCTTCAGAAAAAGACCGGTATTAACCTCATACGATGAAACAGGAACTGTCAGTTCTTGTGAGGAAAACAACAGACGCAGGTCAGGAAAGGAGGAAAATGGGGACCACATTTTAGTGACTCCTAATCCGACAGGAAGATTAAACCTCTTAATAAAGTACTGATTTGATCTAATGGCAAGATCTACCAGTGTTTCTTCCGCATTGACTGAGAAAATTCTTTTTATCTCATCGGCATAATGAATAAAATAGGCAGAATTAGAGTAAGCCGACTCTATGGCACGCCAATGAACTCGCGACCAAGATTCTTGGCCGATGAGTACCTCCTCAGTACGTGTTTTGTTCCCGTTAGGTTTTGAAACAGGAATAGAGCATTTCAATGTACCATTAGCAGTAGCTAAATAGTAATGGTTTCTGATAGTCTGTTTAGGATAAGTCTCTTTAACTTCAAGTTCTATTCTATGAAAAAGAGAGACAATAGCAAACCATGAGATTGGAGGAATAACAGACAATGGCATTATTGCGGTTCCGGATTCTAGTATCATAAAGCAAAATTAGCAAGAAGCTATAAGTTGACCAATTTGTCAAGTTATATCTACCTACAATTTTGCGGTAATACCGACGACAGTCCTATAGGTTTTAAAGTTAACATCTTCAAATCCCTCATACTTTGATTCACGAATAAAAAACTGGGCATCAAGATCAAAACTAAAGGTTTCTGTTATTGGATACCTTATCCCTGTCTCAATCAATTGTACAACAGAGCTACCTGGTATACCTTGAACATCTAAATAATGTAGGTCGACATTTTCATTATTAAAATCTTCAGCTTTCTTACTCACATTAGTATAGATTTTTATCAGATTGTAATTAAGCTTTATAATAACACCTCTTTTCAGACTAATATCTGTTGATAATTTGAGTTGATAACCGCTACCCAAGGAGTAATCGCGTTCTATGACGCTGTAATAATCTGAATAAGATGTACCCAATAGAACTGCATTGGCATGAATAGAAGACTCAACAAATAATCCATCTGGTGATTTAGGAAAACGATAAATCATACCCAGCCCTACAACGGCGGCTCCTGCCATACGCACTGGAACACTTTCGGGTTCATCCTTTATGGTATCGGTAGTGATATAATCAAAGTGTTGAAAAACACCTAAAACCAGTTTATGGCCACTTTTAGGTTCAAATCGTTTTCCCCAAATGAGCCCAATTAAACCAACATTACCTATGCCTGACTGTCCACCAATATTTATATCGCCTCGAAACTGGAAATAGTCATAAGGATAACGGTACTCATTTTCAACGGGATCACCTAATTGTAGCCCAATTCTTGCATAGAGATTTGAAGCACCTCTAAACAATCGGTTATGAGCCGCATAATAGGCACTACCAATAGAGATCCATCCTTTCAAATACTCCCGTTCATTAGACTCGTAAGCATCTTTTATAGACTTCACTCTAAACATATCACCCCTTATCATTCTATTCAATCCATTCATAGGGCTAACAGCGGTAACAGCAAGTTCACGCCAAACCCTTGGCCACCCTCGACGACTATTATCCACAAGCATCATTGAGAATCGATAAGTCATCTCACCTAATGCGATACCGCCCACAGTGGTAGCCAAAAGATCGTTCATGCTAGGAGGCTCATTCTCCATAAATAACTCCCACATTAAACTTCCACCAAAAGCATATGCCGATGACCAACCAAAACCAATTCCATTACTTCTTGCAGTATTAAAATAGAGTCCACCATGATATGGATGGGAAAAAAGATTTGTCGAGAATTTATCATTATCCCAAACAAAGCCAGTCTTGAAATTATGCTTTATTGTTGACCAACCTATCTCAGCAAAATCGGCTCCCATTATATAATGATTAAAACCCCAGACGCCAATATTTAACCCAAAAGACTCAACGGCTGCCCTCACAGGCCTATGAGGGGGCTCTTTAAGCCATCTCAGACTATCCGGGCGTTGCCCAAAAGAGATCAAAACAATAAATAAAAACTGTAATATGAGTATTTTCTTTTTCATACCTGCCTTTTAAAATAGATAAACTCCTACCTCAAATAACGCATCAGAGGAAAATCGTTTGCCCTTATAACTATCAGCTAACCAATAATAGCCACCAGTTACAAAAAGGGAGATCCTTTGCGTTAACCTCTTCTCAATATTAGTCCTAATCTGAAAAGAATACGTATTATCATAGTCCTCTTTAGATTTATTATAGGAGGTAATGTGAGACCACCCTAGATCAGCTGATAGATCTACTACCTTCAGGTTTAATCTATATCCATAGCGATAGCCTATGCCACCCGAAAAATCATCATTCAGTCCTTTTATAGGCGACCCAACAAAAAAAACAGAATAACGGTTATCCGTCAAAAACCTCGCGCCTGATATACCTGTCATCAGATTACCTCCAGCAACCATCCATTGTATTCTGGTTCGCTTTTTTACATTAATAAACCCAATCTGCAATCCTTCTTCACTATCTAAAACATTTAAAAAGCCCAACTGAACGCCCTTTGACTTTATTCCATAATTCAGAAAACCTATTTGAGTTCCATTTAGATTATCTGCAAAATTCATAGCCGATAGTTGAAGACCATTTAATGTATCTAATACGACATTCACAGCACCTGATAACTGAAGACCGCGTACATCACCCGAAACGACATTCATTGTTCCTATCTCAACCCCTTTAAAATCACCTCCAACGATATTAAATCCGGCAGAAGATTGAAGGCCTTTCATATCGCCTATTTGGCAATTAAGCACACTTGAAACAGTTACACCCTTTGTCGAACCAAAAGACAAATTACCCACAACACTCCAAAGTAGTCCTTTACTCGAACCACCCGTAATATTGGGGCCTAAAGAGAACTGAGCCCCTTTAAAATCGCCCTTGTTGTAATTTAACAGGCCAGTAAAACCAACCCCATTCATCTCTGTGGTGAAAGTCTGTATACCCATGGCAAAAGAAGCACCCTTAAGATAACCAACTTTCCCTTGCAAAAGCGAAAGGTTTAACTTTACCCTTGAAGTAGTATCATTCACCAGCCCTAAAGGTGAAAGCAACGACATATTGAGGAATTGATTCTGGGCTTGAACAAGCCCAATTCCAAACATCCCAACGATTAATATTATAGATAATGCTTTATATCTCATATCTTATGTATAATCAGAAAGAGAAAATCTACCTCCAACCTCCGCCAAGTGCTTTATACAGCCCAACCACGGCACTTAGTTGTTTAGCTCTTACACTGCTGGCTTGCAATTCAGACTCAAGAAGATTCTGTTCTGCTATAAGAACTTCTGTGTAATCAGTATATCCAGCAGTATATCGTGCTCTAGACAATTCAAGTGACTTTTCAGAATACGTTGCTTGTGCACTTCTGGCTTTTGACTCCCGCTCATACGTTTCAATGGAAGATAACGCATTCTCAACATCGGCTAACGCATTTAACCATGTTTTCAGGTAGGTTTCAGCTGCAATCTCTGCCTCCTTCTTTTGATATTCTACACGTTTCCTATTTTTGCCAAACTCAAAAATGGGACCTAGAAGAGCGCCTGAAAAAGAAGAGTAATCGCTACCCGATTTAAACAGAGATGAAAGCTCAACACTTGAGAATCCTAGTGCTCCAGTAAGATTAATGGTTGGAAGTCGTTGTGCTTGAGCAATCCCAATTTGAGCATACTGTGCTTTAAGGCTAAAGCCTGCTTGTCTGACATCAGGCCTGTTTTCAATCAGATCAGAAGGTAACCCAACAGGTATACTAACCATTATCTTTTGTTCACTATTCGTTGCCCCACGAGATAGATTTGTAGGAATTCCACCCATAAGAATATTTAGGCTTCGCTCGGTTGCTCCCAGCTCTCGCTCTATTGAAGCAAGTGTGGCTTTTGATAGTTCAAGTTGTTGTGCCGCTTGAAGCATATCCAATTCAGCCGTCTCACCACCAAGGAATCTTGATTTAATCATTTCAAAATATTCGTTGCGAATTCTAATAGTATTATTAACAATCTCACGACGATTATCCAGATCCCGGAGTTGAAAGTACAATACCGCAACATTAGAGGCTACAGTGGTTAGAATAATATTTTGCCCCTCTTCTCCAGCCAACATTTGATTAAAAGCTGATTCTTTTGCATACCTCAATCGACCCCAAAAATCGATTTCCCAGCTTAACGTCCCTACAGTCTGAAAAACATCCGAAGCCGGGTCGTTTAAAGAAGCTGAAGCTTTGTAACCTATCGAAGGTAATTGATTTGATTTCGATAACGAGTAATTGATCCCAGCCTGCTCTAATCGCAAACGTGCAATCTTCAAATCACAATTATTCCCAACAGCAGTACGAATATAACTATTCAAGACACTATCGCCAAAAAGTTCAAACCAACTGATATTGGCTATAGAATCGGAGACATTACTATTGGTAATAACCATAGAGTACCTCTCTGGGCTTGAGAGTTCAGGAACCTGGTATTTAGATCCTACCAGACATGAACTCAAGAATAAAGGTATCAGAAACCAGAGTAACCCAGTCACCCTAGAGTCAAGTATCAAGCTATTCTTATTCATCTATTTTACTTTTTTCTTTCTTCTTTCCCATTCGCTCAATAAAAACATAAAGAGCAGGTATTAATACCACACCCAGTATGGTTGCGACTAACATCCCACTAAAGACGGTCATTCCCATTACTTTTCTTGATTCCGCTCCAGCGCCAGAAGCCGTAAGCAAAGGAACAACGCCTAGAATGAAGGCAAATGCCGTCATCAGGATAGGCCTAAATCTCAATTTCGCAGAATACAATGCAGAATCTAATAGACTCATTCCTTCCTCATGTTTCATTTTTGCAAACTCCACAATAAGAATAGCATTTTTCGCAGCTAATCCAATTAATAAAACCAATCCAATTTGGGCAAAGATATTATTTAGGTACCCTTCACTACTTAATCTGGCAAGAAATAGCCCAAGGAAAGCACCCAATAACGCAAATGGAGTTCCCAACAAGACGCTAAATGGCAGTTTCCAACTTTCATACTGAGCAGCAAGAATAAGAAAAACGAATATCAAAGCCATCAAAAAAACACTTCCAGCAGATCCACCCGCTTTTCTTTCCTGATAAGACATATTAGCCCATTCATACCCCATATCTTGTGGCAGCACCTGGGCAGCGACTTCTTCTAATGCATTGAGAGCATCTTCAGAGGTATACCCTTTTGCAGGAACCCCACTTATTTCAGCTGAGCGATATAAATTAAAACGATTCGTAAACTCCGGGCCACTTATCTTGGCCGATGAAACTACGGTAGTTAATGGAAACATTTCACCTTGGTTACTTCTAACATAAATATTGCTTAAATCCTCAGGAGAAACACGAAAAACCCCATCGCTTTGAATAAAGACTTTATACTGGCGACCATATTTATTAAAGTCATTAACATATTGCCCACCTAGAAATGCTCCAATGGTAGCCGAGATTTGTGAAGTACTAATACCTAACTTCATCGCTTTCTCTCGGTCAATATCGAGTTTAATTTGAGGTGATGCTGCGTTATACAAAGTAGAAACCCGTCCAATCTCTGGTCGTTGGCTTGCTGCAGCGATAAATTTATAAGCATTCATTTGCAGGTATTGCGGCGTATTACCCCCTTTATCTTGGAGCATCATAGTGAATCCTGCTCCAGTCCCAAGTCCGGAAACAGGAGGTGGTCCAAAAGCGTAAACCGTTGCATCGGGAATAGCAAAAGCAAACATCCCATTAAGTTTTTGCACCAGTTGAGCCACCGTCTGTTCCCGATGCTTCCACTCTTTTGTTGAAACAAAGAAGAAAGCTGCATTGGGTTGGATGGCATTCGACAACATGCTAAACCCAATTATACCACTGTACGAGTCAAGATCTTTTTCTTTCGACAAGACCGCTTCAACTTTTTGACAAACAATATCTGTACGCTGGAGAGATGATGCATCAGGTAACATCACACTAAGCATAAAGAAACCCTGATCTTCTTCAGGTACAAAACCGGAAGGAACCTTTAAGCCCAATAAAACTGCTCCACCAGAAATCACAATCACAGCGACAACCAATCTGATGGTTTTACGCGCAAAATACCCCGCTAATCCAGTATATCCCCCAGTGACTCTATCAAATAGTCTATTGAATCGAACAAAGAACCAAGCCAATGGACCACGCTGTTCACTTACAGGCTTTGAAGGTTTCAGAAGCATTGCACTAAGAGCCGGACTGAGAGTCAGAGCATTCAGCGCTGAAAAAGCCACCGAAACAGCAATGGTTATAGCAAATTGCTTATAAAACTGACCTGTAATACCAGGTGTAAATGCTACAGGAACAAAAACCGCTATAAGAATAAGTGCAATGGCAATTACCGGCCCTGACACCTCCTTCATAGCTTGAATAGTAGCCTGTCTCGGAGTTTTTCCATGTTCTATATGATGCATAACAGCCTCCACAACAACAATCGCATCATCAACCACAATTCCAATTGCCAAAACAAGGCCTAGAAGAGAAAGAACATTAACTGAGAATCCCAAAAGAGGGAAAACAGCGATGGCTCCTATTAAAGATACCGGCACGGTAAGCAAAGGGATCAGAGTAGCCCTCCAGTTTTGCAAGAAGATAAATACGACAATTATAACAAGCAAAACAGCCTCAAACAGCGTGTGAACAATCTCATCAATACCAGCTGTAATAGCCAAGGTAGTATCTAAACTAACCGTTTGAGAAAGCCCTTCAGGAAAATCCTGTTCAAGTTCCTTCAACTTAGACTTGACCGCTTCGGCAACTTGCAATGCATTACTTCCTGGTATTTGAAATACTCCAATCAAAGCAGACGGATTTCCATTTCTGCGACTAAAAGAAAAGTAATTATCAGCCCCCATTTTTACACGAGCAACATCTTTCAGTCGTATGTTAGCTCCTTCATTATTGCTTTTCAGGATAATATTCCCAAACTCTTCCTCTGTAACCAGGCGATCTTGAAGCATTACCGAGTAGGTAAATGCAGTGCCTGATGGGGCAGGCTCGGCACCAAACTTACCACCTGGGGCAATTGCATTCTGGTCATTTAACGCACTTCTGATATCATCAACCGTAACCCCAAGCTTTGCCATCATATCAGGTTTAAGCCAAATCCGCATCGCATATTCAGCCCCTCCATATAAGGATATCTCACCTACACCCGGAACACGACTTAGCACATCGACCATGTTAATATTGGCATAATTGCTAAGAAAATCAGAACCATAAAGAGGATTAGATGAATTTAAGGATACAATTAACAAAGGGAAAGCATTAGACTTCTTTATCTGTATTCCAGTCTGCTTTATTACAGCTGGCATAAAAGGTTCTGCTTGCTTAACCCTATTTTGAGTCAACATATTTGCATTATCCAAATCAGTACCAACGTCAAAAGTTACTGATAAGCTCATTTTCCCATCTGAGGTATTTGTACTACGCATATAAAGCATATTCTCAATACCATTCATCTTTTGTTCAATGGGAGTAGCCACAGCCTGTTCGACACTAACGGCACTCGCTCCTGAAAAATTAGCAGTAATATTTATCGAAGGAGGAGTAATATTTGGATATTGTTCTACCGGCACACTATTCAAAGCAAATAATCCAAGTAGAACAATCAAAATTGAGATAACCATAGCCACTATGGGCCTACGAATAAAAAAATCACCCATGATTGTTTCTGTTTTTAATTATTTACCCGTCTTGTTACCGGAATCAACATCCCCCACACTCCATTCAACCTGTTCTGGATTGATGACCATACCATTTCGAATGATCATAGAGCCGCCCATTATCACTTTATCCTTTAAATCGATGCCTTCTTCTATAATATAAGCATTGGCGAAGACAGATGCTGGCTTTACAGGCTTTTGAACCACCTTATTGCTATCCCCAACTATTTGTATCAAGTAATTACCTTGCATCTCTTTAACGCTAGCTAACGGCACTAATAAGGCTCCTGATTGGACCCCAATCTCAAAGTTGATCTTTCCATACATACCACTTTTTAGGAAACGATCAGGATTTGGGAAGATAGCCTCCATTAACAGAGCCCCTGTTGTAGGATCTATTTGCCTATCAGCGAAATGAAATCTACCGTTATAAGGATAGGTACTGCCATCCGACAAAGTTAAGGTCATCTCTGTTAAAGGCTTTCGAGTCTTCTCCTTAGCATCTTGAGACATTGAAACAAACTTCAAATAATCTTTCTCTGATACAGCAAAACGAAACTTCACCTGATCAGTCTGGGAGATTGTATTTAAGATCTTACTTGACATCATTCCGACATAAGACCCAACCTGTACTTGAGAGATCCCTATCACCCCATCGATAGGCGCTGTAATTTTGGTATATCCCAATTCAGTACGGGCATTATTTCTAACGGCGAGCATAGCTTTTACTTTAGATTCATAGGCCTCAACCTGAGCTTGTGCTGATTTAAGATCCTTTTGACTTACGGCATTGATTTTAGCCAGAGGCTCAATGCGAGCGAGGTCAGCTTTAGCTTTGACCAGATAGGTTTGCGCCTCCGCGAGATTACCATCTGCTTGATCAACTTTATTTTGGTAAACAATAGGATCTATTGTGTAAAGAAGATCCCCCTTTTTGACTCTACTTCCCTCCATAAAATGAATCCCAACTACCTGGCCCTCAACCCTAGATGCAACCCCAACATCTGCATCACTATAAATCTGCCCGGCAAAAGAGACCAACAGAGGCACATCCCTTTGCATTACACTAACTACAGGAACCTTGATGGCGGGCATCTTTTGCTGTTGATCTCCCCCAGAACATCCTACATACGTGGCCGTAGTTAATAAAATCAAAACACTAGTTAACCTACTTAGTAATTTCATATGGCTAAAGTTTAAATGATTATTCTCAAACTAATACTTATAAAACAAAGAAAAACAATAAGGTGCTTCTTAATAAGTCTTTCAAATATAATACAAACCAAACGCCAAGTGTAACTTTTTTGATAACAGGACTGACAAAAACCTAATCATTTTGTTCCTTTGAATAAGAAAATCGAAGAAATTGAAAAAGCTCGTAATCATTGGCGGAGGCTTTGCAGGACTTCAGCTCGCCAAAAACATATCACAATCAGAGATTGAAATAACGATAATTGATCGTCTCAATCATCATCAATTTCAACCCCTCTTCTATCAGGTGGCCACCTCACGAATAGAACCATCAAGTATTTCTTTTCCCTTTCGGAAAATATTCCAGAAAACGAAAAACGTTCAAATCAGGATGGCCGATGTTTTTGAAATTGACACACAAAACAGACGGCTTTCTACCGGGATTGGAGAAATAGAGTATGATATTCTTGTTATTGCTACAGGTTGTAAAACCAATTTCTTTGGCAATAAAGAAATCGAACTAAATGCATGGCCACTTAAGACCACTTTTGAGTCAATCAATGTAAGAAATAAGATCCTTTTAAACTTTGAAGATGTATTCAATCAAACGGAACACAATGCCGATTCTCTATTTAACATCGTTATTGTTGGAGCAGGTCCTACCGGAGTAGAGTTAGCGGGTGCTTTTGCCGAAACTAAGATGAATATTCTTCCCAAAGACTACCCTGATTATGACTTCTCGAAATTGAAGATTATTCTCATAGAAGGAGGGCAATGGCCTTTAGGGAATATGAGTGAACATGCAAGGACAAAGGCAGCCCACTATCTTAAAGAGTTAGGAGTAGATTTAATCACAGGTACCTTTGTTACCTCTTTTGATGGCCATCTTGTAAAACTTAGTAATGGTCAAACGATCCATTCCAGAAGTGTAATATGGGCAGCTGGGGTAACAGGAAACCTGATACCAGGGCTTTCCTCGGAGGTCATTGTAGGAAACAATAGAATTAAAGTGGATCGCTATAACAAGGTAGAAGGATATTCGGACATCTACGCCATTGGTGATATCGCATTAATGACTACGCCAAATTATCCTAAAGGTCATCCTCAGGTAGCCAATGTAGCCATTAATCAGGCAAAGAATCTGGCTAGAAATCTTATGGCTATTTCGAAAGGAAAACCCCTTAAAGAATATGAATACAAAGATCTAGGATCAATGGCCACTATTGGAAAGCACAAAGCGGTAGTTGACCTTCCCGGGATAAAATTCTCTGGGACTATTGCTTGGTTAATATGGATGTTTCTGCATCTCATGTTAATACTGAGTGTAAAAAACAAGCTCATCATCTTTATCAATTGGGCTTGGAGCTACCTAACCTCAGATTCCTCCTTGCGGCTCATTCTCTCGAACGATCGGCCAGGCTTAAAGAAGTAGGTTTACTTCGAAAAAAGCAAAATTTCGAGGAAAAAAGGAAGAAAAATGCCCTGATTGAGCAAAAAAGTGAAAATATTTCAAAAAAAATGGCTTCAGATAGTGTTCATATGATAATTTAAGCGTATCATTGCACACTTTTTCGGATGAATCGCTTGAAGTATTGGCCCCAGAAGACAAGCTGAACGGAGGTAATTCACTGATGAATAAAAAAAATACAACTTTTTATCCTTCTAAAGGCAACAAGTTGTACCACGTATCTCTTAAGAAACTACATTTGTAGCTATATTATCATTCATTAACAAACATTCATTATGAATATTTTCGTTGGAAGTCTTCCATACAGTATCGTAGAGGCAGATCTCAGGGAGTTCTTTGAAGCTTACGGTGAAGTTTCAGCAGCCCGTATTATCACCGACAAGTTCACCCGTCGTAGTAAAGGTTTTGGCTTCGTAGAAATGCCCGATGATGAGAGCGCTCTAAAAGCTATCGAAGAACTCAACGGCGCTGAAGTTAACGGACGTACCATCGTTGTTAACAAATCTGAAGAAAGAAGAGAAAGCACTGGTCCTCGCAGAACCGGCGGTTTCAACCGTGGCGGTGGAGAACATCACAGCGGCGGTTTCAACCGTGGCGGTGGTAGCGGCGATCGCAGACCCAGATACTAATTCGAATCTTTGATCGTGCAACATAGAGGGTATCCCTGCAAAGGGGTACCCTCTTTTTTATATCTTTGCAAATTATTCAAACTCAAATGGACAACCGTCGCTCAAAGCCACAAGCTAAACCTTCAACATCTCTTACTGTTAGCACTCCAGGTGAATTACTCGCCTCTTTAGTTGCTCTAATGCCTGATAAAGGCCGACCTCTTCTTAAAAAAGTACTGACAGGTCGACAGATCAGCGTAAATGGCAACATCATTACCTCATATAACTACCAATTAAAGGTGAATGATAAAATCACCATTGACTGGAACAAACAAGCCCCTAAGCCTTACTTCAACGAGTTTAAAATCGTTTTCGAAGATGATTCCATAATCGTAATCAACAAAAATGCCGGGCTTCTCTCTATCGCTACCAATAGAGAAAGGGAAAAAACAGCTTACTTTATCCTCCGTGACTACGTAAAAAACACCCAACCCGACAAAGGTCTATATATTGTTCACCGACTAGATCGTGATACCTCAGGGCTAATGCTCTTTGCTAAAAATGAAAGCGTGAGAGAAAAGCTTCAAAGAAACTGGGATCATACCTCCATCAATCGAAAATATGTCGCACTGACTGAAGGTGTGCCTAACCCACCTCAGGATACCATCAAGACTTACTTAGAAGAAGATAAAGTCTTCAGAATGAACATATCTAACAACCCCATTAAAGGACAACTAGCTGTATCTCATTACAAAACCATCAAAGCAGATAGAAAATTTGCTCTCCTCGAAGTTACACTTGAAACCGGAAAGAAAAATCAAATCAGAACACACCTGGCAAGTATAGGTCACCCTATCGTTGGAGATAAAAAATATGGTGCTCGCTCAAATCCACTAAAACGATTGGGGCTTCATGCTCAAACCCTCTCCTTCCCTCATCCTGTAACGAATCAGCCCATGAACTTTGACACCTCGGTGCCAATTAGTTTCTACAAAATACTACGAAAAGAATCTGACTACACAGATGAATTGTAACAAGCTATTTTTTGCATTCAGAAAAAAACAGTCTCAGGCGCTATAGCGTAATCGCCATGACGGTTGCTTCCGTCATCTTTTGCCAGCTTCAGATCTATCAATATCGACATCTTTTGATACATTGGTCTGACATGACCTATGAAAAGTATTGGGAACTGTTTCTAAAATTCAGTGTACTCTTTTAGTATGACTCGTTACCCATCAAACATCTCACAAAGGTCAGAGCTGTAAGATCAGTATAATTAATCACCTATAGATCAGTATAATTAATCACTTATAAGAGGGAGAGGATTTATATTAACAAGAGCAAGAGCCCCTTGCTTCGCCAATGAACAAAGCACAAAAAAACCGGCTAAGTGCCGGTTTTTTATTAGCTATTAAACTGTAGGACTATAAACCCTCCTTTAAATTTGAACCAGGTTTAAATCTTACAACTTTACGGGCATCAACCTTAATAGTCTCACCAGTTTTAGGATTGCGGGCTGTACGCGCTGAGCGCTCAGCTACTTGGAAAGAGCCAAAACCAGTTAAAGAGATGGTATCACCACCCTTTAGAGCGCTTCTCATAGCGTCTACCAGACTCTCCAAAGCAACCCTTGCTTCGGTTTTTGTAATGCCGGAGTTAGCGGCCATTGCGTCAATCAAATCTTGTTTGTTCATCCTGCTATGGTTTTTTGAAAGTTAGGTTTGAATGTTGGTTAGTTAACAAAGAATACTAATTTATGTTGCGATATTCGATATTACTTTCAGATATCAAGATATCATGAATACAACGTAAATTCTACTTCTGTAAGATTTATAAAGAAACAAAACGTATTATCTAATCAATTTAAAGTTTTGCCTTTGTTAAGTATCAGACTTCTCAGTAGGTTGGTTCACAACATTGAAGTCCGTAAGGGAAGGTCTATTTGCATTTGTAAGTATGTCTTCGTTGTTAAAGTGCCCAGATGATGCTTAACAACTCATGAAGGTCATTTCATCCGCTAAATTAATATCTATAGCATGAGTTCGACGCAATTTTAGCAATTTTTTTTTAAAGTAAATCATTCTCCAACTGATTTTTTTACTTTTTGAATATCTAAATCAAACTTTAAAAGCTCCGTTAAATGATCAAATAATAATGCTAAATTACTTATTACGTATCACATGCACACCTTTGCTACAGTCATAATTTAAGCAAACTTATATCTAATAAATTTTAACCAAATGTATAATTTATTTTCTCTACATAGAAAAAACTTAGAACTGAAACTCCCCACAAGGGTGCTTCTCCTTTTTCTCTTTACAAAATCCTTTCAGCCATGCTAGCCGTAAAGAAAGATAAATATCCATTCCATATACATCACCCATTCCTAACCAAGTACCTAACTTATCCGTTCCAATAGTGAAACTATAGAATCGAAATGAAAGTCCTACCCGAGGTCTTCTCCAATCATAAAAGATAAATGGCAGATTTGCTTCAAAAGCTCTGGTTTCATATCTAGGCGTCACCGACAAATAAGACTCACGTGGAGCTCTGTAACTTCCAGGTATGGGCAGATCTTGAACCAACAATGTATTAATGTAATAGTTGTTTTTTAGATGATAATCGAATTGAGCACTAAAAGCTGAGGGGAGAAGAGCAGTAAAAGAAGAATCTGTTAAAGATTTTTCCACATCTCCATAGAGTCGCTGACTAACCTCTCTTAAGGCATCAGAAATATTAACAGGTTGGAACTTATTAAATTCTTCCCAGTAGTGCCCGCTATTTTCGAAGGTATGTACTTGGGCATTTTCATTGAAGCGAATATAGCCTATATCGAGTAATGATAAACCCAATCTATAATCATAAGGAATAAACTGCCATGCACACACTGGCCCCGAATAAATCCTACTAACCTCTTTTTTGGTCTTAATAAAGGTGACTCCAAGATCTAAACTAAATCCAGAACCAGTAAAAGGTCCCGCATCACTATCATACTCATTAGACTGATAGTTCAAAGGGCCAGAAAAGGCGAGCTTCCCTTTAATATTTTTGATATCGATAGTCGAATCATTGTATACAATATACTTTATGTCATCCACAGTCGCAAAAGCTGCAGCAGCACCATACAACCTTTTCAGAGTTATACCGGCATTAACAATACTGAATCGCCTATATTTAACGGTCTTAGCAAAATTAAACCCTACCTCACTCCAGCTTAATCCGGCAATTCGTATATCATAGTCATGATATAACATGTTTTGTTGCGGAGAATATGACAAGTCATAATAACCAAAGTTTACCATTTCATAGGGCACCCTTCTTGCCGAAACGACTGTACGGTGAGATAAAAAAAGACCATATGAGATGGTTCGATCGATATAAACAAATCCAGGTAACATTAACCGTTGACTTACATAAGCTCTATGTAGCGGTGAACTGGTATTCACCTCCAATGGACGTTCATAAGGACCATACTTAGGCATCTCGTATCCACTCTTTAAAAGATCATACCATGCAAATCCCTTACCCGGGATATTCGCACTGGTATTGTCGATAAAGAGATCTAAGCCAAAAAGATTAACATCTAAATAGGTCTTTGCATGAATTGGAGCCGAAGGATTAATCAATGCTGAATTATATGCCTGATAATTGCTCATGGTCATTCCTGGCATCTCCTGCCCATAGATCATTGATGAGAATACCACAAGAAGTAATAAAAAAATCAACCTTAACATACTCAATAAGTTAGTGTTTATCTTACTAGTAAACATCAGAAGTCGATAATGCTAATCGCATTCCTCAATAATTATCATGGAACTGGGATGACTATCTTTCAGTACCCAAGTACCGTTTAAAAGTTTTGCTAATAATAAGACAACGAAAGATCAATTAAAGTTGTTGTTTACCTACAAAAAAAGAGAAGAAGAGCCTTTTAAGTACATCTTTTTCACAACATATCATTAACTACAGATAGAAAAGACAACGATTCTTTAAACAAAAAAGAACAATCCAAAGATTCTATGTTGTTAACAACTGAAAATTACAAGCTAGAAAAGGAAAACAAAGAAACTACGGTTTACAAGAAAGGCAAAAAGTGATAAATCAGAGACTCTTCAGGGGAATAATGTTGAAAAAAGAGCGTTACTTTGTGAATATCTTTACGTAGAGATATGGTCAAATGACTTTACTTTTGCAGAAACTCATAATAGCTAAGAACCTTGCGTCGAACATTTCTACTCATTTTCATACTTTTTGTCGGACTAATTCCGGTAAGTGAACGGTTAGGATTATCAAATATTCATCCTGTTGTATTGTTGGCATCTGAGCCTACTATTTCACCTGTTTCGGGAGACCAACTCGTAGATGTACAACAAAGATTAGACAAAATCCTTTCAAAATATAAGTTTAATGGATCTATCATGGTACTTTATAAAGGATATCCCCTTTATAGAAATGCCATGGGGTTAGCTGATTTCGACAAAGGGGATTCACTTGCACCCAATTCTCCCTTTCAACTCGCATCGGTCAGCAAGTCGTTTACTGCACTGGCGGTAATGATTTTACATGACCAGAACAAATTACGTTTTGATGATACCGTGTCTCGCTATATCCCAGA
This sequence comes from uncultured Bacteroidales bacterium, assembly GCA_964444785.1. GTDB lineage: Bacteria > Bacteroidota > Bacteroidia > Bacteroidales > TTA-H9 > JAJTBW01. Next base: position 134,654 of record CAYUII010000005.1, on the reverse strand, counting down.
GTTTCCATATAAAGATGTTACGATCAGGCAACTATTGAACCATACAAGTGGCCTACCCAATTATCTCTATTTAGTTGAGCGCTATTGGCAAAAAGACGAATCGATATCAAACAGAGAGATGATTGATCTACTGGCAAAATATCAGCTTCCTCTATATTTCAAACCTGGAAGCCGATTTGACTATTCAAATACTGGTTATGCCGTCTTAGCCTATTTAGTTGAAGAGGTAAGTGGGATCCCTTTTCATGTCTTTATGCAAACGAAGGTCTTTCAGCCATTAGGAATGCATAACACCTTCACCTACGAGCAAAGTATTCTTGATACTTTATCCACCAGAGTGAAGGGTCATTTTCACCTGGGTCGCAAAATGAAAGAGTATCCATACGATCCAGCTGATCAAGTTTTAGGAGACAAGAGCATCTTCTCAACTGTTGAAGATTTAGCTTTATATCAAAGAGCCTGGGAGAGCAATATTTTAGTTTCAGATACGACACTTGAGCAAGCGTTTTGTAAGGCCACCATTTCCGGAAACAAAGAAGTTAATTATGGTTTTGGGTGGAGGTTTAAAGACATTGCCGGAAGGAAGGTCGTTTTTCACAATGGCCTTTGGCATGGTTTTACCGCAACCATCACCCGATTTGTTGATGATGAGTTTACGGTTATTATCCTCAATAATATGAATGCAAAAGTGGGCCTCATTGTTAATGACATTGCCCGAAATTTAAATGGTGTACTCTTAAGTTACGTTGACGAACCAACCCCACCTCCTCCTACCAAGAAAAAGAAAAGAAGCAGGTCAAGAAGATAATCTGTTACCGACCTCTTCGCTTCCCCTTCGTTCGCTCTTCGCTCTCGCTCCATTCAGATACCTCGGGTTGTTATGATCAGGTTTTTTTTCTGATTGTCCATAATTCATTATTGCAGCCGGTTTATCCGCTAAAACTCGAATCAAAAGCGAAGGGAGAGCGAACAGGATAGGGAGAGGTAAGAACAACTAATTGAATTGAGGGTTCTTATGAACCAACCTGACTACTATTTGTTATATGGTAACAAAAAAAGCTTTGAGCAACCAACTTTTCAGATAGAAAAAAAGGTTAATCTACTTTTTTCAGATTGTATGCATTCGCAACGCAATTTTGTTACCTTTGTGTCAGTTCCATATTTTGCTATTTCCAAATTCTAACGTACATGGAAACTCAAATGAATAATGTTATTCTTGTCCCCACAGACTTCACCGAAGTGGCTGACAATGCAATTCATCAAGCAGTACAAGCAGCGAAATTCTTTAAGTATAAAGTAGTTTTGCTACATGTGATAGATAAGAACACAAAAACTGCCCTTAAGAAAGATAATCTTTCTGACAACTCCGTACTGGATAAACTTCAGACGATTGCTAATGAGATTAAGGTTAAAGATCAGATTGAAGTTGACGTTGTATCGCGTGAAGGGAGCATTTTCACCACAATTGCTGAAGTAGCGAAAGAGGTAGGTGCTCGTTTGCTATACATGGGCACTCATGGTAAAGTTGGTCTAGACCAGATGTTTCTTGGCAGCTATGCCCTAAAAGTTGTTACCAGTTCGCCAGCACCAGTGATTGTTGTTCAAAAGAGAAGTTTTGAATCAGGATACAGCAAGATTGTCCTACCTATCACCAGCAATGCAGGTCCATGGGAGAAGACAAAATGGGCTACCTATATTGCAAACCGATTCCAGGCTGAGATCATCATTTATCAATTACCAGGTGAAGAGATCGCTGAAGCTGTTAGCACTATAACCGAACATTTCGATAAAGCAGGCACAAAATACACTGTTAGAACAGCTGATAAATCAGCTGATTTCAGCAAACAAGTTATCGATTATGCTACAACAGTCAATGCTGACTTAATCATGATCATGACCAATCCTGAAAAGGGGCTTCCTACTTTTATTCTCGGCAGCTATGACGAAGATATGATTTTCAACACATCTCAGATTCCTGTCATGTGTATAAACCCAAGAGAACTCAATTGGACGAAAATCGTCGATTATTAGTCTTTTCCTTTCTTATTGGTGCTGCTAAAATCTAAAGCACAAAAAGAGGTCGGGTTTATCCGACCTCTTTTAATTTATGTGATTAATATTTCATTATTCTGTTAAACTGTGATATCTCTAACAGGTCTAAAAGTCTATATCCGAAAACATTAAGAGGAATGAAAAAATCTAACTTATTGCTATTGACCCTCATTATCATCTTTCTGAGTGCTCTCTCTACTTTCGCTCAAGAAAGAACTTCTTCGCAAAGACCAACCGGACAGGGTGGAAACAGAGGAAACTACGAAAAGATTGGAAAACTTTCTGGCCGTATTATTGATACCCAATCAGGCCAAGTGATGGAGTATTGCAATATTGCCCTTTTTAAAAGTAAAGACTCCTCTCTCGTCGATGGAGGCATTACGGATGAAAAAGGCCAATTTAAACTTGAAAAACTCCCCTTTGGTCGTTTCTTCGTAAAGATTCACTTCATTGGCTATCCTACCAAAATTATTGACTCCGTCTTCCTTACCCCTAAAAACCCTGTTTATGAATTGGGGACTATTAGAATGAAGCCATCTACTAAAACACTAGAAGGAGTTGAAATTACTGGTCAGAGAGCAGTTGCAGAGTATAACTTAGACAAAAAGGTAGTCAATGTAGAACAGAATATTGCTCTTCAAGGAGGAACAGCCGTAGATGTCATGCAAACAATACCCGCAGTTCAAGTTGATATTGATGGAAATGTAAGCATGAGAGGCTCCTCTAATATTACCATTTTAATCGATGGACGACCAAGCAACCTTACCAGCTTAGATGAATTACCTGCTTCTATGATCCAACGCGTGGAGTTAATCACTAACCCCTCAGCTAGATACGATCCCGATGGAACCACAGGAATTATCAACATCGTTCTCAAAAAACAAAAGAATGCCGGAATCAATGGTATGGTTCAATTGAACGCCGGAACAAACGATCGCTACAGTGGATCGCTCAGCCTCAACTACAGAAAAAACAAAGTAAACATCTTCGGTAACTATGATGCAAGAAAGTTTACTCACGATGGAACAAGCAATGGATCCCGATCTTCTGTAATCCGTGATACCGCCTCCTACCTCGATCAAGATGGAACATCCAACTCATCCAACATGTTCCACAACATAAGAACCGGACTAGATTACTTTATCAATGACAAAAACACTCTGTCGTTCAATGCCGGAGTCAATATCAGAACATCCGAAAATAAAAACGTCCAATCTAACCTCTCTCGAAATTACCTCTACGATACAACTCAATTCTTTACCAGCAATTCATTATCTGAAAATGATGGCAATGGATTTGAACTAGGATCAAACTATAAACGCACTTTTGATAAACAAGGAAGAGAACTAACCGCTGACTTCTTCTATTCCTACTCAGATGGAAGCAATGACAATGATGTTCTACAAGAATACTATGGCAATAGAAACAATTTTATCCAAAGAACCCTTTCTGATGGTTTCAGAAATACACTCACCGCTCAAACCGATTATGTAGAAAAAGTGGGTTCAGGACGTATAGAAACAGGTTATAAATTCTCATGGAATAGATCAGACCAAGATTACAGATATCTCACAAGCAACATCATAGATGATTTTATCTTGGATCCGAACAGAAGTAATCGCTTCGTTTACGATGAATATCTTAACTCTCTCTATTTTATCTATTCTGGTATCATTGGTCAATCATGGACTTATCAAGCAGGTCTTAGAGGTGAATTAGCCAATACCAAAAGTGACCAACGAACTCAAGATTCAATCTATAACAACAACTATTTCAGCCTGTTTCCAACTGTTCATATTAAATATGAACCTTGGCAGAACCACTCTTTTCAGTTAAGTTTTAGCCGTCGTGTTAACAGACCGGGTAGCTCTGCTCTTAATCCCTTCATTAACTATGCTGATCCTATTAATCTGTCGGCTGGCAATCCAACTCTTAACCCTGAATATGTTAACTCAGTAGAGTTAGGCTATTCAGGGCAGTTGACTCGTACCACTAACATCAATGGTAGCATCTTTGCTCGACTTACAGAAGATGTTGTTAGTCGTGTAATGGAAGTTTATGATGATGGAACCTCATTTACAACATTCAAAAATCAAGATAAACAAAAAGCTTACGGAGCAGAGCTTATCGTAACACAACAACTCATCAGCTGGTGGAGACTCAACGCTAACTTCTCTTACTTCAGAACTCGCTTTGAAGGCCCTGACATTGCTTCTGAAAGTCAAGAAAACGACTCATGGACAGTAAAGGCTAATTCTATGATGAATATTCCCAAGATCTTTGATCTCCAGATCAACTTTAACTATGATGCACCCGTTGTTTTTACCCCAGGCATCGGTGGGTTTAGATCGATGATGATGGGTGGAACGCAAGGAAAGCGAGATGCAACCTGGAGAATGGATATTGGAGTAAAACGTGATATCCTTAAAGGAAAAGGGACTATCAGCCTTCGGATTAGCGATCTATTCAAATCACAAAAATATAACATCACCTCTTGGGGCGAAAACTTTACCAGTGTAAGCAATAGAACCAGACAAGGGCAGATGGTATTCCTAGGCTTCTCATACCGATTCAATGATTTCAAGCGCAGACTTCAACGTCAAAACGAAGAGATGAGCGAATTCGAATAGCCTCAAAATTTATCACATCCAGCCACTATCGAAAAAAAAATATGTCGGGATCAGTTGACTATAAATTTTCCGATGTAACTGATCCCGTTACGACTAATCGCTGTTACGAAATAAAGACCTGGTTGTAGCGACAATCTTAAATCTAGAGATGGAGTCAAAGATCCATCTTTTTGCGAATAGACTGCAATCCCCGTTTCATTGTAAATGGTTAGGTCAGAAATTTGAATCGACTCGGGAAAACGTATTGAAAATGATCCATTATTAGGATTCGGAAGAATGGATAATCTACTTTCCGAGCTCAATTGATCTACCCCCACATTTGAATCATAGTGCATTTTCCAACCCTGTTCCCTGTTTGAATCATTCGTTTTAAACAATACGGAAATCTTAGATGCTGGAATAAAAAGATCCTCTGGTATAAAGGATGGATCATCTTGTCCATAAATCTCTGCTACAACCTCATTTGAGACAAGGTTAGTAATCTTAAGGTAGTCATCCGTAGCCAAAGCAAATTCATCAAACACAAGAGTGATAGACTGAGCTCCATCAGGCTGGATACGCCATAAACAGGTTTGATCATCATTATATTGAAACCGACCCGACCCATCTTCAATGCTTCCGTTAAAATCATAAATAGTGGGCATAATCTTACAGTAAACGGGTAAAGTAGCATGATAGGAGATGTCAAATCCATTTGAGGCAGAATTACTATTCGCTTTGAACGACACAAACAAAGTATTCCCATCGTAGTTAATATCATCTGGTAGGATTGAGCCACCCCAACTACCTAACAGCGGCGATTGTGAATTAGTACCAGCATAAATATAAATGGAGTCTCCCGTATCGAGATCTAACAAATTAAAAGACAAGGTAAGGGCTGACACAGAATCTATCATAGACTGTGGTTCAATAAGCCAATTGCAATCAGCTGCACTATAACCAATCAACGGATTTCCGCCATCAGTTAACGATCCATCAAATGATCGAAGAGTGCTCCCACTCTGACATCCAATTGAGGGGTAAGGATTACCCGGTTGATAGGGTGTTGCATTTATAATCAGTTCTTGAGCCAAATTAAAGTTACTTCCCCCAGGCATTAGCGGATCTATGGAATAATATCCATCTGTATTACCACCCCATCCAAAATTAAAATGGAATAGAGTGGAGTCTTGGTACCCGTCGCAAATAAAAGCATGTCCGTTAATATTGGGCACTGACCAGCCAGCATAGTAGAGAGGAATCCTACGATCAAGATGATCGATTATTACACTATCCCAGTTCAGATTTGTTGAGTCACGATACAGATAACATGTTCCGGGGTTTAACCCAAAATAGGTTCGTAAAGAGTAGGCCGCCTTATGATTATACATACCAGAACCATCAGGACCATATTGCATATCAACGGAAATCCCTAAATGATATAATAATTTAGCAATCTCAGGATTACTCCGATCTATGGCATCTGACATAGCCGACCAATCATAGCTTGCCAATGAAAAATCAGCCGATAGAGTGCCATAACCAGGACACTCATAGGAATAACTGCCCATACCATGCTCAGGATACCTAAAATAGTACAGCAGCTGTCCCATAGCCGTAGCCACACAACCGGCATAGGTTCTTCCATGAGGGCCAGCAGCATCTGCCGGACAAGAATCATTGTATGGCCAATCCTGATTCCATGTACTCGTCAATATTGGCAATAGTGATCGTACATTGCCTTTTTTCAAGTTAGATCCGTTTAAAAGAGCACTCCAATCACCATGCTGAGCTAACTTTTTATCAGATACAGCAAGACTTATTTCAGACGAATAGTACTGAGTCCACATAAGAAAAGGCGGTGTAGCCTTATCAAGGGAGAGAGAACCCGTATAACTAAATGCAAGAATTGGTCTAGTCTCCTTCCTTCCAGAAACGATCACCCAACCCTCAGGTAAAAAGTTTACAACATACCAGGTGGTGATGTCATTGACTCGATTTTCATTCAGGCTGTTGAATGTGATTACTTGCTTACTATTCCTATCAAGAGATGAAAAATAATTTTTAGCAACAATAATTGCTTCGTCTCTTGTTACCTCTTGTCCATAGGCTGAAAAAAAAGCGACAAGCATTAGAAAAAACAACGTTTTCTTCATGGTCTATAAATTGTTAGAGATTGAAAAGAAGGCATACAACTGAGGTTAAAACACTACTATCTATGAATAAACTATTATCATAACAGTCTCATTCAGCTTACTTCTATAATTCGCTCTCTAAGTTAGTGATATCGTAGCGTTCTAAGCTGGCTTTTACAAATATTTTGGATGTTCACCTACCATTTTCTAAACATCTTTTTACCCAAATGAAACCAGGGTTCGTCCTAATCAATACGTTTAAACGGCTAATTCAAAATCATAAACTATTAATTAAGTTTAAAAGCTATTTTTGTAAAAAAAACGGAGTTTGTTTATCCGATCTAAAGCGACCTATCTATTACACCCCAAAAATATAGCATAATGAAGAGTCTCTTCATACTTAAAGATACCATCAGGACAAGCCTATTAATCTCCTTAATACTTCTAGTCAATGTTTCATGTCAGGCTAAAGACAAATCCACTATAAAGAACGGTATCTCGGCAAAAGAGGTTATATCAAAAATAAAAAAACAGAAGCAGGCCATCTACAAAGACTGTATAATCACAGGAAAGATAGACTTCACCCAGGTCAGTGACTTGACAATGATCGGATCTGGACATTTAGAGGCTCAAGTGAGCGTACCTGTAGTTTTTATCAATTGCATCTTTTTAGACAGTGTGACTTCGATGGGTAGTTATTCAAACTCGACAGTTACTACTCGTTTTTTAAGACAAGTAGTTTTTGAAGATTGCGACTTTAGATCTAATATAAACCTTGAAAACAGTATTTTTGAATACCCTGTAAACCTAGCCTATTCCAAATTTAGCAAATCAATCGTGTTAAGTGGATCAGAATTTAAAAGTGAGCAGGTATATCTAAATAAGATTTCCGCATTATCAAAGTGCAACTTGCAAAATTGTAGATTTCATGGGGATCTTTACTTAAACGATAGTCAGTTTGAAGACAAACTCTCCCTACAAGAGGCAACGATCGGGAATAACCTTTATGCATCAAACCTTCTATGCAAAGGAGCCATAGATCTTTCATTGGTTCGCGTTGAAGGAAGAACTCTTTTAAACTACCTTCACGCAAGCACTAGTGTACTGATCTCAAATGCGCAGTTTAGATCGGGCATAGAGATCATAGAAGGTAAAATTGATGGTTCACTCTTTTTCAAAGACAATATGATCTTTAAAAATATCAAACTCAACAACACGAAAGTTGAAGATTTAATTGACTTGACAGGAAGCCTCTTTGTGGGTCAAGACATCGAGCTAAAAGGATTATCTTCCAACAAAAAAAACTGGCAAGGTATGATAGGAGAAGTAAGAGGTTTCACATACCGAAGAATAGAACAAAACAATTAAAAATTCCATAGGTATAATAATTGCTATATACGATTTCATGATTAACAAATAGATTAAGATAAATGATGATAAAGAAACCATTCGCAATTAAAAGTAGAATAAAGTACCTTTTCCTTGCATTATCCCTTTCGGGAGCCATTGGAATAACCACCTCCTGTACAAAAGAGGATGTAGAACAGATCATAGATATCTTATCTGAAGCTGCTGTACAATCCTTAGCAAGTTGGATCGCTGGAAACGAAGACATCCCTAGTATCCCTCAAGATATTGTCATACATGATAATAGTGGAAACCTACCATCAAGTATTGACCTTAGCAGCAAATTCCCTCCAATTGGAAACCAAGGGAACTATGGAACCTGCGTCGCCTGGGCTACCGCCTATAACCTAAAAACAGTTCTGAATGGAATTGATAATCAATGGACGTCAACCCAACTTTCAAAGACAGAAAATCAAACCAGTCCGGCTGACCTTTTCCTAGCCATCCCTACCTCCGAAAAGGGATATAACTGTAATGGGACCCAATTTGAGGCAGCTATGGAAGTCCTAATTAGCCGGGGCGGGGCTTCACTGGCCACTGCTCCATATACCAATATAGGTGATTGCTCTCAGACACCCCCAAGTAGCTGGAATCAAGATGCGGCCGATAATAAACTTGTCAATTATCGTAAGATCGCAGATAAAAGCAACACTGCTTCCATGACGGTAGAAAATTTCAAAGGATATCTGGCAGAAGGACGCCCCATTGTTATTGGTGCTCAACTTGGAGATCGATTTATGCGTTGGAATAGTGACGCCATCTTAGACTATGATACCTATCTGAACCCCGGCATGCAACATGCTTACCATGCTCTCATCCTTGCCGGTTACGATGACTCACGACAAGCCTTTAAGATTATCAACTCGTGGGGAGAAACATGGGGTAGTAATGGCACTATCTGGGTAGACTATACCTTCTTCCTAAATAGTTTCTGCTATGCTGCTTTTGTAGCTCAGAATAAAACAGAGGTGGAGATACAAAACAATCAAATAGGAAATGTAGCCAGTGGAACCGATTTACTTTCATGGAACCTGACTGACTCACCAAACGCTCAATCTACCAGTGCTCTTGATCGTGAGATTGTTTATGATGTATATAACTCGGGAACCTCACTCATTAAATCGGCTGACAGATGGAGCATCCTTTATATGTATTACAATGCTTATGATGCGAATGACTACGGTATTCTCATTCACGATTATTATACCGATGAATTTAGCACTACACCCGGAGCTAATGATTTTTGGCCTGATGGATATGGAATAGCTGGAAGTTGGTGGAATTATATCGATGTACCGTCAGGAAAGAGCGTGGCTGAGGCATTATATGGGAATACTGGCTCACAGTTTAGCTTTACCTATCAAATGCCATCAAATCTTACGGGAAAATACTATTTGGTATTAATTGCCGATGGCTTTAATGATATCGAAGAGGTAAACGAAGACAATAATTACTTCTTTTATAGCAATTCAGATGGTAGTCCGTTAGAATTAACCAATGGAATTATTTCACCCAAATCTTCCCTGAAAATTGCTAATCCTAACCGACCAATGGCATTCTACCAGAACTCACCTTATCAGACCTTAGTTAAACCCGGCAGAATGAATACCTATTCACCAAAAGAGATTATGAGCTTAATTAAGAGCAGAAAAGAGTCAGGCGATCTTCAATCCAAAGTCAATAAATTCCATTTAAAGGACTCAGGAATGGGACAGAAACGGAGAGCCCACTAAGAGCAACTTATATGAAATAATTCTAAAGAGACACTTTGCGTGTCTCTTTTTTTGTTTCATATTGAATTTGCTTTCTACTTTTGCACAAACAACAAAAATAATGATCCGTAAAATCCTTTTCTTTCTTTATCTACTATTAATTACTCTACTAAGTTTGATCTCTTCGAACGATTTACCAAGAGTTGTCCTTTTCCCACATGCTGACAAATTGATCCATATGACAATGTATGCAGGGTTTACCTTTCTGCTTTTTTTAGGATGGCCCAACATGGATATTCCAAAACGCAGATGGATTCCACTCTTATCAATATTTCTTTGGGGATTAACAATGGAAATACTTCAAGGATTAGGTCCCTGGGGGCGCTCCTTTGACCTATTTGATGAACTGGCCAACGTTTTTGGATTCTTTCCAGGCTACATTTCCTATTATCTATTCAAACGATGGTTTCCAAAACTCGTAGGAATATAACCTCTCAGACCTTGTTCCGTTCCTTAAATCATTAAAGAGAATTACCTTTTTGGTACATCCCCTCTTTTATCTGCAAAGCAAGAGGATCATTGGTCTTTAAACAATCCATAATCTTCTTTTTGAACCGCCAACAGGTCATTTGCCTAATCTCCATGGCATCAGACAAAGAATAGCTTGACATCGTCGGGTTATTGCACACCATCTTAGCAATTCTAAAGGCCTCGGGTAATGGCAGATGACATCGATGAAAGGGCGTATGTGCAGTTGCTGACTCCTCCTTCTTACATTTAGTGCACCTCCTGGCTCCTACTGTCTTACCTTTACAATAGTTTGTATGACCACATTTTCTACAAACAAAACCATTGCTCCACTTAACTTTTTCTAAGTATAACAAACAACCTTCTTGGCTGTCTAATTGTTTATCAATATCATCTGGGTTAAAGCTTGTATAAGGAATCAGGTCTGACATATTGACATATCTGTTTATGGAATGATTCTTGCAAAATTACAACAAAAGTGCTACTAAAGCGATTTATCAAACAGAATTAATATATCTTTGCAAAAAACAGCGACTATGAAGAAAGTATATATTTTAGCAAGTCTACTTCTCGTAAGTTCTTTAGTAATTACCTCGTGCAAAGGAGGAGGTAAAGGAGACAAAGAGGCTAAAACAAATGAGGTTATAGCGGAAGGTGTAGTCAATATTATAGATGAAGAGTATTTTAGGGAGAACATGTGGGATTATAGTGTTCAGCCTGGTGCCTTTGAGTACAAAGGAACCGTACCTGTTGTAATAGATTTTTATGCAGATTGGTGTGCTCCATGTAAGAAGGCTGCGCCGGTTCTTGAACGACTAGCGAAGACATACAAAGGTAAAGTGATGTTTTATAAAATAGATACAGATCAAAATCGTGGCTTAGCATCTGTTTTACAAATAAACACGATACCATCGTTTATGTATATCCCTGTGAAGGGAGAACCTGAGTTTTCTATGGGGATTTTACCTACCCCAGAATTAACCGAGAGGATGTTTACTGATAACATCGAGAAATATCTTTTTGGGAACACCTCAATAGAGGCAGTATCACCTGTTACTAAATAAAAATAGATATATGAAGAGGACAATTTTGTTGCTTGCTGTTTTGGTGATGATAGGAGTTAATCTACTAGGCCAAAGCAATGAAGGGAAAGTTATTTATCTAACCTCAGCTGAATTCAAGCAAAAGGTATTCGATTGGGAAGCGAATAAAGATAACTGGAACTATAAAGGGAAGATGCCTGCGGTGGTTGATTTCTATGCCGACTGGTGTGGGCCATGTAAAAGAGTAGCACCTATAATGGAAGAACTAGCTAAGGAATATAAAGGCAAAGTTATCTTTTATAAGGTGAACACAGATAAGGAAAGGGAAGTGGCAGGGGCTTTTGGTATCCGAAGTATTCCCAGTATCCTGTTTATACCTAAAACAGGGAAACCATCCATGCAAGCTGGTGCTTATCCAAAAGATGCCTACAAGAAAATCATCGATGAGACTCTTCTTACTAAATAACTGTATTGAATCAATTAATAAATAATTATACAATGGAACATTTAACAAAAGAGACCTTCATAAATAAGGTTTTCAACTACGAGCAGAATCAGGAGTGGAAGTTTGAAGGCAAGCTACCCTGTATTATCGACTTCTACGCTGATTGGTGTGGCCCTTGCAAAATGGTTGCTCCTATTCTTGAAGAGCTTTCCAAAGAATACGATGGAAAAATTAATATTTATAAGGTAAATACCGAAGAAGAGCAAGAACTTGCGGGTGCCTTCGGCATCAGAAGCATCCCTTCGATGCTCTTCTGCCCTGCCGATGGTCAACCTCAAATGGCAGTAGGTGCTCTACCTAAAGACTCTTTGATTAGTGCTATCAAGGATGTTTTGAAAGTCGAAAAGGCTTAATTCTTTCGAAAAAAACAAAAACAGCTCCTTTAATGTAAAGGAGCTGTTTTTGTTTTGCCATGATTACTTCCATAGTCGATAACCAATTCCCCATTCCACCCAATCTGCCGCCGATAAACCCTGAGTCTTTAAAGCAACTCCACTATACCAGCGATCTGTTAAACTATACTTTAATCCTAATCTGGCAAATATATTCTTATGAATATCTGTCTTCTTAAAGACATAGGTACCTAAATTAAGATCAATACTAAACCTCCAAATATAAAATCGGTGGCCTACGTGTGCCCCAACCAAAAGTTTGTACCAATCATCGCGAATACTTTCACCAGCATCAGAGAGCTCCTTTAGCATAGAACCATCATAAAAGAGATCCAATCCAACCCCTATTCCTCCAACATAATCATATCTTCTATAAAGATCTGTAGTCAGAGAAAAGGTTCCATAATACTCCTCATGCATCCCTGCTTGTACAATCCCTGCTGCGATTCCAACACTCCACTCATAATAAGACTTCCACGGCTTTAACTCAGCATCCATCCATATAGGGCGAGACCTCACAGGATAATCAGGATTAATCTTCTGTAATAACTTTCTGGCAGAATTAAAATAATACTGTACACCCAAATTCACACCTACCATATTGAGACCATAATTCGGAGTCTCTATTCTCCCATTGCTAAAATGAGCAACCTGAAAACCGTAAGTCAAATCAAAATCAGGCTTTATATGAATATTCCCATCTATCCCTGCAGTGAAATAAACAGCCATCCTCCCACCTATGGCATCATTTAACGGATTCTCCTCTGGATCATACGGATTAAGATCATATGTCAGACCAACTGCCAGATCCCAAGAAAAATGGTGTTTAGGCCTATTCAAAAAGGGCTGTCTAAAGAACCCATAAATAGCACCCGGCTTTCCTAAATACTTCCTTTCTCCAATCCATCCAGTATAAAAGCCCACTCCGTACAAAGGATAATTCCAGGCCTTCTGCCAATCAGCGTATCCCTTAGACTGCCACCCTATTCGAATATCGAGCGAACTATACCCATCATCAAGAATATCACTCAATGACTCACCAGTGTAAAGATGCTGTCCTGCTCCAATCTTTACTTGAACAACATGCATTGTTCCCAAGTTTGGTTCTGTCTGAAAAATAGACAGGCTCTCTTTGTCTTTCAAAATACTATTTTGACCATTTATAGTCAAAAAGCCAAACAAACAAAAAAAGCTTAAAACAATTTCAACGAATCTTCTCATCCTTGTCTCTGTTAAAGTTTACCAAAAAAACACTAAAACACTAATATAATTTATAAAACCAGTCATGTCAACCTATCAAAGAATTCCGCTGGGCTCTCTTACCTCTCCCTACCCTCTCCATATCAACTCCCAATTTATCCATTCATAATCGAAGAGGATATGGAGAGGATACGGAGAGCTATGGGAAATTCCCTATTTAACAAATAATTACAAATCAGCTTCAGGGAAGGGTTTAGAAAATAAAAGACCTCCTCAGATAAATCCGAAAGAGGTCTTTTATTTTAATCAAGAATCAGAACGTACTCCTACATTCAGAGGATAAGCAAAAACATCTTACCCTTTCAGTGTAGCTATCTGATCCTCCAGAACTTTAATACGGGCTTCAGCATCAGCCTTCTTTTTTAGTTCATTATCAACAACCGACTTAGGAGCTCCATTGACAAACTTCTCATTATTCAGTTTGCCCATTACAGAATTAAGGAACCCACGGGTATATTTAAGATCTGCTTCAAGGCGCTCCAGCTCTGCTGCTACATCCACTTTATCACTGACAGGAATATAAAACTCTGTAGATTTTACAATAAGAGAGAGTGCACCAGCGGGTTTCTCGTTTACATAGGTTACAGAGCTCAAATTGCAAAGCTTTACAACCACACAATCAAGAGTAGTGTCAGAAGCCTCATCATTCTTTTTGATAAAAAGATCAATAGAATCTCTATTTGAGATGCCCTTATCCTGTCTTAAGGCACGAATAGCATTAATGACCTCTGCGGCAAACTCAAACTTCTGAAGAAGAGTCTCATCTGCGGCAACAACAGCAGGCCATTCAGAAACAATGATATCTTTATCGGTATTTTCAAATAATAGATGCCACATCTCTTCCGTGATGAAGGGCATAAAAGGATGAAGCATTCTAAGAATACGTCCGAAGAAGTCAACGGTAGCATTAAAGGTAACGGCATCAATAGGCTGCTGATAACCGGGCTTAACCATCTCAAGATACCATGAGCAGAAATCATCCCAGGTCAGCTTATAAGCTGCCATTAGGGCATCAGAGAGTCTGTATCGATCAAAGTGTTCATTAATCTGAACCATCGCATGGTTAAACTTTGCTTCAAACCATTCAATACTGATTCGAGCATATTCGGGTTGAGGAAGGTTGACATCAACATTCCATCCTGTAACCAGTCGAAGTGCATTCCAGATTTTGTTACTGAAGTTACGTCCCTGTTCGCAGAGAGAGTCATCAAAAGGTAAGTCATTTCCAGCAGGTGAAGTCAGTAGCATACCCACTCTTACTCCATCGGCCCCATACTGTTTAATCAGATCAAGAGGATCAGGAGAGTTCCCTAGCGATTTCGACATCTTCCGACCAAGCTTATCTCTTACGATGCCGGTAAGATAGACATTTTTAAAAGGAATATCGTTACGATACTCTATGCCGGCCATAATCATTCTGGCTACCCAGAAGAAGAGGATCTCGGGGGCTGTAATCAGATCATTTGTCGGATAGTAATATTTAATATCAGCATTTTCAGGGTTTCTTATTCCGTCAAATACCGAGATAGGCCACAACCAGGAAGAGAACCAAGTATCCAGTACATCTTCGTCTTGTTTTAACTCGGAAGCAGAAGTCAAGCCTAACTCTGGATAAAGCTGTTGAGCCTTTTTCAGAGCCTCTTCAGAAGATAAAGCGACTACAACCTCACGATTAGGCAGATAATAAGCAGGAATTCTTTGTCCCCACCATAGTTGACGAGAGATACACCAATCTCTGACATTCTCCATCCAGTGGCGATAGGTGTTTTTAAACTTAGCCGGATGGAAAGCAATAGTATCATCCATCACAACGCGTAAAGCAGGTTCACTAAGACGTTTCATATCAAGGAACCATTGCAACGAGAGTTTGGGCTCAATGACGACATCGGTTCTTTCCGAGAACCCTACCTTGTTAACATAGGCCTCGGTCTTAACCATATTACCGGCTTGTTCAAGAGCCGGGATGATTTTTTCGCGAACATCAAATCTATCTTCACCTACAAACATCCCAGCAGCTTGACTGAGGGTACCGTTATCATTAAAGATATCAATGGTCTCTAACTTATACTTTAATCCAAGATTATAGTCATTTACATCGTGAGCGGGTGTTATTTTAAGACATCCTGTGCCAAACTCACGATCAACATACTCATCAACTATGATGGGGACAGGTCTATTGACCAGAGGAACTAGAACCCTCTTACCATGGAGATGAGTATATCTTTCATCCTCCGGATGTACACAAACGGCAGTATCGCCAAGAATGGTTTCAGGACGGGTAGTAGCAATGGTTACCCATTCATCATCTGAATCAACTACTTTATAACGGAGGTAATAAAGCTTTGAATTAACCTCTTTATAGATGACCTCTTCATCAGAAAGGGCAGTCAGAGCCTTCGGATCCCAGTTAACCATTCTGACACCACGATAGATAAGACCTTTGTCATAAAGGTCGACGAACACACGGATTACAGACTCATAAAGAGACTCATCCATTGTAAAGGCAGTCCGTTCCCAGTCGCATGAAGCGCCCAGTTTCTTAAGTTGTTCAAGGATGATTCCACCATGCTTTTCTTTCCATTGCCATGCATGATGAAGAAACTCTTCACGGCTAAGATCTGCTTTTTCGATACCATCGGCTTTAAGTTTAGCCACTACCTTGGCCTCAGTAGCTATAGAAGCATGGTCGGTTCCAGGAACCCATAGGGCATTCTTACCCATCATACGGGCGCGGCGAATCAAAATATCCTGAATGGTATTATTAAGCATATGACCCATATGCAACACCCCGGTCACGTTAGGAGGAGGGATTACAATAGTATACGGTTCTCTTTCATCGGGAACCGACCTAAAATAACCTTTCTGCATCC
The DNA here is from genome assembly GCA_964444785.1 of uncultured Bacteroidales bacterium. GTDB lineage: Bacteria > Bacteroidota > Bacteroidia > Bacteroidales > TTA-H9 > JAJTBW01. The sequence goes on along the minus strand of CAYUII010000005.1, from coordinate 118,141 downwards.
AGTGACTGTACCACCGTTCTTCGGCAAGGACGGGATCAAATTTTGGGGCAATTTCTTTCATTATTTTTCAGAATATTATGTGGAGATACTATAAGGGTGCAAAAGTACAGAAAATAAGGGAAACTAAAAGTGAAACAGCGCTAATAGAAGCCTCACAATACGAGTTATTAGAAGCCTCGTCTGCGACTGGCTTATGATGAAGATATATAATACATAATCGTCTTTTTCACTATCTTTGCAGGCTATGAAGAATATCCGTAATTTCTGTATCATTGCCCATATCGACCACGGCAAAAGCACTCTGGCCGACAGGCTGCTGGAGACCACTAAAACCATCACCGAACGAGAGGCTCAGGCACAGGTTCTGGATGATATGGATTTGGAACGAGAAAGGGGAATCACCATTAAGAGTCATGCAATCCAAATGCAGTATGTTCATGAGGGAGCCAATTATGTTCTTAATCTTATTGATACCCCTGGCCATGTAGACTTCTCCTATGAGGTATCACGTTCAATTGCCGCATGTGAAGGAGCCTTATTGGTTGTTGATGCAACTCAGGGCATTCAAGCTCAAACTATATCTAATCTTTATCTTGCCTTAGATCATGACCTGGAGATCATTCCCGTCCTGAACAAAGTGGATATGGATAATGCAATGATCGAAGAGGTAACCGAGCAAATCGTTGATTTAATCGGTTGCGACCCTGATGATATTCTCTTGGCTTCGGCCAAGACCGGTTTTGGTATTCCAGAGATCCTTGAAGCTATTGTTCATCGTGTTCCTGCCCCAAAAGGAGACCCAGAGGCTCCGCTTCAAGCTTTAATTTTTGACTCTGTCTTTAACTCCTTTAGAGGCATCATCGCCTATTTCAGAATATATAACGGAACCATTAACACGAACGATTTCGTAAAGTTTGTTGCTACTGGAAAGGAGTATCATGCAGATGAGATAGGTATTTTGAAGCTTACCCGTGAGAAACGAGACCAGCTTTCAGCAGGAGATGTTGGATACATTATCTCTGGTATTAAAACCTCAAAAGAGGTTAAAGTAGGTGATACCATCACCCATGTTGAAAACCCTTGCCACAAAGCAATCGAAGGCTTCGAAAACGTAAAACCCATGGTTTTTGCCGGTATATATCCTGTAGAAGCCGACGATTATGAAGAGTTACGTGCCTCTATCGAAAAACTTCAGCTCAACGATGCGAGCCTTGTTTTCGAGCCAGAGTCTTCCGCAGCTCTAGGTTTTGGCTTCAGATGTGGCTTCCTTGGTCTACTTCATATGGAGATCATCCAAGAACGCCTTGACCGTGAGTTTGACATGGATGTGATCACTACGGTTCCGAACGTATCGTATAAAGTATACACCACAAGTGGTGAGTCATTCGACGTACACAATCCGTCCGGATTACCTGACGAGACCTTGATTGACTATATAGAAGAACCCTTTATCACTGCCAATATCATCACTAAGGCCGATTATGTCGGTGCGATTATGAAATTATGCATCGATAAACGTGGCATCTTAAAAAACCAAACTTATCTCACAACCGATCGACTCGAGTTAGTCTTTGAAATTCCTCTGGGGGAAATTGTATTTGACTTCTATGACAAACTCAAGTCTATCTCTAAGGGTTATGCCTCATTCGATTATCATGTCAGTGGATACCAGGAGGCCAAGCTAAGTAAGCTTGACATTCTTCTTAATGGTGATTCTGTTGATGCCCTAAGCACCCTCCTCCACAGAGATAATGCCTACAATTTCGGCAGAAGAATGTGCGAGAAACTCAAAGAGCTAATCCCCAGACAGCAATTCGACATCGCTATTCAGGCTGCAATCGGGGCTAAAATCATTGCTCGCGAAACGATTAAGGCCGTTAGAAAAGATGTTACAGCAAAATGTTATGGTGGAGATATCTCTCGTAAACGTAAGCTACTAGAGAAACAGAAAAAAGGTAAAAAGAGGATGCGCCAAATTGGTAACGTAGAAGTTCCCCAAAGTGCCTTCCTTGCTGTTCTTAAACTCGATTAATTATACAGGAAAGATTACCCCCCTCTTTATATTATAAGCGATCTCAATGATATTTGGGGTCGCTTTTTTTTACCTTAGCTGTAACATAAGGGTGATAAACTTCGTCACATCATAGAAGAAAGACCTAAACACATGACTGTAAGCGAGTATAACGCCTGCGTTGATCAACATGCCGACAGTGTCTATCGGTTCATTGCGAAAAATCTTCGCGATATCGACCGTGCTCAGGATATTGTTCAGGAAGCATTTGCCAGGATGTGGGAGAAGGCAGCCGATATACAAGCGGAGAAGTCAAAATCATATCTCTTTACTTCTGCCTATCATATCATGATTGATAGCATTAGAAAAGAGAGTAGAATGAGCTCTATAGAGCAAGTCTCATTGGACGTTGCAGGAAGTGAAAAAGAATACCTCGGCCTAAAAAAGTTATTAGAGGAGGCACTGCAACGATTACCCGAGATCCAGCGTTCCGTTATCCTGCTAAGAGACTATGAAGGATACAGCTATGAGGAGATTGGTCAAATATGTGATTTGACAGAATCTCAAGTTAAGGTATATATCTTCAGGGCAAGAAACACGCTGAAAAAGTATATTGTAAAACCGGAAAATGCAATCTAAAAACAATGAGTATTAACCTGGAAAATTATGAAGCATGGCTTACCGACTATATTGACGGTAACCTTTCGTCGCAGGAAAAAGCTCTTGTCGAGCATTTTTTATCAGAACATCCGGAGCTGGATATCCAGATAGAAGACCTTGAACTGGAGCCTATTTTTTCTTTTGATTCCGAAAAATACCCTCTAAAAGACAAGCTTAAGAAAAACAAGGATCAGGTTATCTCTACGGAATCTATTTCAATAGATAACTACGATGAAACTTTTATCGCTTTCCATGAGAAACTATTGGACAATCATGAGAAGCTAGAATTAAAAAAGTTTATTGAAGCCAATCCAAGTCTTAAAAATGATTTAGACCTATATGGGAAGATCCGGTTTGCGCCAGATTTAAGGGTACAATTCCCGAATAAGTCACTCCTTAAACGTCGGGTTTTAGGAAGAAGAATTTTATGGCTTGCCCCATTATCAGCAGTAGCTGCAAGCCTAGCTCTCATTTGGATCTTTTCAACCAACAGCCCATCAACTAGTAACTATGGCCAAAAACAACCCGATTTGACCCTTTTGAATCCGTATTCTAAGGGAACAAATCTGAAAATGGAAACGCCAGAAGAGAAGAGTGATATAGCTCTCAAAGACAATGACAATAAGTTAATTGAAAAACAGTTAGCCACAAACTCACCCAAAGCTGATGGAGTTGACAATATAGCCTTGAAACAGAGGAAAAATACCCTCGCCGCTTCAATTGTTCATCGAAAGAGTAAATCAATAGATAACTTAGAACAACCTAGCGAAGTATCAAAACGAGACTCATCTGTTATTCCGATGCTTCAGCCTATAGAACTTGCCAGCATTGAGGTATCCAATCGTCAGGTTATAAACGATTACCAAAACCCAATCATTTCTGCTTTGCGTTTAAGGGAGAAGAAAAACACGCTCCTTCTTGCGCAAAAACCAGAAACAGAGAAGAGTGGCGGCTACACCGGGTTTAGAGTTCCAAACCTTATCAAGTTTGCAGAGAAAAAACTTGAGAGCCTTACTTCTAAGAGAGAAGCTGATTTTCAAATAAAGACCGGGAGAGCTAAAACCGGAGAGCTAAAATCATTCTCTATTGGAGGCGAGTTTCTTAAAATATCACACAGCAGACAATAAGCCATTGCGGCTCTTTTTCGTTGCGGGCTTCTTCTGATTAAGGCCAATTAAAGAGAGTATTAGGCTAAATCAGATGTTAAAAAGTTCATACCTTTGTTGCCTAAAAGGGTGATAAACATTGCTAATATCCCTCTTGGCTATTCCAAGCTACCGCAAAAAACAATATCAAATGAAAAAACTAATTGAATGTGTTCCCAATTTTTCAGAAGGGAACGACATGAATATTATTAAGCAGATTACCGACCAAATTGAAACCGTAGAAGGAGTAAAGCTTCTGGATGTTGACCCCGGACAAGCTACCAACCGCACGGTTGTAACCTTTGTTGGCACCCCTGATGAAGTAATTGAGGCAGCCTATAGAGCAATCAAAAAGGCTTGTGAGGTGATCGATATGACCAAGCATAAAGGGGCTCATCCAAGATTTGGAGCCACCGATGTTTGTCCTTTGGTACCTGTTGCTAACATCACTATGGAGGAGACTGTAGAATATGCCCATAAACTGGCCGAAAGAGTTGGTAGAGACCTCGATTTCCCTGTTTATTGCTATGAGAGCGCAGCACTTAGCCCACAACGCAGAAACCTTGCCGTTGTCAGATCAGGTGAATATGAAGGACTAGCCGATAAGCTGGCCAAACCAGAATGGAAACCCGATTTTGGGCCAGCTAAACTAGTCCCTCAGACAGGTGCTATTGCTATTGGGGCTCGCGACTTCCTTGTAGCAGTTAATTTCAACCTAAACACAACCAGTACACGTCGTGCTAACGCAGTGGCCTTTGATGTTAGGGAAAAAGGGAGACCCAAAAGAGAGGGTAATCCTATTACCGGTAAGGCCATGAAAGATGAGCATGGCAATCCTATCATGGTACCGGGTACGTTAAAAGCCACTAAAGCCATTGGTTGGTTTATCGATGAATATGGTATTGCTCAGGTATCCATGAATATCACCAATATTTCTGTAACACCTTTACATATTGCATTTGAAGAGGTCGTTCGCAAAGCGATGGATCGGGGAATGAGAGTTACTGGTACAGAGATTGTCGGGCTGGTACCAAAGCGTACTTTGATAGATACTGGAAAGTATTTCTTAGCTAAACAAGAAAGATCACTAGGGATCTCGGAGGATGAAATCATAAAAATTGCCGTTAAATCTATGGGGCTTGATGACCTCAAACCATTCAACCCTCAGGAGAAGATCATTGAGTATATGCTAGCGGCAGAGAACAAGAGCAAGAAGTTGATTGACATGACCTGTACTGGTTTTGCCAATGAAACAGCAAGTGAATCGCCAGCTCCGGGAGGCGGATCAATCTCAGCCTATATGGGGGCTCTAGCCGCCGCCTTAGGTGCCATGGTTGCTAATCTCAGCAGTCATAAAGCAGGTTGGGATCAGCGTTGGGAGGAGTTCTCAAAATGGGCAGAGAAGGGTCAGGCTTTAAAAGATGAATTACTCCATCTGGTTGATGAAGACACGGCCGCTTTCAACAAGATAATGGATGCATTTGGGTTACCAAAGAACACGGATGCAGAGAAAGCAGCTAGGAAAGCAGCCATTCAGGCAGCAACCCGTTATGCCACTGAAGTTCCATTTAAAACCATGGAAAAAGCCTTCGAAACATTCGAGTTATTGGCAGCTATGGTAGAAAATGGGAATCCCAACTCAGTTACCGATGCCGGTGTAGGTGCTTTAGCAGCTAAAGCAGCCGTCTCAGGGGCCTATCTCAATGTAAAAATCAATGCCTCCGGATTATCTGACACAGCCTTTGCCTCCGATATCATTGGTCGTGGAGCAGCTATTGAAGCTCAAGCTAAAAGAATGGAAGAGGAGTTACTTGATATGGTAAATGCTAAAATAATAGGTTAATATAGCTTAACCCGGGCCGGTTAACCACCGGCCCTCTTTTTAATCAAATAGTACACAAATGAATCTTCAACTACACGATTATTTTACTACTTTTTTGCTTTTTTTCACATCCTATTTTTCAATTATCAATCCATTGGGATCTATCCCCGTCTTCATGTCAATGACCTCTAAACTCGATGAACGCCAGAGAAGAGCAACAGCTTACAAAGCTACCTTTATGGCCTTCATAGTTTTGGTTGTCTTTGCCTTTACCGGACAGATTCTCTTTAAAGTTTTCGGGATCTCAGCCAGTGGGTTCAGAATAGCCGGGGGTGTTATCTTCTTTATCATGGGCTATGACATGTTAAATGCCCGTATCTCACGCATGAAGATCAACAAAAAAGAGGCAAAATCTTATGCCGAAGATATTTCTATAACCCCACTAGGCATTCCAATACTTGCGGGTCCTGGAGCTATCACTAATAGCATTGTTTTAATGGAAGATGCATCAAACTGGATTATGAAGGTCATCTTAATCATCTCTATTGCAATAACCATAGGAATAACACTAATATCATGGATGAGTGCAGGTAAAATAATGCGGATTATAGGAGAGACAGGTAATAAGATTATGATGAAACTCATGGGTTTGATTGTAATGGTTATTGCCGTTGAGTTTATGGTAGCCGGACTAACTCCAATTATTAGAGAGATCTTTATGATTTCGCCTAAATAGGAAAGAGAGGAAGGGGTAAATGGTGAAATAAGATTAAATTTACCCCGCAAAATCTCTTATCTATGGCAGAAAACAAGCTCTTTCGTAAGAAAAGCATCTCATCTATTCTCGATAACAGTTCAACAGAGAATGGGATGAAACGAGAGTTAAGGGTGGTTGATCTGACGGCATTAGGAATAGCTGCAATAGTTGGAGCCGGAATATTCAGTACCATTGGCAATGCTGCGGCAGCTGGCGGACCAGCCGTCTCATTGCTCTTTATCTTTACAGCTATCGCCTGTGGATTCTCTGCCTTGGCATACGCACAATTTGCCTCTGCCATTCCAGTTGCAGGTTCAGCCTACACTTATGCCTATGCCAGTTTTGGTGAGCTAATGGCCTGGATCATCGGGTGGGATCTTATCATGGAATATTCAGTTGGTAACATCGCTGTTGCTATCTCATGGTCAGAGTACTTTACGACTATGTTATATGGGACGGGGATCAACCTGCCTACTTGGATGTGTACAGACTACATAACCGCTATGAGAGGATTCAAAGAGGCTACTGAGCAAATAACTGCAGGGATGCCATTAGAACACCTTAGCCGATCGTTACAAGAAGCATTTCTTGCGTGGACTACGGCTCCATCTATTGCCGGGATTAGATTGATTGCGGATATACCCGCCTTTAGTATTGTAGTTCTTATAACCATCTTGGTTTACATGGGAGTCAAAGAAACCCGAACCGCCGGTAATCTCATGGTTTTAATTAAACTCCTCATTCTGGGTTTAGTCATCATTACAGGAGCATTTTTCATCAACACAGACCATTGGATTCCCTTTGCCCCAAATGGTGCCACCGGGGTACTATCAGGAGTTGCAGCGGTCTTCTTTGCCTACATAGGATTTGATGCGATCTCAACAACAGCCGAAGAGGCTAAAAACCCCAAAAGAGATCTTCCACGTGCCATGATCTATGCATTAATCATTACCACAGCTATCTATGTTATGATTAGTTTAGTTCTTACTGGCATGATCCCTTCCGGACAATTAGGGGTTGCTGACCCCCTGGCATACGCCTTTGAGGTCTTAAACCTTAAATGGCTTACAGGTATCATCTCTGTGAGCGCAATCATTGCAATGGCCGGAGTATTATTGGTTTTTCAATATGGACAGCCTCGTATTTGGATGAGTATGAGTCGAGATGGCCTCCTTCCCAAAAAATTTAGCACCCTCCATCCAAAATATAAAACACCTGGATTCTCAACCATTATCACAGGCGTCATTGTTGCTGTTCCTTCCCTTTTTCTCAACCTCACAGAAGTAACCGATTTAACCAGTATCGGAACTCTCTTTGCTTTCCTATTGGTCTCAGGAGGTATCCTAATTCTTGATCCTTATGGAAAAGGGTTCAAAAATAAAGCTGGAGGATTTATTGTGCCCTACTTTAATTGTCGCTTCTGGTTACCCCCTATTCTTTTAGTCACCATCTTTGCGTTGTATTACTTTGCAGGTAATGCCAATTTCTTAGCCCAATGGATAAATGGAAATAGATTCTATCTGAGATGGAACGAATTGAAGCACTACCTCCCCGAACTCATATTCCTTATTCTTGCAATAGGATTAACGCTTCTCTCTATCATAAAAAAATGGAGTTTAATACCGGTTTTAGGATTACTTACTAATGGCTATCTGATTGCCCAACTCGGAATCGTTAACTGGATGCGATTTATCATTTGGCTGATAATTGGGTTGGTCATCTACTTTACATTTGGTAAGAGACATAGCATGCTTTCAGAAAAATTGTAAATTTTCTTAAAGAAGCTGTAACATTTCAAAATCGTGCAACGTCACAAATTTAGACGCACGAAACGAAAAATTTCTAAACTATGAAAACGAAACTTACAACTCTATTTTCTCTGGCATTAGTTCTATGCATTTTGCCCTTTGCATTACAGGCACAGAGAACAAGCGGCAGTGGAGAGGTTATCAAGCAGACAAGAGAAGTGGGCAGTTTTACAGGCATTAAAGTAGGAGGAGCCTTTAATGTTGAGATTACGCCATCTGAAAAAATCTCACTTACTGTTGAAAGCGATGATAACCTTATGGATCATATCATCACAGAGGTTGAAGGTAATGTTCTTGAGATTAAATCAAAAGGGAACATCAAAAACCCATCTGAGCTTAACATCTATATCTCTTTACCCAACCTTACCTCTCTAGATGTAAGTGGAGCAGCCAATGTCTACACCGTTTCAGGCACTACTCTTTCTGCATCCAAGTTTGAGATGGAAGCTAGCGGAGCCTCTAATGTGAATGTCAACCTTAATGCTGGCGACGTATCGGTTGAGATCTCAGGAGCTGCTGATGTAGTTCTTACGGGTGTTGCTACCTCATTAGAAGCAGAAGTTAGTGGAGCTGGTTCCCTTAAAGCGGAACGTCTTGACACACCCAAAAGCGTAGTCAATGCTTCTGGAGCCGGTGATATAAAGATTGCAGGAACAGGTGTGGTCTCGGCTACAACATCGGGAGCCGGTTCAATTAAGTATCAAAACAACCCTACTATTCTAACTACCAATAAATCAGCTGAAGAAGACGAAAACGAGATCGATGAAGATACCGACGATGAGGAGGTTAACGATATCGTATCGGGAGCTAATGAGGATACAGTAAACGTTAGATTATCGAAAAAATTAGGGGTTAAGGTCAATGAAAGAAATGGGGTAACTGAAGTTCAAGTTGGTCGTCATCGTCTAGTCGTTGATGAAGATGGCAATGTTAAGCTAAAAAAGAACTATCGCACAAACTCTTTCGATGGCCACTGGGGTGGATTCGACCTCAGTGTCAATGGATATCTTAATAGCGATATGAACAGCAACTTCGATGAAGCGACCAATTTCATGGACTACAACATGACTAAGTCGGTAGGTGTTCACCTCAACCTCTACGAACAAAACATCCAACTTAACTCATCTGGAACCATCGGACTGATAACAGGTCTTGGAATAGAATGGACCAACTTCAGATTTAGAAATAATGTCACCATCACTGACTCATCAAATGGCATTCATGGCTATTACAACAAAGGGGTTGACATGGAGAAATCAAAGTTGACCATCAGCTATCTCACACTACCCATCCTTTTTGAATATCAGAACCACCCAAGCAGAAAAATCGAAAAATTTCACGTTAGTGCAGGGGTTCTTCTGGGTCTAAGACTCGGCTCACATACCAAGAGAGTCTTTTCACAAAAGAATATGCCTTTCGAATTATATGATGGAGAGAACTTCGCTACCTCACACCTTGTAGGTACCAGTACAACTTCAGATGACGGAGTTATGAAGACGCATGATGACTTCCACATTACCCCTTTAAAGGCAGAAGCAATGCTCAGAATAGGTTGGGGTTATATCAATCTGTTCGGAAAATACAGCCTAACCACCCTCTTCCGCGATGGAAAAGGCCCTGAGCTCTACCCCTACTCCATTGGAATTACTCTAATTAGTTGGTAATCCCAATACTTATGACTTTTTTACTCTCTGATTTAGAACTACATTATTTTTATTGACGTAAGGAGGCCGGCTTTGTAGTCGGTCTCTTTGTTTTTTTTCAATCTACCTAACTCTTGCCTATAAATGATGGTAGAAAAGCACTATTTTTTTATTATTTTTGCATTCTTATTCTTAATAGGCACAAAATCAAACCTTAACTTCTAAATAAAATGTCAGGACATAATAAGTGGTCAACCATCAAGCGTAAAAAAGGTGCACTGGACGCCAAGCGCTCGAAGATCTTTTCTAAGATTATTAAAGAAATTACAATTGCCGTAAGAGAAGGAGGCAACGATCCTGACGGTAACCCGCGTCTTCGATTAGCAATCGCCAATGCCAAGGGAGCCAGTATGCCCAAGGATAACATTCAGCGTGCCATCAGTAAAGGCGGTGATAAAGATGGGGCAAGTTTTACTGAAACTACTTACGAAGGTTATGTACATGGCGTTGCCATCTTCATTGAGTGTTTAACCGATAACCTCCAAAGAACGGTAGCTAATGTTCGCGCCGTCTTCAATAAATATGGTGGTAACCTTGGTACAAATGGTTCACTGGCACATGTATTCGACCGTAAAGGCATCTTTAATATCCCAAGAGCCAATGTAACTGACATTGATACTTTCGAAATGGAGGTCATCGACGCTGGTGCCGAAGATATCGATATCGATGATGAAAATGGTCTCATTACAGTCACCTCTGCCATGGAAGACTTCGGAAGCATCATGAAACGCCTTGAAGCAATGAATATCGAGACGGAAAGTGCCCAACTTCAAAGGCTTCCTATCACAACAATGGACATTGACCCGGATACTGCTAAAAAGGTTCTAAGAGTGGTTGAGATCTTCGAAGAAGATGATGATGTGCAGAATATCTACCACAACATGGAGATGACCGATGAAATCGTTGATGCAATGTAATCATCTGCAGTAAGAAAACAGAAAAAGCCGCCTATCTTAGGTGGCTTTTTTTATTATCACGCTCCTTTCATAACAACTTAGAAAATCTTAATGCGATGAAGGCAACCCTGAAATAAACCGCTTCATTCCTGGCACTAACTCTGAATTTATTGGACTATCAGGAGTAGTATAGGATGACATCTGTCCATTAATATCTGAAGCTTCTGTCATCTTAAGGACATGATTCATTCCCGGAATTAACCAGAGACTGGATTTGTTGTTTGCTGCTGCCAATAACTCAGCATCAGTTTGCTTTATCTGAAGATCATTTAACCCTTGAATTATCAATGATGGTACCTTTAAAGCCCCCATTAACTGAGCCGGATCGTATTTAAACCAACTAATCAGATAAGGTTGAACGGAGGGTCTTAACAAGGTATAAAACCAAGTATCAACCACTTTAAGTGTATCCCCATGGCTCAAGGTATCAAATGCACTCTTATAATACTTCTTTGCTTTTGCCGGTTGTTTCGATAGTTGCTCCATCAACAAGTCTGTAGCACGACGACCAGCTCCACTAATCGAGATAAAACCATCAGCACCGACCTTTAATACTGCTAACAATCCTATTAGTGAGCCCTCACTATGGCCAGCTACCACCACTCGATTAAAACGACCACTCTTTTTCAACTTCTCTATCCAATCGGCTGCATCGCCTACTAAAGAGTCAATAGTCATCAACCGTTCATTAGTCGATCTCATTACGCTGGCTCCAATCCCCCGTTTATCATATCGAAGAGATGCAATCCCATTGCTTTGAAGTCCTACCGCCAACTGAAGAATCGAGTTATTCTTCATACTCTTTTGATTCCCGTCACGATCTGTCGGTCCGCTGCCTGAAATAAACAGAACAACATCAGGTTTAGTGACATTTGCTGGTATCAGCAACTCCCCCATTATCTGAAAGGTTCCACGATCAAGTTGCACAGCTTCACTCTGTCCATTAACAAAAAGAACAACTAGAATCAATGATAGAAAGAGGTTAAATCTAAGCATTGGATTATTGATTTTAATTACAAAACACTACTCAGAAAACAATTTTGCCAGTATAACAACAAATAAACCAACCCATTGCATCAGGCAGAAATCGAAAACTAACAGCTAAAGGCCATTACCTCTCCGTTGAGCACCATTGCAGAAACCTTGTTGCTACCAAATGCGTACGGCAAGAATTCAAGAGAAGGCAATCTATGTGTGATCATCAGATTGGCTCTCTTTCCTACACAGACACTTCCTAACTCATCACTTATCCCCATAGCATATGCAGTGTTAAGAGTAGTTGCATTCAGCGCCTCTTCAGGAAGAAGACGATATTGAACACATGCCATGGATAGTATCAATTGCATATTACCTGATGGTGCAGATCCAGGATTAAAATCGCTGGCAAAAGCCACAGGTAATCCAGCTTCTATCATCTTACGGGCAGGTGCGTGTACCATATTCAAGAAGAAAGCAGCCCCGGGAAGAATAGTTGGCATCGTTTCTGAGCTCTTTAATACAGCTATTTCCTCTTCACCAGTATACTCAAGATGATCAACCGACAATGCATTGTATTTGACCCCAACCTGAATACCTCCGCTATAGTCCAATTCATTTGCATGAATCTTCGGACGAAGGCCATATTTTATTCCGGCCATCAACATGCGTTCCGTCTCCTCAGGTGTAAAAAACCCTTTATCACAAAAGACATCTATGAAATCAGCCAAATCATCGGATGCTACCAATGGAATCATCTCATTAATAACAAGGTCGACGTATTCTGACTGACGACCTTTATATTCAAGCGGCAGAGCATGCGCACCTAAAAAAGTTGCTTTTATAGTCAAAGGAGAGAGCTCTTTTAACTTACGGATGACTCTCAGCATCTTTAATTCATCTTCAGTAGATAATCCGTAACCACTCTTAATCTCCACGGCACCAGTACCATATCTGATAATTTCATTCAAACGAATCATCGCCTGCGCAACAAGCTCCTCCTCCGATGCCTCATGCAAACGCCGGGCAGAGTTAAGGATACCACCTCCCCTCTCAAATATCTCCTCGTAACTAAGTCCCTTTATCTTATCGATGTACTCAATCTCACGACTTCCTGCGTAAACCAAATGAGTATGTGAATCGCAAAAAGCAGGCAACATCATCCCTCCCTGAACATCGTATTGATCAAATGAGATATTTTCAGCCTTTAGCTTCTCAACCTTGATCGATAATTCACTCATCGATCCAAAAGAATCAATTAGCTCTCCATCAACCAAAAGCCAGGCATTCTCAATCCTTTCAAATAAGCCCATTTCCGAGCCAGCCTTCAATAACACCTCCGATTCAGTAATTCCACCTAATAAACCAATATTTACAAATAGAGTCTTCATAAGAATAATTTTATTTTTATCCACTCCTTCATTTAACACACCATCGGTTTCAGATTAAAGCCCCTCATTCAATCTAATCAAAGAAGAAACCTCAAACTTATCAGAAATCTTAATAAGTCATCGTTTTTATTAGAAAACAATAGTGAAACCGTAATAAGTTAAAGCAGAAGTTCTCTTACAAAGGTAAGAAATGATAAGTTTCTCAGCAGAAACATCAATAGAAAGCCTGCTACCGCAAGAGAGCCTGTAATCGCTTCATGATACGGTTGGAAGCGATCTTATATGTTTGTACCTTTGTAATTATTAATAGTTTGATCATTTTATGGAGGCGATTTCTAAAGCCACTGAACACCATTTAACACTACCAAACTTAAAATCAAATTCTTATGGCACTTACACCTTTAACAGCCCTTTCGCCTCTTGATGGCAGATACCACAGTAAAACGGCAACATTATCATCGTTTTTTTCAGAGAGAGCTTTAATTGAATATCGGTTAAAGGTTGAAGTAGAATATTTCATTGCCCTCTGTCGACTCTCACTGCCACAACTTGAAAAGTTCAATCGTAAGGACTATTCTGTATTAAGAGAGATCTACCTTCAGATAGATGACAATGGAATTAATCGCATCAAAGAGATTGAGCGGGTTACCAATCACGACGTTAAAGCTGTTGAGTATTACCTTCGTGAACAATTTGATCGTCTAGGATTTCAAAAATACCAAGAGTTTATTCACTTTGGGTTAACCTCTCAAGACATCAACAACACCGCTACACCGATGATGATGCGTGATGCTCTTAAAGAGGTGTTAGTTCCTGCAATAGAGAAGATCGTAAACATGCTAAGCGATTTAGCCAATGAATGGTCAGATGTCTCGATGTTAGCACACACGCATGGGCAACCAGCTTCGCCAACGCGGTTAGGTAAAGAGGTCATGGTGTATATAGAAAGGCTTCGTAATCAATTATCAATGCTGCATTTCTTACCTCACTCCGGAAAGTTTGGAGGTGCCACTGGTAACTTTAATGCTCATTATGCAGCTTATCCAGACATAGATTGGGTTTCATTTGCCAATACCTTTTTGAATGACATCCTAAATATTGATCGGCAACAATACACTACCCAAATCGAGCATTATGATGGTATGGCAGCCATCTTTGATAACCTCCGTAGGATTTCTGTTATTTTAGTTGACTTATGTCGCGATATGTGGAGTTACATATCAATGGAATACTTTAAGCAGAAGGTAAAAGCTGGAGAGGTTGGATCATCGGCGATGCCTCACAAGGTCAACCCAATTGATTATGAGAATGCGGAGGGCAACCTTGGGCTAGCCATAGCCCTCTTCGAACACTTAGCCTCAAAACTTCCCATTTCCAGATTACAAAGAGACCTAACCGATAGCACAGTTACAAGAAACATTGGCGTTCCGTTTGGACACATGCTTCTAGCTACCGATTCTTTAGCTAAAGGCCTCGGCAAGTTACTTTTAAATGAATCCGCAATACAAAGAGACCTGGAGAACAACTGGGCAGTTGTGGCTGAGGCTATCCAGACTATACTAAGAAGAGAAAACTACCCACATCCATATGAGGCGCTAAAAAACCTCACCCGCACAGGAGAACACATCAATCGTGACACCTTAAGAGGTTTCATCATGGGTTTAGACATCTCTCAATCAGTGAAAGAGGAGCTTCTAAAGATCAATCCTCATAATTACACCGGTATAAAAGAGCTCTAAAAGAATCATCATGAAGGTCACCGGGTTCACCATTATACGTAATGCCATTAAATATGACTACCCTGTAGTTGAATCCATAAAATCGATCCTCCCCATCTGCGATGAATTTGTTGTTGCTGTTGGTGAAAGCGAAGATGAGACTCGTGAGTTAGTAAGCAGTATATCTGCAAATAAAATCAAGATTATTGACACTAAGTGGGATATGTCTCTTCGAACAGGGGGACGGGTATTAGCCGAGGAGACCAACAAAGCACTTAATTCTCTCTCAGAAGATACGGATTGGGGCTTCTATATTCAAGCAGATGAGGTAATGCATGAACAATGGTTACCTCATTTGATGAAGGCCATGGAGCACTACAAAGATGACCCTATAACGGAAGGGCTATTAGTTAATTATCTTCATTTCTATGGCTCTTATGATTATATCGGAGACTCAAGAAGATGGTATCGCAAGGAGATTCGTATAGTAAAACCCAAAGCTGGGCTGTCAAGTTATAGAGATGCCCAAGGCTTTCGAATCAATGATCGTAAACTAGTTGTCAAGCAGACCAATGCCTTTATGCATCACTATGGATGGGTTAAACCTCCTGATAAACAACAAGAGAAACAGAAAAACTTCCATAAGCTCTGGCACGATGACTCATGGTTAGAAAAAAATGTAGGGAACACCACCCTTTTCGATTACAGCAACATTGATTCTCTATCGCACTTTACTGGCTCTCATCCCAAAGAGATGATTGACCGCATCAAGAGAGTAAATTGGTCTTTTGAATTTGATCCGACCAAGAAAAACTTTGGAATGAAAGCCGCTTTACTTCACTTTATAGAAAAACAGACTGGATGGAGACCGGGAGAGTATAAAAACTACATTCTTAAATAGGGTTCGACGCCCCCTTCCCCTCCATTCGCTCTTCGCTTCTTCTTCGCTCTTTGATCGTTCAAATGAGAACTAAAACAGCTCCACCTTAAAAGCAGAGAAGGATAGGATAATCATATCCGATATTAAGAAAAAGATAATTATAGGGGGAAAGAACTTGGTCTTTTCGATCTGGCGGCCTCCCGACTGCAAATCAACACTCCTTTTTTCTCTTTTTAAAATGATATTTATATGGAGAAGAAGCGAAGAAGTACCGCAGAGAATCCGAAGAGAAAAGCCCAATTCTCACCCCCAAAAACAGAAATAAGATGAATAGAGGTTATTATCAACCCTATTCGACAATCTTTTTTCGAAGTTCATATAATTTGCCTCCACCATAAGCAGCAGCAAAAATGAGCAAAAGGCCAAGTCCACCGCCTACTGGAGCACCGCCACCAGGAGCACCTCCTCCGGCTATTGGCGCACCTTGAACTGGTGTACCGCTTGCATTAGCTCCCGGTGAGGGTTGAGAGAAAACTAACACCGGAAACAATACCAGCGCAGCTATGACAACCCATTTTGTAATTTTCTTTTTCATTGTATTTCCTATTTTTGAGTTATCCATTAATTTACCTTACAAATACTTTACGTGTAACTATGCCAGCCTGTCCTTTAACACTAACCACATAAATACCAGAAGAAACAGAAACGGGAAGCTCTATCAATCCTACTGCGTTGATAAAATGAGAAGCCACAACCTGACCTGCCATGTTTGTGATTATAGCTTCTGCCTTTGTCACTTCGGGTAGTTGAACCATGATTTTCCCATCAAAAGAGTATATCCCGATATTCTGAAGGGGATTATCATCAATACCGACTGAAGCAAAGCTAACTTTAAACCGGTTAGAGGCATCAAGGGTGGTTGCATCAAAAGAGTATATTGGGTTTAGCGCCAAATTCTGAGTGGTATTTGTGAGCATATCCATAAGAACAATATTACTGTTATCAAATGACTCCATACCAGAGGCAGTAATAGAATAACGTCCGTTGACTCCTGCTGTGAAGGAGACCACTATCTCACTATATTGGGTTGACGATGGAAGAGAGTTGACGCTGAGAAGATCTTCACCGGCATTGGTATAGATCATTGGTGCTTCTGTATCATTTTCTAGCTTATAGGCATCAAGCTGATTATCGAAGAGAGCGGTAGCTTCAGGTGCAAAACGGATGAAAGTGGCATCAACATAATCGTTAACACTGCTTGCTACCTCCAACTGTAGCGTATTAGCAACCGAGTTCTTATAAAAAGCTTGAGTGTTATGAACTCTGGAGGCGGACGGAATAGTAATCGAAGGTGAGGCACCATTTGCTTTAACAAAGAATCCTTGTTGAGCCGGAATGACGCCATTGGTCAATGCACCAACTCCGCCTACATACGATTTATAGACCCCATTACTCCAAACATAGACAGCATCATCAACGTTGGAAAGATTCCAATTACCCTGACCCCATTTTATAGCAGAGGTATAAGGATTTCCAATCAGGTTATACCCTTTATACTGGTCATTTCCAGCAGGGCCATTATTTGAAATAGAGGGAGTAAGGTCAGAAGTTATAAGAGTACCGGTAAAGGTGGCTGAAGTGCCTATTAACTTTACCGGACTTCTAAAGAAGCTATAACCTACCCCATTTGATAATGTAGCAGGAATTGTGATATTCATCCAATTTCCTGAGGGCTCATCATAACGGCGTAAATAGATTTTATCATGCAGGCTAGCCTCAAAAACAGTAGACAGATCAGCATTATTAACAGGAGAGGAAATAAAATGATACTGATTGGTACCACTCAGTGTTCTCTTAACGATGACCGTTCCTATAGATGAATTAGCAATGAGTGATCCGCCCGAAGAGATCGTTAAGCTAGCACCTGAATTAACTGTCAATGCATTACAAGATACCTGAGCTGAAGCTGAAAGCATAGGTGCAGTTCCAGTGTTTGTAATTACAACATCATCGGTTGCTCCGGGAACTGTATTTAAATCCCAGTTCGCCGCAGTATTCCAATCAGAACTCACTGAGCCATCCCATGTGTAGGTTATGACATTCATTCCTCCATCAGTGATTGTCCAATTATCGTCGTTGATAAGACTTGCCCGGGCTGTAGCTGCTGCGCCAGCAGAATATTTACTATTACCAGCACTAAAAAGGACATTCGATTGGACTGTTTGTAATGCCCAGGCAGTCAGTATTGCATCGTAATTCGCAGTGGAAAGAGTAACATTAGCAAACATATCCTCCATCGAGGTGACTGAACTAATATCCCAACCGGCAAGGTTCTGATTAAACGCCGTAGCCCCAGAAAACATCCATGACATATCTGTCACACTTCCAACATCCCAGCTGCTAATATCTTGATTAAATGCTGTAGCCCAATCGAACATACTCACCATGGTTGTAACACCAGCAACATTCCAATTACCAATATCCTGATTAAATACAGAATTTGATTCGAACATTCCCTCCATGGTAGTAACACTGCTGACATCCCAAGATCCAATGGGTTGATTAAAGGCCGTAGCATTCCGAAACATATCCTCCATAGTTGTTACACTACCAACATCCCAGGTACCAATCGGCTGATTAAATGCGTAAGCTCTTTTAAACAAATTCTCCATGTCAATGACATTACTTACATCCCAACCGCTGATATCCTGATTAAAAGCCGAAGCTTCATAAAATGCGCCAAGCATATTAGTCACGTGACTTAAATCCCACGAGTTAAGATTTGTAATAGAAACTCTACTATTCAGATAGAAACAATAAGACAAATCAGTTATGCTTGAAGGTAGCGTTGTAGGAACAACAGAAAGATTATCAGCATCAGAAAATGCACCAGCGAGGGAAGTTAAACCGATGTCCCCAAAATCAACCACTTCGGTTAGATAGCCTGAACCTCTCCAACCAAGTCCGTTTCCAAGATCATAATACCCGAACCGACCTAAGGAGCCACTAATACTAACGATATATGTTCCAGCAGCAGTAAACGTATGCGATTTAAGACCGGCTGTTGTGAAATTTTCAGTCGAAGTGCCATCACCCCAATCAACGGTGCAGTCAACAGAACCAAAGAGTGGGAGTTTAATCGATCTGCCATCGGAGCTGGTTATAAATTTTAGCTTCATCGGAACTGACGGTGTTCCGAATTTTTTTACGGCTAGCTTATAATTATTTCCATAATCTTCGAACGACACATAAAGTACCCCATTAGCCGATGTTAATGAAGGATAATCAGCATCATCAGTTGTTATAGGTGAAAGCCCAACATCTTCCCATATAGATCCATTGAACTGCTTAACCACCAAAGAGAAAACAGGAGGCCCCATGAAATCGTCCAATATATCAATATAACCCAGACATGGAACTCCATCATTAATGACCAAAGCTGGATAATTTGCCTTATTCGTGGAAAAGCCAGCTAGACCAACATTCTCCCAGACAGTGCCATTAAATTTCATAACAGTAGCTTTATCTCCATTGGCTGCATCAACATAGGCTAAGTAGGGAGTGGTATTGTCAAAAGCTAAAGAACACCAATAAAGATCACCACTTGAGATACCAGGGGTTCCAACCGTTTCCCAAGTAGAACCATTAAACTTTTTTACAATAGCCTTCCCGTCATTGGTCTCATCTGAATAAGCAATGTAAGGCGTTCCATTATTTATTACAATAGTAGGATAATCGGCGGCGCCAGTCGAAGGCGGTAATCCAACATCTTCCCATGTCGAGCCATTCAATTTCTTTACAATGGCTTTCTGTCCATTCGTCAAATCCTCAAATGCCACATATATCGTTCCATTATCAATGGCTATAGTAACCATACTTGCATTCCCTGAAGAGGCGGCAGTTGAACCAACATCTACCCACGAAGTACCATCGAATTTTTTCACCATGGCCTTTAGTCCGTCAGGGGAAAAGCTACCTTGATAAGCTAGGTAAGGGGTTCCATTGTATACCGCTAAGGAGAAAACGCCAATCCCCGGAGAAGTGAACCCAGCTTGCCCCACCGTCTCCCAATCTGTACCATTGAATTTTTTTACCGTAGCCTTACCACTATTCGTCTCATCTTTATATGCCACATAAGGAATGCCATTCTCAACAAAAATAGATGTAAATTGTATTTGGCCAACTGAAACACCCGGAGATCCGATGAATTCCCATGATTGTGCCTGCACACCGAAATTACTTAATAGTACTATGATTAGTACTACCAACTCTGATCTTGCAATTCTTCCCATAGCCTTTATCCTTTTTTGATTAATATTTCTTCAGCAAAACTCAAATGACAGTCTCATTTACACCTTGCTTTACTTTGAAGCGAAAGTAAGTAATGAGCTGAGCTGAGGGTTTTTTTTTCGGTGGACAAAAGGTGGACAGCCAGATAAATTCTTTAAACTCTCAAATGCTTAATATCAACCAATAGAAATCAAGAAGCTCCTTCATTAGAGCAAGTCAACGTTTCACTTCTGACTATCATGACAAGACAATCAATCCTACTTATTCCGAGTTAATTCCAAGTACACTTTATGATTTAAAGTAAAAGCTGCCTCATACACCTGTTGTTTGAATGCCACAAGCTGCGCTGAATGCGATGGCATTGAGTCGATGATTCGGGTAATTTCACTGACTCTATAAATCTCGATCTGCCGCAACTGAGCTAACCATGGAGCCAATAAAGCTCTCTCCGATTGAGATAAAACGACCTTTGTATCACTTTGAATGGACACTTCTGTTGGCGACACCATACCACCTCCCTCTAAAGTAAAACTAAAACTTACTCCATCAGAAGTATTCATTGCTTTAATCGTATGGCCATGTGCTTCAACAACCATTCTGCAAAAAGTAAGACCTAATCCAGTCGACCGATAATTCCTTGAAGATCCATTATCAACCTGTACAAACTTATCAAAAATCGCATCAAGAAAAACATCTGGGATATGAGGGCCATTATTCATCATCTCTACCTTAACTTCCTCATCGGAGACAGGATAAATGTTGATCTGAATACTAGAGTTATTATATGCATGATGTATCGCATTCACTAGCAAGTTCTCGAATACCCTTATTAACAGAGCTCCATCAGCGATAACATAAAGTACTTTTGACACAAAATCAACCTTAAGGTTCTTCTCCTGCAAGCTAATCTCATGACCTAATATCACCTCATTTACCAAATCATTAATTACCAGTCTCTGTTTGTCCAAAATAATCGTAGCTTGATCATACTTTTCCACATCTAATAAATTAGTAACCAATCCTAGCATCTTTGATGAAGCAAACCGGGTATGTTTATCCGTCGACCTGGACATGATCTGGCTTAACGGGTTTTTCAAGTCATGCACCAAAGTACTTATCAGAACACGCTTAAATTGATCCAACCGACTCAAATGAATATTGATCTCATTCAATTCTTTTGCCTTGGTCTCAATCTCGGCATTCTTCAAAGCCAGCTGCTCATTCGTTAAACGCAGTTCAATGGTTCTATCCTCTACGGTTCTCTCCAGTCGCATCTTCTCCAGTTGAAGCCTCTTAATATTTAGCTTAACCAACAGGAACAACATTAAGTAACCGAATAAAAAAACCAAAAAGTAAAAGGGGAACTGGAAATAATAATAAGGATTTGATTTATAACTCAAAAGATAATAGAACAGTCTTGAATGAAAGATAAATCCATTTTTACCTTTATAGTTCAATGGCAGAACCTGATCCTCTACCGGTAAAGGAGCGAATTCTTGCTCAATGGTTAATACCGCTTTTGATTTAAAGTCGTTAGTAAAAACAAGAAGCTGATTCCTCTGAAAAGCTAGGAATTCAGGGAGCCCATTCTTATCTAAATCTATAAAACCTACAGGTGACTGGATATCTCCGATTACCTTATCTATATCAAGGTTACCCGATAGTAGAACCAGTCCTTTAGGTGTTTGAGCCACTATCTGCTTAGTATCACTAAAAACTTGCTTAACATCCTGTTGTACTTCTACCTGCTTTAATTTTCGCCCTTGAAGATCAAAGGAGGCCAAACAAGATCTCATATCGTCTTTACTATCATTGATGAGAGAAACGATCATGGGCAGTTTATCAGTGACAACAAACACTGAGGAGGTATATTTAGACCAACCATCCCATGAGATCGGTTCAAAAGCATATTGTAAGGAGTCATTAAGCAAAAGTGTATAGGCAGCAAAGTCACCATATCGATAGCATTGATCTTTTATGCGCTCATATGCCTTATTTGAATCGGCATTGGCTGAGTTCTTAAAAGACTCTAACTGATTAGCCGAAAATGAGTTGGCCGTAGCTATTGTTTTTTTCGCCAAGATAAAACGACGATTGTCACTGTTAATGATCTCAAAATCATGGACGGTGATACTATTTAGGGGTGATTTTTTTAGCTTATGTGAGAGTAAATTGTAAGAGTATATTTTACGAGGTTGGATGGAGTATCCAGCTTGAAGATCGAGGAAAATATCAGCACCGATCGTCAAAATATTCGCATTTACCACATCCGGATGGTGATTGATATACTCTATGGTATCAAGGTCTACTTGGGTGATGCTTTCAGGAGGAGACCCTAATTTGGGGAGGAAGTTTTCAATGATAAAGAGTGACGCTTTATTGGCAGTAGCTGTTACAAAGAGGATTTCTAGGCTACTATCACCGTTAACATCTGCAAAGACAAGCGATTTACTTATAAAGGCTTCTGATTCATTAAAGATACCGATCACTTTAACTCCACTTTTTTGGTGTAGTTCAATAGATTGCCCTGGCTTATTGATGTTGCGGTGTCTAATTTTCTCGAATAGTAAATCACCATCAATATCTATAAGATAATCTTGGCTTGCCTGCTCAGTATGCCAAACAGAGTCAATCGCTACCACATGTTCATCGAAAGTCTTTTGGGGAACAATTCGACTAACAAGTAAGGTAATTAACAGTGAGATTACAATAATCGATAGGTAAGATAATCTGCTCAAGACTTCATATTTTAATCTATATCCTGTAAAAAAGCAGTAAGAGATTCTTCGGGAGACAGCCCAAGTTTCTTCTTGAGCCTATACTTAGTCTTCTTAATAGAATCCACGGAAACATTCAACATGGCTGCTTTCTCTTTAGCATTTAGGTTTAATTTTATCAAACCACAAAGCTTTCTTTCAGTATGAGAAATCTCAGGGAAACGATTTTGAAGAGTGGAATAGAATGATTGATGAATTTTTGAGAAGAGATGTTCAAACTCGTCCCAATTAATGGCTAAAGAGCGACTTTTTATGGAAGATATAATGTCAACCACGATCTGTTTTCCATAATCAGTAGTATATGGCCTAAGGGAATCTAGACTGGCAACCAGAAAGTCGAGATTCTCGGCATCATTTAAAGCACGCATCTTCAAGGCGATTAATGCCTGATTATTTATTTCTAGTTGCTGATTTATTTGTTCAACCTCTCGACGAGCCATCTCTTCTTGTAAATCAAGTCTTGCCTGATGTTGTTGATAAAGATGAATCATAGCCTTCACTCTTGCAATAATTTCAATATTATCAAACGGCTTACGTATATAATCATTGGCACCGGCTTCAAGAGACATTCTTAAATCAGTGGTGGTTACCATTTTTCCGGTGGCCATAATAATGGGAATCAATTTTGTATCAGAATTTGATCTTAGAATCACCACAGCATCTAGTCCATTCATCATTGGCATATCCCAATCCATAATAATCGCATTGGGTTTATGTCTTAATGCAAGCTCAACGGCTTCACTCCCATTTGATGCCAATAGAATATCATAATTCTCCTTAAAAAGGACATCAAATAAATCCTTTAGATTTTGCGGTTCATCATCTGCTAATAAAACACAAAAGCGGGAAAGCTGCGGTTGAGGATCTATGGTCTCTTGCATCTTAGGTCGATTTACATTATGGGGTAAGTAGGTTTAAGCTATCTGTAGATAGCTAAAGAACCATATATTGTTCTATTTGCTAACAAAAGTAATCGTAACCTTTTATATCTATTTAAAAATCATTTTCAATTACAAAAAAACTGTTAACAAAAATAGACTAATCAAAATGGTAAATCCTAAAAAACAATGAAGAGTAAAGATCAGACGAGTTTTGATTAGTCGGTCAGATTGTAATAATCATGAATGAGTTTTTGAAGTAGCGTTCGTGTGGTATTCGTCAATGAATCAAGGTGAGGGTTACTGTTACCAGGCTTAGGAAGGAGAGTCTTTTTTAGAGCGTTATCCCAGATTATGGTATCTTTTCCATGAATAAATCCAGCACCATCATCAAATGTATAGAAGGCCCAACTCTTATTTTCGTCAGAACAAATGGTCTTACTCCATTCATAGTTTTTTGAATCAACTCCAACCAAAGAGAGAATAATTGCCGGCAAATCGGTTTGTGACAATGGTGCGCTAATCGTTTTACCTTTTAGGTTCTCATCGAGGACTCCACCTGTGATAATTAAAGGGATATGATGACGCTCTACCTCCCAGATTTGACGATTATTAGGGAAGCGGTGAGCATGATCAGATAGGATAAAGATCAAGGTATTAGAATACCAAGTTTCTTTCTGAGCCCTCATCAGATAATCTCCTATTGCCCCATCTGTGTAATGGATGGTATTCAGATAGCCATTCGCCTCGCCTCTATCCAAAAAGACATTAGGGACAGCAGCGTCGAATGGCTCATGAGAGGTACAGGTCATAAGTATGGAAAAGAAAGGCTGCTTTAGAGAGGAAACATGTTTTAAGTGAAACGCAAATAAAAACTCATCATATCCTCCAAACTTGGTTCTTCTTAAGGGCTTGACATCTCCCTCATCATAGAAATTTGAGAATCCACAATGCTTTAAGTAAGCTTTCGTATTTGCATAATCATTATCACCTGCGCTATAATAGCTAGAGGTATATCCTTTTTGATGAAGATCTAAACCTAGCCCATTTAACCTTTCAAACTTGCCATATCGACGGATAACAGCAGTCTGAGGTTGAGCAGGAAAACCACTAACCACTGCCGCCAACCCTTGGTCCGTCCTAAAACCGGAAGCGTAGAATCGTGAGAACAAGAGGGCGTTCTTAGTTAAACCATCTAGTGCTGGTGTAGCGGAAGGGCTTCCACCAAAGATTCCCATAGACTCAGCACTAAGGCTCTCAACCAGAATAATGACAATATTTGGTGTTGACTTAGTCGTTATGCGGAGAGCAGAAGTATCACATAAAGTTAATCTATGTAGCTCATTTTGCGCCGATGAAGGATCTACAAAATCATAAGAGGTTGGTCTGGTTTCAATTGGAGTAGATAAAATATTGATAAAATTCCACAAACTGTTAGCTGCCGCTTGATTAAGCATGGGTCTTTGAGAATAATATGCAGATCCTTTGCTTACCGGCCATTTAGAAATACCTCCACGAGCAATGAC
>CAYUII010000005.1:39416-92834 GCA_964444785.1 uncultured Bacteroidales bacterium | reverse complement strand
CATAATCTACCATCCATTTTACCTTTGAAATGAACATATCGAGTATAAAGGAAAAGACCAAATAAGGTTTCGGTAGAAAAGATAAAGGTAAACAACAAGATCGGAGAAGACTCAGCCGAAGCAATTGCCTCCTTTGGATAAGCAAGATAAGATAGCGCTTTATGATTGAACTTACTCCCCCATTCTTTATACAATCCTATATCTGTAATATGAATTAAGCCAACCACGACCAAGATGATGATAACATAAACCTTTAAAACCTTAATCATCGTCTTTGTTGCTCCAAATATTCCAATCCAGAGTACCAATAAAGCAAAGAGAACCACATATGCACTGGCAGCTAAATCTAATTTTAAGGCATAGACATTACCCTGTGCTATTTCCATAAAAGAGACATCCGGGTTCTGAGGCAGTTGTACTAAAACAAATACTAACCTCTGTAATGCAAAGAAAAGTAGGAAGAAAGCAAAAAGCTTACACCAATATTTAAAAACTGCCAGCATCTCCTAAGTTTTCTGCAAAATTAGAAATCTTAAGCATAGTTTACTTGAATATTAAAAGATTGAAAACAATGTCACCTTTCTTAAGAAATCGCTCCAAGGTCTTAAATGAGCTCATCAAATCTCATATTCGAATCATATGGATCTTCTTCTGAAGCTTTCTTTTGAAAAAAATGTTAAAAAGTTAAGGCATTCTTGGTAAAATCATTGTATTTACATACTTTAGATTAATAAATTTTCCCACATAAGAGCTAAAACATAAGCAAATAAGAAACAGGTTATTATAGAGTCGCCTTAGCCTTATACATTCAGGTAATCGGTCAGTTCAATTCAGGTACAAGTTCGATCCAATTTTTGTTTTATCGTAGAAGAAGACAGAGCGTTTGTTAAAAGAAGAAGAAAATGACGAGAAATCAATCTAATGAGCAGGACAATCAGCCAAAAGACGAGGTTGAAGTAGTTATAAGAGAGAATAAATCTCTTAAGAATGATCTTGATGTAATTTTGTGGGCAACAGATTCTGCATTCTGGGACTACAATTGTCAAACAAAGGAAATCAAATATTCTGAAAAAAAAGCCCAACTCTTAGGATATACATCTGAAGAGTTAGGAAATGATCCTTTAAAAATTGCAAAGTTGATCCATCCTGATGATTATGAAAAGGCCATGACTGCCATGGGCAATCTATTAGGAGGGGTAACAGAAACTTATGAGGTCGATTATAGGATAATAACTAAAGATGGTTCTTGGAAATGGTTTTATGATAAAGGGAGAGTTGTAGAGTATGATCTTATGGGTGTACCACTTCGTGTTGTTGGAATAGTAAAAGATATAACCGATAAAAAGAAATCTCTAGTTGATTTACAGCAAAGCAAACAACGATTTGAGAATATTTTTCATTTAAACAATGATGGGGTAGCAGTAATAAACCATTTCGGCATTGTATTCGATCTTAACCAACGACTTTGCGAAATCATTGAAGAGCCCTATGCATGCATTAAAGATCGGTATGTTTGGGATGTTTTGTTTGAATACACTGAAGTAGAGAAAAAGAGTAATGATCTTTTAAATCATTTTAGGAAGCAGTTTCAAGTTGCTCTTAAAACTGGAGTACTTCCATTCATTCATCAACCTGTTGAGGTAAACTTTCAAAACATCAAGGGAGATCAAAAAACCGTTGAATTAAGGTATTTTATCATTTCTGATAACAATGGAGTCTTGCTCTATACCATTGTACATGACATTACAGAAGAGAGGAGATATCAAAAAGAGTTGATACAAGCTCTTCGTGAGATTGAAGAAAGGGAAAAGAAATATAGGCTGATAGCTGAAAATACATCGGATGGTATATTGGTTGCAGGAGCAGACACGAAGATTCAATACGCATCGCCATCCTATCTAAAAATCTTTGATCGATCTGACGATGAGATGTCCAATATGGATGCATCTACAATTTACGAGAGGGTGCATCCAAGTGATCGGGATGACCTGTTTGCACAACTTTACTCAGCAGTCGAAATGAAAAGACCAGATCTTACCTATGAATTTAGGATTAAAACAGCTGATGGTAGTTACATTTGGAGAGAAGACCATGCAAAATTCAATTATGATGAAAAAGGAAATCACCTTAACACCTATGTAATCAGTCGAAACATCAATGAACGTAAAAAAACTGAAGTCGAGATTAACAAACTCCATAAAGCAATTGAAAGTTCAAAGACTGCCATTATCATTACAGACGAACAAGGAGTGATTGAATACGCTAATCCTCACTTCTCCGAATTAACAGGCTATTCGGCAGAAGAGTACATTGGAAAGAAAATGAACCTATTACAATCTGGGATTCATGCAAAAAGCTATTACCAGGATCTTTGGGAGACCATCTTATCCGGTGAGACATGGGAAGGGGAATTTTTCAACCGTAAAAAGAATGGTGAGTTATACTGGGATCACTCTATTATTTCTCCAGTAAAACCCGATCAAAAAACGATAACCCACTTTGTAAATATAAAAACAGACATCTCATATTTAAAAAACATCGAACAAGCGCTGATTAACGCCAAAACAAAAGCTGAAGAGAGTGAGAAAAAGTTAGCTGAAGCCCATGCGATAGCCAAATTAGGCAGTTGGGAACTTGATGTCGAATCAGGAGTATTCACCTTTACGGATAGTTTTTATAAGATGCTACGTACCTCAGCAATTGAAATGGGTGGGTACCAAATCTCATCTGCTGACTATGCCAAAATCTTCGTCCATCCGGAAGATGCGCCCATGATGACCGAAGAGATTAAGAAAGCCATTGAAACCAATGATCCAAATTTCTCTAATAGCTTAGAACATCGAATAATCTACAGAGATGGAGAAATAGGCGTTATCAATGTAAGATACCACATCATTAAAGATGAATGGGGCAAAACAATTAAAACCTATGGTGTTAATCAAGACATAACGACCCGAAAACTTGCTGAAGATGAGATCAGAAATGCAATGATTCGTGCCGAAGAGGCCAATAGGCTTAAATCACACTTCCTGCATAACATGTCTCATGAAATTAGAACGCCAATGAACGGTATCATCGGATTTTCAGGGTTATTAGATGATCCTGCTCTATCAGATGAAGAGAGAAAGCTTTATATCAATATCATCCAAAGCAGCAGTTCTCAACTACTCAGAGTTATTGATGACATCCTTGAGATTTCTAATTTTGAAACAAATCAAATCAAAATCAGA
The DNA here is from genome assembly GCA_964444785.1 of uncultured Bacteroidales bacterium. Classification (GTDB taxonomy): domain Bacteria; phylum Bacteroidota; class Bacteroidia; order Bacteroidales; family TTA-H9; genus JAJTBW01. The sequence goes on along the minus strand of CAYUII010000005.1, from coordinate 89,604 downwards.
GAGACCGAATTCTCTCTTAACGACCTTTTAATGGAGCTCTTTGCTGTTTTTAACTTAAAAGCAAAAGAGCTTAACCTTCATTTATATTTAAAAAAGGAATTAAGTAATGAGAACAGTTTTATCATCTCAGATAAAACGAAAATATTAAAGATCTTAAGCAATCTCATTGAAAATGCTATTAAATTCACAAGCACTGGCTTTGTGGAGTTAGGATACACTATTAACAACAAGACATTAACTTTTTTTGTTAAAGACACCGGCATAGGTATAGCACCCGAAAACCATAAGGCCATCTTTGAAAGATTCTCTCAAGAGAGTAATGAAATTGCCATAAAACATGGCGGTCTGGGTTTAGGATTAGCTATCGCTATGGAAAATGCGAAACTGCTCGGGGGAGATATTTCTCTCGAATCAGAAAAAGGTGAAGGCGCCCTCTTTTTGGTAAATATTCCCTTTAAACCAGCTCGTACTATCGAAACTAATCTTTTAAACCAGGAAAAGGGAGCTAACAACAGCAAGAGTCATCAAACGATACTCGTTGCAGAAGATGAGGAGATCAACTTCCTGTACATTGAGATGATCTTCAAAAAAGAGATGGTAGGCAATTTCAAACTAATCCATGCAAGGGACGGAAAAGAAGCTGTCGAAATTTGCTCGCGTGAAACAAATATCGAATTAGTTCTAATGGATATTAAGATGCCCGTCATGAACGGGCATGAAGCCACACACCTTATCAAAACGAAATACCCCAAACTACCAATCATTGCGCTAACTGCATATTCCACTGAATCAGATAAAGAGTATGCTTTATCGCATCAATTCGATGAATTTATAGCTAAACCTATTGATAAATTCCTCTTTAAGGCTCTTATTCAAAAACACCTAAACATTCAATAACACTCACTCTTTCTATACTTGAAACAATATATACCTCTCTATCGGTACGATAACCTCATGTTCCTCATTCATGTTTTTCCTTTGCTCTCCGCTCGCTCTCCGCTCCCTCTTCGTTGATTCTCCATTTAAATCACCAAATAGCCATACCATACCAGAATAAGTCAGAAAATCTTATTAATCTTCCCCTTTTTACAATATGATTCTCCTAGGCTTCTTCTCTTCCCATTTAGCGTTGATATATTACATTTAAATAGCCGATTCTCTAAAAATCCCCTTCCTATTTAGTGAATATTTAGCCATTCACAAAATAGACAAAAAGCGAAGAAGAAGCGAAGAAGAAGCGAGGAGCGAAGGGAGAGGTAGTTCTAAATCACAATATCTATCACTAAAAACCATAACCCCACACATCTGCTCGACGTTCGCCTAATACCTGGTAATTTTTCTCCTCAATGGCTTTGACCACCTTCTCCCGATCCAGATATAATGATTTATGCTTTAAATTATACAAAGACAACCCAAAACTGAACAGAATCATTGAAAAAACACACACCTTAATGAAATTCAATGCCCAATGCCTCATAGACAACAACCACTGATAAGCATAAAAAGAATAAAAGATCGGTAAAGGCATCACAATAACAAAAGCATGCGTCGATGGCCCTTTAATAGAGAAAAAGAAACTAACCCAAACTAACACAAACACAGATAACGTAAGCCGTTTAATCCATCTCCATTCATTACCTTCCTTATTAAAAAAGTAAACCACCACATAAAAAACGATCTGGGCAAAACCAGTGATTAATAAAAACGGAGCCACTGGTATTAAAAACCAAAACTCCTTTAAAACATCCAGTCGAGCCGCTGTACTCCCCCCCAATAAATAATTAACATCAAAACCAGAAAGTAGCCAATATCTTGAGAAAACGGTAAACACTTTGCCAAAATTTCCAACATTAAACACAACATTAGAACTCACATTACCCGCATGAATATCTGGATTGATAAGTGTTGGGATCAAAGTTGACATTCCAATCACTGCACCTAAGATCCAGAAGCCAGCCAGACGGAAAAACTGACTTTTATCAAGAGTTAAGACTCTATAAAAGGAAAATGCAGTTAGAGGAAAAAGCAAAACCCAAGATAGATGTAACTGCATGATTAAAGTCGTGGTTACCCCCATGATCAAGAAACAAACCCACTGTTGCATCCACCTATTCCTGTAAAAAGACAATGACTCAAACCAAGCAACAAAGAACGGGAAGGCCAAGACAACCACATAGGAAGGATTAACTACCCGAGTAGAGAAGTAAAGGGTCATGGGAGAAAGAAAAACAAGACCATAAACCAACCATACAGGCAACCCTTTTACTCTATACAATACATATCTAGCAAAAAACAAAAGTGACAAAAAACTTAAGATATTTAGAAAAAGGGTTGGAGCCTCGGGTATTGCCCAAAGAAACAAAGGAATTGAAACGAAAAGACCTTGAGCTGCCCCGGGTATTTGAGTGTTAGTATAGACAACATCTGGCCCGTAATAGGGCCAAAGGTGTTGAGCATACGACTTAAGGCCAATAAGATAAATCTGAAGTTCATCTTCGAACCAAAACTCAGAAGAGAGGCCATAAAAAAGCCGAAAGACAAACACACCTATAAGAAAGAATAGAAGCCCTTTCTTTCTAAAAAAGCCCAAGAATAACTGCATTAGAATCTATTTCTAATGCAAAATAACGCAATTACAAGTAGAAACGAAAGATTAACAGAAAAGAATCAATCGATACAAAGAGTTCATTCAGTAAATCTAAGAGCATGATTAAATCCAATCATAAGGTAAACTTAGTGTTTTGACTACGATGACACTGGTTTTTTCTTATATTTGCCACCCGGTTTAGATAACTGAAAAGAAAAAACAAGATGAATCTAAAGCAGATAATGGCAATTTCAGGCAAAAGTGGCCTGTTTAAACTTGTTTCACAAGCAAAGCGTGGAGTTATTGTTGAATCCTTGACTGATGGTAAGAGATTCCCTGCTTTCCTCAATGACCGCATAAGCAGTCTAGAGGAGATCAGTATCTATACTACTAGCGAAGATAAGCCACTCAAGGAGGTCTTCGAGATAATTAAGGAAAAATACAATAACCAACCTGTAACTGGAGTAGGAAAAGAAAACAAAGATATAAAGGAGTTTTTCGGTTCAATACTTCCAGATTACGATTCTGAAAGAGTCTATGTTAGCGATATGAAGAAGGTTCTCAACTGGTACAATCAATTGGCAGAGAAAAACCTGCTTGACTTACCGGAGGAGACCATTGAGACGGAAAGCGAAGAAAACTCGTCTGAAGCATAAGAGCAACGCTGCCTTTCAAGGCAGCGTTTTTTTTTATCTTTACATTACTAAACATATACGGATGAAGAAACAGATCATCGACTTTAAAGTCATTGAGAACAGGAGAGTTAACCCCTCCCATTTTATCCTCACGCTACATAGTGAATCTGCTCTACCAATCATGCTTCCGGGGCAGTTTGTCGAGGTAAAAGTTGATGGCTCTCCCACCACCTTTCTGCGTCGTCCCATATCTATTCATGACGTAGACTACCATTCGAATACACTCATCCTTTTAATCCAGGAAAAGGGAGATGGGACTCGTAAGCTAGCATCTCTTCAACCCGGAGAAAATTTAAACATAGTCTTACCCCTAGGAAACTCATTCACACAACGCTCAAAAGGGGATTCCGTTCTTTTAGTAGGTGGCGGATGTGGTGTTGCACCGCTCCTCTTTCTTGCGAAAGTGCTTCATACAAAAGGAGTAAAAGTGACGATTCTTATGGGGGCTAGATCTCAGGATATGATTATGGAAGCCGAGAGTTACCAGAAATATGGAGAGTTACTTATCACGACCGAAGATGGATCTGTAGGCAAGAAAGGGTTTGTCATTCATCATCCAATATGGTGGGAGGATAAACCCAAGTTTGATATGATATACACCTGTGGTCCCGATCCGATGATGAAGGCCATTTCTAAGCTCGCGGCAAAGTATCAAATAGAGTGCGAGGTGAGTTTAGAACAAACAATGGCTTGTGGTGTTGGAGCATGTCTTTGTTGTGTTGTAGATACCGAGAAAGGGCATGTGTGCACTTGCACAGATGGGCCAATCTTCAACTATAAAGAGTTAAAAAACTGGATTGACTAACCACCATGAATAAAAGTACAGAAATAAAAATAGGTCATTTAGACTTAAAAAACCCTGTAATGACCGCCTCGGGCACCTTTGGTTACGGCCCAGAGTTTGAAGATTTTTATGATATCAATCTACTTGGTGGGATTGTTGTCAAAGGAACTACAGGAAAACCCCGACAAGGCAACCCTTACCCTAGAATGGCAGAAACCCCTTCGGGAATGCTAAATGCGGTTGGACTTCAAAACAAAGGGGTTGATGGATTTATTAATGAGATTTATCCGCGAATAAAACATTATAAAACGGCTATACTGGTTAATGTCAGTGGCTCAACGATCGACGAATATATCGAGGTTGCTGAGAAAATAAACGATTTAGAGAACATCCCTGGTATTGAATTAAACATCTCTTGTCCAAATGTTAAAGAGGGTGGCATGGCCTTCGGAACCAGCTGTCCTTCAGCTATTGCTGTAACCAAAGCGGTCAGAGAGGTATATAAGAAGACCTTGATCGTAAAGTTATCTCCCAACGTGACTGATATCGCAGAAATGGCCAAAGCAGTTGAAGGATCAGGAGCAGATGGAGTATCCTTAATCAATACGCTGCTTGGAATGGCGATAGATGCAGAAAAGAGAAAACCCATTCTAAGCACTATTACCGGTGGATTAAGTGGCCCGGCCGTAAAACCTGTAGCATTACGGATGGTCTGGCAAACCTACAAAGCTGTTAAAATTCCAATTATCGGACTTGGAGGTATCATGACAGCCACCGATGCCATTGAGTTTATCTTAGCCGGAGCTTCTGCAATACAGATTGGAACAGCGAATTTTATTGACCCGGCCATCGCCCCTAAAGTCATTCTAGGTATCGAAGATTACATGGAACGACATAACATCGCTGACTTATCCAGCCTGGTTGGCGGTCTACAGATATAATATTGCTTTGTTAAAAGTCTTTTAAAAAGGTCTTTCTTTAACAAGAGAGACCTTTTTTCTCATAGAACATTAACCTCAGGATAGAGAATCACGTTAAATCTCTTCTTCACCGATTCAATAATTTCAAAAGATAATGACAGAAGTTCTTGACCTGTGGCCCTTCCATAATTAACAATCACGAGGGCCTGCTGTGGCCATACACCGACATCTCCTTTTCGATATCCCTTCCACCCACACTGTTCTATCAACCATCCGGCAGGAATTTTAATAAAATGCCCATCCATCACATAAGAGGGCATCTCAGGAAATTCTACTTTTAGTGAATTAAAGAAATCAATAGAAACCACCGGGTTTTTAAAAAAACTGCCGGCACAACCAACCATCTTTGTATCGGGAAGCTTCTCTTGCCGAATAGCCCTTATAACATTCATAACATCTAGGGGAGATGGGTTTGTCACCCCAAGTGAAGCAAGTTTAGAAGAAATTTGACCATATCCCAAATGAGGAGTTCCCTCTTTCTTCAAAAGCAGAGAAACAGAAAGTATGATGTAGCGGTTAGGCCATTCTTTAAATACACTTTGTCTATAGCCAAATCGGCAATCTTCCTTAGTGAGAGTGACTATCTCTCCTCGCATATTATCCCATGCCCTAAGGTTATAAAAGAGATCGGCCAGTTCAATGCCATAGGCTCCAATGTTTTGAACCGGAGCACTCCCCATTACGCCAGGAATAAGTGTTAAATTTTCAACACCCCACCAGCCATGGCTTGTAGCACATTCAACCACTCGCTCCCACTCTACCCCTGCACCAGCAGTTAGGATGACTTTATCAGAAAAAGTCTCAACATCACACTCTAAACCATCGAGCGCTATTTTCGCCACCAGTCCGTGAAGGTCTTTGGTAAGCAAGAGATTACTCCCCCCTCCCAATAATTGTAAACTCATACCATTCTTATCTACCCAATCAAGCATGGGTGGAATCTGATATTCGTAAGAGATCAATGCAAACCACTCCGCCTTAACATCTACATGAAAGGTGTTATACGGCAAGAGCGATACATTCTTCAAAGGCTCAAATACAGCAAAAGGGTTATCCATAATTCAATAATTCATCAAGTAACACAAATTATATCTATCGAAGAGACGAATCAGCCTCTGTGAATATGCTATTTTTCTTTACCTTCTAGCAACAACACAGAGAGTAATCGCCTTCTTTCTATTTCATCTTTATAAGTTCTCCAGAACCGGTTTGAATCACACTCAAATCGGAAGGAGAACCTTTATAGTAAACATCTCCGCTATATCGAATATCTGCAGTCAAAGTGCCACCCTTTTCAATGGCAACCTTTAGTTTATTGCTTCCTAGATGAACCACATGAGCATAACGACAAGGAGCCAGAGTTGCATCAAGCGGCCCATATCCAATAACATAACAGTAAAGAGAAGTTGACTCCCCTTTTAGCTGAACTTCTTCAGCCCCAGAATGAACTAAGACATAGACTGCTTTACTCTTGTAGGTTACATCAATCAGACCAGCTCCATTCTGACAATTCAGCCTTAAGGTATCCCATAAAAGGACTCCCTCCGAAACAACCCGTCCGGAGGAGTTAAACTTGAGTTCTTTTAAATTAGGAAGTGTCAGGTAAATCTCCAGCGGAGCACCCATATCCCGAAAAAACTCACATTGGTTAGCATCTTTAATAGATAGCAGGCCATCTTTAACGGTTGTTTCAATATATGGAAGCACACCTCTTCCCGCCTTTATCCTAAGAGAAGGTTTGCTCCCGCTACTGAGAAAGACATCAAATTCACCCTCTACACTTACCATCGTAACCGAGTCCGTTAACGGTCTATTTTCTACATAGGTGTCACCGGTTGAATGAAGGCATTTATCATCACGACAGCCGATAAAACAAATGGCAAGCATCAAAAAAAGAAGATATGTTTGGGTGTGTCTATTCATTCTTACATAGTTATAATTCTAGCTGATATCCAAAACCCAAACCAACGAAATCTGCCTTTGCAAAATGGGTTTTGAGAATTAGATTTGCATGCAGCCCTTTCCAAATCTTATAATTCAACATCAATTGATCATAAAAGGTACCATCACTCTTTTCCGGCTCATAAAGATAGGTTCCTGCATGTAAACTAAGTGACAAATCGCCCAACAAAAGAGCATAGCCTAATGAGAGTCCTGGTTTGAAGATCGAAAATTCGTTCTTAGGATAAATCTGTTTTCTATTAAGCAACTCTTTGTCTGAAGCATCATATCCCAAATCAAATGAGACTCCTAACATACCCCCTCTCCAGATCTTGTAAAACCCCTGAATAGATCCGGTTGCTATAAAATAGCTTGGCCCATCTATAGGAAAGATCTCTTTTGAGCCACAAGAGAACTGAGCTCTTAATACCCAATGCGTACGAATATCAGAATCGAGCATTTCAGACTTTACAGGTCTTGACGAAGAAAAGCGTTGAACAATCGAAGCATTAACAGCAGGCAAATTTATTCCATAGTTAGGCATACGGGTTCCCCCATTTGAAAAATGAATAAAAGAGACCCCTACACCGAATCGTACATCTTCACTTACTCTATACCCGGCATTTAAACCAAGTACGATTAGTGCGTTAAAATGTCTTCCTATTGCAGTGTTTCTAAAATTCTCTTCCAAATCAAAAATCTCAGTTAAATAAGCCACTCCCAGACCAAACCTCACCTCAGAATAAAACCTTGACTTCAAAATCGGAAAGTCAGCAAAAGGATAAAACCCATAAAGCTTTCCCAAGAATTCAGAGTTACCTAAAGAGGAATAAATGCAACCCACGCCTAAATTTGGATAATGATAGAATCGTTGCCAATGCCGGGTTCCTGTAGTAGATTTAATAAGATCAAACTCAAAAGCAGAAATATGAGATTTACTTAAAACAGCCATCTCAGGATGATGATTAAGTATGTAGCCATAATGAAACTTAATAGCTCCACTATACGATTGAGAAGGAGATAACTCTTGTCCCCAAGAAGAGAAAGACAAAAGAAGAAGGATAAAAACAAATATCTTGGAAAGAAATATATTCAAGTCGATCCGAATTACACAACAAATTTACAAATTAGCTATTCCATCTCAATAGTAATCTTATGAATATTACCTTTGCATCAAAGTAGAGACAAGATGAATTTGAAGAAAAAGACACTTATATCTTTTATAGTCTTGTTAATAGGAGTATTAACACCGATCAAATTTCTTGAGGCTAATAGTCAGACAAAAGCTCCTCAACCGTACACCCATGCTGCCTTAACAACCCCAGATGCTGTCATCACATTACAATCAAGTGATAAACTCTCATGGGATCTTCTCATCTCTGCCAGAGCTTATCGAGTTAAAGGTAAACTAATCACAGCTCTTAAACTACTTCATCCTAGAATACCTCAAAATAATGAGACGAATACCTCAACGCTCGCCCTTTATGCTGAATTAGAGATAGCATGGAACTTAACAGAGGCTGGATACACAAAAGAGGCTCAAATAATCGTTAACCGATATTCTGAGGCTATCAAAAGCACTAATGATTCCGTACTATTATCACTCCATTTTTTTATTCGGGGATTTATTGCCGAAAAGGACAACCCTCCACTTGCGTCCGAATTATTTAACAACGCCCTCTTAACTAACCCACTAAACCAAACGACTTTTAAAACTATAATACAAAGCCATTTAGCAAAGCTTTATCTAGATGGAAACATGGTTTCTCAGGCAGAGAAAGTACTACTCCCTCTTTCTATCCCTGAGTTAGCAAGTAGCAATTCTTTCCTCTTTCGAGATGCAATAACAGCTAATTTCGCTTTTCTTTTAAGAAAAAAGAGGGAACAAGAGGCGATGGCCTTCTTAAACACTGCCATTACCGCTGCAACATTAATTAGTGACACGGCAACTCTTTTCAATCTATACTACCTACAATTAAAACATAGAAGAATCTCGACAAACACAGAGCCCGAACCTGATCAAGGAGCCTATATCCTTTTAACCAAAAAAAACGGATGGGGTGCTGCACGACAAACTTTTATTAATGACACCTCTCTTATTAACGATTTAGAAAAGCATCTTCCAGGATGCTTCAATAAACTCCCCTCTCTCCTTTCAAAAATTTACTACGAAAACTACCTATTGGCTTCAACGGTATCTCAACTTGTACTATTCCCTTCTGATGAAGCAAACAAGAAAGACTCTCATCAAAACTATTCCTATTTTATCTATTTAGTACTAATCTTTATCATCATCTTTTTATCGTTTAGGTTTCTTAAAACAAACAAAAAAAATAAAAAAGATGACCTTCCTAACCTAAAAAGCTTTCCAACTACTACACACAGTATCAACGAAAGTTGCTTCTCAGCACCTATAATAAAGCAGAGTATTACCTTCTTCAATCTAGCAGTCTGGAGCCTAAAAAAAGAAGAAGACCAACTATACTATCTAAAGGAAATGCATAATGTAGATAGTATCCCAATTACTGATGCATCTACCTATTTTGAATCGACCACACTACGATGGAAAGAGATCTTTTCTAAAAATTCAGAAAAGTTAATAGACTCCCTAATTGAAGAATCAGAGTCTTCACCATGGATTTGGCACAAAAGAATCGTAACCCTTAACCCCAAAGCCTCCTCCTCAAAGAGTCTCGAAATCTTTTCCTTCGGAACAGAGGATAATGAGATCTCATTCTTACTCAAACTAAGTGACAATACTACCCAAATAATGAGTAAGAGTTTTACATTCCCTTCCAAAGAATTATTCAATTTAATTCCTACTCCCATCTTCGTTAAAGACAAATACTTCAGATTAGTTTATATAAACCAAGCATTTATTGAAGTGATCCGAAAGAACCCGGATCAATTAATTGGGAAAACTGACTTCGACCTGTTCCCTCCTACTCAAGCTGAAGCGTTTCGGGCAAGTGATGAAAAAGTATTAAGAGGAATAATGCATAGTTTTGAGGATGAGACTCACCACAAAACCGAGACTACTCATTATTATATCACAAAAAAACTTATAACAAACCCCACGAATCAAGAACCATATATTATTGGAATCATGCATGACATCTCGTTAAGAGTTAACGCTGATCAAGAATTAATCAGAATGCGAGATGAAGCAATGCAATTAACCAAAAATAAATCCGAATTTCTTGCCAATATGAGCCATGAAATTCGGACTCCAATGAATGCAATATTGGGTATGGCCGAACTTCTGGGAGAATCTGCTCTTGACACAGAACAAAGAGAACTAACCGAGATCGTATTTAAAGCCGCTAACAATTTACTTCAGCTCATCAATGACATCCTCGATCTTTCAAAAATTGAAGCAGGTCAGATTAAAATAAGGCAAGAACCCTATTTCTTAAGTACTCTTATTCATGAAATTGTTTCAATGCTTAACTATTCCCGGCAAGATAAAGCAGTTGAAATCATTATCAATATCGACTCTAAGATCCCTGACCAGCTAATTGGTGACGAATTTAGGTTAAGGCAGATCATAACCAATCTTACCAATAATGCTCTAAAATTCACCAAACAAGGAAATGTCACCATCAATGGCCGACTCATAGAGCACCCCTCTCCCTTCTTACGATTTGATATCACTGATACAGGAACAGGCATTCCTGAAGAGCATCTTCCTCATCTCTTCAATCCTTTCTATCAAGTCGACAATAAGTCAAAATTACCAAGAGGTACAGGACTGGGCTTAGCTATATCAAAACAGCTTACCATTGCTATGGGAGGACAGATTGGGGTTGAAAGTACCCTCGGAAAGGGTTCAAACTTCTGGTTTACTTTACCAATCAAACAACAAATAATTCTTGACGCAAGCATAGCAAATCACGAATCAGAAAAATCAAAGGGGTTAGAATTTTTGCTTGTAGAAGACAATGCAACAAACCAACAACTCCTAGTTGCCAACCTCAGAAAATTCCAACTAAAAACCGCATTGGCAGACAATGGAAAAGAAGCGGTTGAATTCTTTAAAACAGGCTCCTTTGATATGATTCTAATGGATATTCAAATGCCAATCATGGATGGTTTGGAGGCAACCCGATTAATCAGAGAGTATGAAAGCATAAATAATTTAGACAGAACACCTATTGTCGCTGTAACTGCCTTTACTATAGAAAACGAACTTAATTCAGACTTCGATGGATTCCTCAGAAAACCATATCATTCTGATGACTTAAGAAGTCTTTTGTTGAAATTCTTTCCAAATATTGAACAAAAAAAATGAACTACCAATCAGAAGCTAAGGTCTTCGTAGATCTTCTTACTATAATGGATAAGCTACGTGCTGAATGTCCTTGGGATAAAAAACAAACGTTTGAATCGCTCAGACACCTTACCATTGAAGAGACCTACGAATTATCTGATGCGATAATTAAATCAGATCTGCAATCCTTAAAGGGAGAGTTAGGTGATTTACTCCTTCATATTGTATTTTACTCGAAAATAGCTAATGAGAGCGATGCCTTCACTGTTAAAGAAGTGATTGATGATATCAATAAAAAGCTAATAATAAGACATCCCCACATTTTTGGGGACGTAAAAGTTCAAAATGCGGAAGAGGTAAAAGAGAACTGGGAGAAAATCAAACTCCAGAAAGAGAATAAACGTTCTGTTTTAGGCGGAGTACCAGAAAGTCTTCCCGCTTTAATAAAAGCATACAGAATGCAGGAAAAGGCCGCTGGTGTTGGTTTTGACTGGAAGAACAAAGAGGATGTTTGGGCAAAAGTTGAAGAAGAAAAAGAGGAGTTTCTCGCCGAGGTTAGCAAAGCAAATAAGGAAAAAGCACAACAAGAGTTTGGTGATTTACTATTCGCCTTGATCAACTATTCTCGTTTTATAGATATAAACCCTGAAGATGCATTAGAACACTGCAATCAAAAATTCAGGAGGCGGTTCATGTATATTGAGCAGGAAGCCGAAAATGAAGGGCGCAGAATTCATGAGCTAGATCTGGATGAAATGGAACATTATTGGAACCAGGCTAAAAGCAAAGAGTTATAATGCTTCAACCACTAATCAAATTAGAGTGGTTAACTTTGTACAGGAAACGATAAAGGAAGATGAGGGAAAAAACAGACTTCCTGATCATCGGATCAGGCATTGCGGGTTTAAGTTTTGCACTTAAAGCTGCTGAACACGGAAAGGTAATCATTGTAACTAAAAGCAGTGCTCAGGAATCATCAACCAGCTACGCCCAAGGTGGGATTGCTGCTGTTATGTACACTCCTGACACTTATGAAAAGCACATTCGAGACACCATGGTGGCCGGAGATGAGCTCAATAACCCTGAAATAGTTAAAATAACCATTACTGAATCAACTGAACGAATCAAAGAACTTGTTAATTGGGGTGCAAATTTTGACAGAAATGATTCAGGACTATACGACCTCGGTAAAGAGGGAGGCCATTCTGAATACAGAGTATTACATCATAAAGACCAGACTGGTTTTGAGATAGAACGTGCTTTACTTGAAAAGGTTAACAAGCACTCCAACATTACCATTCTTGAGCAACACTTCGCTATTGAGTTGATTACTCAGCACCATCTAGGCGAAATTGTAAAAAGAGGTCAGGCAGACATTCAATGCTTTGGTGCATATGTCCTCGACAAAAAGACCAACATGATTAAAACCATGTTAGCCAAAGTCACGATGCTTGCCACCGGAGGGGCGGGTAACGTGTACTCAAACACAACCAATCCGCCTATTGCTACCGGAGATGGAATAGCAATGGTATTTAGGGCAAAAGGAGTCATTGAAAACCTAGAGTTTATTCAATTCCACCCTACAAGTCTATATAACCCCCGAGAAAAGCCCTCATTCCTGATCACTGAGGCGCTCAGAGGCTTTGGTGCAATCCTAAAAACCATTGATGGGGAAGAGTTTATGCACAAATATGACAAACGACTCTCATTAGCCCCTAGAGATATTGTAGCCCGAGCCATCGATACGGAGATGAAATTAAGTGGCTCTGATCATGTTTACCTTGATTGCAGGCACCTGGATAAAGAAGGACTGCTTAAACACTTTCCTACCATCTACGCCAAATGTTTGAGCATTGGAATTGATATCACTCGTGACATGATTCCCGTTGTTCCCTCAGCGCACTATACCTGTGGAGGAATTAAAGTTGATGAATGGTCCCAAACAAACATTCAACGACTTTATGCATGTGGAGAATGTGCATCAACAGGATTACACGGAGCAAATAGACTTGCATCTAACTCCTTACTCGAGGCCGTTGTCTTCTCACATCGCGCTGCGATGCATGCCGCCCTTTCGCTAAAAAAGTTAGACTTTTGCGAAGATATTCCCAACTGGAACGCAGAAGGTATGGTTTTAAACGAAGAGATGATCCTCATTACCCAAACCAGGAAAGAACTCCAGGAAATCATGAGCCATTATGTTGGCATTGTAAGATCAAACCTACGCCTTAAAAGAGCTTTAGATCGCCTAAAACTTCTTCACATGGAAACCGAGGATCTCTACAAACGATCTATTCTGAGTGTTGAACTCTGTGAACTCAGAAACTTACTAAATACCGCTTTCCTCATAACCAATATGGCCTCTGAAAGAAAAGAGAGTCGTGGGCTACACTACTCTCTTGACTATCCAAGAGCAAACAGTAAAATTGATGAAAGACGTTTTGATGACTAACCTCCTACTCACTTAGTTAACCTCTTTGACAGGAGGAATCAATCTCTTCTATCCACTTAAAATAAAACAATTTATGGCACTTATAAAACCCGTTAAAGGAGTCTTACCAATAATTGGAGAGAACTGTTTTCTGGCCGATAACGCAACTATTACCGGCGATGTGATTCTAGGTAACGGTTGCACGGTCTGGTTTAATGCCGTTATCAGAGGTGATGTTCACACCATTCGGATTGGCGACAACGTCAACATCCAGGATGGGGCAGTGATTCATGCAACTTATCAGAAATCACCGACTTCTATTGGAAACAATGTAAGCATTGCCCATAACGCCATTGTTCATGGTTGTACGATTCACGATAATGTTTTAATCGGCATGGGTTCAATTGTTATGGATGACGTTATTGTAGAAAGCAATAGCATCATTGCAGCGGGCGCTGTTGTTTCTAAAGGAACTACAATTCCTTCAGGTACCGTCTGGGCTGGCGTTCCTGCAAAACAGATCAAAGTAACCGATAAAAATCTTTTGGAAGGCGAAATCTTACGAATCTCCAAAAGCTACCAAATGTATGCTTCTTGGTATTCTGACGAGGCTAATAATAAGTAACCCTCTAAAAGAAAACTAACAGTTACTCTTCTTTCCTTATGTTAATTGGCAAAATGAATTAGGAAAGGGAGAGAATAGGGAGAGGAAGCGAAGTGGCGTTGATCATTACTCAAAAAACCACTACGCTTTCTGCTCTTGTTTATGATTCGTTACGGCTTTATAAATAAATAGCATCGAGATAAAAGCACTAGCCACCCCCGAGATAACCCATAGTACAATCTCATTAGTCAACATACAGAAGATATAAAGACCTTGAAAAAAACTCGCTGCAATTAAACCGGTCATAAGATCTACCAATGTATTGTTCCGTTGACGCGATAAACCAGTAAAAAACCCGAGAGAGATAGCAGAAACAACAAGACATGGCATATAAGCCATCTTGAAAATTAAAGAGTGCTCACTAAAAACTCCTTGACCAAGTGTAAAAGGAATTAAGAAAACAGATAACCCCAGCGTTACAAACAGAGAATACAAGATCCCATCAGCGGTAGTTCTAAACTTCGCCTGCCTATAAAAAAAGAACATCATTACCGATAATACCACCATCTGTGGAACAAATCCCTCCACAAAAAAACTATAAAACAGCATGCGTTTTAAGCTTGCATGAAGGACGAAGCCTGCCGCTTCAATCAAATATTGAATGATAAAAATGGGAATAAAACTTAATACACCCAGAGAAAAAGCCGTATAAAGCGGCTTAAGTCCTACACCAGAATACTTGTAGTTCAAGTATAGAATAATCAAGATAACGGCTATGAAGGAAGGAATCGAAAAGACCAGGTTGTTTAAGAACATCGCTATTGCTTTTGTTGTTGGAAATATGTCATCAAATATACAAATATTGTAACCTGATATATTAAAATGAGTCTGTGATAGCCTTAAAATTAAAAAAAATTCAAAACTTAACAATGGAATCGGTCTGTTAAAAAAAAAGCATAAAAACATCTTTAAAGCCGACTTAACCTTAAAAATCAGGAACCGAATTACAAATACCCTTAAAAGGGTAACGAATAGAGGTTACCTTGTTACACAAAAATAGGATACTTTTGTACCAGAAATGTTTATCTATGCACAAAAGAAAGCCGGAGAAGGATAATCTGCAAATAGGAATAGTGGTGAAGAGTACCGGTAAATGGTATATTGTTCAGTTTGATGATGGCGAGACTAAGCAATGCACATTGGCAGGAAGAATCCGTATGGATGGCTCAAGAAGTACAAATCCTGTTGCCGTAGGTGACAATGTAAAAGTAAAGATTAACGATAACGATGAATATGGGGTTATTGCCTCAATTGAACCCCGAAAAAATGGTATCATTCGTAAAGCTACCCGATTATCCAGTGCTTCGCATGTTCTAGCATCCAATATTGATCAAGCCTTTTTAGTCTTAACCTTAAAACAACCGCGAACCTCCGCAGGATTTATTGACCGCTTCTTAGTGTCAGCATCGGCTTTCGATATACCTGTTATTATACTTATAAACAAAATCGATTTGCTTGATGAAGAAGAACTTTGGGAAGCCTCTAAAATTGAAAAACTTTACCAAAAGATTGGCATACCCGTACACCAAATCTCGGTTCTTAAAAACATTGGGCTTACAATCGTCAAAGATTTAATGAAGGATAAGGTTTCAATGATTTCAGGACATTCGGGTACTGGAAAAAGTGCCCTGATTATGGCTCTTGAACCACATCTCAATATTCGTATTGGGGAAATTAGCTCTACGCATAACAAAGGACAACATACCACAACTTTTGCCGAGATGCATCGACTTTCTTTTGGAGGTTATATTGCTGATACACCGGGCGTCAAAGAATTTGGTCTCTCAAACTTCCAGATGGAAGAGGTGGCACACCATTTTCCAGAAATGATGAATCTTCTTGAGAACTGTCAATACTACAATTGTACACATACGCATGAACCCGGTTGTAAGGTAAAACAAGCTGTTGAGGAGGGAGATATTGCATTTTCCCGTTACCAAAGCTACCTTTCCATCGTCAATGATAATAACTTAGAGCAAACAGACTGGAGTTAAAAATAGATTACCATGTTGGTTCAAAATATTCTTTCAGATGATATTGTGCCCGTAAATATTGGAACATCTGGCACTGACATCCTTCAATTAATGGAAGATTTTAAAGTATCTCATCTGCCTATCATCCGTGATTTGGCCTATGTCGGATTAATCAGTGAGGTTGATATTTTTGACCTTAGCGACACCTCCTTGGCAATTGATTCACATAATGTTATGCTCAATAGGCATGCTGTTAGTCCCGATCAACATATTCTTGAGGCATTAAGGATTGTCATCCTTAACAAACTTACAATCCTTCCTGTAGTTGACGATAAAGGAAATTACATGGGGTGTATCAGTGCAACAGATCTCCTGCAACATCTCTCTATATTCGATGCCAATTGGAATACCGGAGGAATCATTGTCTTAGAAATGAGTTCTAATGATTATGACCCAGCAGAACTGGTCAGGCTTGTTTCAAGCAATGACATGCGATTGCTTGCCCTTCTAACCGGATCAAGTACGAACTCAACAAAAATCACCGTTACGATAAAACTAAGCTCCATCGATATCACCCCACTACTTCAAACCTTTTATCGGTTTAACTACACCGTAGTTGCCTCCTTCGGTCGTAATGACTACAACGATGTTCTAAAAAGTCGGTTTGAAAGCCTCATGCACTACCTGAATATTTGATGGCCAACAAACAATTCTTAAGTTTAATCATTGTACTGATCTTGCTTCTCTTCCCTTTTGAGGCGGCATGTCAAAACACTATATTTACCATTGAATCAATCGTTGTAAAAGGGAATAACATCACCCGACGGTCAATAATTGATAGAGAATTAACCATAAAACAGGGAGACACAATCTCATCAGGCAGATTACAAAATGAACTTGAAAACTCCACAAGTAATCTAAAAAACATTTCACTCTTCAATTTTATCACCCTAAAGGTTGATACCTCTATTCTATCTCAAGACAGATTGACCATTACCGTAGATGTAATTGAGCGATGGTATATCTGGCCCTATCCAATC
Organism: uncultured Bacteroidales bacterium; assembly: GCA_964444785.1. Lineage (GTDB taxonomy): Bacteria > Bacteroidota > Bacteroidia > Bacteroidales > TTA-H9 > JAJTBW01. The sequence goes on along the minus strand of CAYUII010000005.1, from coordinate 72,239 downwards.
ATTGATGTAGCCGACCGAAACTTCAATAGTTGGTGGAAATCCAAAAATCTGGATCATTTAACCTATGGATTCTACGTACAAGCCGATAATTTCAGAGGAAGAGCTGAACAATTAATGGTTCTTTTTAAATGGGGTTTTGACCGGCGTCTAGAGATAAAGTATACTTTCCCAAATATCAACCATCGAAAAACGCTAGGATTATCAATCAAAGCAGGCTTTATGAGAAATCATGAAGTTGCCCTTAAAACCAATTATGACAATACCATTACATTTCTGAGATCATCTCAGAATTACCTAAGAGAAGAATCGCTTGCCGAGATCGCTATTAATTACCGCCCCGCATACTTTACCCAGCACTCCATCTCCTTAGGTATATTACATGAATCCTTAAATGACACCATGTCTAAAATTGAGCCCATGATTTGGCCCAAAGGATCCATTACATTCTTAAACCTGACCTATCAATTCAGATTTGACAAACGCAATTACAAACACTATCCATTACAAGGTCATTATATCGACTTATCAGCAGGTACCTTTTATGACATTAACCAAAAGTTGTTCACTTCTTCATTTTTTAAAGTAGAATCAAACCTAAGATATTACGTACAATTAAGAGAGAAAACTTACCTTTCAACAGGTATATATGCAAAAGTTACAAGTGAAAATAATGTACCCTATTTCTTTGCAGAAGGATTAGGAACTGGTCGCAATTTTGTGAGAGGATACGAATACTATCTAATCAATGGACAAAAAATCTTTGTTGGAAAACTCATCCTTAAATATGCACTCATTCCGTCAAGAAACCATCAAATAACCTGGCTTAGAAATATCAAATTCTCCAAGATTCACTACGCCATTTATCTTAACCTATTCACAGATCATGGCATTGCTATGAATAGGATTAAGTCGTATGAAAGTAAGCTTACCGACAAGTGGTTAAGCAGCATAGGGGTGGGACTTGATTTAGTAACCTATTATGACCGTGTTTTAAGAGTAGAGTATACTATTAATAAAGAAAAAGAGAGTGGAGTTTATCTACACTTTATTGCGCCGATATAGCTATTAATGGAAATCTGATCGAAAAGAGGAGGGGATATTACAGTTATAACCAATTGAAAAAATCTGATAATTATTGAAGATTTCAAAGAATTCTTAAATTTGCTTTAGCTGGGGTGAAAACACAAACCAAGGTGTATATGAAAGTACTTCTTTTCGCAAGGCGTTTTGATCAGTCTACTATACCGAAGTTAAAGAATCTTCTGAGTAAACTTAAGATTAACGGTTTTAACCCGGTCTTCTATGCTCCCTTTTATAATACCATTGCCCCGGAAATTGGTTCTGGATATTCATGCATCTCGCAAGATGAACTTCATCATGATTCGATTGATTTCATCTTCTCCATTGGAGGAGATGGCACCTTATTAGAATGCGTTCCGTTGGTAAAAGAGCGATGTATCCCAGTAATAGGATTTAATACCGGGAGATTAGGATTTCTATCAACTATTGGATCTCACGAAATTGACGAAGCTCTTTTATCTTTAAAACAGGGCGAGTACACCATTGAGACACGATCAATGGTAAAGATCACCTCACCATTAGGGAGTTTGGGTGAGTTTCCATATGCGCTCAATGAGATTAGTATTCAGAAGGACTACCCAACAAGTATGCTTTCTATTAATGTATATGTCAACGATAAGTTTCTTAACACCTATTGGGGAGACGGACTGCTTATATCCACCCCGACAGGCTCCACAGCTTACTCCTTAAGTTGTGGTGGTCCGATGGTCTCTCCAGATTCTCAAACGCTCATCATTACCCCGATTGCTGGCCACAACCTCACCATCAGGCCCATTGTCATCCCTGATACATCAAAGATCCGTTTGATTCCCGATGGTCGAGACCGCCAGTTTATTCTAGGTCTGGATTCAAGAACCATCGTGATCCCTACCTCAACTGAGATAATGATAGAGAAAGCAGAATTCGGATTAAAGTTAGTACGGTTAAATAACAGGGATTTCTTTAGCACCATCAGGGCAAAGCTTGCCTGGGGATTGGACATCCGGAATTGATTGGGGCTATTCCATCTAAAAGGCATAATTTTGCGCCTTTCTGACCAGCAGATAAAATATAGATCACTTTTTGCAGTTATACCAGAATGAAATCATCCTTTTCTGCATTTATTCTCATTTTGCTCGCTCTAACCTGTAGGGGGCAGTTTTTGGATATCGGACCGGCAGCCGGTGTATCATATTATATTGGGGATATTAACCCAACTGTTCATTTCTCCAATCCGCAGCCTTCTTTTGGTGGGCTCTTCAGATATAACTATACTACCCGCTGGAGTCTCAAAGGCTCTCTCTATTATGGAACAATCTCAGCTAATGATGCTGACTACAATTGGCAAACGCAAAGAGGGCTACAATTTGAATCTAATATCCTAGAATTAAGCCTTCAAGCTGAACTAAACTACCTTACTTTCTTTACTGGATCAAAGACCGATAAGTTCTCTCCCTATATTTTTGTTGGAGTTGGCGGCTTCTTGTTTAATCCTAAGGCAGACTTCGAGGGTCAAACCTACTCCTTACGTGATTTACATACTGAAGGACAAAATACAGAAGACTATCCAGACCGTAAACCCTATGGATCAGTTGGAGTAGCTTTCCCGTTTGGAATGGGTTTCAAACTTAGTGTTTCAAAAAAAATTACCATTGGCATGGAATGGGGCTTAAGAAAAACCTTAACAGATTATTTAGATGATGTGAGTGAGACCTACTATCTTAACTCACAAACCATCGATCAGACTGATCCTGCACAGTGGTTGAGTGACCCTACCCTCAGTCATACCAAAGGAATGTATCGGGGTAATCCTGAAAACAAAGATTGGTATGCATTTACCATGGTTTTTCTAACCTATCGATTCAATTTAATGGGAAAACCCGGTTGCAATGACTTTAAAAATGTACAAAAGTTCAGATAGTTTCTTACAGAATTGCCTATTTATCGGTAACTTTGTCAGTCATGTAGAAGTGTTACAACAAGAAAGCACTATTAGGTTTACGATGATTCATCTTTTCAATAAATGAACAATCTGAAAGAACAGATCGACCCGCAAAGGCTTCCCAACCACGTTGCCATTATCATGGATGGCAATGGAAGATGGGCCATGCAACAAGGCATGGAAAGAACATTTGGACACGAAAACGGGGTTACCTCAGTTAGAGAAGCTGCTGAAGCTGCAGCTGAAATAGGTATTAAATACCTAACCCTATATGCTTTCAGTACGGAAAACTGGAAAAGACCTGCAGAAGAAGTTGATGCGTTAATGAACCTTCTTGTTAAAACCATCCACTCTGAGACGCACACACTGCAAAAAAACAACATTAGGCTTAAAGCTATTGGTGACCTCGGTAGCTTAAGATCAGAAACACGTGATGAACTTTTCAGAGCCATTGATACAACCTCCGCTAACACAGGAATGACGCTTATCTTAGCTCTATCCTATAGTGCAAGATGGGAAATCACTGAAGCAGTGCGAAAAATAGCTGCCAAAGTACAAGATATGAGCCTCAAAACTGAAGAGATCTCTTGTAGTACCATCTCTGAAAACCTTACTACCGCCGGAATGCCCGACCCCGAACTGCTGATCAGAACTAGCGGAGAATATAGAATAAGTAACTTCCTCCTCTGGCAAATTGCCTATGCCGAGCTTTACTTCACCTCAAAACTCTGGCCTGACTTCAGAAAAGATGATCTCTATGAAGCTTTGTTAGATTTCCAAAGCCGTGAACGACGCTTCGGGCAAACTAGCCTCCAGATCAAAAAAGATCAGACCGCCAACTAATCAAATACACATTTAAGTAAACCATCTACCGGATGAGCCTAAGAAAAATCTCTCTCCTTACACTATTCCTTCTCCTGAGTACTCTGGGTTCGTTTGCCCAGGTCTCTATCGGAGCCGATATTGAAAACATCGACTACAACAACCCTAAAGAATATACAGTAGGTGGAATCACTGTAAGTGGCGTTCAATACCTCGACCCCAACGTCCTTATTATGGTCACCGGGATACAAATTGGCGATAGAATCAAGATACCTGGTGATAAAATAACCCAAGGAATTGAAAAACTGTGGCGTCAAGGTCTATTCGAAGACATAAAAATGATCGCTTCTCGGATAGAGGGGCAAAACATCTTCCTCGAAATCAAACTTACTGAAAGACCTCGCCTCTCCAAATTCTCCTTCTCAGGCGTAAAAAAATCTGAAGCCGATGACCTTCGTGACCAACTAAAATTGGTCGCCGGTGATGTGGTTACTGATAATCTTATCATGAGAACCAAAGCACGTATAACAAAATTCTATACTGATAAAGGCTATCTCAACGCTGAAGTGGATCTTGTTCAATCTAAAGATACTACCCGCCTCAATAACGTTGCCCTTAAAATCAACGTAAAAAAACATAGCAAAGTTAGAATAGCTAGTATTAACATCCACGGCGCTCACAACCTCTCCCCGTATAAAGTTAAAGGAGCCATGGATGAAACTCATGAAAGAAGTATCTTCCGCCCCCTTTCAGGTATCGACACCCTCGCATTCGGAATGGCTAAAGAATTTGTTACTATGGATATGAATGGAATCTTAGACCAAATGGAAACATGGTTCCAAGATCATATTAGAGTGAGAATTTTTAATAGCTCAAAGTTTATTCGCGATGATTACGAGACCGATAAAGTTAATATTATCAAAAAATACAATAGCATCGGTTTCCGTGATGCCTTCATCGTTAAAGATAGTGTCTACAAAAACCCTGATAAATCTGTTAGCATTGACCTTTGGATAAACGAAGGCCCTAAATACCATTTCCGCAATATCACCTGGGTTGGTAATACAAAATACACTAGTGAAAACCTTAGTCAAGTCTTAGGAATCCAAAAAGGAGATATCTACAATGAGGAATTATTGGAAACGAACCTCTCCTATAACCCCAATGGATTTGATGTCAGTTCTCTCTATCTTGATGATGGCTACCTCTTCTTCAATGCAACCCCAGTAGAAGTCAAGGTAGAAAATGACTCTATTGATCTTGAAATACGAATCTACGAAGGAAAACAAGCTCGTCTAAGCAAAGTCTCTATCAGAGGTAATGATAGAACGAATGACCATGTTATCATTCGTGAATTAAGGACCAGACCCGGTCAACTTTTCAACAGATCAGAAATCATCAGAACACAACGAGAACTCGCTCAGCTGAAATACTTCAACGCAGAAAAATTAGGTATCGACTATACTCCTAATCCGCAAGATGGGACTGTCGATCTTGAGTATAAAGTAGAAGAGACCTCTGCCGACCAAGTCGAGCTTTCAGGAGGTTGGGGATATGGTCGTATCGTCGGTACTCTTGGCTTCTCCTTTAACAACTTTAGCCTAAAACGTTTCTTTAAGAAGGATGCCTGGCGCCCAATTCCCAATGGCGATGGACAAAAACTTGCTCTTCGTTTTCAAACCTATGGCGCAGGTTATATTGCCGGAAGTGTTAGTTTTACAGAACCATGGCTCGGTGGTAAGAAAGCGAACGCTTTCACTACCTCCTATTCCTACTCTAGATATACGAATGGATACTCCAGTTCGGACACCAACTTCGCAAAGTTTGTGATTCACGGCATCGGTTTTAGTCTTGGTAAACGTCTAAATTGGCCAGATGACTACTTTACCCTCTACCAAGCTATAAACATCCAGCGCTACGACCTTCAAAACTACTCTACCATCTTTGATGTAGGTAGTGGCGATGGCCAATTCAATAACATCTCTTATACCATCGCTATCGGTAGAAGATCTGACGACAACCCAATATTCCCACGGAAAGGTTCTGACATTAGCCTTAGCCTTGAACTAACGCCTCCCTATAGCTTGTTCTCAAGTAAAAACTATAGCACACTTAGTGAAGACGAAAAATACCAATGGATTGAATACCATAAATGGAAATTCTCTGGCGCTTGGTATACTCAGTTAGTCGGGGATCTCGTTCTTAGCTCAAAAATGCGATTCGGCTTCCTTGGTTATTACAACAACGAAATTGGAACCACCCCGTTCGAACGTTTCTATTTAGGAGGAGATGGTCTTAGCGGTTACAATAACCTGGATGGTCGTGAAATCATTGCCCTTCGTGGTTATACTAATGAATCCATTCTCCCCGAATACTTCGCCGATAAAACCATTGGTGGCTCTATCTATAGTAAATATACACTCGAATTAAGGTTCCCCTTATCGCTTAACCCAAATGCAACTATCTATGCTTTAGGTTTCCTTGAAGGAGGTAATTCATGGAATAAATTTGCTAAGTTCAACCCATTCAATGTTTATAAGTCAGCTGGACTTGGAATGAGAATCTTCTTACCCATGTTCGGTATATTAGGCTTAGATTGGGGTTACGGTATGGATCCTGTACCCGGAAATGCTTCGGCTAATGGTGGCCAATTCCACTTCTCTATTAATCAATCTATCGACTAACGGCATAATATTTGCGATTTTAGATACATAAAAACTCACTGCCTAATGAAAAAGATATTCCTCCTCCTTCTTATACTTACCGCAACATCGGTAAGTACCTTTGCTCAGAAGTTTGCATATGTTGACTCTGAATATATTATGCAGAATATTCCCGAATATAACGATGCACAAGCTCAACTAGACGAATTATCTGCAGCCTGGCAACAAGAACTTGAAGCAAAATTCAAATCCATCGATAAGATGTATAAGGACTACCAAGCCGAATCAGTCTTACTTCCTGATGAAATGAAACGCAAACGCGAAGAGGCTATCGTGGCCGCTGAAAAAGAGGCCAAAGATCTTCAAAAGAAACGATTTGGTAAAGATGGTGATATGTTTAAAAAACGTCAAGAGTTGATTAAACCCATTCAAGACAAAGTCTTTAATGCCATCTCTCAATTTGCAACATCTAAGAACTATGCTATGATATTTGATAAATCTGGCTCAGTTACTGTCATGTTCGCCGATCCTAAATATGATATTTCAGACAATATCCTTGAGGAAATGGGCTATAGCTTTAACACAAAAAAGAACAAATAATAGGACCCCCATTATTAGAAAAAAAGAGAGCCTTAGGGCTCTCTTTTTTTTTCGCTCTACAATACTTATCCTGATTCATTCATATAGTTTTACTACTTCATGACGTTAAATAATGTTAAGAGAATCGCCATTTGAATCAATAAGTTGCAATATCACCCGAAATAACTAACTTTGCCCAAAACTATATCTATTTACCAAATTGAACCGTTTAATATGAAAACTGCGTCAAAATTCTTCTTCATTATTGCGCTGGTACTCTTCTCATTTGGAGCTCAGGCTCAGAAGTTTGGTCATCTTGACTTTGCAAAACTATACAGTGAAATGCCAGGTTTAGATTCTGCTCAAGCCAAATACAAAGATTATGCTGATCAACTACGTAAACAGTTAGGTGTAATGCAAACTGAACTTGAATCTAAGTATGCAGATTACCAAGCCAACGCAGGTACAATGTCAGCGATTATCAAACAGACTAAAGAAAAGGAGATTACTGATCTTCAAGAACGCATTCAAGCCTTTAACGGTCAAGCTCAACAAGACCTCGCCGCAAAAGAAACTGAACTTACTGCTCCCATTATCGAAAAAGCTCGTGCAGCCGTTCGCGAAGTTGCCAAAGCTAATGGATACACTTATATCTTCAACAGCGCGGAAGGCCTTCTACTCTACTCTCAAGATAGCGATGATGTCCTTCCTTTAGTAAAAAAGAAATTAGGAATTAAGTAAATTATTCTACATAATTTTAAGAAAAGAGCGATTCAACTATCGCTCTTTTTTTTGCGCTAATTGCCCCTTTCTGCAAATACACCTCCTCTAATTGATAATTCTATAAAAATCACTTGACAATTACCTTACCACATGACCTACCTTGTGGTAAATACTTCCGGGTAATTTTGTAATAACCCCTTCTATCTCTAACCCCAAAAGCAGCCCTGCAATTTTATTCAAAGGAAAAAGCGATCTCTCTTCTAACTGATCAATGCTCAAATCTCCATTTTGCTCAAGCAATTGAACAATCTTCACCTCATCATCTGTTAACTCCCGAAATAAAGTCGTCTGAACCTCATTCCTCTTGCCTGCCTGCTCACCCCATCCAAGATGGTAAAACAGATCATCCGCACTTTCGGTTAGGGCTGCCTTATTCTTTTTTATTAATTCATTACACCCTTTAGAATGCTCATCATTCACCCGCCCCGGAATAGCTAAGACATCCCGATTATAGGATAATGCAATATCTGCCGTTATCAACGAACCACCTGTGCTTCCCGACTCAATCACAAGCGTTGCATCGGACATTCCTGCAATGATTCTATTTCGTTGGGGAAAATTCTCTCTATCGGGCATCGTACGACTCACAAATTCTGTTAAAACTCCCCCATTCAAAATCATACGCTCAGCAAGACCCCTATTTATTGTAGGATAGATCTGATCTAACCCATGTCCCAAAACCCCAACCGTTGAAATATTACAATCAGCAGAAGCTCGATGTGCAATGGTGTCAACCCCATGAGCCAAACCACTTACAATTAATAGATCTTCACTAGTTAACCGTTGAATAATCGATCTACAGATATCCTTCCCATAATCAGTAACCTTCCTGGTACCTACTATAGCCAAAACACGCTTTCGATTCAACGATCCATTCCCTTTATAATATAAAACGATTGGAGCATCATTGCAGTTCAACAAACGTTGAGGATAATCAGGATCATTAAACGATAAGGCTCTAATTTTAAATTTCTCAAGAAATAATATCTCCTCCTCAGCCCTGGATAAAACCTTATGGCTAACAACGCTCTTCGCAGTAACAGCTCCTATCCCTGGTATCTTTATCAACCTATGATACCTCTCACGCAATACTGCCTCAGCACTACCACAATACTTAATCAAATTCCGGGCATTGACATCGCCTATTCCAGGGATCATTGTAAGTGCAATCTGATAGAGTAACTCCATCTTAACATTTTTTTAGCAATTAGTGAATAGAGAAAAAGTACTTTTGAACTACGAATTTAGCTCAATTTTAATGAAAACAGTCTTATTAGGCATTCTGAACTGGGGACTTGGTCATGCCACTCGCTGCACCCCTATAATTAAACTACTTGAAAGCAAAGGTGTTAATATAATTATTGCATCAGATGGTATTGCCTTATCCTTACTTAAAACCAACTTTCCAACCCTAAAATTCGTAGAATTACCAAGCTATAACGTTAATTATCAAGCAAAAGGAAGCTTTATCCTGCAAATCTCTAAACAGTTACCAAAATTACTAAAAGCCATAAAAGGCGAAAACCGTATTACAGAAGTACTAGTGGCACAATACAACCCAGACTTCATCATTAGTGATAACCGCTTTGGCTTTTACCATCACTCGGTACCCTCCTGCTTCATCACTCACCAACTCTTCCTTAAGCCAAAAGGACTTCTCTCTCTACTCGCACCCATTCTTAACCAATGGAATCACCATTTCATATCGAAGTTCACTGAAGTATGGGTACCCGACATTGAAGGTGAAAACAACCTTTCGGGAGAGCTCTCTCATCAACCATTTAAAACTCCCAAACGCTTTTTTATTGGCTGGTTATCCCAGTTTCAACCTGATAAAGTTAACCTTGATTCCCCGGAACCCCATGAAAACTCGGATCTGCAAAATTCCTCCTCCACACTAAACAATCTATCCCTAAATCTTGATGTTGCCGTAATCCTCTCCGGCCCCGAGCCTCAGAGGTCCATTCTTGAAGAGATCATCTTGCCACAGTTAAACAATCTTGATCAACGGGTAATCCTGGTCAGAGGCCTACCAAAAGGATTCTCTCGTCCGCTTAGGTCTGATAAATTAAATTCTAAAAATCTCATTACAATAAGCGCCCTCTCCGATATTGAAAATAATGAGACAATAAAGAAAATCATCGTGAAAGATTATGCCAACAAAGATGAACTCTCCCTTATTCTAAATCAAACGAAAGTCGTTATTGCAAGAACAGGGTATACTACACTCATGGATCTAGCCGTTCTTAAAAAGAAAGCCCTATTAATTCCGACTCCTGGTCAAATGGAACAAGAATATCTCGCCGATCGATTAAAAACAAACGCATTGTTTTTCCCCATGAACCAAGATGAATTAGATATTCTAATGGGAATTAAGAGAGCAATAAGCTTATCCGTTGAGGTGCAAGATAGCTCAATAGATATATTATCAAAACGTATTGACCACTATCTATCACATCAATAAACGATAATTTATACCTTTGCTGAAAACTGATATTATGCTTTTATCTTTCATCCATTGGAATCCTTCACCAGAGATCTTTTCTCTTAGTTTTCTGACCATTCGGTGGTATGGGCTGCTCTTTACGTTAGGCTTTATCACCGGTTATTATATAATTGGATGGATGATGAAGAGAGAAAAAATGGATATAAAGCTTCTCGATTCACTAACAACCTATATGGTCATTTCAACAGTGGTCGGAGCCAGACTTGGTCATGTATTATTTTATCAACCACTGGATTATTTAGCCAATCCTTTAGACATTTTAAAAGTATGGGAGGGGGGGCTAGCCAGCCATGGAGCCGCAATAGGGATACTCACAGGCCTATTCCTTTACTCAAAGAAATATAAACAATCATTTCTGTCAACCGTAGATCGTATTGTGGTTGTAACCGCTTTAGCCGGATGTTTTATCCGTCTTGGGAACCTTATGAACTCTGAGATCTATGGTCATGAGACTCACCTCCCATGGGCCTTTATTTTTGAAAGAGATGATATGATACCCAGACATCCGACACAAATTTATGAGGCCTTAGGATACCTCTCCATCTTCTTCTTTTTATTATTTAAATATAAATCAGGAGAGATTCTCAAGCCGGGAAGACTGCTTGGATGGTTTTTAGTCTTGGTTTTTGGACTTCGCTTTATTGTTGAGTTTCTAAAAGAACCCCAAGTCGGATTTGAACAAAACATGATACTTAACATGGGACAACTACTCAGTGTTCCGTTTATCCTTCTTGGCACATGGTTCTTATTAAGGCAACCGTCCGAACTATTTAAAACAAAATAAAAACAAGGCGATAAGATCATGCCCATTAGTGACTTAACACATAAAATTCATTCTAAGTTACCCCTTTATCCAGGCACCCCAGAAATAGAAGTCACAAATATTAAAACCGTGATTAACGATGGGTTTGCTGAAGGTAAACTAAGTTTCACATCACATATTGGCACCCATCTAGATGCCCCTGCTCATATGATAGCCAATGGAGCGACCTTAGATTCTTTATCGATTGAACGATTTGTTGGATCGGCCATTGTAATCGATATTAAAGACCTAAATCTAATTAGTATTGATAACATAAAGAAACCAATAGAGCAATTCGGGAGAACAGAATGGGTTATTTTTAGATCGTTTTGGTCTGATAAATGGGGCACACCTGATTACTTTACAGGGTTTCCGATATTAGACCCGAACGCAGTGGATTTTTTGCTTAAGATAAACCCATCGGGAATTGCCATAGATGCATGTTCTTTTGATCCAGTTGAGAGCACAACCTTTTTTAATCATCTTCAACTACTAGGAGCCGGTATCTTACTTGGTGAAAACTTCACCAACCTTAGTCTTTTACCTACTAATCAAATAATCAACCTATCGGTTCTGCCTTTATTCTGGAATAATGCTGATGGAGCACCTGCTCGCGTGGTTGCACAGTGGTAATCTACCATTTTTTGATACCCTTCAAAAGATCTTTACAGTTTAAATAATTCAACCCCGCAGAGACACGCTCTTCTATCAGAGAATGAGTAGATAGATTACTCGATATCATCAAGAATATCAGGAAAAAACATACATTTGCGCCAAAATAACCAACCTCAGGTAGTTTTATGAAAACACGTATTATGATTGCATTAATGGCTATCGCAGCCTTTACCGGATGCAAAACCGAAAAAAAAGCATCTGATAATCCTTTTTTAACTGAATACAATACGCCTTTTGGTGTACCTCCCTTCGACAAAATTAAAGCAGAACATTATATTCCTGCATTTGATGAGGGAATGAAACAACAAAATGAGGCGATTCAAGCCATCGTGAATAACACAGAAGCGCCCTCATTTGCCAATACCATCGAAGCCCTTGAAAACAGTGGGGAACTCCTTGCAAGAGTAGGTGCTGTCTTTTTTAATCTTACTGAGGCTGTCTCTTCTGACTCACTTCAACAGATCTCAGAGATCATTTCTCCTAAACTGACTCAACATAGCGATGAAATCATGATGAACGCTAAGCTATTTAAGCGCGTTAAAGCTGTTTATGCCCAAAAAGAGGCACTGGGATTATCTGGAGAACAAAAAATGCTCCTCGAAGAGACTTATAAATCATTTGTTAGATCAGGTGCAAACTTAAACGAGGAACAGAAAACTAAACTAAAAGAACTCAATAGTAAGTTATCCTCGCTTACCCTAAAATATGGCCAAAATCTGCTCGCTGATAACAATGGTTATAAACTCGTTATAGAGAATGAAGCCGACTTAGCCGGTCTTCCTGACGGTGTTAAAGCAGCTGCTGCTGAAGAAGCTAAAAACCAAAATGAAGCTGGTAAATGGGTATTCACCTTAGACCGCTCTAGCATCTTCACCTTCTTAACCTACTCTGAAAAAAGAGAGCTTCGTCAAAAAATATACGAAGAATATGCCACTCGTTGTAACCATAATAATGCAACAGATAATAAGAACCTAATTGACTCTATCATCAACCTTCGTTTAGCTAAAGCTCAAATCTTGGGTTATCCAACCTTCGCTGCTTATGTTTTGGAAGAGAATATGTCAAAAAACCCTGAAAATGTTTTCAATCTTCTTAATAAACTCTGGACACCGGCGATTGCAAAAGCTAAAAATGAGCTTGCTGATATGCAAAAGCTAGCTGATAAAGAAGGTGCAAATTTCAAACTCGAGAGTTGGGATTGGTTCTACTATGCAGAAAAAGTTCGTAAGGAAAAATATGACCTCGACGAAGAGATGTTACGCCCCTATTTTAAACTTGAAAACGTTGTAGAAGGAATCTTTAGCACAGCTAATAAACTATATGGCCTGACTTTTAAACAAAGAAACGACCTACCTCTCTATCATCCGGATGCAACTACTTATGAAGTATTCGACACTGATGGGAGTCATCTAGGTATTCTTTATATGGATTATCACCCAAGAGCTAGTAAGAGAGGCGGAGCTTGGTGTACCAGTTTCCGTGATGCTAAAAAGGTGGAAGGAAAAAGAGTTGCTCCCGTTGTATCTATCGTCTGTAACTTCACCAAGCCCACGGGTGACACCCCAGCACTTCTAAACTATGACGAAGTTGAAACTCTTTTCCACGAGTTTGGCCACGGTCTCCATGCACTATTGAACCAATGTACCTATACCACTACATCAAATGTTCCTCGCGATTTCGTGGAGTTACCCTCTCAAATCATGGAAAACTGGGCTTCAGAACCTGAGGTAATGGCCGTCTACGCTCGTCACTATAAAACCAATGAGGTTATTCCTCAAGCCTTAGTCGATAAAATCAAGAATAGCGGAACCTTCAACCAAGGTTTTGCTACAACAGAATACCTCGCTGCCTCTCTCCTCGATATGAACTACCACACTTTTGCTCAACCTGGCAAAATTGATGCAGTTGCTTTCGAAAAAGCAGCAATGGATAAGATCGGACTCATCCCTCAAATCCTTCCCAGATACCGCTCTACCTATTTCTCCCACATCTTTGATGGTGGATACTCTGCCGGCTATTATGGATACATCTGGGCTGAAGTTCTCGATGCGGATGCGTTTAAAGCTTTCAAAGAAACTGGAAACATCTTCGATCAAACTAAAGCAAAAGCCTTTAGAACCGAAGTACTCGAAAAAGGCGGTAGCGAAGATGTCATGGAAATGTATAAAAAATTCCGGGGACAAGAACCTGCTATCGATGCACTTCTCATTAAAAGAGGCCTGATTTAATCTGCCTCTTTATAAAAAAGGCCGACTCAAGAGTTGAGTCGGCTTTTTTATTTTTACTACACCCTATGACCTACTCTTCACATTATTCTCATAAATATTTTGCTCTCCATTGGGGTGCTTTTTTTTAAAGCTATATAAGGAATTTAACAAAACTCCGGAAGAAAACATGAGCCGGCCTCACAGAAAATCAAATTTTTAGGCCTCATACATATATATTATTCCAAACCTTTTCCTAAATTTGAGTGACTTCATTTACACAAACATCCCTAAGGATGTATAAAGCAGACAACAGGACAAATTTTATCATTGGCTTCTTACTTCTACTTCTAATCAATCAATCTTACTCGAAGCCATTAAAAGGGATACTACCAGGTAGTGATAGTATGCCTTTTTCCATTCTGGTTTTTAATCCCCTAAAAGACACTAGCAATTTCAACCAAGCAGATTCGGTCAATCAGAAATCATCCGTCAGTTATATTGAAGTTGTACGCAAGAGAAAAGCTCCTTGCCAACCCATCATTGCAACGATAGACACCTTTCAATGTATCCCTATTCCCTACTCTGACGCCAATGGTTATCTCTACTTCAGGCAATGCCAAAGCGACAGCGTGAAAATCGCTATTAAATGTGAATACCCGCAAAACAACACCCTCTATACACAACATGACACCCTAAATACTTATCATTGGTTATTTGGCGATGGTAAGATTAAAGAAACTGATGAACCCTACACTTGGCACCCTTATGACTCAGCCAAAGGTTATGAATTAAGCGTTTATGTCGTAGACAGCAATCATTGTGCCTCCATTCCGATTGTTTGTCGCGTTGTTGTCGCTGGTAATCCATTTCAACAAATTAATAACCCACCCCCTCTTTGTGTAGGAGACACCACCGCTATCTCAGTAGCAACTCTTACCAGCTACACTCCGTACTCTTATAGCCAAGTCACCAGCCAACGATTTGACAGTACCATGTTTATTCCTGACGGATTAAACTGTAGTCCGACCAACCCCTGTTATAACACCGAGGTGTTCTTCACCTCCTTCCTACCAAACCAACTTATTACCTCTGGAAACGACATACAGTCAATATGTGTAAACATGGAACACTCTTACGTTGGTGATCTGGAATTTACCCTTCAATGCCCAAATGGACAATCGACGACTCTTAAAAAGTACATTAACTGGGGAGGTGCCGACATGGGGTTACCTTGTCAAAAGGATGGCGATCCACATAAATGTGACTCTCAACTTTACTGCGATCCAAACACGAATTCAGCCGGTACGGGTTGGAATTACTGTTGGTCAGAAATATATCCCGACGATAGCACAATCAACTTCAATGCCGGTAAACCAAGGCTTGACTCAACCCATATTGCTACTCATTTACATTACTATCAACCTGATTCTGCCTTTAGCAAACTTATTGGCTGTCCTTTAAATGGCCGATGGAGTATCCAAATATGCGACAAATGGAAAGTTGATAATGGTTATATCTTTAATTGGTCCATGGAGCTCTCTCCTACTCTCTTACCCCAAGCCTGGGGATACTCAGCTGGTATTGACTCAACTTGGATAACCGGCCCTGATATCATTGCCACCAATGGCCAGACAGCTTTTATAAGTCCTACATTAACCGGAACATTCAACTACAACTGCTATATCCTTGATGAGTTCCAATGTGTATGGGACAGCACCGTTCAGCTCTCAGCATGGACACTCCCTGAAGTCAACCTTCCTGATGACACAGCTGTTTGTGTTAACACCCCTCTAATTCTCAACGCCGGACCACCAACTGCTACCTATCAATGGAGTACAGGCTCTACTCTACCAGCTATTTCTGTCACTTCATCGGGACTATACACCGTGATTGTCACCTCTCAACAAGGATGTATAACCCGTAAACGTGTCTTGGTTACGATTAACCCCCGCCCCGGAATTAAATTAATCAAGCATTTTTAAGTCCGGATTTTAAAGCAACCATGCCCACTGAGTTATAAGTTGACATTTTCCTAATACACAAGGTTACACTATCTGAGGCTTAGTATTTAGACATCTATGTCTTATTGTCGTTCAGCACGATCCAAGTTTGCTTGAAGTACCCTCATTAAGTTACCTCCCCATATTTTTCGGATATCTTCAGCGGAATAGCCCCTTCTCACCAGTTCACGGGTAATTAATCTTAACTCGGTCGCATCACGACAATCGGCTAAACCGCCCCCACCATCAAAGTCAGTTCCTATACCCACATGATCGATTCCCATAACCGAAACCATATGGTCTATATGATCAACGGCATCTTTTACTGTTGCTAATTGACGAGGATAAGCTTTATCGACCCTGTTCCATTCAGCTCTTGCGACTTTAAACATACTATCCGGAAGATTCTTATATCCATTAAATCGATTCCACAAATCCCCAAATGCCTTGTCACGCTCAGGGTTAGCAGGCATCTTCTTTACATAATCAGATAAAATACAAAGCTGTACCACCCCTCCATTCTGCTTAAGCTGAAGAAGCATCTCATCTGAGAGATTTCTCGGATTATCACATATTGCCCGAGAACAAGAATGAGAAGCAATTACGGGAGACTTTGACAACTTGACAATATCAAAGAAACTGCTATCTGAGACATGCGATACATCTATCATGACCCCTAATCGATTCATCTCCTTTACCACCTTCTCTCCAAATGGAGAAAGCCCCCCATAAACCAACGTGTCATTAGCCGAATCACAAATCTGATTATTCAAAGAGTGACACAATGTAATATAAGTAGCCCCTCGCTGTTGAAAGTACTTAATCAACTCTAACTGATCCATTATTACAAACCCATTCTCCACTCCTGAAAATATCGCCTTCTTACCAAACGCTTCTGCCTTATATGCAGCCCCAGGAGTCGTCACATAAACCAATTTATCACGGTACCGCTCAACAACCTTATCAATGGAATCATATAACCTAATGGCTCTATCTCTGGCCTTAATCATATTCTCAGGAGTCAAAGGCTTCTGTACAACAAAGACCCCAAAATAAACAGCATCTATATCTCCAACATTCATCTTTGGCAGATCATAACAGATATCCTTATCAGAATGAAACTCACCAAAATCAAACCCTTCATCAACAAAATTTAACGGCGTATCAGTATGAGAATCTACTGTAAATACAACCCTATGAAGAGAATCGGCATATCTCCATCCCGTATCATCCTGTCCTTGAATCCGCTCCATCTGCCCACAACCAAAACTAAAAAACCATACCATAGAAAGTATTACCTTATTAGTCAAGTTGGTAACCTTAAGATCATAATTCGCTATCAACATCATTTGCATAGTAGAAATTGTTTTTAGTCAAGTTTGAATCACTTTTCAACTTAAGACATGATAACTAAGAAAAAAATTCAAGGGAACTCAATAGGTGTTATAAAGGTAGCAAATCCATAAATCTGATTAAAACAAATTAACGAAGACATTTTTTAGCCAAAAGGTCAAAAATGTGTAATTTTCAACCTCAATATGCGTCCAATCTTAAAACTTTAAACTATGCTATTAACAACAACAAATACCATTGAAGGTAAAACGATCCAGTCTTATCTTGGATTAGTAAGTGGTGAAACCATTATTGGTGCTAATATTTTCAAGGATTTTTTCGCCTCGATCACCGATATCGTGGGTGGTCGTAGCGGAGCTTATGAAAAGGTGCTCAAAGAGGCTAAAGATACTGCTTTGGCTGAACTTCAAGAAAAGGCCTATCAACTGGGAGCGAATGCTGTTATTGGTATCGACCTTGATTATGAAACCTTAGGCAATGGCAGCATGCTCATGGTGGTAGCAACAGGAACAGCAGTAAAGATTCTATAACCACCTCTTCGCTTCCTCTTCGTATCCTCTTCGCTCTTTCTCCATTAAAGCATCCTATTGTATCCACCAAGTTTGAAGAGGTTCACACAGAAAATACCTATTAATAGTGGATCCTGTTCGCTATTGCAGATGACTTTTGCCATCAAAACTACTTATGCCTAGCCAGGATCCACCTATTTTGAACTAAACAACAATCGTTATCTCTTCTCTTTTCCCCATTTAAAATGAGGGCTTGAACGAAGAAGGAGCGAAGAGGATACGAAGAGGCACCGAAAAGAAGAACATCTACACGAACCTTTATCGAATAATTGAGATCTTCAACCATTGAGTTTTACCACTTGCATCAGATACCCTAATCAGATAAAACCCTTGATGCAAACAACTAAAATCTAATTTAGCCGTACCCGAGGCCATCTGTGAAGAGACAATAACCTTTTCTCCATTAGAATTGAATAATTCGGGAGCAGCGACCATCGCATGATTAGGCCACTCAATATAGGCATAATCGGAGGTGGGATTAGGAAAAATCAAAGCATGACTCTGCTCAGGATCATCTACGGCAGTAGTCCAACAGGTACCTGGTATGTTGGCATCTAACCAAGCCAAGCGCAAATCGATCCACCGCTTAAAATCAGCTATCTCACCCTCCCAGGTAGTTGGAATAG
Organism: uncultured Bacteroidales bacterium; assembly: GCA_964444785.1. Classification (GTDB taxonomy): domain Bacteria; phylum Bacteroidota; class Bacteroidia; order Bacteroidales; family TTA-H9; genus JAJTBW01. The sequence continues at coordinate 53,653 of CAYUII010000005.1, read as the reverse complement.
GGCCAACAACAGGCGTTCCAACATTTAAGCCTAAGATAGGCCAACGCATATAATGTCGCTCTTGAGCCTCTTGAAGCAAGGCAACATTCCTATCTATCCATGCATGAAGAGAGTCACTATTCAACAGATCCTGCCGAAGAAGATCCCAACGACATCGAGTCTCATTGGCAAACGCAGTATCTTGAAGAAGACGCACTTGCCACCCGGGAGAATTGTTATCTGGCCAGCAATCATTGACCAGATGAGCCCAGCCACTTCCATCAGTTGCGGCAAAAATCTGACATTCGTCAATATTCTTCCAAGCCCAGTCGAAATCCCAAACAGGACCTGAATTTATACGTTTGTCAATCCCATCACGGTCTTTAAAGAAATAATAACTCTTCTTAAACCCATCATTATTTCTAGCTAACTCATTAACGATAAAATAGTCAACAAATGAGGTCGTATTTATATAAGGACGATATCCTGCCGCAGGATCATCGAAATGATCACTATACAGAGCCTGTTCATAAGCCGAAACAAAATCCTTTATATAAGTTTTCTGCTGAGCTACAATATCTTCAGGTTTAGGTACATAATAAACAAATCGAACATCAAAATCGGGATGATCAATAGGATGATAAGGAGATTGCCAGCTATCGGAGGAAGTCCAATAGTCACATTTAAAAATATATCCCCCCGTTAAAGGCTCCCCTGAGATCTCATCAGGCTCAAGTTTTGCAATATTAACCCTTCCCTTATCCCGCTTGATCTTCTCCCCAAAAACATAAATTCCCTTGTACTGGTCATTAACAACCACCTCACAGAAACGAGTTCTCGAAGCATAATGCCCCATCTCATTGGAGAGATAGAAAGCAAGGACATTCCGCATAAAGACCTTATCATTATAGTTTGCCAGAAGAACATAATCACTCTCCTCAGGCCAACCAAATAGAGAGACATCCAATTCATTTTGTAGCGCATCCCGAGTCTCAATAGAATAGGGCTTTTGAGGTAAACTAGCAGAAAACGAACCTCTTATCTCAATTCCTATCCCTCCATCATAAACATTACCTGGATCGTCTGGGTGGTTTATCATTCCCGGACCATTATCGATGATCTTCATAGTGCCAGGTATCTTTGGTTCATTCGGGATTTCAATCCCCTCCGTACTAATTACCACGATGGGTAAATTGCTTTCAGTAAAACTTTGGCTAAAAGAGAGAATAGGAAGTAAAAACAGCACAAAAAAGAGGCACTTATTCATTTGAAAGAAGTTTAAGGTTATACGATCGAATAGAACAAGACCGATTTACGGATCAGACGACCAGATTAAATTGCTTTGATTGAGAGAAAAACTAATTCAAAATCATTTATTCGGCAATGTTAAAAAATTGTAACCAAATTGAGAAATTTAAAATCACAAGAGCCTCTGCAATCTTTGCCGAAAACGATGGAAATAGCGGAAAATTAACTACATTTGCCTCGGAAACGATGGCGACGTTTCCAAAAAATGAGTTCTTCTTTTTGAGAACACACACTACTCATAAAGGGGATAATAACTAGTAGTTCATGTCATCAAATCACCAATCCAAATGACCAGGGACTGCCATATCATTAGATCATCATCAACCGGAGGGCATTGCCTTCATGGTTTATCTTTATTTATATTACCATCTTCATAGCATAGATTCTAAGCATAAAGAATCCGTGCTACTATTGTTTATTCCTTTATCAAACGAAAATCAAGAAAATAACTAACTTTTGACCATAGATGATAGTCAGGATTGTTACTTACCGATAACAGAGATAACATATTCGATCCGGCTATTTCCATAGGCAAATGAAAAACAGATTACTAACACATGAACAAACTGATCACCATTGACGAAGCAGTTGCCAAAGTAAAAGATGGCATGACGCTCATGATTGGAGGCTTTTTAGCTAATGGTACTCCTAATCGGCTTATTGCAGCATTGGTTAAGAGTGGAGTAAAAGATCTTACCGTTATCTGTAATGACACAGGCTTCCCAGACAGAGGCATTGGTCTGTTGATCACCAACAAGCAGGTAAAGAAGGTGATCGTTTCTCACATCGGAACCAATGCCAATACCATTGATCAAATGAATCAAGGAACCCTTGAAGTAGAGTTTTCTCCTCAAGGAACCCTAGCCGAAAGAGTTCGTTCAGGTGGAGCAGGACTTGGTGGCTTTTTGACCCCAACCGGATTAGGGACTACGATTGCTGAAGGCAAGCAGACTATGGTCATAAACGGCAAAGAGTATTTATTAGAGCTTCCAATAAGGGCTGATATAGCGCTGCTCTATTGCACCCTAGCCGATAAAGCCGGTAACCTTGCTTTCCATGGTACTACTCAAAACTTCAATCCCATCATGGCCACAGCCGCCGACCTTGTCATTGCTGAGCCCGACGAGATCGTAGAGACCGGTGATCTAAAACCTCATGAGGTAAAGACCTCCTCAATTTTTATTGATTACATAGCCTATTAAAAGAGAAAAAAATGGAAAAAGCACTTATTCGTATACGTATGAGCTCGCACGACGCTCATTATGGTGGCAACTTAGTAGATGGAGCAAAAATGCTTCAGCTGTTTGGCGACGTAGCTACCGAATTATTAATCAGACTTGACGGCGATGAAGGTCTATTTAAAGCCTACGATAATGTAGAGTTTATGGCTCCAGTCTATGCCGGTGACTATATTGAAGCAACTGGCGAGATCGTTAGTGTTGGAAACACCTCTCGTAAAATGATTTTCGAAGCCAGAAAAGTAATCATTCCAAGACAAGACATCAGCGACTCAGCTGCTGATATTCTTGAAGAGCCTATCGTTGTTTGCCGCGCCAGCGGTACCTGTGTGACCCCAAAGAATTGTCAAAGAAAGAAATAAAACCCCTCTTGCCATGGAAAAACTAATCATTACCGCAGCAATCTCGGGAGCCGAGGTTACCAAAGAGATGAACCCCGCTGTTCCTTATAAAATCGAGGAGTATGTCAGAGAAGCTGGTTTAGCTTTTGAAGCCGGTGCTTCTATCATCCACCTCCACGTTCGTTGGGACGATGGAACACCAACCCAAGACAAAGAGCGCTTCAGAGTGGTCATGGAGGCCATCAAAGCTAAATATCCTGAAGTGATCATCCAACCTTCCACCGGAGGTGCAGTTGGCATGAGCGATGACGAAAGGCTTCAACCAACAGAGCTCCTTCCTGAAATGGCTACCCTTGACTGTGGTACCCTCAATTTCGGTGGTGATGAAGTTTTTATGAACACAGAAAACACCATTAAAGTCTTCGGGGAAAGAATGATCAAAAATGGCATCAAGCCTGAACTTGAGGTGTTCGACAAGAGCATGATCGATATGGCGCTCCGACTGAATAAAAAAGGCTATATAAAAAGCCCAATGCACTTCGACTTTGTCATGGGAGTAAACGGTGGAATCTCCGGCGAATTACGTGATTTCGTATTCCTAAGAGGCAGCATCCCATCTGATGCCACCTATACCGTCGCCGGTGTCGGTCGCTTCGAATTCCCCCTTGCAATGGCCGCTATCATTGATGGAGGTCATGTTCGCGTTGGAATGGAAGACAATGTCTATATCTCAAAAGGCGTACTTGCTAAATCAAACGGAGAGCTAGTAGAAAAAGTTGTTAGAATGGCCAAAGAACTTGGCAGAGAAATAGCCACTCCCGATGAAGCTCGTCAAATACTCGGCCTTGCCCCAAGAAAAAAATAAATAAACCATCTGATTAATATTTAAATAATCACTTTACTATATCCATATCTCTCAAAAGGGTAAAACAAAAAATGCCTGTGAAGAGTCCTGTTATAGTAGCAAAAACAAATTAATTCAACATGAAGAAAGGAAACAAATACGGTCTACACCGCGTGATTGAACCTAAAGGCGTTCTTCCACAACCAGCCAATAAAGTCGACAATAACATGGATGAGATCTATGATAATGAGATCTTAATCGATGTTCAGACCCTTAATATTGACTCAGCTAGCTTTACTCAGATCGAGGAACAAGCTGGTGGTGATGAAAAGAAGATTGCTGAAATCATGCTGGGCATTGTTGAGAAACAGGGCAAGCATAGAAACCCGGTTACCGGATCAGGTGGCATGCTTTTAGGTACGGTTGAGAAGATTGGTGATGCACTGAAAGGTAAAATCGACCTGAAAGAGGGTGATAAGATTGCTACTTTAGTCTCACTATCCCTTACTCCGCTTCGTATAGATAAGATTAAAGAGATCAGAAAAGATATTGACCAGGTTGACATTGATGGAAAGGCTATTCTATTTGAGAGTGGTATCTATGCAAAGATCCCCGAAGATATGCCTGCAACACTAGCTCTTTCAGCCCTCGATGTAGCTGGTGCACCTGCTCAAACTGCTAAACTGGTTAAACCAGGTGACACTGTTTTAATCATCGGTGCAGGTGGTAAATCAGGAATGCTTTGTTGCTATGAAGCCAAGAAACGTGCTGGTATCACTGGTAAAGTTATCGGTCTATGCCATAGCGAGAAGAGCACCAAAAGACTTATTGATTTAGGCTTCTGCGATTATGTTTTTGCTGCGGATGCAACTCAACCCGTTGCTGTTCTTGAAAAGATTGAAGAACTCACCAATGGTCAGATGGCTGATGTTACCATCAACAACGTCAACATCACTGACACCGAGATGACCTCTATACTTTGCACCAAAAATGATGGCGTAGTCTATTTCTTCTCTATGGCTACCAGCTTTACCAAAGCCGCTCTTGGAGCCGAAGGCGTTGGAAGTGATGTTACCATGATCGTTGGCAACGGATACACCCGTGGACATGCCGAAATCACGCTACAACTGCTTCGTGAAAGCGAAAAACTACGCAAGGTGTTCACCGAACTCTATGCATAAAACTATTAACCAGGCTGAGGGACTTGCACCCTCAGCCGGTTAATCTTAGCAATTAATTGACAACAGCCGTGATAGAATTAGGGGTACTTGTTGACCGCCATTCATTATGGCTAATTCATCTTATCTAAACAAACTATCATTGATGAAGGAAGGTTGCAGATATGGCACTCATCGAGTTATTGAGCCAATAGGGACTTTGCCACAGCCCGCTCTCAGGCTCGACAATACTATGGAGATCTACCACAATGAAGCTCTTATAGATGTCACAACCCTAAACATTGACTCTGCCAGCTACACCCAAATAAAAAAGACCTGTGGAGCCAATGCCGACAAGATGAAGCAGATGATTCTATCTATCGTAGCAGAACGAGGAAAGATGCAAAATCCTGTTACAGGCTCAGGTGGAATGCTTTTAGGCACCATCCGCGAAGTAGGGCCTGGCTTTCATAACAAGACCCTTAAACCCGGAGATAGAATAGCAACACTGGTCTCATTGTCGTTGACACCACTAAAGATAAAAGAGATCAAGCACCTTGATCCGGAAAGTGATCAAGTAGATGTTATTGCTGAAGCGATTCTCTTTGACAGCGGCCTCTTCGCCAAATTACCTGATGATATCCCTGAAAAACTAGCTTTAGCCGCTCTAGACGTTGCAGGGGCACCCGCTCAGGTTGACCGACTTGTTAAAGAGGGAGATATCGTCTGTATCATTGGCGGTGGAGGAAAATCAGGTGTTCTTTGTTGCTACCAGGCTTTGAAAAACACTGGCCCTTACGGAAAAGTCATCGTGGTTGAGTTCAGCGAAGCCAATGCTCAACGCATCAAGGATATGAACCTAGCTACCGATGTCATCGTTGCTGATGCTACCAATGTAATGGATGTTTATAGAAAAGTTATCGCAATCACCGGAGAACGTGGTTGCGATGTGGTAATCAATAACGTAAATGTCCCTTCTACCGAAATGACCTCCATCCTAATCACCAAAGGACAAGGCTGTGTCTACTTCTTTTCAATGGCCACCAGCTTTACCAAAGCCGCCCTTGGAGCCGAAGGCGTAGGAAAAGACATCAACCTGATCGTTGGTAATGGCTATGCAAAAGGCCATGCCGACCTCACGCTTAACATCATCCGCGAATCAAAAGAGATCAGAGAACTATTCGAAAAAATATATATCTAAAATAAATCACCTTACAGTCTCTTTACAAATCACCCTTGCGAATAGAGACAAAACAACGTTGTATCATGGTTAAAAGCAGAAGAAGCGAACTTTTCCCCAATGTAACCGATGCAGAATGGAACGACTGGAAATGGCAAGTCCGTAACCGCATTGAAACATTAGATCAATTAAAGAAATATATCAATCTTACTCCGGAAGAAGAAGAGGGCGTTGCAAAATCACTTGCAACCTTAAGAATGGCTATTACCCCTTACTATCTGAGCCTGATTAACCCTAATGACCCTAATTGCCCAGTAAGAAAACAGTCCATCCCAACCGTTGCCGAGACTCACCAATCTCCGGCAGATCTTCTTGACCCTCTTCATGAAGATGAAGACTCCCCTGTTCCGGGCTTAACACATCGTTATCCTGATAGAGTGCTCTTCCTTATCACAGATATGTGCTCTATGTATTGCCGCCATTGTACCCGCAGAAGATTTGCCGGTCAAAAAGATGCTGCAACTCCTGAGTCAAACATTGAAAAAGGTATTGAGTACATTGCCAATACACCACAGGTTCGTGACGTCCTTCTCTCCGGAGGAGATGCACTCCTGATCTCGGATAATAAATTGGAATACATTATCCAAAGACTTAGAGCCATCCCTCATGTTGAGATCATCAGAATCGGATCAAGAACCCCTGTCGTACTCCCTCAGCGTATTACCGATGACTTAGTCAACATGCTGAAAAAATACCATCCGATCTGGCTTAACACCCATTTTAACCACTCTAATGAAATCACCCAAGAAGCCTTTGATGCTTGTACACGAATGGCAAACGCCGGCATTCCTTTAGGAAATCAAAGTGTTCTTCTTAGAGGGGTCAATGACTGTGTTCATGTCATGAAAAACCTCGTACACGATCTAGTGAAGATGAGAGTTCGCCCCTATTACATCTACCAATGTGACCTATCAATGGGACTTGAACACTTCCGTACTACAGTATCAAAAGGAATTGAAATCATTGAAGGATTACGTGGCCATACCAGTGGTTATGCTGTCCCAACTTTCGTTGTTGATGCTCCCGGCGGAGGAGGAAAGACCCCGGTTATGCCTCAATATGTAATCTCTCAAGCTCCAGGCAAGGTGGTCTTACGTAACTTCGAAGGAGTCATTACCACTTATACAGAGCCAACCGATTATAAAAATGAATGCCATTGCCAAGAGTGCAAGAAGACTCCTTACGAAGGAGTTGCCTCTCTTTTGCAAGGCGATAAGATCTCGATCGAACCAGCTGAACTGAATCGTAAAAAACGCCACAACCACTAAGAAGCAATGCCTTTTACCGGGGATATTCTGAAATACAGAAGCCTGGCCATCATTGGTATGGAGAAAAACACAGGAAAGACAGAGTGTCTTAACTATGTTATCTCTAAACTGAAAGCAAGAGGAATCTGCTTTGCCATTACCTCAATTGGCATCGACGGAGAATCCACTGACCAGGTTACTCGTACAAGCAAACCCGAAATAACGCTTCACAAAGGAACCCTCTTTGTTACATCAGAAAAACTATACAGAACAAAGAGACTTACTTCCGAGATTCTGGACATCAGCCGTCGTAGTACCCCACTAGGACGGCTGATAACAGCCAGAGTCATTGAAGAGGGAAAGGTTCTTATTGCCGGACCTTCAGATACCACTTGGATAAAAGAGATCATTAATACAATGCCCCGGCTCGGCGCTCAAATAACCCTGGTCGATGGCGCTCTCTCACGCAAAAGCCTAGGCTCTCCAACGGTAACAGATGCAATCATCCTCTCTACCGGGGCAGCATTATCAGCAAACCTCAGAACACTGGCATTCCAAACTAAATATACCAACGACCTGATCGCTCTCCCAGAAACAAACTCACAACTTCAAACAAAACTCGCAGAGATTGAAAATGGAGTCTGGGCAGTATCTCAGGAAAACGAGATCATTGACCTCGAAATCTCTTCCCTGCTAAACATAGAACAAACAGGGAAAAACATCCTAAAATATGGCTCCAAACTCTTCGTCCCAGGAGCTATCACTGATAAAATGCTTAACTTTCTGAAAATACAAAAACAGATAGCTAATACAGAAATAATCGTAAAAGACTTTACAAGAATATTCGCCTCACCGGAGTGTTTTTATAGTTACCTCTCTCGAGGTGGTAAGATATCAGTGTTAAAGGCTACAAAACTACTGGCCATAACCGTCAACCCGGTATCTCCCTCCGGGTTCGTTTTAAACTCTGAAGAGACCATTCAAACACTTCAACAAATGGTCTCCGTTCCTGTCTTTGATTTGCGGCAAATTAAAAATTAGACCATGTTACTAAGAAAAGCAATAGAAGAGATTCCCGGCCTACGCTATGTTACTGATCAAATTGATCTCTTAACAGCAGCAGGTAGAAGGGCTTTCTATGCCTTGCCTTTTCTACAAGATGCCGAAAGCATCTCTCAACAACTTAACCTTCTTGAACCATATGTGAACCTGGTCAAGGAGAATGAACCATTATTTCAATTTCTCACATTAAAACTGGCTCAAGTTAAAGACATCAAAGGAACTCTTGCCAACCTAGAAGCCAATAATGTCTTAGATGACATTGAACTATTCGAAATAAAATCTTTTGCTATACTAGCTGATGAGATCTTTAACCGCTCTTCACAATCCATTGATGAGATCAGAGATTATCCGCTATTAACCTCAATCATTGAAATATTAGACCCCGAGGGCAATAAAGTCCCCTCATTCTACATCTTCGACCTCTATTCTGAAGATCTAGCCGCCAAAAGAAAAGAGATTCGTTTACTCCGTCAGGCGGGCAACGAAATGGGAGCTCTTGAAGCTGAAATTATTGCCAATAATATAGAAGATGAGATCAGAACAAATCTATCTCAAAGGTTAAGAGAAGAATACTCAAAGATTCGAGATGCAGTAGCATTAATTACAGCTATAGACCTAAGACTGTCAATAGCCACCCTTTGCCATAAACTCGATCTGGTTAAGCCTCAACCTCAACACGAGGAGATCGAAATCAAAGGACTTTTTAACCCACTCGTAAAGGATGCATTAGCAATAAAAGGGAAGACATACCAGCCCACTGATGTTAATCTAAAACATGGCGTATGTTTAATTACCGGAGCTAACATGGCCGGTAAGACCGTATTGCTTAAGAGCTTAGCATTAACTCAAGCCCTCTTCCAATTTGGGTTCTTTGTACCTGCAACCTTAGCAAAACTCACGCCTGTTCAGAAGATCCTACTATCAATAGGAGACGAACAGAGCGAATTAAGCGGATTATCATCCTTTGCAGCGGAAATGGTTACAATTGACAGAATACTTAAGTGTCTTGGGAAAAATAAACGACATCTCGTTTTAATTGATGAACCAGCACGGACTACCAATCCGGCCGAAGGAAAAGCACTGGTCAACGCTCTCTTAGATATTCTTCAAGATCAACCCTCATTTTCTATGGTGACCTCTCACTATAGCGGGTTAAGTGGCAAATTCAGAAGACTCAGAGTAAAAGGATTTCGTGAAAACAAGCAAGTGGGAACACTCACAGCTGAAAACATTGCTGACTATTTGGATTACTCTTTAATAGAAGACCCTTCAGAAATAGTACCCGAAGAGGCGATAAAGATAGCTACCTTACTTGGAATAGACGAAGATTTGTTATCCAGGGCGAAAGAATACAGAACAGGAAAATAAGAACAATTACACGAACATGCAAACGAGTAAATTAGGAATTGATTTTAAGAAAGTGGAGTATGCAAAAGGACTTGCACGAAATATTGCAGAAGAAGTGCAGGTTTTTGTTGACAGGTACACCACCGTTGCTGTTGAGCGTACCATTTGTCGTCTATTAGGTATTGACGGCGTTGATACTGATGGTGTGCCTCTCCCAAATATCGTTGTAGACAGTCTAAAAGATAAAAATATCTTAGGTGAAGGAGTGATCTTCTTCATTGGAAATGCTGTCATCGAGAAGAAACTTACCCCACAACAGATTGCCGAAGAGATCTCAGCCGGGAAGTTAGATCTCTCTACCATGGGGCGTCATAGTGCTGATGAGGCATTGAATGCCTTAAAACCATGGATTGAGGCCTCTGTAAACCGCATAAAAGAACGTAGACAGAGAAGAGAAAACTACTTAAACACCATCGGCGAGGGGCCTAAACCCTATATCTATGTAATTGTTGCCACTGGTAATATTTATGAGGATGTCATTCAGGCTCAAGCCGCAGCTAGACAAGGTGCCGATATTATTGCCGTTATTAGGACTACCGGACAAAGTCTTCTTGATTATGTTCCATTTGGGGCAACAACAGAAGGCTTTGGTGGCACATACGCCACTCAAGAGAATTTCCGTATCATGAGAACGGCCCTGGATGAAGTAAGCGAAGAGGTGGGTCGTTATATCAGACTCTGTAACTACTGCTCTGGCCTCTGTATGCCGGAAATTGCTGTCATGGGGGCACTTGAAGGACTTGATGTCATGCTCAATGATGCTTTGTATGGCATCCTTTTCAGAGATATCAACATGCAAAGGACTCTTGTTGATCAGTATTTCTCAAGAATAATTAATGGATTTGCCGGAGTTATCATCAATACAGGTGAAGATAACTACCTGACAACTGCCGATGCTTTTGAAGAAGCCCACACCGTTCTGGCCTCTGATCTAATCAACGAACAGCTTGCTTTGTTAGCAGGTCTTCCAGAAGAACAAATGGGACTTGGTCATGCCTTTGAGATGAACCCGGAACTTGAAAATGGTTTCCTCTATGAGTTAGCTCAAGCTCAGATGACCAGAGAGATCTTCCCTAAAGCACCTTTAAAATATATGCCTCCCACAAAATTCATGACAGGCAACATCTTTAGAGGACATATTCAGGATGCTCTCTTCAACTCTATCGCTATCTGGACAGGTCAAGGCATTCAACTTCTAGGCATGTTGACAGAAGCGATCCACACCCCATTTATGAGCGACCGTTATCTCAGTATCGAAAACGCCAAATATATCTTCTCCAGCATGAAGAATATTGGTGATGAGGTTGAGTTTAAAGAAAACGGAATTATTAAAAACAGAGCCAAGTTTGTCATTGATAAAGCTACCGATTTGTTAGAGCTAATGGAAAAAGAGGGACTCTTTACTGCTCTGGAAAAAGGTATTTTCGGAGATGTCAAAAGGCCAAAGAATGGGGGAAAAGGACTCAATGGAGTTGCCCCAAAAGGTAATAATTACTGCAATCCATTTGTTGAACTAATGAAAGGGAGGAACTAATATGAGCGGAGGATTATATTCAATGGAGTCAAGAGATTTTGATAAGACTCTAGACTTAACCAACATAAGGCCTTATGGTGACACAATGAACGATGGGAAGGTACAGCTAAGTTTTACGCTACCTGTACCAGCCGGTGATGAAGCCATTGAAGCTGCAAAACTTCTTATTAAAAAGATGGGCCTAGAAAACCCTCAGGTGGTCTTCTATAAAGAGTTGACACCGGGCTTCACGTTCTTCAACTGCTATGGTAGTTGTACCCACGCTGTTGATTACTCAGTAATTCACGTTCCAAAAGTAGAATCAACTACTTGGGATATGGAAGAGACAGATCGTTTCATCAAAGAAAACATCGGTCGTCAGATCCGAGTATTGGGGGCTAGTACTGGCACTGATGCTCATACAGTAGGTATTGATGCCATTATGAACATGAAGGGTTATGCCGGCCATTATGGACTAGAGCGCTATGAGATGCTCGAGGCTTTAAACATGGGCAGTCAAGTTCCCAATGAGGAGTTCATTGCAAAGGCCATTGAGTTTAAAGCCGATGTTCTTTTAGTATCTCAAACAGTTACTCAAAAGGATGTACACATCAAAAACTTAGTCGAGTTAGTTGAGCTACTCGAAGCAGAAGGGCTACGCGATAAAGTTATTCTTGCTTGCGGCGGACCACGGCTATCGCACGAGTTAGCTAAAGAATTGGGTTATGACGCAGGATTTGGCATGAACACCTATGCTAACGATGTGGCCTCCTTTATAGCTCAAGAGATGAACCGTCGAATCAATGGTTAAATAAACATTAAACATATTTTATTCCGGGATGACCGGATAATAATCCAACAATAAAGTCAAATACACCAAATACTCTCAATATGGATAAAAACCAGGTAAGAGAAGTGATTGCTCGCAGAGCAGCTCTCGAACTTCACGATGGAGATGTTGTCAACCTGGGCATTGGATTGCCAACCCTGGTACCCAATTACCTCCCTGACACGGTACATGTAGTTCTTCAGAGCGAAAACGGATTGCTAGGAATGGGACCTGCACCCGAACCAGGTAAAGAAGACAAATATTTGGTCAATGCCGGTGGCATGCCTATTACCGCTATCCCCGGAGCTTCAAGTTTTGATAGTGCCACCTCTTTCGGTATTATCAGAGGAGGCCATGTTGATGTTACCATTCTCGGTGCCCTTCAGGTTGATAAAAAAGGAAACCTTGCCAATTGGATTATTCCTGGAAAATTAACCCCGGGAATGGGCGGTGCAATGGATCTAATCGTTGGAGCAAAAAGGGTAATCGTTGCAATGGAACATACTGCAAAAGGAAGTTTCAAAATTCTAAATGACTGTAACCTTCCTCTCACTGCAGCCGGTCAAGTTAATCTTATTATTACAGAAATGGGAGTCATGGAGATAACCCCTGAGGGAATCCTTCTAAAAGAGATCCATCCAGAGTTTACTCCCAAACAAGTGCAAGAAGCTACAGAGGCGCCTCTTATCATAGCCTCAGATCTAATACCAATGAAACAATAAACCCCCTAACCTAAAATTCCCATGTCAAAAGTTTATATTGTTGCCGCCAAACGTACTGCCATTGGCAAGTTCCTTGGTTCTATTGCTAATGTCTCCGCTGCTGACCTAGGTGCAGTTGTTATTAAAGACATCCTGAAAGAAACCTCTGTTAATCCTGCTAACATCGACGAAGTTATTGTCGGAAATATTTTAATGGCAGGACAAAAACAGGGTATTGCGCGTCAAGCTTCCATCAAAGCAGGTATTCCGAGCGAAGTTCCAGCTTGGGGTATAAATATGATCTGCGGAAGCGGTATGAAAAGCATTATGACGGCCTTTAATAACATCCGTGCTGGGGAAGCTAATCTTGTCCTTGCCGGTGGTACAGAGAATATGTCAAGTGCTGGCCACGTTCTTCCCGCCTCGGTAAGAAACGGAGTAAAGATGGGAGACTTCTCAGCTCTTGATCATATGGTCACCGATGGCCTTACTGACGCTTTTGAGGGCTATCACATGGGTATCACCGCAGAAAACATCGCTACTAAATATGGGATCACCCGTGAACAACAAGACCAATTCTCTTTCACTAGCCAACAGAAAGCAATAGCCGCTATTGACAATGGCAAGTTTAAAGGTGAAATAGTTCCGGTAGAAATCAAATCAAAAAAAGAGACCCTCCTATTTGATACCGATGAATTTCCTAACAGAGCTACGAATTTCGAGAAACTCAGTACCCTACGTCCCGCCTTCAAAAAAGATGGAACAGTAACCGCTGGTAATGCTTCCGGAATTAACGATGGTGCCGCATTCGTACTCTTGGCCAGTGAAGAGGCCGTAAAACAATATAATCTTAAACCATTGATTGAAATCGTTGCTGCTGGTCAAGGAGGAGTAGATCCCGCCATCATGGGAATGGGACCTGTTCCTGCTATCGCCAATGCTCTTAAAAAAGCTGGAATGAAACTCACCGATATCGATGTTCTGGAGCTTAATGAAGCATTCGCAGCCCAATCACTAGGTGTTATTAAACAGCTTTGCGAAGACCATAAGGTAACTGAAGAGTGGTTCCACACAAACTGTAACGTTAATGGCGGTGCTATTGCCCTTGGACATCCAATCGGCGCTTCAGGAAACCGTATCACTGTAAGCCTTATCCATGAGATGAAACGTTCTGGTCACAAAATAGGTATGGCCTCTTTGTGTATCGGCGGTGGAATGGGTACTGCCATCATCTTAAAAAACCTCGCTGAGTAATTCAGGTTACCCTCCTCTCCATCTTGAGAGATATAGTAACTTTTAAATGAAATATGCCAACAATCACATCTAGATTGGTGTGATTTTTGGATATCACCTTACCAGTCAAAAGACTGA
>CAYUII010000005.1:4114-39406 GCA_964444785.1 uncultured Bacteroidales bacterium | reverse complement strand
ATTTCAAGGTAAACAACGGACGCTTTTCATCTCCCTTATCGGAGGGATGACGGGCGTCCTTTTATTTGATAACTGCAAAATAAACACAATGGATTTTAATATTTCAAAAACTCAGACTCTGTTCAGACAGATGATCCGAGAATTTGCAGAAAAAGAGGTTAAGCCCCTTGCTGCTGAGGTCGATGAACTAGAGCGTTTTCCAATAGAAACCGTTGAGAAAATGGCCAAAATTGGACTTATGGGTATCCCTATCCCCGTAAAATATGGAGGTGCCGGTGGAGATAACCTTCTTTACGCAATGGCCGTTGAAGAGCTTTCAAGAGCCTGCGGAACAACCGGTGTTATTGTTTCTGCCCATACCTCTCTTTGCGCCGCCCCTATTCTTGAATTCGGAAACGAAGACCAAAAACAAAAGTATCTTCCGGGACTAGCCTCAGGTAAAATTATTGGAGCTTTCGGACTTACTGAACCTAATGCAGGAACAGATGCTTCTGCTCAACAGACTACTGCAATAGTTACAGAAGGGGGATATATATTAAATGGCAGCAAGATATTTATCACAAATGCAGAATATGCAGGTGTTTATATCATTATGGCTATGACTGATAAAAGCAAGGGTACCAAAGGGATTTCCGCTTTTATCGTCGAAAAAGAGACTAAAGGGTTCTCAATTGGGAAAAAAGAGAAAAAGATGGGGATCAGAGGTTCTGCTACTTGCGAATTAATCTTTGAAAACTGTTTTATTCCATCACAACAATTACTAGGAAAAGTTGGCGATGGATTCTCTATTGCCATGAAAACCCTTGATGGGGGACGAATTGGAATAGCAGCGCAAGCACTTGGACTAGCTCAAGGCGCCTTAACCGAAACAGTAAAATATGTAAAAGAAAGAAAACAATTCGGTAAACCTCTTTCTGCATTCCAAAACACTCAATTCCAACTCGCCGATATGGAGACTAAAGTCCAAGCAGCAAGGATGCTTGTCTATAAAGCTGCATGGAAGAAATCTCAAGGCATTTCCTATAGCGCTGATGCTGCTATGGCAAAACTCTATGCTGCAGAAATCGCCATGGAGGTTACCACCAAAGCAGTCCAACTACACGGAGGTTACGGATATACCCGCGAATATCCAATCGAAAGAATGATGCGTGACGCAAAAATCACCGAAATCTATGAAGGAACTTCTGAAGTTCAGAGAATGGTGATCTCTGCTATGCTTCTTAAATAACAACACTCTTTCTTCACCCTTTTTCTTCAAAGTAAAAAATGATAACCATGAAAATCATAGTGTGTATTAAACAGGTGCCCGATACCACCGAGATAAAAATCAATCCGGTAACCGGTACACTGATTCGTGAAGGAGTCCCAAGCATAATAAACCCTGATGACAAAGGCGGATTAGAACTCGCCCTTCAATTAAAAGAGAGTCACAATGCACATGTCACGGTCTTAACAATGGGACCTACCCAAGCCGATGCTGTATTAAGAGAAGCCTTTGCTATGGGCGTCGACCGTGCCATCCTCCTAACTGATAAGAAATTCGCCGGAGCTGATACACTGGCCACCTCAAGTGCATTAGCCGGTGCTCTAAGAAACTTAGAGTATGACCTGATAATTACAGGAAGACAGGCCATCGATGGAGATACAGCTCAAGTAGGACCTCAAGTGGCTGAGTTATTAGACCTCCCTCAAGTCTCCTACCTCGAAAGCCTAGAGATAAAACCAAATAACACCTTCATATTAAAGAAACAGACAGAAGAAGGTTACCAACTTCTGGAAGCCGAGGCTCCGCTTCTTGTTACGGTTTTAGCTTCAGCCTTCAAACCTAGATATATGAATGTCAAAGGTATTGTAGAGGCCTACAACAAAGAGGTTGAAATCTGGGGATTCGACAATATCACCGTCGACGAAGAAAATCTCGGATTAAAAGGATCTCCTACCAAAGTGGATAAGGCCTTTGCCAAAGGAATCAAAGGTGCTGGTGAAGTATATGAGATGGATCCGGAAGAGGCAGTAGGAATGATCATGAGAAAATTGAAAGAGAAATACATCATATAACGCATCAACATGGAACTCACTCAATATAAAGATATCTATGTCTTCGCAGAACAACGTGAAGGCATCATTCAAGGGGTGACTCTTGAACTGCTTGGAAAAGCAAGATCTCTAGCCGATACCCTAGGCGAAAAAGTAGTAGCTATTCTGGCCGGCTATCAAATAAGCTCAAAAGCTCAAGAGCTTATTAGTGCCGGCGCTGATAAGGTAATCGTAGCCGATCATATTGAACTTAAAGACTACCTCACGGAGCCTTATGCCCAGACCCTTAATCAAGTCATTACAGAATTTAAACCCTCTGTTCTATTAATCGGTGCTACTACTATTGGTCGAGATTTAGGGCCCAGACTATCAGCCAGAGTTAAGACAGGTCTTACAGCCGACTGTACTAAGCTGGAAATAGCAGAGGCAGGACATCTATTAATGACAAGACCCGCTTTTGGCGGAAATCTTATGGCCACCATTGTCTGCAAAGATCATCGTCCTCAAATGGCAACGGTAAGACCAGGGGTAATGAAGAAATTTGAAACCGATACAACCAGAACTGGAGAAGTCATCCTGTTAAAGGTAAATTTCGACAGAAACAAGTTCAGGGTACGCTTAATCGAGACCGTCAAGGAAGGAAAAGGTAAAATTGACATCACCGAAGCACGTATTCTCATCTCTGGAGGCCGTGGCGTAGGAATGGATGGAATGCCAAAACTTATCGAGTTAGCTACTACCTTGGGAGCTGAGGTCTCCGCCTCCAGAGCGCTCGTTGATGCCGGCGTCGTAACTCATGAACGTCAAGTTGGACAAACAGGAAAGACTGTTAGACCCGACCTCTACTTTGCTTGCGGCATATCTGGCGCTATCCAGCACTTAGCTGGCATGGAAGAATCTGACTTTATTGTTGCTATTAATAAAGATAAAAGCGCTCCAATCTTCCAGATATCCGACCTGGGAATAGTAGGTGATGTCAACAAGATCATCCCACTTCTAAACGAACGTCTAAAAAAATAACGAGTCGGTTTACTATAAAGTTTATCCACTATTGTCAATAGGAATCTACCAATAACACATCAGCAGTGCTCGAAAAAGAGCCCTGCTGATGCTATTGGTAAAAAAATCTCTTCTTCCTCAATTCTGAGAGAATTTCATCCGACACGCCTATTCCTTAAAAATACTATTGAGACATTTTACAATGATTTAATAAATCGAGTCGACATCACATCTGACCCACTTTGAAGAATCAACATAAAAAGACAATTAGGCAGACCAGATACATCTAGCTGTAAAAGCTTTGTATTCTTATATCCAGAGAGAAGGGTTTTCCCATTAATATCAATAATCTTATAAAAACCAAAAACGGGACTTTCAACTGTACCAAGTTTATTAACCGGATTTGGATAAAAAGAGATATTTAACTGACGATCACCAATAGTATCAATTCCTACAAAAGCTTCAGTACCCCATTCAAAGCCTTGTTTATTAAAATAAACCATCTCAAGCTTCTCACTAATTGTAGAATAATTATTCATGGCATAAACCGTCGTAAACTCTACCTTAAAATCTCCTAGTCCCAAGACTACCTCTTTCAAATCAGTAATCATCCGGCCTTGGGTATCCGTTGCACCAAAACATAAATCTTGAGCACAGTAGCGCAAATCCCAATCGTTATCCCTCAATAAACTCCACATTCTTGTTCCTGCAAAATCCTTATTAATAAGAGTTTTTTTCGTCAACATATCAAAATCGTTCGCAGAAGAGGTCTCTATAGGTATATAAGCAAGGGTATCCTGATTTGAATACACCTGTTGAATAGTATCAATTCCTTGCTCAATACTATTAGCAGAAAACCATACCCTTTCAAATTTATAATAAACTCCTAATGCATTATCGGTTCGCTCAAGAACCTTATAGCGCACATAACTTACTTCATTTATTATATTAGGATTTGGATATTCATTTTTATAATAAGTCTCACGATATTGAAAGATATCACCCACAGCATAGTTGTATACATCCGCACTTCCTATTCTAAAGAGTCCCTTTTGTAACTCAACCGAACCGGCAATACCAAACACCTTATGATCAACAGGGAAATTGCTAATATCAAATCCTTTGATCAATCCATAGCTCTTTGAAACCTTTAGCTCTACACCTGTCCATCCTGTTGTGGTAATGGTAACTCCATTCTGATCCTCTACAAAAATCTCATAAGTTTTAACCAAATCCATAACACCAAGGATATCCTCCGATTGAATTGAAACACATTTGAGATAATAGGTATAATCCTCGGAAGAAATAAACTCCCTTGATTGACCAACGGTGAGTGAAGAGTTAATTATAGCTGTATCCCCATCATGAGTAAACAGAAGCCAGAGAGAGTCACTATGATTCTCTATAATACCACCAAGAAGACCATACTTTGTAAAAGAGATACAATCCTGACTTCCCCAAAATCCACAATTCAATGAAGCTTTATCAGGATAATCACCCACAAATGGAGATGTATAAAAACGAGTAACATTGCCTACATCAACAGATGAATCGATCGCTAACGAATATGTACTATCCGATATATCTATGAGATATAAGTTCTTGGTACCAACCCTAACCAGACTGTAGTCTTGCGACATTAATTGAATAGTTAAGAAAAACATCATCGTTACTAATGAAATAGTCCTCATACGTCAGCTCTTTTGTTAATTTTTGACCTCATAAAGGTTCAGCAAAGGCTGAATCCTTTAGATTATCTGCAACAAATATAATACAAATGGATCGCAGATTCAACCTATGCTGTATTTCCAAAATTATTCGCCGATTTACCTGTTGCCAGTCTTAAATACGAGCTTGAAGAAGAGGGGATAAATCACCTCTATAGTGCGAGACTTACCGCTAAAGGAGACAACGAAATCCTAGCAATCGTTAGAGAAATAACCATTTAAATCAACTCATTATCGCTCAAACAACAAGATTCAAAATCTATTTGGATAGCGAGGTGAGAAATCCATGCTTAAAATCTCCACCATGTAGGTTAAATCTCATGGTATGAAAACACTTCAAATATAAAATTCACAATTTTTTAAAAAAAAAGACAATTTAACACTTAAGAATATGATATTACTATATTTGCATGACCTATTCCTTATAAAAACCTAAATAACCCAAAATGAAAAACTTTTACATTATTGTGCTGGCCTTATTGTCACCAGCCTTTCTCTTCTCGCAAAATTTCGCTCTCCTTAACCAAGACACAAAATCTTTGTACTCTGTTAATGAGACAGGAAAGACCTTCTCACTCTCCATTGAGAACATGTTTACTGCAAACGGTAACTCTTTCTACGCAACACTTCTTATTCCTCAAACAATTTATGATGTCTCAGACACATGGTGTTCATTTTCGCCAGGTCGATCAATTACCAATTGCGCCTTACTTGGCGACACGATAATTAGAAAGGCTGATGAAACCTGGGTATTTTTTAATCTCAATAATGACTCCATCTATTTCAATCCTAATCTAAATCAAGGATCTGAACAACTTCTGGCTCAGTTTGACAATATTAAATACACTCTCTCATGTACCACAGTTGGGCAAGAGAATTTTCTTCAGACCACCGATCAGGTCAAAACCTTTACGCTTCAAGCAAAGGACATGAATAACAACAACATCTCCTCACCCTGGAACGGCAAAGAGGTTAAAGTGAGTCAAAATAGCGGGATAATTGAGGGTGTTAATTTCAAAAACTTCCCCGACAGCATCCAAACATTTCAGATAATTGGGTCTATTCCACTTCAACAGGGAATATATCGGATAAGTAGTGCAGACATATACGATTTTCAACCAGGTGATATTTTCCAGCACCGCAACAGAGACTATATAGAAAGCTATCCTAATACGATTCAAAATCACGACTCCATCTGGTTTGAGAAAATAACAATTCTTGAACGAGCTGACTTTACAGATTCCGTTGTTTACCTCATTCAAAAGAAATGGTTTATGGATAATAGCTTAAATGAAAATATTGACACTGTAACGAGTTCATTCCCGAAAACGGATACAATTGCTATTGTTCCAATTGAGAAGCCAGTTCTAATTGAAAATGTAGCCTATTGGGATAAATCTTTCCAGCAAGTTCAACTTGACACAGAAAAATATTGGAATTACTCAAGAAGCTATTCTGATGGAGACATTTATTGCCCTGTGACTAATTGCATCACAAATCCATCATCTGGTTCTTATTATGGTTACAAATCAATCGACAGGACCTTAGGGCTTGGATTATTTCAATCAATGAATTTTGCCCAATATGAAAACTTTACGGAACATTACTTTCGTGAAATATCATCTAGACTTGTCTATTTCAAAAAGGGCAATGTAACCTGGGGGGTTCAGTACATAGTTGGTGAGGAAGAAATAACTGAGAAATCAAAACCATTAACTATCTCGCCCAATCCGGCACATGATAACGCTAGAATAGAATCACCCATCTCAGGTCTTGTGCAGATCATTGATTTAACAGGAAAGACAGTCTACTCAAGCACCATCACAGAAAACTCATCTGAATCTTTGCCAACTCAAAACCTGGAAAGAGGACTTTACCTTATTAGAGTTATTAATAAAAGCACCTCACTAACACAGAAGTTTATAAAAGACTAAAGGGCGACAAGTTCTTACTATAGGTCTTTGAGGTACGGATATATGAGTGACATCACTATCCTTTTTTGAAAAAGAAGACCTAATCATAAGTATTATATATAATGTAAAAAGGCCGTCATGGAAACATGACGGCCTTTTACTTTTATTCAATTGGAGCTACAACTGATCGATACCTTTGGTAACAATCTCATAAGCATCTGTGGCAATAACCAGTTCCTCATTCGTTGGAACAACCATAACCTTGACCTTTGATCCAGGGTTGGTAAGCATCACCTCTTTACCTTTTAAGCCGTGATTCAACTCAAAGTTAAAGTCGACACCCATCCATTCCATATCAGTCATTACCTCCTTACGGGTATTGAAGTCGTTTTCTCCAACACCACCCGTAAAGATAATGACATCAACACCACCCATAGCAGCGGCATAAGAGCCAACATACTTTTTAACACGATATTGGAACATCTTCAGCGCAACCTGAGCTCTTTCATGACCCTCTTCAGCAGCAATTTCAAGATCACGCATATCACTTGAAATACCACTTACACCTAACATACCGCTAAATTTATTAATCAAAGTATTGATGGTACTAATACCGATCTCCTCCTTATCTGCAATACGCAAGAGAGCACCGGCATCAACATCACCGGTACGAGTACCCATGATAAGTCCTTCGATTGGTGTCATACCCATGGAGGTATCCATCGACTTACCATTCTTAATAGCTGCGATAGAGGCACCATTACCTAGGTGACAAGTGATAATCTTCAGATCCTTAATATCGGCACCTAAGATCTCAGCAGCTCTTAAAGAGACATACTTATGACTTGAGCCATGGAATCCATAACGACGAATTCTATACTTCTCATAAAGAGAATATGGAAGTCCGTATAGGTAAGTATAATCAGGCATCGTTTGATGGAAAGCCGTATCAAACACACCAGCTTGAGGAACCTCAGGTAACAGACGAGTAATAGAATAGATACCCTCGAGATTAGGTGGGTTATGAAGCGGAGCCAGATCAATACACTCCTCGAGAGCTGCAACTACTTGCGGAGTAATCTTCACAGATCCACCGAATTTCTCGCCAGCGTGCACAACACGGTGACCCACTGCGTCAATCTCGTTTAAGCTTTTTAGGCTACCATATTCTGGATTTACTAATAGGCCGAGTAAATACTCAATACCACTCTGATGATCGAGAATCTCACCCTCAACCTTTACCTCGGCTCCATCATTTCTTTTATGCTTAATAGAAGCACCACGTAAACCAATCTTATCAACCAAACCCTTAGCTAATACATTAGCAGAAGGCATTTCAAACAGCTGGTATTTGATAGAAGAACTTCCACAGTTCAAAACAATAATCTTCATAATTGAATTTCTTTAAAGGTGTTGTACCTGATTACTATTCACGACCTAATTTTGACAGTGGACCGACCTTCTTTACCTTACGGCCATCCTCCCAACGATAGAATCCTTCTCCGCTATGCATGCCATTTAGGCCAGCCCTGACCATCCTTTTCAATAGAGGGGAGGGTTTATACTTTAGCTGACCAAACTCAGCATAGAGATTTTCCATCCATTTTAATAGTTTATCTAATCCAATACGATCAGCAAGTTCAAAAGGCCCCATCATATTACCAGAGGCCTCTTTCATTGTTCTATCAATATCAGACACAGAGGCCACACCCTCCATTAAAATCTCGCAAGCTTCATTAACAAAAGGAATGATCATACGAGTACTGATATTACCTGGAGATTCTGCTACATGAACAACCTCTTTTCCAATCATCTTAGCAAATTTTGCTAACATCTCATAGGCCTCATCAGAGGTGCGCTGACATCTTACAACCTCCACAATACTAACCTCTCTTACAGGACTAATAAAATGCATACCAAGAGCTCTCTCAGGATGCTTCAGAGCGGCAGCTAAATCACTTATCATCAGAGTCGCTGTATTACTTGCTATGACGCAATCCTGACGAACAATCTCTTCGATTTTAACAAAAACACTCTTTCTAATTTCAAGACTTGTTCCGGGCTTCCTTGAGTTAATTGTTTCTATAACCACATCACACTCAGCCAAGATAGAGAAATCATGACTTCCTGTAATACGAGATAAAATCAACTTCTTTTCATTCGGAGTCATCCCCCATTTGTTAATGATCTGATCAAGCGTTAAAGCCATACTTTGTTGTGCCTCAACCACCTTTTCCTCATTTACATCTACAAAAACCACATCGATGCCATACTGACTACATTGTAATGCAATCTGTTGCCCCATCTCTCCACAACCAACGATACCTACCTTGTGTAGCATACCCTTCTGTGGCGTCTTCTTATTAAGCGCAAGATCTTCTAAGCGTAAACCCATTTGATAATAAATTAAATATATGGAAATTCTAAAGACCGTAAATCTCGGCAAAGATACACAGTTTCCCCAAGAGCACAACCGCCCTCCTGTGCTATAGTCGAAGTCATTACGTTAAAAATTGAGTCGTTTTTTCCTCAGCCCCCCGTTAAAACAGATTAGTAATCAATCATAACACAGAGTACGTACCTCTCCTCTCCGTATCCTCTCCATATCTGACCCAATAATGAACGGACAAATAGGGAGAGGATATGGAGAGCATACGGAGAGGTAAAATAGAATAGCTGAGTTCTAGCTGATTACAACTAACCAATCTTAGAGGGTAAGATACAAAATCAAAAAGTAGAATTTAATCTAAAATCATATTTACGACCGATGATATTACTCATTATCGGCTAAGAACCGAAATCCAAGTCGTTTACCTGTAGCCATCTTCATATTATTGATAGCACTTTGAATCATCGCCACGTTAGCAATTTTCATCTCATCAAAGGGAGGAATCAACAGATCAAAGTTAATGGTATACAAGATCGCCGACCTAATAAAATCAGTTGAGGTCTCTGGAGTAAGTATAGAGGTAGGGAAATTATGATAAAGTTGCCCAAGTTCTCTTTTGCCCTCTATAAAATAATGCAGATCTTTATTGATGAAGATACGTCCGATCAGATAGCCGAGATCATTCTCACGATTATACTTAAACGAATCAGCCAAGAAGTTATAAACATGGATGACTCCACAGTAGCTTCTATCTTTATCTTCCCGAATATAGGAGGATCGCATCAAATCATGATCTCTTGGGATCTCGAAAACATTGGTATGCATTAAGAACACAAGTACATCACCTGCGAATTGGAGCTCAATTTGAAACTCCCCCTTATCTCTATATTCAAATGTAATACGTTCCCGTTCGCTCGACATCTCGGCATGAAACTTCTGATTCATGCCTCTGATTATTTGCTTAAACTGCTTAAAGCAATTATAGGTGTTATCATAAACAACCTGTTTTACAATTGCCTTTTTTCGTAGCTGGTCGAACAATTGATCATCAGTTAACTGATTGTCCATAATGAGATTTATTTATCAATCTATTCAAAGGTAAAACTAACCTGAAACATTTTCGACTTCATCTTATCTATCGATGTAGTATAAAGTGTCTGATCCTTGACTAAGATATTTCCAAATCCATATGTCATTCGTAACTCGACTCCAAACTTAAAATAGACAGTATAAAAATCAAAGATAACACCGGCATCCATAGCATAGTCACTACTCTTTAGCTTCACGACTACATTTTCAGATTGATCAATGTCATCTTTTCTGGATGCCAGATCAATCTTAAAGTTACCACCGACATATACTGATGCTCTGAAATTATGTACCCTGGCTGATTTATACCGCAGATAGAGGGGGAAATCAATATAAGTCGACGAGATATTCTTATCAACGGTGACATCTAAAGAATCACCATTGGTATAATTTATCATGTGATAACTTACCTGCCTCTCACCGAACTGAAGTCCTGGAAGAAATCGCAGATCGAAATAATTGCCTAACCTTAAATTAGACACCAACCCAATACTAAAACCCGGAATAGGCTTCGAGGTAACACCTTGCAGTAGGACAGAATCAGTCAACATATCTGGCACCTCAGCCTTAGTATAGATACGTTGAAACCCATCAGCAGGCTGAATAGTGAAAAACATTTGATTTGCACCTAAATAAAACCCGAAGTGCTTCTTTGCAAGATCAAACTTCACAAGATTGGGTAGCCCAGCCTTATTTTGTCCATATATTAACCCTGGCACTAAAGCCAGTAAAAGAGCTAAAATAACAGTTCTAAAGTTCATTAATCTTTCCATTGACATGGTAAACGTCAAACAACGGATTTTATTTTCAGTGTCGATAATGACAATTGGCAAAGGTACAAGGAAAAATAATAGTATATACCTATACAATTAGACAACCCACCTCAATTAAGATCCTTAATCAACCAAATACTTAAACAAGATATTTCCAAAAACCTCGCCCCTATTGCTCCATGTGTTTTCAGCTGCAACAGACATCCTTTTATCTATCCACTGCCTAGAGTCCTCTGCTAAGGCTAATTCAATCTTCTTCTCAAATTCCTCAGCGCTTTCTGCGATATACACCACCTCCTTCACTCTATTCAACACCGACGGAGAGAAATTTAAAGCCACAACCGGCTTACCTCCTCCTAAATATTCATATAGCTTCAAAGGAAAAATAGTCTCACTTACCGCATCCCGCTTATACGGAATGATCGCCACATCAAATCCTTTTAAAATTGAGGGAAGCTCAGAATATGGCCACTTCCCGGTAAACACAACGTTGGTCATCTTCTTTAGTTCATCAGGAACCCATTGCCATTGAACCGGACCAGCTAAAAGAAGAGTCCAATCTTTCCGCTTTTTAAATACATTAATCAGTATATTAAAATCGGATCGTCGTTCAACCAAACCATAGTAACCAATTACAGGTTTTGAAATTCCAACTACAGAATGATGTACAGGCATTGAGACCTCCTGAGCCTGCTTGAAATGATCATAATCAGCAGCATTATACACCACTTCACTATTTCGATTAAAAGGAAGGTTCCGCTCAAAAAGAGCATCTGAAGTATTAATAACCAAATCAGATGATACCATTATCTCTTTTTCCAACCTTAGCCCATGCTTGGCAGAATAATCCTTTGTAATCTGGTCAACACAAAAATAGACCGAAAGAATTGGCTTAACCCAATTAACCACCTCAGGATAATAAAAATCAAAACAATTAATAAAAATTGGCTTCTCTATTCTCATCCTTCTCATCGCCCTCCTAACCCTAATGCCTATCATGATGTGATTAATCTTCGCAAAAAGGTTGTAAAACCCTCCTTCAGGAAGTGGGTTAATTGGAAAGACCGCCGGAAGATTTAAGATGGTCATATTCGCACCGTCATAAACCCTGCTCTCAAGTCCGGAAGCAAAAGGTATAAACCACTTTATTCGCCGTTTCACACCAGAAGTCTTTCTCTCCTTAATAATATCTAAGAAATTATACGGATGATCTATGTACAAAACCCGGTTCTTTCGTGCAAGCTCAGTGCTGATTTTAAAGCCTGCTGCAATGACATGAGCATCAGAACGGGTCAATCCCAGAACAATTATATCCTTATTCTCCAGCATCACCTATGTATTTGTCATAAATATACATCAAATGTTCAATCTTTACCGTTGTCACTAAAATTTCTGCCCCTTATCTTAACATCACAATTCATTAACCAGCCTATAAATTTTCCATTCTATTAAGCACCCCCCTTGAACAAAGAGTTCAAATTGATTGTTTATGTAGACAAATTCCAAATAAGACTACTTATGGCCGATGGCTAAGAGACTTAACGAGGATTTTTTCACTCAAGCTATTATTAAATCACTAAGAATAAAATGTTCAAAGAATTCAGTCCGCTTGAAGACAAACTGTTTCAGGTCATGGATAAGGACGGCGAGATTATCGCTCCCGAGTGGATGCCTGAGATCAGTGAAGAAAGGCTAGTAAAGGCTTTTAAAGACATGCTCTTTGCCCGCACCGCCGACATTATGGCTGTATCTTATCAGCGTCAGGGAAGAATGTTTACCTACCCACCTAACTTTGGTCAAGAAGCAATATCCGGTGGCATGGCCATCGTGATGAGAGACCAAGACTGGCTAGTGCCTGCTTTCAGAGAGCTAGGGGCATGGTTAGCTAAAGGGGCTTCTCTTCGTGACATCTTCCTGTATTTTATGGGTTATGAAGAGGGTACCGTTTTCCGTGGGGCCAACAATATGGTACCCATTTCGGTGCCTATCGCATCTCAAATAGTTCATGCAGCTGGAATAGGTTATGCTATAAATTACAATAAAAAAGATGAGGTTGTTTATGCGGTAGTAGGCGATGGTGGAACATCAGAGGGTGACTTTGCTGAAGGACTTAACTTCGCAGCCGTTTGGAATGCACCTGTTGTCTATATTGTGCAGAATAACCAATTTGCTATCTCTGTTCCTTTCAAAAAACAGACTCGTTCAATAAATATCGCTGTTAAAGGTATCGCCTTTGGTGTCGACAGCATCAAAGTTGATGGAAATGACCTTTTTGCAATGACCAAAGCGGTTCAGGTGGCTCATGAACATGCCGCTTCAGGTAAAGGACCGGTTTTAATTGAAGCCGTTACCTACAGAAGAGGAGCTCATACCACCTCCGATGACCCCACTAAGTACAGAACCAAAGAGGAGGAAGAGTCATGGGCATGTTATGACCCTATCGACAGACTTCGCAAATACCTGGTGAAAAAGAACCTGTGGGATGAGAGCAAAGAAGAATCTCTCATATCAGAGTACAAAAAAGAGGTCGATCGTCAGTTTGAGGCAGCCGAGAACTATGCGCCATACCCACTGGAGGATGTCTTTAAATACCTCTATGTTGATATGCCGGATGATTTAAAAGTACAGAAAGTTGAACATGAAAAATTCCTTAAGTGGAAGGAGGGCCTGAAATGAAAGTAATGACAATGGTACAGGCAGTTACTGATGCCTTAGATATAAAACTAACCGAAGATCCCACCATCGTAACCTTCGGTGAAGATGTTGGTGTTGAGGGTGGTGTATTCAGAGTTACGGAAGGTTTACAAAAGAAACATGGCGAACATCGTGTTTTCGATAGCCCATTAGCCGAATCAGGTATAGTTGGTACCGCGGTAGGTATGGCAATGGCCGGACTTAGACCTGTTGTCGAGATGCAGTTCTGCGGTTTTGTTTATCCTGCCTTTAACCAGATCATCAGCCATGCCGCACGTATCCATAACAGAAGCCGTGGAAGATATAAAACCCCAATGGTGATCCGCTTCCCCTATGGCGGTGGCATCAATGCGCTCGAACACCATTCGGAAAGCATGGAGGTACTTTATGCCCATATCCCGGGACTTAAAGTGGTGGTTCCTTCTACACCTTATGATGCTAAAGGACTCTTGATCTCTGCTATCGAAAGTGATGATACCATCATCTTCATGGAACCAAAGAGAATCTACAGAGCTATCAAACAAGAGGTTCCCGAAGAGAAATTCACTATCCCCATCGGCAAGGCTAAAGTACTCTCAGAAGGTACTGATGTTACTGTAGTTGCTTACGGAGCAATGATCAGAGAGGCTCAAAAAGCACTAGCTCTGGCTAAAAAAGATGGTATCTCAGCAGAATTAATCGACCTTAGAACCATCTATCCTATCGATAGAGAGACTATTGCTCAGAGTGTCAAAAAGACCGGTCGATTAGTTGTAGTTCACGAAGGTCCTACCACTTTTGGTGTAGCAGCTGAAATAAGCGCAATGGTTGAGGAGGATGTCTTCCAACACCTTGAAGCACCAGTAACCCGTGTCACCGGTTTTGATACCATTGTGCCTCTACCCCGTGGCGAACACCACTACATCATTTCTCCCGAAAAAATCTATTACGGGATCCAAAAATCAGTTCGTTACTAACCAATAACCATCGGTTGGATATAACGTAAAAAAGAAAAACAATGAGATACATTTTTAACTTTCCGGATATTGGAGAAGGACTGGATGAGGGTACAATCGCCGAATGGTATGTCCAAAAAGGACAAAAAATTGAATCTGGTCAACCTCTGGTCAATATGGAAACCGATAAAGTGGTTACTGATATTCCCTCACCTAAATCAGGGACTATCGTAGCTATCTACGGAAAGCCAGGCGAAACCATCCATGTAGGTTCTCCTCTCGTGGAGATCGAAATAGAAGGAGTTGAAGGCCAAGCAGCCGTCGAGGAAGCAAATAAAGTTGAACCAATAAACGAAGAGGGTGCTGGTGTTGTCGGAACACTCGAAGTTGCCGGAAATAGCGCATATCTTCCATCAAGCAATGAGGGAATATCAACTAAATCAGAGGAACAAGCCCCTACCTCAAAAACTCAGAAGAAAGCCATAAGCACTCCTGTTGCTAGGGCAATGGCGAAAGACCTTGGTGTCGATATCAATTTAGTTACCGGCACAGGTCCTGGCGGAAGAGTCACCACTGCTGATATTGAGAAATTCATTGAGAAGGGTCGCACGGCTCTACCAAGCCAAGCGCAAGCAGGCACCTCTGCACCAAAGCAGACCGAGATGCTGGTTGAGTATGAACCGCTGACTCAAATCAGAAAAACCATTGCTAAGAACATGATTCAATCAAAGCATAATGCTGCCCACATGACCGTCTTCGACGAGATTGAGGTTAGCGAATTGATTCGAATCAGAGCTAAATACAAGGCAGGCCTCGCCAATGAGGGTGTCAAACTTAGCTACCTGCCTTTCGTTATCAAAGCAGTTGCCGTGGCGCTGAGACATCACAAGGCTCTCAATGCTCAAATGGACATGGATAACAACCGTGTCATCTACAAACGTTATTATAACATCGGCATCGCTGTCGATACTGAAGATGGCCTCGTGGTTCCTGTTATTAAAAACGCAGACCAGCTATCAATCAAAGAGATTGCAGCCCGTCTGAATGAGATATCGGAAAAAGCAAGGTCAAGAAAACTCACCATGGACGACATGAAAGATGGCACCTTTACCATCACCAACTATGGCTCCATTGGAGGTCAGTTTGCAGTACCGGTCATCAACTATCCTCAGGTTGGTATCCTGGGAGTAGGCCGAATGATCGAGAAACCCGTCATTAAAGATGATCAGATTCAAAAGGGGACTATCTTACCGCTATCTCTTTCGGTCGACCATCGCATCGTTGATGGAGGAGAGGTTACTCGCTTCCTGAATCGTGTAATGGGCTATCTTGAAGATCCTGTATCACTTGTCATTGCTTAACCCCTAAAGAATATCAACATGGAATATGATGTAATCATAATAGGTGCGGGACCTGCTGGCTATGTAGCCGCAATCCGTGCCGGTCAGGTAGGCCTTAAGACCGCATTGATCGAGAAATCACAGATCGGTGGCATGTGTCTCAACTGGGGATGCATTCCGAGTAAAGCTATCATTGAAAGCGGACGACTCTATAAGCGAATCAAGAACGATGCACCGATCTTCGGAATCGAAGGCATTGATCGGATGAAACTAACGTTCAACTGGAAAATAGCAAACGACCGTGCAATGTCAGTCGTAAAGAAGCTCACCAATGGCGTTAGTTATCTACTTAAAAAGAATGGTGTCGAGGTAATTCAGGGAACAGCCAGAATAACCTCATCAAATAGCGTGACGGTCGATAATCGTAATATTTCAGCCAAGAATATAATTATCGCAACCGGTTCCTATCATGAACCATTAAAAGCTGCTCTTCCCAAAGAAAAGGTACTCGAGCTTTACAACCTATACAAACTCGATGAGTTACCCAGGAACATTGTAATTGTAGGTGAAAGTTCTATCGCAGTAGAGTTAGCCCAATTCTTCGCTATGGTAGATCGCAATGTCACGCTATTAGTGCCTGGTGATAGAATCATGCCTTTAGCCGACGATTATCTTGCTAATTACATGGTGGGCAGACTAAAGAAGGATAAGATAGATGTAATCTTTGATGCAGCAAACCTTGCCGATGGTTCCACCTTCGATGGTGACGAGCTAATTGTTGGTAGCCATAGAATCAAATGTGATCTTGTTGTAAATAGTAAGTCACGCAAAGGAGTAATGGTACCATCAGATATCGAAATTGCGACGGAGGATGGATTCATTACCACCAATGAGTACTTCCAGACCAACTACGAAAACATCTTTGCCGTAGGTGATGTAAACGGGAAGAGTCCCTTTGCACATGTCGGTTCAGCTCAAGGTCTGCATACAATCAACTTCATCAAAGGGATTAAAGAAGAGCTCACACCTGATCTATACCCAATGAACATGTACTCTGATCCTGAGGTTGCTCAAATTGGCAGCACCGAGAAACAGCTTTATGAATCAGGAGTCAAATTCAAAATCAGCGAGTTTCCTCTATCGGCCAATGGAAAGGCATTAGCAGAAGGCTATTCAGAAGGCTTTATCCGGATGTTATCTGAAGAGAAATACGGCAAAGTATTAGGAGTTCAGATTGTAGCACCCAATGCCACCGATATGATTGCAGAGGCAGCAGCCTTTATGTCGGTAGAAAGCACCGTTTACGATGTAGCTAAGACTATCCATGCCCATCCAACCATCTCCGAGATCTATATGGAGGCTGGGTTCGGTGCAGTCGATAAGGCAATACATATCTAATTGATCCTTCCGTAGCGATAAGAACCAATTAATTGTAAACTAAATAGGCTGTTAAACCTCCGTTTAACAGCCTATTGTTTTATTGGTAAAATGAATAACTCAAACGATTAGCCGAAACATTTTCAATTTGTACTACTCCTTCAAAAACACAATAATCTCGGAATAGAATCCAAGAAAATGGCTATTTTCTTGGATTACATTCCTAATTATCGGAAATTATCCTCAAAACTCTGTATGTTTTCATTCTTAGGTGACTTCTTAAAACACTCCAGCTAAGTATTTGAGTCACTTACCTAGTAAAGACTGAAATCACTGCATAATCTGGATTAATCTCTTTTTCATTTCTTTTCGCCAAAAGTCTTCTACCAGCCGTTACCGTGCCTTTCGTAGTTTTATACTTCTTTTTAACCACGAAAAACACGAAAAAACACGAAAGTCTTCTTCCATGAGTTTTCGTGCCTTTCGTGGTTTTATACTCCTTTTTAACCACGAAAAACACTAAAAACACGAAAGTCTTCTTCTAGTAGTTTTCGTGCCTTTCGTGTCTTTCGTGGTTTAAAGGATCTACAAATCATTTTTCATAAAAAAGCTGCAAGATGGGTTAACATCCATGGGACTAAACCACTAAGAGACTAACCATGAGCTTAAACAGATTTTGCAGCATCTAATCCATAGAACATTTCTTACACCTCTAATCCAAAATATTTGGACCATCAACCGACGCTCTACCAGAAATCATAACTAAAGCACATGGCATATTACATTACAAAAAGAAAAACTGTGTGAATATGACTGAAATAGCAGGGTAGATATCATCGAAATACGCGGCTACCAACTTACTTTGGCAAAGAACCACAAAATATATCCTATTTTTTTAAACTAATAAAAAGGTTCATCCCAAATTACAAATTTGATTATTCTAACTGAAGTCCGTCTTTTACGATATTCACAAACAGCCTATCTATATCATCGCACTTTGCCCCAGAAATGCCAAAAATCCATTTCTTTCCACTCAAAAATCATTTGATCACATGCCATTACAAACATGTACTTTTATCCAAGGTTGAGACGCAATAAATCGTAGAGAGACTCGATAAATCACATTTCCACAGCACAAACCAAACGATATAAGGTAATTGAAACGAAAAATCATTCCTATTTCCAGTTTCCAAATCGCCATTTAGAAGACCAAACTTCATCTCTTGCTAATTTGAACCTCTTTAGAAAAGTCAAAAAACCTAACCAATTGATTATCCGTATTTTATATATTTTATCTGAAAAATTTGTAACTAATTGTTTTTATGACCGTTACAACTACCTCTCCCTATCCTCTCCGTTCTCTCTCCCTTGACCGTCCGTTAAAGCCATTACAAGTAGAGGTTTTTAGATAACAATGCTCCAGTTTTCGGGTAATGCCTCAGCCATGATTCTATTGAATATCTACCAATTTAGAACAATATTTGTACAGTAATACTCTCAAACAAATCTCAATTCTATAACTATCTACTCCCGGTTTTTACGTTCATTACATGGAGAGAATACGGAGAGGATATGGAGAGGTAACAAATACGTAATAGCTATATCACCCACCGAAACACAACTTAAGTGGCAACGTAATGATGTAGTTTAACTGACGCTGTTCACGATCAATCAACACATTATTCACGCTGAATCAATTATCATCTCTGAACAAAACACATCACTTGAATCGAGGCCGTACTAAAGGAATAACTTTGATAGGGTACTTTAAATATCATGATAAACCATCACTATAGAAGGAATATTCCATACTAGAATTTAACAAACTTCAACGATTTTTCTTTCCCCTGACTTCTAAAATTCATGAGATACAAACCTTTGTTAAATTGGCTAATATCTACATTAATAGAAGATTGTGACTTATAGAAATTACTTTGTATTAATTGCCCGGTTATATTAAATATCTTTAGCTCGAAGTCCTCTTTATAATCGCCCAAATCTATGGTTAAACTATTTCCTGATGCTGGATTGGGGTATATCTTAATAGTTGGAGATTGCATTTCCTCTGGTATTCCTATCTGTAATAGACTAGAACCAGAATAGTTTCCGGGTAATTTAATGTCCACGCAACTGTGACAAACAATAGTGTTAGAGAAATCAGCAAGACATAATGAGAATGTTCCCGAATTTGAATATGTATAAGTTGGGGTTAAATTAATTTGGTTAGATATTCCATTCCCAAAATCCCAAATGAAGTTGTAATCAATGGAATGAATAGGGGTAACTCGAACCTCAAAATTATCAACGGTGTATGTAAAATCAGTCTTTCTGTATACATCCACCTTTACTTTATCCTTGATTGAACAGTTCTTAGCGCTTACCGTAACATTGTATTCAGTAGTAAAGTTAGGTTTGACTGTTTTCTGAACTCCTGATCCAAGGCTGGGCGAATCCCAGCTGTAAGAGAGTTCAGAGAATGATTTGTCAGGGGTATTCACTATTTCCGCCAATTCATCTTTTAGACCGATGACTACATCTTGTAAACAATTAAGGGTTTGATTATCGCCTCCATAGTTTTGGTCTTTTGGAAAGAAACAATAGTCATTCGTTAATTTCATTGCAAAATCACATCCATAAAATTTCTGGATATTAAAATAAATCTGGCTAGCCCATCCGAAAATGAATAAGTTCTTAGGAGTCGCAATAATTTTATCCGCACTAAATAACACCTTATCTCCTGAGGTTGGATACCCATAATGATTAGTTACGTCCCCATCTGATGTTATATCAGCCCACAAAGGCAAAGTCAGTCTATCATCATAATACCGAACGATAATTTTGTTTCTAAATCGATCTAAGTAAATATCATAATATGAGTAAGTTTGACTAATCAGTGTGGTTTGTGTACCGTCTGGTTTGAATTTAACTAAAGGACCATATATAGCATTTTCAATGCCTTTAAATCCTAAGCAATTAACATAAAGATTCCCGTCGGGGTCGATTTCAGCCCAATCATAGGTGGAATTGTTACCTGTATAATAGTCACTGTAAAAGACTTTTATTTTTTTTCTTACCCCGGTTTTTGAATATTTCCCATAACAGTAACTCGATGAACTCGATAGCTCTTCATCGCAAAAAAAGTATAACTCATCATTTGTTGTCGCCGAAAAGGCATAAAATGAGTACAGGTTATATAGCGACTGTTGCCACTGCTTTTCAAATTGATAGTTATAACACAGAACTAAATTGTCAATCCCTAGATATACTACAGAACTTCCAACAGCAACGCTACATCTAGAGTAAGAATTTAATGACAGATTCCACTTTTTTATTAGCTTTAGGTCTTTTGAGAAATGATACATAACAACCCCATTATCCCGACTTAGAACTAATATTCCATCTGAGAAGAACTTCATCTCATCGAAATTGATTATATCAATAGAAGATTCATGAAGGATGTTTAGTTGGTCGTCTAGACACATTAAATGTGTAGGGCCTGAATTCGTTTCAGCGGTGGCTTGGTAAATCAATCCTTCATCTGAACATAGAAAACCCCTATAGTGTACGTTAGGTTGATAATTGCCCTTGATCCATGAGTCACATTCCTGACCTAGTGCAACATTAATAATACCGAAAAGTACTATTATGATTAAAAATTTGACAGCAACTGTAAGATGTTTCATTTTTCTTATGTTTTAAAAATAGATAATAGATTAGTTAATTGTAATCTTGCATTGTAATGAGGTTTCATTTTAAGGCTACAAAATTGAAGTTACAGTAAAACAGTAAAACCATAGAAACCGCGGTGTTACCGTTTATGCTAAGCCAACATTAACGAAAGGATCTATCGAAAAAAATCATCCTACCAAAGCAGCATATACCCAACCCTTTATATTTAACAGTGCGTAGGGATAAAAGTGCTCATGGAAGTGAAACTCTCAATCGATTACCGTCTTAGATAATTACATATGACGTTAGGATTAACCATTCAAATACTTTTTGGTAGACTCTAGTCATTTTAACGAATTATTCCTCGGATTCCTTCAGTATCGCAAAGTCGGTTATAAAAAAACTAAAGGACTTAATGTTTGGATCTCTCTTCATTCCAATCCATCCAAAATATGTCTTATTCTCCTTTAAAATCTTAAATCCGATAAAATACTTACCACTTGTTGTTACTTGTTTCCAATAACCTTTTGTTTCAGCAGACCCTCCCATTTGCCAAAAATACGAATAGATTAGACTCTCCTCTTTAGACCATTTACTCTCTGAATTTATTGTATCCAGATACGGTATTGTATCTAACCATTCCGTCGTTTCATTAATACAGACTGCATTATCATTTAATGGGGTAATACTTAGATTCTCACAATCTGCTCCTAACATTGTTGGGTGACACACTGCGCCAACTATGGTAAAATCATACACCCCGTCTTTATTCAAATCTAAATTAATGGTCGTATCCGTTTTTTTCCATGGGTCAATAATGGTACAATTAATACCAGGATCAAAACTAACATATTTAATCCCAGTGCCTTCTTTTTGTCCAGCCTAGATGTATTCTTTCAGAATGTATTTTTCTTCATCGTCTTTACAAGAACCTAAAAAAATGACTTGAATGACAAGCAGTAATAAAATATTCCTTTTCATATTATTTTGATTTTTAGGGTTTAGTTAAGGTGTTTCATAATATAATCATTAAGGCCTAGGGCTTTACAAAGTATTGCAAAACGATTGATAATCCGAAGTTAGTATTTTTTCACTCTTAAAATTTCTTGTTGGTATTTCTTAAACCAGTTTCCTACTATGACCATTAGTTTAATAGTCGTTTCCGAAGCTATTTCCTGCCAAGTTACAACAACTTTTGATTCGTTATATACCTTGCCGATACCATCTGCACAGGAAATTTCCTATACAGCGCAACGTTAACTGGCGTTCATTCATATTTGTCAGTTATTTATTAATCTAAACTTGGGCATTATCAAAGACAAACACATTTGCCTCTACTCTCCCTCATCACAGTAATTGGCTTTACCATGAGAATATAAGGCATGGCAATGTGCCATCAATTAGGGCTGGCTGTTTTCTATTTCATTTAATTTCAGAAATACACTTTTCATTAATAATTCTTTTACAACCCCGCCAAATGCTTTGTTCTCTAGAATCTTTTCAAATATCTCTTGGTTTTGGTCCATTCTTTCAATCAGCTTAGTAAGAAATAAATCCTCAAAAGCGAATTTGAACGTATCAATTTTATTGGCTAGTGCTTGTTCTTTTAACATGACATCTAAAAGCAAATCGGCTTCCATTTGGACAAAGAATAATCTGTCAGCCTCGGTGAAATCAGTCCTAAATCTATCATTTAAAATATTTATAATCTGTGATAATGGTGCTTTTTCTTCTTTAGCTCTTTTTATACCAGCTTCTATTAAACCATCAAGTTCGCCATCTTCTTTTTGCAATTCAATTGTACCATCTGCAATTTTCTCCAAACGGTAATATTCCATTGCCAATTCATCAGTTAACTGAAGGCTTTCTGCCAAATCACGTTTGGGCAATTTTGTTTGTAGAAGTTTTGCGTAAGCATAGAATTTTTCAAAATCAGAATCAGAGAACGGCATTATCTGAGAAAGGAAAGAATACAAATTGCACCAAGTTCTTAATCCTTTTTTGAATTCGTCTTTAATTCCTTCCGTTTCTAATGCTTTAAACCTATCTACGGCAGGGTCAATGTATGCGTAAAGCTTTGATTGATCTTTAATTGATAAACGGTTGTTTGGTTTAAAATACACGTTTGCAAAGGCTTCAATTTCTGATTGCCAGTAAACTTGTTTTTCATCTAATTTCCTCTTTAGATCGTATAAGTGATTTGGGTCAGGATTTTCTGAAACACTTGTCCTTTGGTAATAAGGCTGAAACGATGCTAAAATAGTTTCTCTATCGTTTACAAAATCCAAAACAAAAGTATCTTCCTTGCCTGGGCAAGTACGATTTAAACGAGATAATGTCTGAACTGCTTTTACGCCCGAAAGTGCTTTATCCACGTACATTGTATGTAAAAGTGGTTGGTCAAAGCCTGTTTGAAATTTATCGGCGACTATCAATATTTTGTAATCGTCCTGATTAAAAATTTTTGGTAATTCTTTTTCTCCATAACCTGTTAATTCAGGTTCTGAAACTCCATCTGGATAATCATCGTCCATTACTTTGCCTGAAAAAGCAACCAATACTTTAATGTCATTATAACCTTTGGCTTTTAGGTAGTTCGTAAACTCAACAAAATAGCGTTTTGCATGAAGCCTTGAACCAGTTACAACCATTGCTTTTGCTTTTCCTCCAATTTTCTTGCAAACAATCTGACGGAAATGCTCAATAATTACTTCTGTTTTTTGAGCCAATTCATGCGGATGCAAGGAAACAAAACGCCCGATTGCCTTTGCTGCTTTCTTTTTGTTTAATTCGGGGTCATCATTTATTGCTTTGGTTAGTTTAAAATATCGCTCGTATGTCGTGTAATTATCCAAAACGTCTAAAATGAATCCTTCCTCGATTGCCTGACGCATAGAATACAAATGAAAAGGTTCGGGTTTCCCATCCACATTTATTTGACCAAAAACGCCTAAGGTTTTTGTTTTTGGTGTTGCAGTAAAGGCAAAGAATGAAATGTTTTGTTGCTGACCTCTCGATTTACAAGATTTTTCAACCTCTGCATTTATTTCATCTTCTAAATCGTAGTCGCTTGCATCGGATTTTTCTGCATCTTCCAATGTTTTGGCAGCCAAAACCTCTTTCATTTTCTTGCTTGCTTCACCGCCCTGCGAACTGTGAGCTTCATCAATGATTACAGCATATTTGCGGTCAGGAATATTCCCCACTTTGTCAATTACAAAGGGGAATTTTTGTAAAGTTGTAATAATAATATGTGTACCTGAAATAATTGCATTGGCTAACTGTTTACTGTCTTGGTCAATCTTTTGAACTACGCCTGTTTTATGCTCAAACTGGTAAATGGTGTTCTGCAATTGTTGGTCAAGTACACGGCGGTCGGTTATTACAATTATGCTATTGAAAACCCTTTCATCATTTGCAGTGTGCAAACTCGATAAACGATAAGCCAACCAAGCAATTGAATTACTTTTGCCTGAACCTGCCGAATGTTGAATCAGATAGTTTTTACCTGCTCCATTAATTTTTGCATCGGAAGTGATTTTCCGAACTGAATCTAATTGATGAAAACGAGGGAAAATAATTCTTTCCTTTTTTCGTGTTTGTCCTTCAAACTCGTATTCTTCAACTTGTAAGTGCACAAAACGATAAAGAATATCCATTAAACTGTCCTTCACCAATATGTTTTCCCACAAATAAGCGGTTTTGTAACCATTGGGATTTTGCGGGTTTCCTTTTCCGTTGTTGCAACCTTTGTTAAAGGGTAGCCAATAGGTGCGTTCAGCATCTATTTTTGTTGCCATATAAACCTCATCGGAGTCAACGGCAAAGTGAACCAACGCACGTTTTTTAAAGGCAAAAAGCAATTCTTTATTATCTCTGGTGGTTGCATATTGCTTCTTAGCGTTGTTGGTAGTTTGTCCTGTAAATTGGTTTTTCAGCTCCATTGTTGCCACTGGCAAGCCGTTTAAACTAATTACAAGGTCAACCGAATTCTTGTTTTTGTTGCTGTAATAAACCTGACGGATTATTTTTAATTGGTTTTTGTCGTAAAGTTCAATGGTTTCATCATTCAAACCAGTCTCGGGTTTGAAAAATGCCATGCGAAACTTAACACCATAATCTATAAAACCATTACGCAAAACATCTAAACTGCCCCGCAAATCAAGCTCTTTGAATAAACGTTGAATAATGCGGTTATCAGCATCCGCACCATGAACGGCTGTGATTTTTTCCCACGCTTTGGGCTGTGTATCTTGCAAAAAGGCAATTACTTCATATTTAAACATTCCCAATTCGGGGCTGTAATCGGGTGAATTACCTTGTTCAAATCTACCGTGTTGAACTAATGATTCAACAATAGCGGATTCAAAGGTATGTTCGGCTGATATACTCATTCCTCTTCCTCCTCTTGTTTTTCAGTTACACTTATAAAATTCGAATAAGCAATTTCCTGAAAAATACGTTTTAAGTTTGAACGAATACGAGAATTTAGACCTGGTTTCAATTTCTTAGCAGGGTAGCAATGGTTTACAAACTCTAAATTAACGCCAAGTAATGCCTCATCAATATTTTCTATGTTTAAAGGTAACTCATCACCTACAATGGTACAAGTATCAGGGTCTAAATATTTGATAGAAGGATTGTTTTCAAAACTAACATCCTTACCAAGAAAAGTTTTTTTGCCAATAATTGAAGGCCACATTACACCAAAAAATTCAGTATAACCCGGTGGATAGATTTTTGCAATTTGAATAGCACCATCAATTGAATCTAATTCACGGTCTCTGATAGCTTTTAATAACACTTTAAAGGGTTCCATATCAAATTCACGCCCTAAGACTTTACCACTTGAAGAAATTTCATATTCAAGCATTTCTGTTGCTCTATCAACAGCATCACCAATAAAAACATGAACCATTCTATCATCTTCTATACTTGTCGGAAGAAAAGCTTTAACTTCAAATTTGTAATTTAACATCCATAACTTGAAACCATTACTTTTCCATGACCAACCACCAAAAATAAAATTAAAATCCGCAATTGTGGGGTTAGTTTCTTCAACACCCAACGCACTTTCAAATGATTGGTTTCCATAATTTGTAATTGAATTACAAATAGTTGTAAATAATTCCGTTAAGTATTCGAGAACTTCACTTATATCCGTATGAGGATTTGACAAATGCTCGTCAAATTTAATTGATGAGATTAAATTCAGAATCAATGGATAAGTACGTTGAGTATTGCCAGCAAAACAAATTAAACAGTCCTTTCTTGGAAGTTCAAATAATTTAACTCCATATTTCCATCGTTCACCAGAGGAAAGACAACTATCGGTTGCAAAAACCAACTCTTCCTTCTTGTCAACTTTTCTTATCCATGCTGTACAAAGTGTCATGCTTCAATAGTATTTATTACTTTAATTTTTCCTGTTACAACTTCCGAAATTAAAGTGGTTCTATATTCTTGTAAAAGGTCTATTTGTTTGTTGAATTTTTCAATCAATAGATTAATATTATTTGATTCATTTTCAATATATGTAACAATTGCATCTTGTTCAACTTTAGGAACATCAAAAGCATATAAATTTCTAAGAAGCGAAAGAGAAACAAAATTTTGTACGCCTCCTCTTGATTCGATTTCAAATTGTTTCTTTATAACTTCCGAGTCAATGAAAAATTTTATGTATTTAACATTATAATTTATTTCACTTGTTTTAAACAATGCAACATTTTTAATTGAAAATGGTCTATTGGTGTCAACGATTACGGCACCACCAACGGTACCAATCATTGGCATTATTATATCATTAAAAGCAACATTTGAACGATTATTGATAATTAAATAATCTTCATATGCAATATG
Source organism: uncultured Bacteroidales bacterium (assembly GCA_964444785.1). GTDB lineage: Bacteria > Bacteroidota > Bacteroidia > Bacteroidales > TTA-H9 > JAJTBW01. The sequence goes on along the minus strand of CAYUII010000005.1, from coordinate 12,602 downwards.
CTTACAATCAGAAAAATCAATACAATTTGAAGTTATATCTTTTGAGGTTATTAATGGAATTGAGTTTTCGGATTCCGTAACATAATCTGGCGTATCATGTGTTCCATCCTTAACTTCCGTGATATGTTTTAATTTTTTAATAATCCAATGTTCAGGAATTTCACCTAGCCATTCTAAACCCGTATCTTTCAGTTTAACATTTGGGTCAAGTCCTTTAGTAATAGCTTGGTTAATAATTGCCTGTTTTTCTTCTTCGTAAAGGGTAATGAGTTTTTGTTTGTTGGCAATGATGCGGTCTATTTCGGTGGTTTTCTTTTGTAAATAATTAGCAATCGAAATTTGAATATCTACAGGTGGAAATGCAAAAGCAAATTCAATAAACACATTTTGGTATAAATGTTGAATCGTTGAGCCGTAGGCGGTTAACCCATTAAAATCAGTGAATGTACTCGATTTCAAAACCCAAAGCAAATACCTTGTTAAAAAATCTTCTTTGGTTGAGCGAACTACAAAAATTCCACTATTTAAACAAGCTGGTTTATCCAAATTCGTTACAACTGCTAATTTTCCAATTGTACCATCCTTTGTAATTAGTAAATCTTCATTTTGTAATTGAATGTAAAGGTCTTCGTTATATCTTTCTTCATCAATATGGTAACAATTATCCCAATCAACGGTATCATTCTTAAAATCAGTTCCTGTAACTAAATAAGAAAAACCATTAGTAAGGAATTCACTTGATTTTAAGCCTTTCCAGCCAACACGACCTTTCACATAGCATCTATGCTTGATTTTTTTTACATCCCAATTTTCAGGAATTTCGCCAATCCATTCAATGCCTGAGTCTTTATATTTTTCGTATCTACTTATCTGTTCCATATCTGTAGGGCAATGTTATATAAATCGTTGGCTCTTTTTTCAATTATAGTTTCGTTCCATTCATCGGTTGAAAGGTAATCCGTTGTTTGCCTTAGTGTTGAATATTTTTGTAAGGCTGCTTTCTTTTTGTTCCAGCCCGAATCTCGCATTGAACTATTTAAGCGACCTTTAACTAAGGTAAGATTCCCCAATGTGAGTAGTTTAAAATCCCTTATTTGCTCAGTAATATTTTCGGGTAAATGATTCCAGTTATTACGCCATTTCTTTGGCATCACATGCTCTACACTAAATCCATTGATATTAAGTTTTGGATTGTCAGTGTAATCGTGGTTTAACTGGAACAAAGCAATAAAATACAAAATTTCTCTGCTGTACTGGTTGTACAAATATGTATTATTAAATGCTTTTTTAAGTTCTTCATCATCGGGGAAACGATTGGTTGCTTCGGTATATTTCAGCAATATTTCACTAACCGCTAAAGCAGTAATACTTTCTTTTTTCTTGAGTTCACCTAATATTGTAATAAATAGGTTGTTATAATTCTTGGTTGTTAGTTTACATATTGTGCGCCTCGAAACATACGATTCCAAAACCCTTAAAATTTTATTCCGTTCTTCTGTATCATTTACCTTTTTGTAGATGTAAAGAATTAATGGGAAAATGGTGTTAATATCAAACTCGCGGATTACATGAAAAAACAGTTTGTCGTGTTCGACAAAACTAATATCGGATAAATTTTCTCCGTCAGGGAGTTCCTGATAAACCAACGCAAAATCATAAATATCCTTAGCGAAAACAACAAGTTCTTCTACTTTTTTATCTTTCAGGTAATTTTTGAACTCTTTAAACAATGATTCCAGTTTAACATTAGTTTCTTTTAAAATCACCAAATAGCTATAAAGAAACAACTCAACAGTTGTGCGTCTGATACGTCCTGAGGTTCTATCCCTATTCCAAAATTCAATTGCATCTTCATCAGCTTCAAAAACAGAATACCAATAATTCTGATAATGTTCTGCTACTTTTGGATTGCTGTACAAAAAGTTCTTAAGTAGTTCGGCAGTTGTTAATTTAACACCAAGTGAATTGATTGTATCGAAGATTTGTTGAACATCATCGTCTTTTGTAAGTGCCATATGAATTACTGGTAGCTTTTCCAAAACGATTTGTATATAGGCTCTTAAATCGCTTATTTCGGCTTCATCCAAGATTCGTTTTCTAAAATAGACATAAGCACCATGAATTCTATTCATCAATTCAGTTTGTCGCTCAATCTCTTCTATTTTTAAACTTGCAAAGTTATCCCAAAGCTCCGAGTTTGTTGATTTATCCAAAATTAGGTTTTGAAAATACTCTCTGTCAATTTTACTATGTAAAATCCTGATGTTTTCATTCCCATAAGAATCAATAAAAACAAGAAGTGTTTTAATCCAATTCTTAATATTTGTATCATCGGTTACATCATAAAATCCCCTCATTAACAAGCAAATCGTTGTCAATCTTTGTTGCCCATCAATTAAATCATATTCAAGTGAACCTACCTTTTCAGATTCTCGCTGCTTTATTATAATTGTGCCAATAAAATGTTCACTTTTGGGATTTCCATTTTTGACCTCAATATATTCCTCCAGAATATTTTCCCATAACTCAGCCCAATTATCAACCTTCCAAACATAAGCCCTTTGAAAAAAAGGAATGACAAATTGATTTTGGCCCATGTAAAAGGACTGTAATTTTTCTTTATTTGCACTTAGCATTTTATGAATCTTTAAATTAAAACGTCTTTTTCCAGTTCAGTAGTTTCTTTCTCTAAAGCCAAAACATCAGCTTTAATCTCGCTTAATGGGCGTAGCTTTTTAAACTCGTAGAAATATTTCGTAAAGTTTATTTCGTAACCTGTTTTGGTTTTAGTTTCGTCAATCCAAGCATCGGGAACGTGGGGCTTTACTTCAATATCGAAATATTCCTGAATAGTTTGTGGGACGAGGTTTCCGTTTTCATCTTTTTTAAGAAAAGGAATATTCTCATAGTCTCTTAAACTTGAATCAGGTTTTGGGTTTCCTTTGCTGTCTTTTTGAATTTTCCCTTTTTCATTTTTCAAAGGTTGTTCCACTGTTACTCGCCAATAGCCGAAAAATTCTTTTGGGTAGATTTTGCAAAATTCTCCTTCGGTGAATTCTCCGTAAATTTTTGTAATATATCCAATTCCTTTTGTGTCGCCATTTTCGGGAATTTCTTTGCGTTTGTTGCCTAAGCTACGAGGCATTTTTTGCCAAAAACGGTTTGGGTTTTGCCCTGTTTCTTCATCTTTCGTACCAGTGGCATTTATTAGTTGAACATTCCCTTTGCGGTCGGTACTTTTTTTATTGGATAGAATCCAAATGTAGGTTGAAATACCAGTGTTATAAAAAAGTTGGTCGGGCATGGCAATTACCGCTTCCAACCAATCGTTTTCAATAATCCATTTACGGATTTCACTTTCGCCGCTTCCTGCTTGTCCAGTAAATAAAGGTGAGCCATTAAAAACAATTCCTATTCGGCTTCCTTCGGATTTCATTTTCGAAAGCATGTGTTGAAGGAATAAAAGCGAGCCGTCATTTATTCGTGGTAATCCAGCACCAAAACGCCCTGCAAAGCCTTTTTTCTCGGCTTCATCAGTTATCATTTTTTGAGCTTTTTTCCAGTCCACACCAAAAGGCGGATTGGATAGCATATAATCAAACTTCTCGTTTTCAAGTCCGTCAACTGTGAAAGTATTCCCAAACTTAATGTTTGCAGGGTTTTGCCCTTTAATCATCATGTCCGATTTGCAGATGGCGTACGATTCAGGATTAATTTCTTGTCCGAATACTTCCATTTTTGCATCGGGGTTTTGCTCCTTTATAAACGATTCGCCAACCGAAAGCATTCCACCTGTTCCGCAAGCGGGGTCATACAAAGTTTTTACAATTCCTTTTTTAAAAATATCTTTTTCGTCAACGAATAGAACATTTACCATGAGTTTTATTACTTCTCTTGGCGTAAAGTGTTCCCCTGCTGTTTCGTTTGAAAGTTCAGAGAATTTTCGGATTAGTTCTTCAAAAACATAACCCATTTCCATTGAGGTCATTTCCGATAAATCAATGTCGGCAAAGGCTTCAACGATTTTAAAAAGCAAATCAGTTTTCGGGTCGTCTAAACGGTCAATATGTGAATCAAAATCGAAGTATTCAATAATCTCTCTTGCACCCGTTGAAAATCCGTTAATGAAGTTTCTCAAATTGGCAGCAACGTTATTCGGGTCGGCTTTAATCTTTGTAAAATCGTAATTGCTACGATTGTGGAAATTCAGTCCGGCAATTTTATTTAACGTTATGTCTTTTGCACTGTCCGAAAGCTTTTCAATTTTCGGCATATAGTCTAAAACCTTTTGCTTTGTTGGAGCAATTACACAATCCAAACGCCTTAAAACAGTCATAGGCAAGATTATTTTTCCATAATCTGACTGTTTGTAATCTCCTCTCAATAAGTCGGCTACTTTCCAAATGAGGTTTGCCTTTTCTTTAAAATCTATCATTATCTATTTTCTTCTTTTTAAAATCGTTCATTAAAAGCTCAAATGTAACAAATTTGCACGGGTGCGTGGGCAAGATTGCACTCTTTGACAAAGCTTTGGCATACCTGCTTTAATTTTCGTTAAGAAGGGCAACATACATAGCTTCACCAATGACTATTATAATTTGTTAAAATCGATTGTAATATATTTATATACGATGACATAATCCTTGAAAACCTTGTCGCCCTTTTGAATTTTTGTTCCTTTGCTGCTATCCGTAAAGTGGAACAGATATGAATACTGGCAAATATGTCTTTTCGCAGATTGTAGAATTTCTTCCGAAACGTTACTTTGAAGGACTGATAATCAATTGCAAAGACAGAACTGTTAATATGACTCCCTCTTATTGGATTCATCTATTTGTTATTATGTACGGTCAACTTAAAGGCTGTCGTAGTCTGAGAGAACTTACTGATATCACTTCAGCGCATTGGAAACGTTCATTCCATTTAGATTTCGGCAAAACACTTATTAAATGTTGTGTTGCATGTCTCTTCTCGACAAAACACCGATCAGAGAATTCTTTAAAAGGAAAGAAAAAATGGATGATATGCCCTAATATGATCATAGTCAATTATGCTTAAATTTGCACCATACACAAGTGATCTCAGCATAGAGAACCACCCTAACGCCATTGGAATATAGGATTTCAAGATAGGGTCGTTCAGACTAAGTTTTAATTGTTTCTACTGAGGAATCCTCTCTAGTCAAGGAAATGTTTACCGGCAAAAGAGCACGTTGATTGATTTTTCTGTTGTTTTGTTCATCATACAATAAGCTCTGTAATCACCTCCCTGCGGATCGCAAAATGCCTTCCTTGATATGCTCCTACTTTGGTATCTAACGATGAGATCTTTCTAATAATCCTTCATTTCGGCTTTAGGTTTATTCTCCAAATGTAGATATCATTAGAAGGTCTGAAGATATGTACTAGACCGAAAGCTTACAAAGAAACCATCACTAAATACCAATTAGTTATGATTTCTTTTTCCTGATCTCTTTTTCAATTTTTTTTTCTGCCAACGAATAAGTCCGGTACGTTTTAGAACCTTTTTCACGAATTCGCCTAAAGCATTAAGGCCTCTACGCAGTCAACTACATCATAATAAAACATGTAGTAGCGTAGTGAACTGGTTAGGGCTAGCATAAGGCTTTATGAATTAAGCATAGAAGCTTTTCATTTCGCATCTCTGTATAGAGAACCACCCTAACACCATTGGGATATTAGATTTCAAGATAGGGTCGTTCAAACTAAGTTTTAATTGTTTCTACTGAGGAATCCTTTCTAGTCAATGAAATGTTTACCGGTAAAAGAGCTCGTTGATTGATTTTTCTGTTGTTTTGTTCATCATAGAATAAACTCTGTAATCCCCTCCCGGCGGATCGCAAAATGCCTTCCTTGATATGCTCCTACTTTGGTATTTAGCGATGAGATCTTTCTAATAATCCTTCATTTCGGCTTTAGGTATATTCTCCAAATGGAGATTTCATTAGAAGGTCTGAAGATATGTACTAGACCGAAAGCTTACCATATACAAACCCCGATCACTGAACGCTTTGAGTGCATATTTCAAATTCTCTCCGCGTTTAGGACTGTTCAAGGTCGAAAATTTCGATCTTGAACTGATGGCTTCATCCATAGATAAATACAATATATAACCTTCTGGAAATTTATCGGGATTATTCAATTGAGGTTTATTGCAGTTTCATTCATCTTTTCAGCAATATAGCCATGTCAGGGCCGATTTTACCATTGGTAATGCGGGGATAGATTTGGGTTGTTTTGATATTCGTCTTAGTACATGACAAACTTTGAATTTTTGTCATGTACTTAGGTTTTAGAATTGCCGTTAACGGTCGGGATTATGAGCATTTGGGGACTACGTGGACGCTAAACTATCAACCCTACAGAAGGTTTGCAAGCGAAAGCGACGCACGCCTAACCACTTAAACCCAATTGCTTATGAGCCCTTGTTGGCACCAGCTATTTATTTTACATTCATTATGTCTTCAAAATACAATTTTTGTCCATCTTTTTCCCAAACACTATAAGCATGTTTATTTTCCAATTCTAGTTTTTCCTCACCACCTAAAAATCCAAGGACTCCTATTAACACATAATCATCTGCCATATTCACAATACCAATTGCAGTTTTCATAGATTTTCCGTCTCCGGTAGAGAAAATCGCAGTTAATAAATTTTTAAATCTTTGTTCATAGAAGTTAGTCGTATCAATGACTCCATTTTCCTTAATACAGTTACAAACATGCAGTAAGACTGTTAAATCAACAGGATTTCGCTCTAATATTTTAACACCAATACTTAATGCTTTTTTGCAATTACCACTCATTACGGCTTTGTCAAAATCTAGTCTTTCTGGATTAGCAATAAAAGACAATGATTTATAGCCTTTTTGAAATATCTGTCCATAATACAAATAGAAAACATCTTCAGTATTTAACTCAGATGGATGATTTTTAACCTTTTCTGTCAATTTAGGATAAAAAAATACTGATGATGAATCATTTGTAACACTCTTAATATAAAATTTAAAGTCAAGAGAATCCTTTGTCTGGGAATACGAATTTATCGACCAAAATATCGATAAAGTACAAACTAATAATTTAAATTTGTGTCTCATTTCTTTCATTTTAAAATTGGTGCAAACGGGTTACGTATTGGTGATGGTGGGGCATTTGAAAAACGTCAACCCAACATTTGCACAAATGCCATTAGAGATACAAATATTGAGATTACAACTGTCAGCCGCACCATTACCAAGGCGATGTTGGCAGCAGCCTTGTTTTTCAAGCAATAATTTGTCTAAATACATTCCACTGTTTATTTTTTCGGATGAACCAATTGTTTGAAAGTGGGTGGTCGCCTGTTGTAAGAATTTGTTTCGCCTTTTCTGTAAAGTCAGCGATTACATTTTCGTTTGATTTTCCAGTCGCAATAATTACGTCTCTTGATGGAACACAAATAACTATTTCTTCATTTAAATGATCTTCCACTTGGTCCCAAATTTCGTCAACAAGTACAAGTCCTGCCTCTAAATTTCCATCAAGAATAAACCAAAATGCTTCCCCGTTATTCTGTAAGCATTCGGTCTAGTACATATTTTCCGACCTTCTAACGATTTCTACATTTGGAGAATTAATATAGAAACCAAAATGAAGGATAACTGGACGGATCTCATCGTTAAACACCAAAGGAGTTGCATGTCGATGAAGTCATTTTGCGATGAACAGGGGATTGATTACAGAGCTTTTTATTATAGGAAGAAGGTCTACGATGAACAAAATAGTAGAAAAATAAAGCAAGGAGCCCTTTTACCGGTAAATATTTCTTTAGCTAAAGATGTATCCTCTATAAAAGCAACTGAACCTAAGTCTGAGCGACCCTATTTAGAAATCCAATATCCCAATGGTGTTAAAGTGGTTCTCTATGCTGAGATGCCAAATGAAAAGCTTCTATTCTTAATTCATAACACCCTATGTTAGCCTTAACCAGTTCACTTCGGTACTACATGTATTATGGGGCAGCTGATATGCGAAAAGGGTTTAATGCTTTATGTGGATTAGTAAGAACACAGATGAATAGAGATCCACTGAGTGGAGAGGTTTTTATCTTCATTAACAGAAACAGAACCACCCTTAAGATTCTTCATTGGGAGCGAGGTGGATTGGTAATCTATCACAAACGACTTGAACAAGGATTGTTTAGTCCGCCAAAACTGGATGCAACAGGTCAAAGTCTTCAAATAAACTGGACAGAACTGATGCTAATGGTCGAAGGAATTACCGTTGAAAAAATCCGGTATAATAAGCATTATTATTTACGAGTAGAGGAAGATTACAGGAAACCAGAAGGGGCGAAAAAAAGAGAGCATTATTCCTGAAGATCCTTCTCAGCTTAAGCTCAAGTTTGAAGAGCAAGAGTCTATTCCGTAAGAAACCCTGTATCCAAAAGAAGAACAGATCCAGATTCCTGCTCATACCCGAGTGAAGAAA
>CAYUII010000005.1:0-4014 GCA_964444785.1 uncultured Bacteroidales bacterium | reverse complement strand
CCTGTATCCAAAAGAAGAACAGATCCAGATTCCTGCTCATACCCGAGTGAAGAAAAAGCCTGTTAGAGTACCCATTACTGATCACCTGAGAAGAGAGGATGTTGTTATCGAACCTGATAATATTCCTGAAGGGGCTGTTTGTATTGGTGAAGAGATAACAGAAAAATTAGAGTATAACCCAGGGGAAATTTTCGCTAGAAGAATCATCCGTCCAAAATACGCACTCAAAGGGGGCGAGGGTATACTGATAGCTCAATTACCAGAACAAGTTTTAGATCGTAGCAATGCAGGTTCCTCCCTTCTTGCGCATCTAATCGTGAGTAAATATGTAGATCATCTTCCTTTCTATCGACAAATAGAGATTTTTAAAAGACAGGATGTTCACCTGCCCGCTTCAACTGTCAATGATTGGTTTAAAAACACCTGTTCTTTACTCCGATTGCTCTATGAAGCACTAAGGAAAGAGGTTCTAAGCAGTGATTATCTCCAGATTGATGAAAGTACGATTCCGGTGGTCGATAAAGACAAGCCAGGAGCAACACGAAAAGGATATCACTGGATAGTTAAAAGTCCTGATCAAAACCAACTGTTTTTTCATTATCAAAAAGGAAGTCGAGCACAAAAAGTAGTGGTTGATTTACTTCGCGATTTTAATGGTGCTGTTCAAAGCGATGGATACGGTGCTTATACCATTTATGAAAAGAAGGCCAATGTTCTTTTACTAGGTTGTTGGGCTCATGCCCGTAGAAAATTCATGGAGTCTCTTACCAATGATAAACAGCGGGCAACATATGCTTTGGAGCAGATAAGACAGCTCTATGAGATAGAACGAAAAGCACGAGAAGAACAATGGTCATTTGAACAAATCAAGAAAGAAAGAATCGAAAAAGCTTACCCTTTACTTCGCCAGTTTGAACTTTGGCTAGCATACGAGAGTAAATATGTCACTCCAACCAGTTCTATTGGAAAGGCCATAAGCTATACGCTCACAATATATCCTCGTTTATGTCGGTATGTGCTTGATGGACGATATAATATTGATAATAATGGGGTCGAAAACGGAGTGAGGCCACTTGCATTAGGACGTCGTAACTATATGTTTTGCGGGAACGACGAAGCAGCCGAGATGGCAGCTATTGCATATTCCTTATTAGGGAGTTGTCGTCTTGCTAATGTTAATCCTCAAGAGTGGTTAACCGATGTCTTGAATCAAATCCAAGGGCATTCAATACAGAAATTGACCGAGCTATTACCATCACACTGGCGTAAAAACTCTATCTAATAAAGATCCGAAATAAATTGAAAAGAGCCGAGGCTCTTTTCAATTTTATGGATAAACAAGACGTACTAGGCCGAATGCTTACGTTCAATCTCTATTAAAACACATGGCAGGAAAGCACAGAGTATATTCAAATACGGTCTTTCTTACGTTGCTTGTATTTTATTAAACTCTAAGAATCAATCATGTATCAATATCTTCGAATTTTTGTCATGTACTTAGACAATTTCTATCGGTGGGTAGGCTTTGCAAGCTCTTTGGCAAAGCTTTGGTTATAGCGTTGGGACGTGGGGCTTTGGCAATGTGCTTGTAAATGCGTTGGAATTACATTTGAATTTGTTTTACATTTATTTTTCCATAATTTTTTCTTTCTGGTGAGGTAAAATAGTCTCCAATAAGTGTTTTCTCATTTTTGTCAAAATTCAAACGAGTTAATCCCCTATGCATAGGTAAAGCACTCTTTATAGTATTAGTGTTAAAATTAATATACTCGTAAAGAAGTATAGGATTTTCTTCTTCGTCAATTAAAATGCTTGCAATTTCACTTTTAGAAGAAGTTAAATCTGTTTTCAAATATATTCTGATTTCAGTTAATGTTTGCCTAATTGTGATTTTAACTGAATGATTGCTATTATCGCTAGAGCTTATAGCATCCCCTTCATATGTACCATTGATATCTGGTGTTTTAAAGAATATATTATACTTTGAAAAAAATCTCCAAAAGAACACATCAATTATTTTAAAAATAAGCCCAAATAGTACAAATGCTGATGGAACATCAACAATCCATAAATAAGTATTTAATAAAGGAATGCTTTCTATCCCTTTTGAGATTATCCAGCCAAAAACGATGCAAAACACCAAGCTGATGGCATATGCTATTTTTTTATCATTATTATTAATTGAATAGGGATGCATGGTTATTCTATTTTATTGATGGTAACTTCTCTTGAACCGGCATGCTTGTAAATATAAATGGGGCCATCTTGAGAAACTGCAATAACAAGGTCAACGTTACTTAATCTAGCAACATTAACAGCACTCCATTTTCTTGACCCTTCTCCTGAGAGAATATCAGAATCCTTAATTTTTTTAAGTTTTTTAGATTTTCCAACCATGATAATATTTCTAAAGGAAATGCGAGGGGAAGTGTCATCAGTGAAAATACATGTTGCGCCATCCATTCCCATCAGCGCGGTTATTTCATCTGTGCTATAATTAAATATTCTTTTGCTATTTCCACTTTTTATACTATATGGTTTAGTTATCCACGGTTTACCCATATCATCAAAATTCAGATCCTTACATGAAAGGATTGCCATACAACCTGAATGCGGATCATCAGAAATAGTTAATATTATTTGAGATATTTCTTCAATAATATCCAATTTGAAATTATTAAATTTAGAAGGCCATTTATTGATTGCGATTTCAATTTCCTTGTAAACATCTAACTCTTTTTTTATATTTCCTTTGCTCCAGCTAGAACCCTTTCTGAATGACGATATTAATTTATTTTTAATAATTAATCCGCCACTTTGATCTTCCTTTAAAAATATAAGCGACAAATTGATCTTACTGAAAAAATCTTCAGCTCTTCTGTTTCTTAATTCACTTATGATAATATTCCAATTACTATTATTGATACGGATCAAACTATGAGGAAATTTTTCAGGAAATGTAGAATCCCACAATAATGCATATTTAGCATCTTGAAACCATGAATAATTCTTTTTTTCAATTTCACGCTTTACAACTGTAATAATTTTCTCAAAATCAGTAATATTTTCAATAATCTCAATACCATTATTATTCCATGGATGAAAATTAAAATATTCTGGATATTCACTAAAATCAAGTTTTATCATATCAAATAGACCAGAATCCTTAATTTCGGAAATATCTGCAACAACAAAATAAAAATTCAACGACTCACCTTCATGAATTGAATTTCGAAGTTTCTCAATTAGAATAGAATTCCAAAAGATTAATTGAGTTGTCCATTTAGGTAATACTTTCGGAATAAGTAAATTATTTACATTTTCTTCAATCAATTTATTTAGTTCAAAAGCATCAAACCTTTCAATAATATTTTTGATACTATGTTCAAGAAATCTAGTTAGTGGTTTATCTTTATTTTCGCAAATAGAGTATATTATAGGATGTAAATTTTTTATGTTTTCTCCAATGATATTATTAACTTTTTTTAGCTCAGATTCATTAGCAAATACACTTGAAAACATAATCATTGGATTATCAAATATTTCACTGTTTGATTTTATTATTGCCTGTCCTTGTGCTGTGAAACCTGAACCTACTAAAATAGAATTATTACAGGCTAAAACATACATTATACCTGTCTGTAATGCTCCTAAAAAATTCAAATAAAGATAATTATCATCATCATCTACTTTGTAACATTTTGAAAGTACATTAAGTAAATCAATAGAGCTCTGGAAATTATTTTCTATAAGATACTCATAGGCTCTATAACGAAATGATCTAATTTGTTCAATAATATTATCTTTTGAATTATATGATGAATTATTTTCAGCAAATTCGCTTTTAAGTAAGACTAAGTATGCTGCTACTGATTCAAGAGGGAAAAGCTTTTCAATAAAACTTTTTGAGATCAAAAACATATCATCATTTAAGACAAGAGGCTCAGTATTTTCATGAATTTTACCTAAGTACATGACAAAAATTCAAAGATATTTATACATGATTGATTCTTA
>CAYUII010000004.1:121976-167500 GCA_964444785.1 uncultured Bacteroidales bacterium | reverse complement strand
ATTCCTTTAAATCTAACTGGAACAGTGTGAGTGGAGCAACGGGGTATAAACTTGACGTTAGTGAGCAAGCAACCTTCTCTATTCCTGGTGGTACGGCAAATATTACTGAGGGATTTAATGGATTTCCTGGTTCAACACCGTCTGGATGGACAATTACTCCCACTGGAACCTATACAACTCCTGGTAATTATGGAGCAAGCTCACCTTCAATTAGGTTTGATTTATCTAATCAAACAGTTATAACTCCAGTTTTGAGTGGAGCAGCATCGGAGTTACGTTTTTGGATAAAGGGGCAGCCGAGTAACAGTTCAATGACATCAACTTTAACTGTTGAAGGTTTTAACGGATCATCTTGGGTATTGATAGAAACTCTTTCTAGCATAACAAATAGTGCGGTTACAAAAATCTATAATTCAACCTCCTCACCTGTTTTACCAAACAATATTAGCCAAATTAGATTCACATTTTCTAAGTTAATTGGAAATGTTTCTTTTGACGATGTGTATATTGATTATACTGGCTCCACCCCATCCTTTATTGCCGGCTACAACAACAAATCTGTTTCCGGTACTTCAGAAATAATTAACGGCTTAGCTGCAAATAAGACCTATTATTATCGTGTTCGTGCAACAGATGGTTCACAAACAACTGATAATTCAAATACCATTACCGTAACTACAATGGCAGCTCCGGCTACATCAGTTTTCTCTGGAACAGGTAACTGGTTTGATTTTGCCCGTTGGAGCAATGGCATTCCCACACTCACAACCGATGTAACAATCTCTGGAAATGCCACTGTAATCGGAGTTGCTAATTGTCATGATCTTACTATCTCCTCAACTGCAAGTTTGACGGTGAGCGGTTCAAATGAGCTTTATGTTTTTGGAAACTTTGAGATTCAAAGCTCCGGTGCTTCAACCGGTTCGTTTATTGGTGCAGAGAAAACTGGTATTGACGGAAACGCAACAGTTCAATGTTACGTCTCTGCAAATAATTATCATTACATCTCAAGTCCTGTAGCACCTCAATCTTTTGGCTCAATTTTCCCGGCTAACCAAGATAATATCTACCTAAGACGTTACAATGAGCCTACTGGTGAGTGGGTTAATATGCTAAAAACTGATAATTCTGAAATCGGTCTTGGATACTCTGTAACCATGAATGCTGCTCAGACTGGCAGTTTTAGCGGTGTTTTAAATGCTAGCGATGTTACAAAAACGCTTTCAAAAGCTGGTACAGCCAGTGGCGGTTCGGCTAACGACTATAATGGTTGGAACCTAATTGGTAACCCCTTCAGTTCTGCAATTAATTGGGCTGCTGTATTAGCAGCGAATCCACCTGATCCCGGTTTTGAGAGTTCCGCTTATATCTGGAGCGGTTCAAATTATATTGCTACTAACGGTACTAGTGGTGGTATCTCTGGAAACCTTATTCCAATCTGCAGTGGGTTCTTTGTAAAAGCTTCAAACATTGGTGCTCAGATTCTAATTCCAACTAGTGCCCAGGCTCATAGCAATCATGGTATCTATAAAGAGGCCATCTTAAACAATCTTGCCGTAAAAGTAACCGGTGATAAATACGAAGACCAAACCTTTGTCCGTTTCCACGATCAAGCTACCGAAGGTTTTGATAGCCGTTGGGATGCAAGAAAGCTTGAAGGTCTCAATGAGGCTCCTCAGCTCTATACCACTGCCGGTGAATATAAATTAAGTATTAATGAGCAACCGAAGCAGACAAAGAGGGATATCCCGATGAACTTTAGCTGCGGTGTTGATGGTCAATATACCCTCACCTTCTCAGGCGTAGAATCATTTGAAAACCCTTCAAAAATTACCTTGGAAGATAAACTTCTTGGCTCAACATTAGATGTGACCAATAATCTAACTTATAACTTCAGCTATCTGACTACTGATAATGATGATCGTTTTATCCTTCATTTTTCTAATGCTACCGGCATTAATGATAGCGAGGTACAGAACATTCAAGTATGGGCTGCAAACCATCAAATTTTCATTGATAACCAGGCAGGGTTAGAAGGTGAGCTGAGTCTGTTTGACATCACCGGTAAAAAGATCCTTTCAAAACAGGTTGTTGGAGGGAAGAATATAATCAGTGTTCATGGGCTTAATGGTACTTTTATTGTTAGAATCACTACTGTAAAGGGTGTTGTAACTAAAAAGATTGTACTCCTCTAATTCAAGAAAATTCTAAAATTCAATCATATGAAGAAAGTAATATTCTCAATCGCAATAATGTTGGTCTTTGCTGGATCCGTTTTAGCACAACCCAATCCCAATCAAAATGCGAATGGAACTCAAGCAGGAGGCACTCCTACGGGTGGAGCCCCTTTAAGTGGTAGTGGCGGTGGTGCCCCTATTGATGGCGGTATTGCTATCCTCCTTACTTTAGGTGCTGCTTATGGTGCCGGTAAGATCTGGAACGTCAGAAAAAAGATGGCTGAATAGTAATCGATTTTAGCCTTAATCAGAGCGATCTCAGAAATGGGGTCGCTCTTTTTTATTCTTTGGGTTGGTTTTTGAGTTTAACAATTTTTTATGAGTAACGAGGTTTGATAATAATATCAATAAGATCGTAATAATATAAAATGAATCCTGTAAGTAAAATTTATTTAAATCAATACTCATTCCTTTGGATCTTTTAAGAGTCGCTTTTCTGAGAGACTTCTTGAGTCAAATAAGTCATCTTTAAAAAAATATTTAAAAACATTTTTTTTGTTGAAGAGTAAATGATCGGCTGAACGAGGGTAAAGATAATTAATTAAAAGGCGTATGCCAGATTTGTAAAATTATTGAATAACAGGAGATAGTAATAGGATTCGGAGAGATGTTATTCAAAATTTGGAAAAGTAAAAGCGACTTTTATGGGGCTTTGATCGGGTTTCTTAAAATTTTTTTATAAAAAGTATCAATTGTATTAAAGTGCTATTATATTTGATGAATGTTTTTCCTGCACGTTGAATCTTAAGAGAAATAAACATTAAACAACAATCAAATAGGTTAGCAATTAAATATCAATCAATTACGTCGAGCCTCTTTCCATATTTAACGCAGGTTTAACCGATTTTTATTAACCATTTACTTACACAAGATGAAAAAAGTATTTACTTTTTTGGTCGCATTGCTGCTTGCATCCCAATCATGGGCGCAATTGACAGGCCTTAAAGCAATTCCTGGTGACTATGCATCGCTGGAATTAGCTGTAGCAGCACTTAACACTCAGGGCGTTGGCTCTGGTGGTGTTACTTTTAATATCGCCGCAGGTTATACGGAGACACCTGCCGGGCCGATCATTCTTACCGCCACAGGTACTGCGGCCAATCCGATTATATTTCAGAAGTCGGGTCTGGGTTTAAATCCTGTTATCTCTCGTGCCGATGCCGGTTCGGTAGCTACAACTTCATTAGGTGCTCAAGGTGATGCGGTCCTCATCATCCAAGGTAGCGACTATGTTACTTTTGATCAGATTGATGTCAGTGCATCAAATTCGGGCATCGAGTATGGTTATTATCTTCGTAAAGCATCAGTAACTGATGGAGTGAAGAATGTTACCATCAGGAATGCTAAGATTACTATGACTAAGGGTACCAGTGCTTATGTTGCCGGTATCTATAGTTCTAATAACGATGCAGCTTCTTTAGCAACTTCAGCAGCGGGAATCACGGTTACATCCACAGGAGGAAGGAATGAAAATGTTACTATCTCGGGTAACACGATTAGTAATGTCTTCGCTGGAATCTTGGTTCGTGGTTTTAATCATGGTACAGCCCCTTATGATTTCTATGATCAAAACTTAGTGATTGGTGGATCTGCTGGGAATGGTAATACAATTCAGAACTATGGCGGAAATTTTGCTGCCTCTTCTTATGCTGTTTACTTGATTTATTATACCAACCCAACGGTAACCTATAATACGTTTGATAATGTTGGCGGTGGTGGAACGAATGCCACATCTACGCTATATGGTATATTCGGATCTACCAGTAATGCAGCTGGAACGTGTAACTTCAGCAATAATACCATAACATTAGGCATTTCCGCTACCAGTGGAGCTCATGGTATTTATATTGCCCAACAGGGTACTAGTATGAATATTAGCAATAATACCTTCTCCTATGGTGCATTTGCTTCTACAACCACTTCTTATTCTATTTATTGCTCAAATCCTACTCCAAACCTTACGATTACGGGTAATCAAACCAGTGGAGCAATCGCAAAAACCGGTACAAGTGGTGCCTACTATTTCTACTACAATAATGGGTCACCCACGTCTGGAACGGTCAATATTAGCAATAATACAATCGGTAATATCACTCTAGCTGGTTCTTCTTCGTTTTATGGGTTTAGCCATACCACTTCACTTACTCAAGTGGTGAATGTTGAAAACAATAGTATTTCAAATATCAATGTTGTTACCGGTACCAATTACCCCTTGTACATTACTTATGGTAATATAGGGTCTACTGTAAATAATAACACTGTTACAAACTGCTCTAGTGGGGTAAGTGGAGGTAATGTATATGGGTTATACTTGGGTACCAGTTCTTTTGCAGGATTGACGGTTTCAGGAAATACGATTTCTGGGTTATCCTGTGGCGGTGCCAATACAGTTGCCGGTATTTATGTCGCAACGATGGGAGGCAATACTTCAACCTCAGCTGTCGGTGCTAACATATACAAGAATAAGATCTATGATATAACCAATAATAATGCGAGTGGTTTAGGCTATACTCATGGGATCTCTGTTGCTGGCGGAACATTGGTTAATATCTATAATAATTTCATCAGTGATCTAAAGAACCCAGCTGGAAGTAACTCAACAGAGTCTATTCGTGGCATAAGTATCAACAGCTCAACAACCACTGCAAGATATGGGGTATACTACAATACGGTGTTCTTAAATGCGATTTCATCAGGTCTTAATTTTTCGACTACGGGTATCTATCACATGACTAGTTCAACAGCTACAACCGCTGCTCTAGATTTGAGAAATAATATCGTTGTCAATTTATCTGCAACTACAGGAACGGGTATTGCAGCGGCTTATCGTAGGTCGAGTACTTACAATGATAATTTGTTGTCTTCGTGTAACAATAACGATTTCTACGCAGGGGCTCCATCGGCATCAAGAGTGCTCTATTACAATGGAACCACAGGTTATCAAACCATGGCTGACCTGAAAACTTTCTTAGGGCCAAGAGAAGGTGCTTCTATCAGCGAGAATCCTAATTTTGTTAATATAGCTACGACTCCATATGATCTTAAGATCAATCCGGCTATCGCAACGCAAATAGAGAGTGGTGCTGGTGCCGTAACCTCTCCAGCGATCACTGAGGACTATTTTGGGTCTGCAAGATACCCTAATGTAGGTTATCCTAATAACCTTGCAAAGCCTGCGACTGCTCCCGATATGGGTGCACATGAGTTCGCAGGAATCGCACTCGATTTGAATGGTCCAACCATCACCTATACCCCATTACCGGGTACCCATCTTACCGCTGCAAGAACACTTACCGCAACTATTACCGATCCTTCGGGTGTTCCTACCTCTGGTGCAGGTCTTCCCGTTCTTTATTGGAAGATAAACTCAGGTAGTTATACAGCCGTCACGGGTGTTTCTATTGGAAGTAACCAATATACCTTCACTTTTGGAGCAGGTGTTTCAACTTTAGATGTAGTAAGCTATTATATAGTTGCACAAGATTTAGTTACTCCAACCCCTAATGTCAGCTGTGCTCCTTCAACTGGGGCTACTGGATTTGGTGTTAATCCTCCAGCTGTTTCAACTGCTCCGACCTCACCAAGTACTTATACCATCATGGGTACAATTGCTGGGGTCTTCCATGTTGGTGCTGCTCAGGTTGCTCCAAACTATACTACCCTCACCAATGCTATAACCGATCTTAATAACAAGGTCATGGTTGGGGCAGTAACCTTTATCCTAGATGATGCTAATTATAGTACATCAGAATCCTTCCCTTTGATCATTCAAAGTAATATTGGTTCAAGTAGTACCAATACATTGACTTTAAAACCTAATTCTGGGGCTACAACAACCATTACAGGGTCTGTTGGTTCTGGTGCTTTGATTAGAGTAAAGAACAGTTATACTACAATAGACGGATCCAATAATGGAACTACAACCCGCGATTTGACGATTAGTAATACCAATACTACCGGCCCTCAGGTTATCTTCTGTCCTTCTGTTGGAACGGGAATATTGACAAACGTTGCTATTAAGAATACAAATATTATTAATGGGGCAACCACCTCGTCGGCTTTGGTATTTACAGATGAAGCGGGTACAGCTGGTAACTTTAGCAACCTCACTGTTCAGAATAACTCTATTAAGAAGGCCTATATCGCCAGTTATATGAATGGCAATGTAGTCGCTGGAAATGGTTCTGGAACGGTCATTACAGGCAACGATATCAATGCTACCGGCACTGACTATGTTCGATTAGTGGGCGTTTATGTTCAAGGCTTTGATGGGGTCACCATCTCTAATAATAACATTGGTAATATTATTGATGCTAATGCGGAAGTTAAGAGAGCTATTTGGCTTGCTACAGGGACCTCTAATACTTCAATTACCGGAAATACTATCAATAATGTTGGTTTTAGTGGCACTAGCACCAGTACGGGTACCGGTTATGGCATTGCTTTAACCAATGGTATTGCTAACTCTAATATCCTGGTAAAGTCAAATACACTTACCAATATTAATTCAACGGGTGCTTCAACAACGTATGGTATTTACCTTTCTGGTGCTATTGGTAATGTGACGATTGAACGAAACTCTATCAGTACCATCAAAAACACAAGTTCGGAAGGATATGGAGCGAATGGTATCTACTTGTCCTCAACATTAGCAACCACTGCTGGTATTAAGGTTCAAAACAACCTTCTTTGGGATATTGCAGCTTATGGATACAACGGTGTTACTTATCTGGACAATGGTTATGGGATTTATGTTAATGGTGGTTTTGGATATGATATTAACTTTAACACCGTTTATCTCAATACGAACCAGGTGATTGCCGCAGGCACAACTGCCGCAATAAATATTAGTAGTTCTGTGACGGCAGCCGGTGCTGTAAATATCCAGAATAACATCTTTATTAATGCCCAATCAGATGCAACAACCAGATATGCCATTTATAGTGCTGCACCGAATACCGTCTTTGGAACCATTGATTACAATGACTATCTGAATTCTGGTACTGACTTAGGCTATTTAGGTTCAGCAAGAAATGATCTGGCTGCTATCCAAACTGGTTTTGGTGGTAATACCCATTCTGTCAGCATTAATCCTGCTTTTGCGTCTGCAAACGATCTTCATCCAACTGTAGTTTCTTTAAATAATACGGGAACACCTATTGCGGGTATTACAACCGACTATGCCGGTACTACACGTGGTGCCATTCCCGATATGGGAGCGTATGAAGTTAGCTTTACGCCAACCATCGTAACAGATGATGCAACCACAATAACCTCTTCAGGGGCTACTTTAAATGGGACTGTTACTGCAGCGAACGAAAGTGTTGCCACCTCTTTCGATTGGGGCTTGACCAATGCCTATGGTTCAAACATTGTTGCAGCTCCCACTCCGATCACCGGAAATACAGCAACAGCAATGAGTGCTTCTCTTTCTTCCTTAGAGCCAAACCAGACTTATCACTACCGCGCAAAGGGTGTTTATAATGCCACCAATGGTTACGGTGCAGATAAAACCTTTACGACTTCAGCTATAGCTCCCACTGTAGTTACCTTGGCTGCTACTTCAGTAACCGCTACCGGAGCCACCATCAATGGAACGGTTAATGCTAATAATGCTAGTACAACGGCTACCTTTGAATATGGGTTAACAACGGCTTATGGTACCAGTGTAAATGCTTCTCCCAATACTGTCACAGGTTACTCCGCTACAAGTGTATCTTACAGCTTAACTGGTTTAACACCAAATACAACTTATCACTTCCGTGTTAAAGGAGTTAACGCTACAGGAACTTCCAATGGTATCGATTTAACCTTTACAACCTCATCCTTAGCTCCAACAGTTATTACTAATGCTGCTTCAGCTATTACAACCGCAACCGCTACCTTGAACGGTTCTGTTAACGCAAATAATTCGGGTAATGCAACCGTTACCTTCGAATGGGGTTTAACCACTGCCTACGGAAACGTGGCTAATGCGACACCATCACCAGTTACTGGCAACAGTGCAACTAGTGTATCTGCTAATTTAACTGGCTTATCAACAAACACAACTTATCACTTCCGTGTAAAGGCGGTTAACTCTACAGGTACCAGCTACGGTAGTGATATGAGTTTCCTATCTGGTTGTCCTGTCCCTGCTGCTGCTGGCACAATTACGGGTCCTGCTGCTGTTTGTCAAGGAGCTACCGGTGTTAACTTTAGTGTACCGGCGATAGCTAATGCGACTTCCTACAACTGGACTCTTCCTTCCGGAGCAACCATCACTGCTGGGGGTGGAACAAATAGTATTACCGTAAGCTTTAATACCTCTGCTGTATCAGGCAATGTTACTGTTGCTGGTGCAAATGCTTGCGCTAGTGGTACCTCATCATCCAAGGCTTTAACCGTTAATCCTTTGCCAGTGCCAACAATTACTGGTTTAGCTTCTGTTTGTGCTAGTACCACTGGAATTGCTTACACCACTGAAGCCGGCATGACAGGTTATACATGGACTATTTCCGCAGGGGGTACGATCACTGCCGGTTCCACAACAAATGCAATTACCGTTTCATGGAACAATGCTGGTCCTCAAACCGTAACGGTTAATTACACTAACGCTAATAGTTGTTCTGCTACCACTGCTACCAATAAAAACGTAACAGTTAATGCGCTTCCCACACCTACGGTCGCTGGTCCAACAAATGCTTGTCCTGGAACGACTAATAATGTTTATACTACTCAAAGTGGTCAAACAGGTTATGTTTGGAGCGTCTCTGCTGGAGGTGTAATCACTAGTGGTGCTGGTACCGCAGCAATTACGGTGAAATGGAACACGCCTGGTTCGCAATCCGTGACTGTTAACTACAACAATGCTTCAGGTTGCTCTGCTTTGGCTCCCGTTAGCTATCCTGTAAATATCTATCCTATTCCAACTCCTAGTTTGATTGGGCCTACATACACTTGTAAGGATGCCCAAGCTGAATATTTCACAGATTTGGGTATGACAAACTATACTTGGGTGGTTCCTTCTTCGGCTACAATTATTAGTGGTCAAGGTACTAGCCATTTAGTAGTTAATTGGAATAGTACGGGTGTATATGCATTAGGACTCTCTTATACCGGTATTGGTGGATGTACAATGACTGCTCCGGTATATACCAATATTATTGTTAAGGATGTTCCTCAAACATCAGGTACAATCACTGGTAATGGTCAGGTTTGTGCAGGTGCCACTGGTATTGTATATACGGTCTCTGCTGTTAATGGTGCTACTGGCTATGAATGGACTGTTCCAACAGGTGCTTCTATTGTTAGTGGTGCAGGAACGAATAGTATCACCGTTAATTATAGTTCAACTGCTACTTCTGGTAGTGTTACTTCTGCTGCAATCAATGAGTGCGGTACTGGTGTTGCTGCTAGCCTAAGTGTTACTGTCGCTCCTCTTCCTGGTGCTGCGGGCGTTATTAACGGACTATCTACTATCTGTGCTGGAACAAATAATGTAACCTATCAGATAAGTGCTGTTCAGGGAGCTACTGGTTATAGTTGGACCGTACCTTCTGGAGCAACCATCGTAAGTGGAGGTAATTCTACTAAGATTACAGTAAATTATAGTGCCACTGCTACTTCAGGAAATGTTACAGTCGCTGGTTTCAATTCTTGTGGATTAGGCATAGCTATAACATTAGCGGTTACCGTTCATCCTATTCCGGAAACTCCTGTTATCTCATCTAATGGTTCCCTCTTAACGAGTAGTGCACCAGCTGGCAATCAGTGGTACCTTAATGGAGTATTAATTCCCGGGGCTACTTCTGTAACTTACACGGCATTAGAGTCTGGCTTGTATACTTGCGTTGTAACATTGGATGGATGTCCTTCTGAAGTTTCAAATGAGATCTTTGTAGATTTAACAGGAATAGAAACCCCAGATGCAGCCTCCTTTAAGCTTTATCCAGTACCTAACAACGGTCAATTTACTGTAGAGTTGGGTGCAATGGGTCAAGGTAATTTTGTTGTTGAGATTACTAATACTTTAGGAATGAAAGTTTATCGTTCAGAAAACTTTAATCTGGAGAATGCAGTAACTCGGCAGATTGATGTTCAGAATCTTCCAAATGGTCTCTATTATGTTATTTTAACTAACAGCAAGAATATTAATCTTGTTAGAAGAATGGTTATTAATAAGTAGAGCTTGATCATTTAAATAAAAAGGGGGGCATTGCCCCCCTTTTTAATATTGTAAAATTGATATTGATCTGCAATTAGGCTTAACGAAATTAACTTTCACATCAGGATTAATCATGTATACTTTGTACTTGAATAAGCCTTCTTTGATCTGGTAAGATTTGCAATCAGGTTTATCTGGTTATGATTACTCGACTCTTAAAATGGGATACGATCCTTTTTTCATCAAGTAATTATAAAGAGCGTAATTAGCCAATCCGAACATAGAGTTAGGTTCGAACGCTAGAGTAATAGTAATTGCCTTTAATTGAGCGGTTGGTATAAAGTAATACTCATCAAGGTTTCTGTCCTTCTCAACTAAAGAATAGGTATAAGTTGGATTCCAAACTGACATTCCTTCAAGCAAGATTTGTATCGGTTCGACGATGAAATATTGGTATACTTTTCCTGTGGAGATTTTATTAGCTTTAGTATAAGTTATTTGATGAGCATTTAGAAATCTGACCAGAGCCGAGTCAGATATCGGAACGAGATATCCTTTAGCTCTTTTTACCTTTTTAATAGATTTGATTTTCGGGGCGAAGTTAGAGATTTGGAAGACGGAATCTTTATTAGTAATGATATTCCGCATTGGAACGATTCTTAAAGATCCATCGGGGAAATGGTCCATCTGAATAACTATACTATCATCGCTTTTACTGAGTTGATTCCTTTGGTAGGTTATTCTTCGCTTAATCCAATCAGGGGAAGACATGCACCATTGAAGGAGTGATTTAGCTACAAGATATTGAGCGAGGCGTCTCTTTTCCAATCGCTCAGTTGGCGTTTTTCCATTTAATCCTTCCGATATCAGGGAGATGGTAGATTGGATACCAAAGCTTTGCCGGCCATCATCAATATCAACAGTGCTATGTCTTACCGTTTTGCCATTAGCAATGGAGCCGACCGCATATTCCCCAAATAGAAATCCTTTAGCTGATACCTCTTGATTAATAAAGGTGAGTAACTCTCTTTTTTCAAGTTCTAAGATGTCTGCATCTATATTTAGGTTGGTCAAGATACCAACCTGTTCATCAAATTGTCTGATGTATGGGAATTTGGATGTAGTATCATCAAAAGGATAATACTCATGCATGTCGAGTGTGACTTCTGGCAAATACTTATTAAAGAGATTGTGGAGGCCTTGGGTTTCTGGCTCTGTAAGTATGAGGTGATTTCGATTGAGATCAACACCTCTCCCATTGCGACGAGCACCCGCTTCTGCACCATCAGGGTTAAGCATGGGGATGATAAAAAGATTCATATGCTCTATATACTCGTCCATTTTGTTTTCGGCAATGTCTTTTAGCATCATTAATAGAGCCTCTTTTCCTGAAGGTTCATCTCCATGTTGCTGAGCGAAGAGAAGGATGTTAAGTTTGCTTTTGTCTAAAGAATCTTCTTTATAAACCGATATGAATGGAATAGCTCTCCCTTTTATTGAAAATGCCAGGGTATCATAATGAAGATAAGGGTTCTCCCGGCAGATCTTTTCCAGAAACTGAGTCATCTCAACGTAACCCGTCAAAGAGGCACTCAAGTGTGGTGAGGATGGGCTTTTATCTTTTTTGGGTTGGGAGTATATTGGGAGAGAAATAAGGATCAAGAATAGGAGCGAAAGCGTGTTCTTCATACTGCGAGTTAATATTAACATCAGTTTTCGAAATCATTAACATTTAAGACCTTAAAACGAGCCTTTAGGTTGTATCATTAAGTTTCTTTATGATTATACCAAAAGACTCTCATGGGCATCAGAAATGCTAAGCGAATGTACTGTAAATTGTGGAATAATCTTCAAATGGTTTAAGATAAGCTATACATGAACGCCTCGTTGGATCAAAATAGCTGTAATAAGGGAAGTTAAATGCTTGTAGGTTTGCTTTTTCTTTATGAAATGGTCTTTTAAGAGCTAAAAAGATCTTTACAGGATTTGGATGAAAAGATTTTCAAGATTGAGGCACGATAGAATTGATTAATTTGAGTCCATATATCTACGATATATTGGCGTTATGATAAAGAATCCTAAAGAAATGAGGCTCATAAACATCATTACCATGACGCGCATCATGCCTTCGCTATCTGAACGCTCGATCGTGCCTAAAAGAGGCTTTATTAACCCGATGATAAGTAGAATCGTCATAATCATGGCGACTTTTATGGTTTTTTTCTTGCCAAGCCGTAATCCTTTGTAGAGAAATAGTAACACAATACCAACAATAACGGGGATTAATGCAGTTAAAGAGGGGTTATCAGAAACAAAATACCCAAATAAACCAATGAGTATTAGAGCTAGTGCGTTGAGTAAACTGACAATTGCAGATGACATAATTAAAAATGTTTCTTTCTCAACAATTTATAAGTAGGATTGTTCAAAGAATGTGGGGTGGTTCCTTAAATGGGTGATGGGTAATGTGAAAGGGTTGGGATTCCAGATTCAAAATTCTTTATTCCAGATTCAAGATTCGAGATTCAAGATTCCAGTAGATACACTGATTACCGGGCCATCATAAATCGTTAAAGTATCGATTCATCAGGGCGTATTTATCATACGTATTGCATTAATTCTGCAAGATTTGATTCTTGTCTTTAAGGTTGATAGTTGGTATAGATAAATCCAAGGCAAAAGAGGCGTTGATACCCCATCAACACCTCTTTTATTGTTTCGCGGCTCTAACCAGACCGCGCATTTAAACAAATCAACTTTTACGACAAAATAGCAGATATACACAACGTCACGTTGACATACTGCCTGTTTACTCTGAACACTAACAAAAGAAATAAATGATTTCTACTCTAACCAATCCTTTCATAATTGTTATACTTAAGTCTGTTATTAACCTAACAATTTAAAACCAATTTATAAACTATATATCCTGTTGTCTTTTGTCTAAGTTTGCTACAAAGATAAATCATTTTTATTAATTGGTGTTATTATTACGGTTTTTCACAAAATTATTTATTATTTCTTTTTACATGATATAAAAGAAAATTCACAATAATGGATTTTTGTGAAACCCCTTGGTGCTGCTACTAAAGTAGCAATTTGTGACACTTTTTAGTTCTTGATTACTTCGTTGTATTTGGATTGAATGCTTGGAGAAATCGGATTATATCTGATCGATTCTTAGGCGCTTTTTTAGTTATTGGACTGATGGGTATGTAAATTTGGAAGCTCAATGGGTTGTTGTATGAATGAGCTAGCTTAAAACATGGTATCTTTGCAAGCTATAGGCTATTTATATTTTAACTTTTATGACACAAAGCGTTTTTTTATACAACACTCTTACTCGTCGTAAGGAATTATTTCAACCTTATAACCCTCCTTATGTGGGCATGTATGTTTGTGGTCCAACCGTATATGGTGATGCCCATTTAGGTCATGCGAGACCTGCAATAACTTTTGATGTGGTATATCGCTATCTAAGCCATTTAGGTTATAAGGTTAGATACGTACGAAATATAACAGATGTTGGGCATCTGGAGAATGATGCAGATGCCGGAGAGGATAAGATTTCGAAAAAGGCGCGTTTGGAGCAGCTCGAGCCCATGGAGGTCGTTCAGTTTTATACCGTTCGGTACCATAAATCAATGGATGCGCTTAACGTTATACGTCCCTCAATTGAGCCTCACGCTTCTGGTCATATCATCGAGCAAATAGAGATGGTAAAGAGAATCATTAATAATGGATACGCCTACGAAAGTCATGGTAGTATCTATTTTGATGTATTGAAATTTAATAAGGATTTTGCATATGGTAAGCTGAGTGGAAGATCTGTTGATGAGATGATCAGTAATACCCGTGAGCTAGATGGTCAGGAGGAGAAACATAACTCTTTCGATTTTGCTTTATGGAAAAAGGCCCAACCTGAGCATATTATGAGATGGCCAAGTCCTTGGAGTGATGGTTTTCCAGGATGGCATATGGAATGCTCTGCCATGGGTGCCAAGTATCTCGGTGAGGTATTTGATATTCATGGGGGTGGAATGGATCTTATTTTTCCGCATCATGAGGCAGAGATTGCTCAGTCGGTTGCAGCTAATGGAAAAGAGGCCGTTAAATACTGGATGCACAATAATATGATTACTATCAATGGTCAGAAGATGGGTAAATCATTGGGTAATTTTATTACACTGGATCAATTCTTTTCTGGAAGTCACGAAAAGCTTGAAAAGGCTTATAGCCCTATGAATATTAGATTTTTCATTTTACAAGCGCAATATCGTGGTACAGTTGACTTCTCTAATGAGGCTTTACAAGCGGCGGAAAAGGGTTATAAAAAGCTGATGGAAGCGCTCAGAACACTTGATAAACTAAAGGCTTCTGATCGTTCTGTCAGTGATGTTTCTGCTATTCAAAATGCCTGCTATGAGGCAATGAATGATGATTTTAATACGCCTCAACTTATTGCTGCCCTCTTTGACGCCACTCGAATCATCAATCTCATTAATGATGGAAAAGAGACTATTTCTGCAAATGATCTCGATCTTCTTAAGACTACCTTTAGAACGTTTACCAAAGATATTCTGGGTCTTTATGATGAGACTGCATCTTCAGGTAATGAGTCTCTAATATCTGGTCTAATGGATACCATTCTTACCCTGCGCCAGGAAGCCAAGGTCAAGAAGGATTGGGCCACCAGCGATCTTATACGAGATAAGCTTAAAAGTATGGGCGTTCAAGTGAAGGATACCAAAGATGGGGCGACATGGAGTCTTGACTAGTTTCTTCTCTCTCTTCGCCACCTCTTCGTATCCTCTCCGTGTCTTCTCCATTATCAGATGATTTATCTGTTTATTGGGTGCGTTTTTGTTCGATCTGGAAATGGAGAGAAGCGAAGAATAAGCGTAGAGGATATGGAGAGGGGTTACTTATCTAGCTGGTTTATAAGCACCATGAAAAAAGGCTGCCTTTCAGGAAGAGAGAGGCAGCCTTTTTAATAGAAATCCCAAATAGTTTATTAATTGAAGATTTGGGTATTAGAGGATTAGCATAGCATCACCATAGGTGAAGAACTTATACTTTTGTTCAACAGCTTCTTTGTAAGCCTTCATGGTTAGGTCATAACCAGCAAAAGCAGCAACCATCATCAACATCGAAGACATTGGCAGATGGAAGTTGGTGATTAAAGCATCAGCTACTGTAAAGTCGTAAGGAGGAAAGATGAATTTGTTAGTCCATCCATTGTAAGTCTTGATGTGACCTGAGATGGTCACAGCAGTTTCAAGTGCCTTCATGGTGGTTGTCCCGACAGCAATAACCTTTTTGCGATTATCTTTAGCGTTATTTACGATATTGACAGCGTCTTCGGTGACGTACATCTCCTCTGAATCCATCTTATGCTTTGTGAGGTCTTCTACCTCGATATTGCGGAAGTTACCCAGACCAGCATGAAGTGTGATCTCAGCAAAGTCGATGCCTTTGATCTCAAGTCTTTTCATGAGTTCCCGTGAGAAGTGTAAGCCAGCTGTCGGAGCAGCAACGGCTCCTTCATTCTTAGCATAAATAGTCTGATATCTTTCGGCATCAGAAGTATCAACCGGGCGGTTATGGATTTTTGGAAGAGGAGTCTCTCCAAGACGCTGAATGGTTTTCTTGAACTCCTCATAGGGACCATCAAATAGAAACCTTAAAGTTCGGCCTCTTGATGTTGTATTATCAATTACTTCAGCAACCAGATCATCATCACCAAAATAGAGCTTGTTACCAATTCTGATCTTTCGCGCAGGGTCAACTAAAACGTCCCAAAGACGGGATTCACGATTTAGTTCCCTCAAAAGAAAAACTTCAATCTTAGCACCTGTCTTCTCTTTTTCCCCATACAGTCGGGCTGGAAAGACCTTGGTGTTGTTCAGAACGAAGATATCCCCATCGTCAAAATAATCAATCAGATCTGAAAATTTTAGATGTGAAATAGAGCCCTTCTTTCTGTCTATTACCATTAGCCTTGTGTCATCTCGATTTTCTGTCGGCCAACTGGAAATAAGGTCACTAGGCAGATTAAACTTGAACTGCGATAGCTTCATGTGTTATTAATTTGATTTTAAACAGCCACATTACACAAGCCAGATTGAATGTATTTCAACTCTTTTTGAGTCTGCGCTTCAACCTTGAACATGTACATGTGAAGTATGTATAAATTAGTCTAAAAATTTTTTCCTACGGCTATGCAAAAATACCAAACTTAGACCCCTTTGTCAATACAATTGATTGATTTGAGAGTCTGATAAATGACTTTTTTCGGAAATTTAGTGTTAAAAGTAAAAAAAAAGTATGATAAATTGATCTGTTTGGTAAATTTGTCGCCATTGAGCTCTAAATTAACCTGTCCCAAATATGTTCTCTGATATGAAAACGAAATTTTTCTTACTGAGTATACTCTTACTCTCTTTTTATGCCCATGCAGGAGAGGTCAAGTTTAAGATTCGACTTGACAAACCGGTGCTTACCCGACAAATGCAAGGAGATGTAATCTCTTTTAATGGCTTGTCAAATATTGGGCTGGCTGGCACACCCGGATTACCTTATAAATCTTTAAGTCTGCTCCTCCCGGCAGGCGAAGAGGCTGTTTCTGTTGTGGTGAAGCCAGGCCTAGAGGCTGGTCACCTTTATGATGTTAATATCTTACCTATTCAACCTTCCAGACCCCTTTCTGAAGGTCTTTCAGGTCAATGGTTAAAAGATGAGAAGGTCTATTCAACGAATGCTTTCTTACCAATTTCTTTAAATGGATCGTTTTCTACCCATTTTCTATATGGTCATTCGGTGTTAATGACTACAATCTGCCCGGTTCAATATAATCCGGCGAAGAGAGAAATGACTTGGTATGAGACACTCGAAGTGGTGGTTAAGACTCAATCCACCGCCAAAGCATCTCAGGCTCTTAGCTTGCTTCGCACAGGTAATGAGATAGATAGAACAATTGACCATCTCGTTGATAATTTTAATGAGGCATCGAGTTATACCACAGAGGCTACTTCCTCTGATAATAAATTATTGATTATAACGCCCGCAGCCTATCTCGATGGATTTACCGAGTTGTTAAGTTATTATGGGGACAATGGCATGGAAGCTACACTTGTCTCCTTTGAAGATGCTATCAGCGGCCAGACCGGTGTGGATGATGCTCAGAAATTGAGAAATTACCTGATTTCTCGCTATACCAACGATGGTTTTCTTTATGTCTTATTAGGCGGGGATGTTGAACTGATCCCAGCAAGAGGGTTTTATTGTAAGGTTCAATCTAGCTCTGTTTATGAAGACTCGACAATCCCTAGTGATCTATATTATAGTTCATTAGATGGGAGTTGGAATGAAAATGGCAATTCTCTTTGGGGAGAAATAGGGGAGGATGATTTATTACCCGAACTAGCAGTAGCTCGCCTGCCATTCAAATCATTGACTGAGCAAAGCAATATGGTTTCTAAGGTCTTAAAATATCAGAGATCACCGGTGGCGAATGAAACCAATATGGTGCTAATGGCAGGAGAAAAACTATATGATAATCCTGAGACCTATGGACAAGACTATTTAGATCTTTTGGTTGGAGAACGAAGTGATAATGGCTATACAACAACCGGCTTGCCTGAA
This sequence comes from uncultured Bacteroidales bacterium, assembly GCA_964444785.1. Lineage (GTDB taxonomy): Bacteria > Bacteroidota > Bacteroidia > Bacteroidales > TTA-H9 > JAJTBW01. Next base: position 149,473 of record CAYUII010000004.1, on the reverse strand, counting down.
AACATGAACTTTTTTAAGCTGTATGACCAGGGCTTTAATGAATGGGGTTCGTCAGATTTGATATCAAAGATAAATGAGGGGTTCACTTTTATCCAGCATAGTGGTCATAGCAATTGGGATTATATGATGAGGCTCACCTTAGATGATATTACGGATGCAAATTTCTCTAATGTGGATGGGGAACAACATAATTATGCTGTAATCTATTCTCATGGATGTATTTGTGGAGCCTTTGATTATCCATCATGTATAGCAGAGCAGACGTTAAAGATCTCAAAGTTTGCAGTTGCAGCTTGTGTGAATAGTCGTTATGGGTGGTTTAATGAGGGACAGACAGAAGGTCCATCTGCACATCTTCACAGAGAATGGATGAATGCATTATATACACTTAATGCAGAACGGATTGGGGAGACGCAACGGCTCTCTAAAGTGGCAACAGCACCGTGGGTTAATGCGCCCGGGCAATGGGAAGAGGGTGCCCTAAGATGGTGTTTCTATGATAACAATATCCTTGGAGATCCTGCAATGAAGATTAATAAAGGGACCAGCGTTGGGGTTGACGAACTCTCACTGAATACCGAGTTAATGATCTATCCGATGCCTGCTATCGACCATGTTAAGATTAGCCTAAATCGCTTAACTTCTGGTTCTGTAATATTGAAAGTTCTAGATATGCAGGGTAGATTAATCTATTCAGAATCATTGCGAAGTGAAAAAAATAGTATATTTGAAGCGACTCTTGATTTAAAGGCTCAAGGAATAAAGTCAGGGCTATATCTGCTTCAAATAGAAGATGCCGGAGTAAAGATCTCGGGTAAACTTATTGTCAGATAAGGAAATTCAACAACCATAATTTACAAAGAAACTCCTAGTATAATATCATATTTACCAAACAAAACTCAAGATGAAGCTTTTTACTCGTTTTAGGAATGCCATACTGGTTTTAGGGCTAGTGATGGTGACATTCGGGCAGATTTCTGCTCAGAATGTACGCTACAGCGATAGCTGGTCCCACCAGGGGTTTACACTGGTGGACAGTAAATCAAACCATATCCGTGTAGACTTTTCTGTGGAGCAATTTTCTATGGTTCCCATTGAAGTTAAAGGGAATTCAATGGTGTCATTGGAAATGCCCGGTGTTTTTCTTCCCGGAGATGAAGGGGCTCCCAATCTTCCCGGTCAGGGTCGTTTTATAGCTATACCTAGTGGCGCAACTCCTGTGCTACGCATTGTTAATAGCCGTGTGGAAGTAATCCAGAATGTTGAAGTTGCTCCAGCACCTCGTATCCCTCTTGAAAGTGAGGATTCTCCTTTGGAATATACCAAAAACAGTGCAATCTATTCTGCAAATGAGTTCTATCCTGCTGAGCCAGTAAAACTATCAGAGGTTAGTTCTGTTCGTGGTGTCGATTTCGTTACTCTAGGTATTACTCCTTTCCAGTATAATCCAGTTACCAAAGAGCTAAGAGTTATTCGTGATCTTGAGGTTGCTATTGATTTAGTTGGTGGTAATGGTGAGTTTGGCGATGTAGCATACAGAAACCGCTACTGGGATCCTATGCTATCTGATATTCTCCTTAACTACTCTAGCCTTCCTCGTATAGATTATAAATCTCGCTACGAGCATAATGCTAATCGCAAAGCGGAAGGTGAATGTGAATATATGATCATTACTCCTGATGGTCCAGAATTCCAAGCTTGGGCTGATACCATTAGAAAGTTCCGTACTGAACAAGGTGTTATTACTAAAGTCTTTACTATTACTGAAATTGGTGGAAATTCTACAAATGCTATCCAAGAGTTCATTAAAAATGCCTATAACAATTGGACACTAAAACCAGTGGCTTGTCTGTTACTTGGCGACCATGGAAGCGATGGGAATAAGAATATCCTCTCTAAGATCTATGATAACTATTGTGTCTCTGACAATCTTTATTCTGATGTTAATGGCGACATGATGCCAGATGTTGTTATGTCTCGTATCACAGCGAATAACAATGATCAGCTAACGGTTATGATCACCAAATTCCTTAATTATGAAAGGAATCCTCCAACAGCAGAGTATTTCTATAAACACCCCATTACTGCCTTAGGATGGCAAACAGAACGTTGGTTCCAGATCTGTTCTGAAGTAGTTGGTGGTTACTTTAAAAAGATTCAAAATAAAGAGCCTGTCCGTATCAATAAAGTTTACCAAGGAACCCCTGGTTCTGTATGGTCAACAGCTACTAACACCAATACCGTTGTTAATTATTTTGGCCCTAATGGTTTAGGTTATATCCCTCAGAGTCCTGCCGAATTAGGCGGTTGGGATGGCGGTAATGCTACCATGATCAATGAGGCTATCAATGCCGGCTCTTTCTTGCTTCAACACCGTGACCATGGTGAAGAAACAGGTTGGGGAGAACCTAGCTATCACAACTCGAATATCAACGCTCTTACTAATACAGATCTTACCTTTATCATGTCTATCAACTGTCTGACAGGTAAGTATAACTGGAGTAGCGAGTGTTTCACCGAGAAGTTCCATCGCCATACAAAGAATGGTCAAAACGCTGGTGCATTAGGATTGATTGGAGCTTCTGAAGTTTCATACTCATTTGTTAATGATACCTATGTTTGGGGTGTATATGACAACTGGTTTACTGATTTTATGCCTGATTATGGTAGCACTCCAGAACCACGTGGCATCTTACCGAGCTTCGGAAATGCTGCAGGTAAGTACTTCCTGAAACAATCAAACTGGCCTTATAATACCACTAACAAAGCGGTTACTTATAACCTCTTCCATCACCACGGTGAGTCATTTAGCATTATTTACTCAGAAGTTCCTCAAGCAATGGTAGTTGATCATGATACCGCTGTTTTTGCTGGATCAACCTCTTTCGATGTTACTGCTACTGAAGGCGCTACTGTTTGTGTTACGGTTGATGGTGAGATCATGGGTGTTCAGACTGCCGGTGCATCTGCAATGCAATTCACCTTCCCCGCTGTAACTGTAGGACAAAAGGTGGTTATTGTTGCTACTATGACTAATCATTATAGGTATCGTAAAGAGATTGTTGTTACTGACAATGTCTTAACAGCAGCTTTCCAAGCTGATCAAACAAACTATTGTGAAACAGCAGTGGTTAACTTCACCGATATGTCTACCGCTAATCCTCAAGCTTGGGAATGGACTTTTGAAGGTGGTTCTCCTGCTACTTCTACAGAGCGCAATCCTCAAGGCATCACCTATTCTACTCCTGGTCAGTATAACGTAACTCTTAAAGTAACCAAAGGAACTGAGGTTAATGAGATTACCCTTCCGGCTTATATAGTAGTTTCTGCATACCCCGTTGCACCAGTTGTAACCAATGCTGGTGTTTGTGTTGGTCAAGAAAATGCTACATTGGTAGCTGAAGGTGTAAATGTTCGTTGGTATAGTGATGAGGCTCTTACAAATATGGTAGGTGAAGGCAATACTTATGTTTCTAAAGAAACTCTTCCTGGTGTCTATACCTATTACGTAACAGCTACGAATGATATTTGTCAGAGTGCTGCTTCTACAGCTACTTTTACAATTGCTGAGTATCCTGTAGTTACTTTTAGCGCTGTTGCTCCTGTATGTATTACTACTGCAGCCTTCACTTTTGGTGAAGTGACCCCAGCTGGTGGTGTCTTTGAAGGCAATGGAATCGTAGAAAACATGTTTAACCCTTCAGTTGCCGGTGCAGGAACCCATACCATTAAGTATATCTATACAAATGAGACCGGTTGTTCTGATACCGCTGAACAGGCTGTCACTGTTATTGCTGTTCCCGATGTAACCTTAAGTCAAATTGCAAGTATTTGTGAAAATGGTACTCCATTTACGCTCACTGGCGGTTTACCCGAAGGTGGTGTTTACTCAGGATTGGGTGTAGCTAATGGTGACTTCGATCCTTCTGCAGTCGGTGCAGGTTCGGCTAGTGTTACCTATACTTACACAGATCCAACTACCGGATGTTTAAATGAAGCTGCTTCAAACTTTGAAATCTATCCTAAACCTGTTTCAGGCTTAGTTGCTGATACCACAATTTGTCATAACTGGACAATTACTCTTGATGGTACTGTTGAAGGTGCTACCTATGCTTGGTCTACTGGTGCAACTACAGCTACTATTTCTATAGATAGCACTGGTATTGGCCTGCAAGGATCTAAAGAGATAACCTTAACTCTTACCTCAGATAAGGGTTGTGTAAATACACAAACCGCACTAGTTGAGGTTCAAAATTGTACCGGCGTTAACGAATTAGCTGGATTAACCAGTCTGGAAATCTATCCTAACCCGGTCAGCGATAACCTGAATATTAAGATGGAAACTATATTAAGAACCGATGTTAAGATTGAAGTAATTAATAGCTATGGCGTAAAGGTATACCAGAGCCCATCTTATACAGTAGAGGGCGCTTTCAATACTAGCTTCAGCGTTAATGACCTTCCTTCAGGTGCCTATTTTATCATGGTTAAAACCAATGATAAAACTATCACTCGTAAGATCGTTGTTCGTAAATAAGAGTATTCTCTTCTCTTCTAAAAAAGGCGAGACTTTTGTCTCGCCTTTTTTTATAAATTCACCTCGCTATACAGTCAAATTCGTATTTCGGACTTATCAGTGGTAAATCAGTAACTCAAACTTTTAGTTACAACAAATAAAAGCCAGAGAAATTGAGACACGAGTCTATTACTCTGGCAAAATTGCTAATTTTGTCGCTTAAGATGATGCAGCAAGAACGATATACCAAGAGAAGATTATTAACCTCTTATCTAACAACCACTGTTAGTATTACATTGGTCTTATTTCTTTTAGGGTTAACAGCAATGATGTTGCTTTATGCTTCGGTGATTTCGAGGCATGTTCGTGAAAACATTGCGGTTTCCGTTTTTATTAAGGGGGGAGTCACTGAAGCTCAGGTTTCTAGATTACAGAAGCAACTAGATGCTTCAGACTGGGTGAAGAGTACAAAGTATATCTCTGCCGATGAGGCTGCTAAGATTATGCAGGAGGAACTTGGAGAAGATTTTATCTCTTTCTTGGGTGTTAATCCATTGTTGCCGAGCATTGAAGTTAATCCGAAAGCTGAGTATGCTCATTCAGATAGTTTAGCCAAGGTGAGTAAAAAGCTTACTTCTTTAGAGGAGGTAAAAGAGATTCATTACCAGAAATCGCTAGTAGATGCAGTCAATGAGAATGTCAAACAGATTAGTATTGGATTACTTGTTCTTTCTGGCGTTCTACTCTTCATCTCCTTGGCTTTGATCAATAATACCATTCGATTGAGCGTTTTTTCGCGTAGGTTTTTAATTCGAAGTATGATGCTCGTTGGGGCTTCCTGGTGGTTTATTCAAAAACCATTTATATATAGAGGTATCTTACAAGGATTGATCAGTGCTTTTCTTGCTAATGTTTTACTCGGATTAGTCCTTTACCTAGGAGCTAAAGAGTTTCCTGATATCATTAATATTGATCAGATAAATATCTTTGCTACTGTTTTTAGTTTAGTACTTTTGCTGGGGCTTGGTCTAACCTGGGTATCCAACTATCTTGCAGTTAGGAAGTTTTTATATACAGATACAGACGCGTTATATCAATACTAATAATTCAGAAACTATATGATTAAAAAAAATGAAAAGGTTTCTCAAGAGGAGGTCAATACCTCATCAGAGGATCAATTTGTATTTGGTTCGTTTAACTATAAACTGCTGTTCGTAACCCTTGCCTTAATTGTCCTCGGTTTTTTACTGATGATTGGTGGTGGTTCAGAAGATCCAAAGGTATTTAATGAAGAGATTTTTGGGTTTACAAGAATGACGATAAGCCCCATCTTGATATTATCGGGGTTTGTTCTTGGTATCTTCGCTATTATGAAACGCCCAAAATAGATAGCCCATGACCTGGTTTGAAGCCTTGATAATGGCTATTGTGGAGGGACTTACTGAGTTTCTTCCAGTAAGTTCTACCGGACATATGATTATAACCCAAGGAGTTCTTGGCTTTGAATCAACGGAGTTTACTAAGGCCTTTCTGGTTAATATACAATTTGGAACTATTTTGTCTGTAGTGGTTCTGTACTGGAAGCGATTCTTCCAGAGTATTGATTTTTATCTTAAGCTCTTTGTAGCTTTCCTTCCTGCTGCGTTCATAGGCTTTTTAGCAAGTGATTATATAGATCAGATGCTTGAAAGTGTCTTGGTTGTTGCGATCATGCTGGTTCTTGGAGGCGTGTTTTTGTTGTTTGTAGATAAGCTTTTTGATCAAAATAATATACAAGTAAAGGATCAGAATATCAGCTTTCAAAAGGCTTTATTTATTGGTTTCTTCCAGGTTATTGCTATGATTCCTGGTGTATCCAGGTCTGCAGCGACGATCGTTGGCGGCATGGTACAAAAGCTTGACCGGAAGAATGCCGCTGAGTTTTCTTTCTTTTTGGCTGTTCCTACTATGTTTGCCGCCTCTGCTTATAAACTGTATCAAAACTATCAGGTTATAACAAAAGAAAATATCGACATACTGCTCTTTGGTAACCTTATAGGTTTTTTAGTGGCCATTGTAGCCATTAAGAGTTTTATAGGATATGTGACTAAATATGGATTTAAAGTTTTTGGATGGTATCGAATCATTGTTGGCCTCACGATCATTCTTTTAATGATAGCAGGGGTTAGTCTGGAGATAGTGTGATAGGATAGCCTTCCTCCTAATGTTTTGCTAGAGAGAAAGCCTACGGGTTTTCTCTCTTGTTTATAAATGATACAAATTAATAGAATGACAACTTTCGATTTTGAGGCTGGAGAAGTTTTGCTTTTTGATAAACCGTATGAATGGAGTTCTTTTGATGTAGTAAATAAAGTAAGATATCAGATAAGAAACTACCTAGGCAAAAGGAACATTAAAGTGGGTCATGCGGGGACGTTAGATCCTCTTGCCAGCGGGTTGTTAATGATTTGTACGGGTAAAGCCACAAAACGCATTGAGGAGTTGCAAGCAGGTGAAAAGGAGTATACGGGAACGTTTGTTATTGGAGCTTCCACCGCCTCGTTTGATCTTGAAAAGCCTATTGACAGCCATTACCCAACAGACCATATAACAACGGAACGGGTTTATGAGGTTGCTCAGTCATTTTTAGGTGATCAACTACAAGTTCCTCCTCTCTTCTCTGCTATAAAAATAGATGGACGGAGAGCCTATAAGTTTGCAAGACAACAAGAGGAGGTAGAGATTAAGGCCCGACCAATTACTATCAGTGAGTTTGAGATTACCAGCTTAGCATTACCAGAGGTTAACTTTCGAATTGTCTGTTCAAAGGGTACCTATATTCGATCCATTGCTCGCGATTTTGGGGAAAGGCTAAGCAGTGGTGCTTATATGAGTGCTTTAAGACGTACAAGAAGTGGAGCATATCGGATTGAAAATGCCATGGAGGTAGGAGCCTTTGTTGATATGATCAAAACCTTGCCTCGACCTTCACAAAACGCACAACTCTAGATTTTTTGCTTTATATAGAAATAGCTAACTCAGCGAAGAGAGTTTGCGGAAAGCTAACCAAGCCATAAGACCTGCTCCAACGGCTAAACTTTGCTCATCGGCATCAAATCGACTGTTATGTAGTCCGTAAATCATTCCCTTCTCTTCGTTCCGTACACCTAACCGATAAAAACACCCGGGGATGACTTGAGAATAGTAGGCGAAGTCTTCGGCTGTCATTCGCTCTTCTAAATCGATAACCTTATCTGCCCCAAGATACTCGATGGCATATTCCTTGGCTTGCAGGGTCAGCGGTTCATCATTTACCACATAAGGATACCCCTTATCAATAAAAACTTCACACTCGCCACCTAATGCTGTGGCTATACCTGAAGCGGTTCGTTTAATCAATTCATGAGCCTCAGCTCTCCATGGCTCAGAAAAGGTTCTGATGGTTCCTTCTATCTTAGCTTCATCAGGTATGATATTGGTTCTCCCATTGGCTATAAACTTTCCAAAAGATAATACGCAAGGTATCAAAGGAGGGGTGTTTCTACTTACTATTTGTTGTAGTGCTACGATTATTTGAGAGGCAATGACTATAGGATCAATGTTCTTTTCCGGTTGCGCCGCATGTCCGCCATGTCCTTTTACCGTCAAATATATCTCATCGGTAGAGGCCATGTATTTTCCAGGTTTAAATCCTACCATTCCAACCGGCAAATCGGGCAGGACATGTTGTCCAAATATTGCCTCCGGTGTAGGATTTTCTAAGACGCCCTCTTTGATCATTAAAAATGCACCCCCAGGGTACTGCTCTTCTGAGGGTTGAAAAATCAATCGGATGGTTCCACCAAACTCCTCCTTAATTTGATTTAAGATCCATGCAGCTCCGAGTAATGAGGCCATATGAACATCATGTCCACAAGCATGCATTACCCCTTCATTTTGGGAGATAAAGGAGTGAGTATTCTCCTCAATTATTGGTAAGGCATCCATGTCAGCACGAAGAGCAATGGTTTTATTCCCCTCTTTTTTCCCTTTGATATGGGCTACAATACCTGTAGTGGCAACCTCACTTGTGAAGGGAATCTCCCACTCTTTTAGTAATCCTTTAATAAACTCAGCAGTCTTAAACTCTTTTAATGAAAGCTCTGGATTCATATGAAAATGCCTTCTGTAATCTATAAGCCTGCTATATATCTGTAGGGCTAGTTGTTCGATCTTTTCCTTCATATCGTTGAAATAATCTAAGCGGGTTCTTTAAGAATTTATGGGGGTGTTTTTGTAAGGGTGTTATTGTAAGAAAGATTGCATATCGCATAGTTTCTTATAAATCCCATTTTTTGTCATCAAATCGGAGTGAGTACCTCTTTCTGCAACTTCACCATCATTGAGAACAATAATTTCATCTGCAAATTGAATGGTACTTAATCTATGTGCGATAACTACAGAGGTACGGTTTTTCATTAGCGCCTCGAGAGCCTCCTGAACCAACCGTTCTGATTCGGTATCAAGGGCTGAAGTGGCCTCATCAAGAATCATAATTGGGGGGTTCTTTAAGACAGCCCGTGCTATGCTGAGACGCTGCCTCTGTCCTCCCGAAAGCTTAATTCCGCGATCACCGATCATGGTTTGATACCCTAATGGAAGTTGAGCGATGAATTCATGAGCGTTAGCAATCCGAGCTGCTTGTTCAACAGCCTCGGCCGATGCATTCGGGGTACCTAAGGCAATGTTATTAAATACGGTATCATTAAAGAGAATAGATTCTTGCGAGACCATGCCCATTAGCCCTCTCAGATCGTCTATCTTATAGTTACGTATATCGACGCCATCTATGAATACTCCCCCGCTTTGAGGATCATAAAATCGGGGAAGAAGATCTGCCATCGTTGACTTCCCACTCCCGGAAGCACCTACTAAAGCGATCGTTTTTCCTCTTGAGATGGTCAGATTTATATTTTTTAGTACGTCTTTTTCTTCATATTTAAACCAGAGATTGCGATATTCAATGCTCTCCTTAAAGGAATTAATCGAAATCGCATCCGGTTTTTCTTCAATAATCTCTTGGGCATTAAGCACTGCCTGAATTCGATCAACAGAGGCAGCGCCTTTGCTGATATTGTAGAAGGCTGTGGTTATTGCTTTAGCCGGATTAAGAATCTGAGAAAAAATGCCTAAATAGGCAATAAAAGCAGCTGCATTTAATCCACTATGTGGATCTAATACTAATCTGCCTCCAAACCATAAGACAATTACGATTACCATTACACCAAGAAACTCGCTAAGAGGCGAGGCCAAATCTCGCTTTCTATAGAGCCTTATCATTAACCTTGTGTACTCTTTATTGCTTGCCTTAAATGAACGATCTGAAGTCTCTATTGCATTAAACGCTTTAATGATGCGTAATCCACTTATGGTCTCTTCTATAATGCTGAGAATACTACCTAATTTGCGTTGACTCTTGGCAGAGGTTCTCTTCAGACTCTTTCCTATAACCCCAATTAATAATCCTGAGAGGGGAAGCAATACCAGAACAAAGCCAGTCAGCATCGGACTAAAATAGAATAAGGTTACCAGATATGCGATAATAGAAATCGGCTCACGAAAGATCATCTCTAATGAACTCATAATGCTCCATTCAACCTCTAAAACATCAGAAGTCATCCTACTCATTAAATCACCTTTTCGCTGTTCAGTATAATATGAAAGAGGAAGTATCAGAAGCTTTTTATACATCGTATTGCGAAGATCTCCTACTACTCCGTTCCTAATGGGTGCTAGAAAAAACATGGCCAGATATCGGAAAAGATTCTTTAAGAAGAATAGTATTAAAATCAAGACGGCGATGAACATCAGCGCATTGATGCTCCCATATTGATGAATCTGATACCCTATATATTGATAGAAGAGCTCTTTTATCCCATCAAGATTGTTAAGGGAGATATTGGAAAAGGAAAAATTTTCAGGTAGGGTGGTATACTTCATCTGCTCCTCTTGGTTAAAGAGAATATTAAGTACCGGAACAAACAGGGTCAATGAGACAATGGCAAAAGCTACCGATAAAAGATTAAATAGTACATTAAGTAGGGCATAAGGCCAGTATGGAAGAATAAAAGGAAATATCTTAAGTAAGTTTTTCATTTTAATTAGTTTGTTTTTCTTCAATCGAATAATATCGAAACGATAGCCTTGAAAAAAAGGAGATGAATCAAACGGCAAATAGCTTCATCCTCTTTTCGAGATACCATCTATGCCGGACTTTTGTAAGGTAAAAGCTCGGGATAATTGAGGCAAAGATAAGTTAAAAGGGTTGAAGATTCTCTGTCTGTATTGGTTAAGATAGGAACTACATGATAAGGTGAAATGATGTACTTTTGTATTATGGATAGTACAAGACAATTAAAGATTGGTCGATTACTTCAAAAAGATATTGGAGAAATCCTTCAACGTGAGCCCTCATTTTGTGGGGGTGCCTTAATTACGGTAACAAAAGTCAATGTAACAAGTGATTTATCATTGGCAAGAGTCAATCTAAGCATCTTTGCTACACAAGATAAAGAAGCTGTTTTGAAGATTGTAGAGAGTCATGGACAAGAGATACGGCATAAATTAGGACAAAGAATCAGGCATCAAGTGAGGATCATCCCTGAATTACAATTTTTTATTGATGATTCGTTAGACCAGATGGAGCGTATCGATGAATTACTTAAGCAATAACATCTACATTAATGCAGTACGACCCTATTAAAAGATCTTTGGGCCGGGTATTTAATACGACCCCGGTATTAAGAAAACTATTTTATAAAATGCTTGATTTGCTGTTGTTAAGAACGTGGCATGTCAGGAAAACACTTCGACATTGGGTTAAAAGTCATCCGGGTGAGCTAAAGGTACTGGATGCCGGTATGGGTTTTGGTCAGTATAGTTATTATATGGCTAGCCATTATCCGAAGTGGAGAATAACTGGGGTAGATGTCAAGCAGGAACAAGTGGATGATTGCAATGCGTTCTTCAAGAAGGTTGGGCTTAGCAATGCCTCTTTTACATTCGGCGACCTTGAAAAGTTTACCCATAAAAATCTCTACGATCTGGTGATATCAGTGGATGTGATGGAGCATATTCCTGATGATGAAGCTGTTTTTTCTAATTTGGCTCAGGCCTTAAAACCGGGAGGTACGTTAGTAGTAAGTACCCCAAGTGACCAAGGGGGAAGCGATGTTCATCATCATGATGAAGATCATGTCAATGATGGGAGTTCCTCGTTTATTGATGAACATGTCAGAGATGGTTATAGTATTGAGGACATTACTGCCAAGTTAAAACGGGCTGGGTTTGATAAAATTGCTGTTAATTATACCTATGGAACTCCTGGAAAGCTTTCATGGAAGCTTTCTATGAAGTATCCTATCTTAATGTTAAATACTACGAAGTTGTTTTTTGTAATCTTACCTGTATGGTATTTGGTTACCTTCCCCTTTGCACTGCTTCTAAATTACATGGATTTAGCCGGTTCTCATAAAACAGGAACTGGTCTTTTGGTTGTAGCTACAACGGCTAAGAGATAGTATTCCGTAAAATCTTACTTGGCAATGAACCTTGCCTTCACCATAGCTCGTCGTTATTTTTTTGCTAGGAAGAGCCACCATATTATCAATATTATCTCTTGGATCAGTGTTGCAGGAATAATGGTTGGTACTATGGCTATGGTGGTTGTCTTGTCCGTTTTTAATGGGTTTGATCAGTTGGTTCAGTCTCTTTATAGTGTATTTGACCCCGATATAAAGATTGTTGTTGTTGAAGGCAAGACTTTTGTAATGGAAGAAGCAACTAAAAGTCGGATTGCAACCATTCCTGGCGTACTTGGGGTATATCCTGTAACAGAGGAGACAGCACTTTTAAGGTACACAGATAAGCAGTTTGTTGCAACAGTGAAGGGAGTGGACAGCAATTGGGTAGATGGAAGTAGATTGGATACCGTTATTGCCCGGGGAACTTATGCTGTTGGTACTTATGGACGCCAGTTTGGGGTTATGGGAGCCGGGGTGGCTTGGGCTCTAGGGGTAAGTCCAGATGATGTCCAGACGCCTGTCTTTGTCTATTTACCCAATCGAACCGGAAGCAAATCAATGCTGTCGTCTCAACCTTTCATCACTGAAGCCATTTTTGTCTCTGGAGTGTTCAGCGTCCAACAAGATTTTGATACAAAGTATTTTTTAATTCCAAGAGATGTTTTAAATAGGATGCTAGGATACATAGATGAGGTCTCTGCAATCGAGGTTCGAACTCAACCAGGGGTATCAGTTGAACAAGTGGTAAAGCAGATAGAGACTCTATTAGGTAATAATTACCGGGTGCTCACACGGTACGAGCAACAAGAGACTCTCTTTAAAATAATGAAGTCTGAGAAGTGGGCGGTCTTTATGATACTTACATTGATAATCTTTATTAGTGCTTTTAACTTATTGGGTTCATTATCCATGCTAATCATCGATAAGAGGCATGATATAGCTGTCTTATCGGGGATGGGAGCGGGCAGAGGACTTATAAAGAGGATCTTTTTTATAGAAGGCCTGATGATTAGTTTTACTGGATTATTTGGTGGGTTGATTTTAGGTTTTTTATTGTGTTTGGTTCAGAAGGAATTTGGGTTGGTTCCATTGGGTGGCGGAGAGGCGACTTTTGTAGTGAGCTACTATCCCGTGAAGATGATAGCTTCTGATTTTTTATTTACCATGGCAGTTGTTTCGGTAATAGGCTTATTGGCTGCATATGTTCCTGCCTGGATCATTGGGAAACGTCCAGTTTCCTATAGAGGAAGCATAGATTAGAATCAGTCGGGTTGAAGGGATGCATAATGATTAACAGTTACTCTTTGTTTACTTATGGTTTTAATCTCGTAGATAGGCTCGAGGTAATTTCTGTGAGGAAGTAAGAGCGGTAGCTATATAAATTTAGATTGCTAAGGATTATGTATTATATTAGCAGTTGGAACAGGTTTGTTTTATAAGTTAAGCCGGTTCAATATGGTGAATTTACGAACACCGATACCACTTGTGTTAAGTACGATGGCTCATTTTACCGATGGGGTGGTTGTTGCGGTTAATGGAGTCGTCGTTTTTGTCAATAGTCCCTTTCGAAAGTGGGTTAGGAAGGAGTTTACTTTGCCCATAGCTCCGGGAAAATTGGTTTCGTTTTGTTACCAAGATATGGATTTAGCCTTGATGAGTCTATTAACAGAGCGTTATTCGCATAAGAAAACAGATGTTAGAGTTAAATCAGGGGAAAAGGAATTTTATATTGAGCTTGAGCTAGGGTGTGAGACAGATGGACCCGATGAAATTCGGATTGTTTTTGTAAGAGACATTACTAATCGAATTAATTCAGAAAACTCTTTGCTTAAAGCAAAAGAGAAAGCCGAGCGCGCAGATAGAGCAAAGAGTCTTTTTTTAGCCAATATGAGTCATGAAATTCGTACCCCGTTGAACTCGGTAATTGGGTTTACAGGAGTATTGATTTCTGAGGTTACAAATCAACATCATCGAGAATATTTGCAAGCGATAAAGAAGAGTGGCGAGACATTGCTTGAGTTGATTAATGATGTTTTAGATTTATCGAAGATAGAAGCTGGAAAGATGGAGTTAAGGATGGAGGAGGTAGATGTTGAGGGTTTCGTTAATGAAGTTTTTCAAATGTTCAGTTTGAGAGCTATCGAGAAGGAATTAACCTTTACATTAGCAATCGAAAAGGGATTTCCGGCCTTTATTATGACTGATTTTATGAGAATTAGGCAGATAGTTCTTAATCTGCTTTCAAATGCAGTAAAGTTTACTCCAAAAGGAGAAGTTCTAATGCTTATTAGACAAGAAAAGAGTAATGCTGAAAAGTGGATTGAGATAGAAGTTCAAGATACCGGTATAGGTATAGCTGAGCCCGATTTGAGTGGAATTTTTAATGTTTTTAACCAGATAAGTTCATCGAGTACAAAGCGATATGAAGGGACTGGTTTAGGATTGAATATTACAAAAAGATTGGTAGAGCTGTTGGGTGGAGAAATTAAAGTAAATAGTGGATTAGGGATTGGAAGTATTTTCTCTGTTAAACTACCTTTAATTGCTACATCGTCAGAAAGAGTTTTTTCAGATCAATTAGTTTTTAAAACTGGTGCGGAAAAACCCATAATTGAAATATTAAGCGAGAAAGATTTTGGAGATAAAAATGCTTTAGTTAAGAATCAATCAAGATCTTTTCTTAAAATGATTGATGAGAATAGTGATGCAAAGGCGGATAATGTAAAAACAAATTATATATTTGATACAGCAAACGACGAAACTGTACTTAGCAATGAGTCTTTAAGTAAGAGTGCTGACTCACTTTCATCATTATCAGAAATACTTCTCCCTAGGATAGAGAAAGCTCGAAAGATATTTATCGTAAAGGAGATTGAGCAATTGGTTCAAATGGTGAAAGAGTCGGGGCAGCTAGCTTCAGACTCCCATTTACTGATGACTGCTGAACAACTTTCAGAGGCATTACGTTTTTATGATATAGAGAAGGCAGATCTATTGTTGATTAATTTATCGGAGTATTTAATAGAATCAAGACATGAAAGATGAGCAACCACATATTCTGTTGATAGACGACAATCCGAATAATCTTCAGATTCTTATCAACTATCTTAGGCATCAGAAGTATGCCATTAGTGTTGCTGTAAGTGCCCAAGAGGCCTACTCCATGATAGAAGAGGAATTTCCTGACTTGATTTTGTTAGACATCATGATGCCAGATATAGACGGCTTCGAGGTTTGCAAAGCACTTAAGCAAAATGAGAGAACAAAAGATATACCGGTTATCTTTATTACAGCCCTAACTGACTATGAGCATCGGGTTCGTGGGTTTGATGTAGGAGGCGTTGATTATATTACAAAACCTTTTAGTAAGGAGGAAGTACTGGCTAGAATCTCCACTCATATCACGATGCAAAGACAATCGGCAGCACTTAAGGCCTTAAATGTAGATATGCATGCAACTAACCTTGCCCTGCATAATGCTGTCAGCTCAAAAGATAAAATGCTCGCTGTTATTAGTCATGATCTAAGAGGTCCAATGGGCAATATCTTTAACCTCCTACAAATGATTGTTGAAGATGATCTCTCCGAAAAAGAGAAGAAAGATCTTTTAAACGATACAATCAAAGCCGTTAGAAATACTTATGATATGTTGGAGAACTTGCTCTTCTGGGCAAAATCCCAACGTAAAGAGATTGAACCATCGCCTGTGACTTTTGACCTTTGTGAAATCCTGGAGGATAACGTTAGACTTTTATCCTCTATGGCAGCCGATAAGCAGATAGAGATCAGAGCCCCTCAGAATTTAAGCGTTGAATTAACCGCCGATGCTAATATGGTAAATGTGATCGTTAGAAATCTCATCTCTAATGCTATTAAATTTACCCCCAACGGTGGAACTGTAATTTTAAATTGTTCTGAATTGAAGGAGCAAGTTATTCTCACCGTTACGGATACTGGAATAGGAATTGAACCTGAAGTTCTTCAACATCTTTTTGATGCTGACTTCCATTACTCTACTCGTGGAACTAATTATGAAAAGGGAACAGGTATTGGTTTGTCTCTTAGCTATGACTTCGCTAAAAGAATTGGTGGCGATTTAACCGCAGAGTCTGTCTTAGGCAAAGGAAGTACCTTCTCGGTAAGATTCCCGAGACATTAATATATAATCTTCCTCTTCGCTCTCTCTTCGCTTCCTCTTCGTTCTCTCTTCCCATAGATTAATTTTTTTTGTTTTCTCGTCTGTCAAATGGATCCATTTCTTATTGGTTTCCATGATATTGGTTATGGGTAATCTAACTTGTTCTTCTATGATTTAACTCTACCTCTTTTTTATAGATTTACCCTTTCATCGTTTGACCCTTTCTCTTTTCCCTCCCCTTTTGCCCGCTTTTGAGCGAATAAAATACGGAGAGGATACGGAGAGCTACCGCAGAGGTGTCTATCTGGAAAATCACGACTCCCTCTTTGAATTGACGGATTTAGTATTTAAATTAAATCTCTCAGAGGTGATGCATAATCATAAGTTTGGTATGATTATGGTGAGAAAACTATTATAACGATAAAAGTTTTCTTAGTGCATGAAGAATTTATACCGATTTCTTTTATTCATCATCCCCATTATTATATCTTCTTGTGATAAGGTTTTTGATTTTAGTCCGTATGAATCCAATTTACCTGATGGATATAAATCAACAACCGAGAAACAACTTGGGAAGTTAGCCTTGATGAAGTTTCAGGATCAAGACACCATAATTGTTGATTTACTAAGTGATTCTCATATTTATCACAAGGAGCTACGAAGAGTTATAAATAAAGTAAATGACGACAAGCGTGCAGATTTAGTGCTGCATTTAGGTGATTTCACTGATGGGGGTTATCAACAGGAGTATATCTATTCCTTTGAATTGATGGATCGATTGACGATGCCATGGTTAACCGTTATTGGTAACCATGACTGTTTATCGAATGGAGAGTCAGTATATAAGACGATGTTTGGTTATGAACAGTATGAGTTTGATTTGAGAGAATGGCATATAATTGTTTGGAATTCTGTTATATGGGAACTTGGGGATCGGATTCCAGATCTAGAATGGCTTGAAAAGAAACTTGCCGCTGTTAAGGGGCAAAATATCATTGTGGCCACTCATATTCCATCGTGGGATGATCAGTTAAGAGAAAAGTGGGGAGATCAATTTGAAAATATAATTGCTAAATACAACGTGAAATTAGTTTTACTGGGCCATGAACACTCATACTCTTATGCTTCACCCTATGAAAATTCAATCCCCCACCTGGTAATTGGTAGTGTTTCCAATAAATCTTTTGTACGGTTAAAACTGGGAAGTAGAGGGTATTTACATAAAAAGATTACTCTTTAAAATCTTATAGTTCTGGTAAAAGTCACAATGAATTGAGGTTCTCGATACAGACTATAATAAGACCTAAGACATAATGACCATGCTAAAATCACTATTTTCGTTAATAAATAAAAATATAAATACTTTATCTATTGGAATATTATTTCTTATTTCAGTTCCATTAAATAGTCAGAACACAATGGTTCTTCTTAAGACTGGAGGAAATAAGATTGAACAACCCAGATCGGAAAAAACTCCTAGGGGAGCGGTAAAGATAAATGAGAATCTTTTACAATTATTAACACCTCATTTTGCGAGAGCTCAATTTGCCGGAGGCATCGGTATGGTTTCAGTTGGTATGGGTAGGACACATGCTAATCGGGCCATTGAAAGTGCTTTTGTATATGGTTTTACTCCGAAATTTGATGCCCCAAGAGCCATTCATACACTATCACATCAGGTAGTTTGGCAAAATAGTGATCAGTGGCGTGGACAGAGGTATGATTGGAATTTTTTTGCTGGAATAAATACCAGTTTTGTAATCAGTGGAGGGGAGACTTTTGTTTCTTTACCTGATCGATATCCAGACAATTATTATAGTCCTAATGCGGTTAGGTTTTATGGTTTCTTTGGAATACGGGGAACTCGTTGGGCCGATTCAAGGAGAAGGATCAATCAGAAGTCGCTCTTTATTGCACTGAACACGCATGATCAAAGTATTAGGTACTTTATCAATGATCCTAAAACCGGATATAGGAATCTATTCAGTCTCTCTTTTGGAGTTACGGTTTATTTTCCAGTGAAGGGGAAGCCGGTGCAGTGGCATGAGGATTTGGAGCAGGTCTTAGAATAGACTACAAGAATTAAGAAAAACTACATTGTTTGCTGATGAAAACTGAATAGGGTTACCCATGTTGATATCTGAATTGATCAAAAATAGGCATCACTAAAGGGGAGGTGAATGAATGATTTTGAAAAAGATGTTATATAAACCTGCGGTAAATATTAGTCTTGTCATTCTGAAATTTATAACTTTATAGCGTTTTTAAATTATCACCATCTTTTAACCCAAATTCAATGAACACGGTCTACTTTAAGTTGAGGAGGTTAATGGGTCAGTTGCTACTTGGGGGTATGTTGCTGACAACGGGTATGGTAAATGCCCAGATTAATCTACCCGGAACTGATGTAAACAGCTTCCGCTTTACCGAAAACAATTATCAGACCCTTGGTGTCAGAGCAACACAGCATGAGCTTAGCTTCATCAATGTTTCTACCGCAAAGGGCCAATTCTGTGAATTAGCTATTCCAGGTTACCATCACAGTAATCTAATAGGGGCTCCAAAGGTTCCTGTTATGAGGAAATTAATTGAGGTTCCTTTAGGCGCATCTTTCAAAGTGAAAGTTAATCGCAGCCATTATCGTGATTATACCCTTGCAGAACTTGGGCTCAATCATCCATTAATGCCCGCCCAGGCTCCAGTGTCAAAGTCAGCAGATCTAACTGCCTTGCCTTTTGATTACGATCAGGAGTTATATGCAAAGGATGCTTTCTTGTTTGATGATATCGCCACCGTCGAAGAGGTAGGTATAATGCGTGGAGTTCGTATGGCTAACCTGACTATCTACCCCGTGCAGTATAATCCTGTTTCAGGGATTTTGAGAATCTATGATGACTTAGATATCTCGGTGAATTTTCCGGGAGCTGATGTTCAGGCTACCCTCGATTTACAGAGAAAAACTGCCTCACCTTATTTTGGTGCAGCTTATAAAAGTCTAGCCAATTATCGTCCCGTTCAAATGAAGGAATTGATTGAGGATGCACCGGTAACTTATGTTATTGTTTCTGATCCAATGTTCCAGTCAGCTTTACAACCCTTCATTGAGTGGAAAGTAAAACGTGGGTTTAAAGTAATTGAAGCCTACACCAATGATCCCACTGTAGGAAATACAACTACCAGTATAAAAAACTACTTGCAAGGATTGTATAATAATCCTCCTGCCGGTTATAATGTCCCCTCTTTCGTACTGTTTGTAGGTGATGTTGCCCAGATCCCTGCTTGGAATGGAACAGCCGGAAGCCATGTAACAGATTTGTACTATTGTGAATATACTGGAGATAAGATCCCTGAGCTTTATTATGGACGTTTCTCAGCCACCAATCTTACCCAGCTTCAACCTCAGATTGATAAAACTCTTGAGTATGAGCGCTATCTTTTCCCAGATGAATCATTTTTGGGCGAGGCTCTTCTCGTAGCTGGTGCTGATGCAAGTCACCAACTGACTTGGGGTAACGGTCAGGTAAACTATGGTACCTCTAATTACTTTAATGCTGCCCATAATATTATGACATTGGCACTTTTACAGCCAGAAGCAGGTGGAGCAAATTATCATCAGCAGATTCTTAATAAAGTCTCTTCCGGTGTCGCTATTGCAAACTATTCAGCACACTGCTCTGAAGATGGTTGGGCCGATCCTAGTTTCTCTATCTCAGATATTGCAACGCTTACTAATAATCATAAATATTGTCTTATGGTTAGTAACTGCTGTCTAAGTACTAAATTCGATGTTAATTCATTTGGTGAAGAGCAACTTAGAGCAGCGAATAAAGGATCTGTAGGTCATATAGGTGGTTCAAACTCTTCTTATTGGGATGAAGATTATTATTGGGCTTGTGGATTTAAAACGGTTGTGTCAAATCCTGTTTACGATCCAAATCATTTAGGTGCTTTTGATAAGACCTTCCATGAAAATGGAGAGGATACCGACGACTGGTTTGTTACCCAAGGTCAAATGGTGGTTGGCGGAAATTTAGCAGTTGAAGAGTCTTCTTCTACTATGAAGACCTATTATTGGGAAATTTATCATCTTATGGGAGATCCCTCTCTAATGATCTATTACAGTGTTCCTCAACCAGTAGTAGCGACCTATTCAAGCACGATGTTAGTCGGCTTTAACGCCCTAGATGTTCAGACAGAAGAACATGCTTATGTTGCTTTATCTATGAATGGGACATTACTTGATGCTAAAGTGGCTGGGCCATCAGGTCTGGTTAATCTCTCTTTCTCTCCATTAACCAATGTAGGTAATGCTGATATCGTTGTTATCAAACAAAATAGAAAACCTCATATTAATCAGATTGGTGTAGTTCCAGCTACCGGTCCTTATGTAGTTGTTCAAAACGTTGCCGTTAATGACTCTCTGGGTAACAATAATGGAATGGCTGATTTCGATGAGGATATCTTCTTGAATGTTACTTTTAAAAACGTTGGTGTTCAAACAGCAACGAATGTTGAGACCAGATATCAAACAGCTGATAACAACCTCGATTTGATTGATAGTACCCAATCAATCGCTTCGATTGCCCCTAATTCGACTAAGTATGTTCGTAATGCATATAGAATGAAAGTTGCTTCTTTCGTTCAAGATCAACATAAAGTTGAATATTTGATGACGATGACAGATGGAACGAATAACTGGTCGTTTGAGAATAAACTAACCCTAAACGCTCCTGTATTACAGGTTTTGGGGTTAACAATTGATGATGCAACTACTGGAAACAACAATGGTATTCTTGATGCTGGAGAGACTGTTAAAGTTAAAGTACAGACTAAGAATGTTGGCCATACCCTTGTGCTTAACACTCCATGTAACTTATCAGTAGCTGCTGGGTCTGAAAACTATCTCTTAGTTACAAATCCGAATTACGTTATTCCAAGTCTCGGCGTAAATCAAACCAAAGAAGCTGAGTTTACCGTAATGTCAAATATTATTACTCCTGCTATGACTGAGGCTGGTCTGGTCTATCAGATCCTTGCTGGAAGCCAAGGTCAATACAGCGCAGTGAGCACATTACCCGTTATTGTTGGTGAGAACCCATCTGTCAACTTTTCAAGTTCAAAGACAATGAATGTATGTTCTGCTAACTTCTTTGATGGAGGAGGCCCCGATAATAATTACGCTATTAATCAGACCGACACCATTACCTTTATGCCTGCAACTCCTGGTGCTAAACTTAAAGTAACTTTTACTGAGTTTAATGTTGAAACCAATAGTACCTGCAGCTGGGATTATCTAAGATTATATAATGGTGCTTCAACCACTGCTCCTCAAATAGGTCAGTATTGTGGTACAACTATTCCTCCTGCCTTTACCGCAACAAATGCCGATGGTGCACTTACCTTCCTATTCCGTAGTGATAACCAAGTAACTAAATCTGGCTGGAAAGCGGTAATTGAATGCATCGGCGGTAATCTGACAACTACTGTTGCAGCCTTCCCTCCTGATGTTTGTACTGGAAGTACAACTCAACTTGGTACGCTAACAGTTGGTGGAACAGGTAACTATACTTATCTGTGGTCTCCAGCTCAATATCTTGATAATCCAACTTCAGCTACTCCAATCGCAACCGTAAGTGAAAATGTAACTTTTACTTGCCAGGTTTCAGATGGAAGTACTCAGGTTAACGGAAATGCTCCAGTAGCTGTTCATGAGTTTCCTCAAGCCCCGGTTGCTTCTTATAATGGAACAGTTCTGTCGTCTAGTGTAGCCTCAGGAAACCAATGGTATTTAAATGATGTGATTATTCCTGGTGCTGTCAACCAGACTTATGTCCCAGTTCAGAATGGTAATTATAGTGTTACTACATCAAATAGTTATGGTTGTGAATCAGGATTTAGCAATGCTGTAGCTGTACAACTTGTTGGTATTGATAATCCCGTTGCTGTAAATAACCTGGCTGTTTTCCCCAATCCATTCAAAAATCAATTGATGGTTAGCTACTCTCTCGATAAGGAGGCAAATGTTACCATTGAGCTTTTGAATAGCTTAGGTCAAGTTATTAAGACTGTCAGCAATGAAGAGTCTTTATCGGCTGGCCAACACCAGATGGAAGTTAATACGGATCAATTAATGCAGGGCGTCTATTTCTTAAAGATGAGAAATGGTTCAGCTGTTTCTGTTGTAAGGGTCGTAAAAACCAGATAATGGTTATACTTAGATAGGGCAAACCAATCTAATACCATAGATATTTTTTAGTTTTGGGGTGGTTTCGGGCAACTGAAGCCACCCCTTGGTGTTTGGATATATGGCGTTTAACCTATAGACTTATCATCAAAAAACAACTGAATAACTTATGATATCTTTCTCTATGAAGCAGTTGTTTTATTAACTTTGGAACTTGTAAATGAATTAGATATCCAAAAACGATTTTACAATTCAAACTTAACTTTATAGATTCATTAACATTACAACAAACCTGAATTTCTATGAGAAAATTATTAACGTTAATGGTGTTGTTGTTATCCAGTTTCTCTCTCTTTTCACAAGAGTGGGTTGCATTAGGTAGCAATACGCCTGAGGGAGCAAGGCTTCAGCTTCAGTCTACTGATCTGAAGGGAAGCACTTTTTCGCTGTCTCTAAATGGATACTACCGTAAGCAGGTAAGTACACCTAAGGGTGATGCTTGGGTTATCTCTTTACCTAATGCTTCCCAGATTCAAGAGGCTGGCGCCCCAGATCTCCCCAAGTTTGTATCAAGCTTTGTTATTCCAGATATGGCTAGAATGGGTGTTCGCGTTCTGTCCTCGAAATATGAAGAATTTACAAATATTCTGATAGCCCCATCCAAAGGTAATCTCCTAAGAACGGTTGATCCCGCAACGATTCCTTATTCGTTTGGAAATATTTATAGTGAGGGGCGCATTTTCCCCGGCGTCGAGGCTGAACTAAGAACCCCCCATGTCGTAAGAGATTTAAGAGGCCAAACGGTTGTGGTCAATCCCTTCCAATACAATGCAGCTACAAAAACTCTTCGTGTCTATTATGAAATGACGATTGAATTATATGTGATTGATCAGAACGGTGAAAATATCATTTCAAGAAACGGGCTGGCTCATATTACTCCAGAATTTAGTAAAATCTACCAGAATCATTTTGTAAACTATAGCGGACAGGGTAATAGATATACCGCTGTCGGTGAAGAGGGACGAATGATTGTTATCTGCTATGGTGATTTTATGAATGCGATGGCTCCATTCGTTGAATGGAAAAACATGAGTGGTATTCCAACAACAATGGTTGATATAGCCACTGTAGGAAGTAGCTCAACAGCCATTAAAAGTTATATCCAAAATCAATATGATGCAGGTGGTTTGACCTACGTCCTGCTAGTTGGCGATAATGCACAGATTCCAACCAATTCGGGAAGCGGATTGGGGGGACCTTCAGATGTAGCGTATAGTTATTTAGCTGGGGGAGACCATTATCCTGATATCTTTGTTGGCCGCTTCTCAGCCGAGAACGTAGCTCATGTGGCAACGCAAGTAGCTCGTACCCTCAACTATGAAAAGAATCCACAACTTACCTCCGATGATTGGTATACCACCTGTTTAGGTATTGCCTCTGATCAAGGTCCTGGTGATGATAATGAATACGATTATCAGCATATCCGCGGTCAGCAGACAGATTTGATGGCCTATACTTACACAAAGAACCCTGAACTCTTTGATGGTAGTCAGGGAGGTAATGATGCATCAGGAAATCCAACGGCTTCAATGGTTTCAACCGAAGTCAATGAGGGTAGCGGAATAATTGTGTACACTGGCCATGGTAGTAATAACTCTTGGGGAACCACCGGGTTTAGTAATACAAATGTTGGTCAGTTAACTAATCAAGATAAACTTCCATTTATCTGGTCCGTTGCCTGTGTTAATGGAGAGTTTATGAACTCTACCTGTTTTGCTGAAGCTTGGTTACGCGCCGAAAAGAATGGCCAGCCCACCGGTGCTGTGGCTTTCTTAGGAAGTACCATCAACCAAAGCTGGAATCCACCTATGTGCGGACAAGATGAGATGGTCGACATTCTGGTTGAGAGCTACAATGATAATATTAAACGCACCTTTGGCGGCCTCTCAATGAATGGTTGTATGAAGATGAATGATGAATATGGTACCGAAGGGAATGATATGACTGATACTTGGACCATCTTTGGCGACCCATCATTGATGGTTAGAACGGATAAGCCAGTTGCTATTACCGCTAACCATAATCCAACTGCTTTCATTGGTAGTACCTCATTTAATGTAAACTGTGGAACTAATGATGCCAAGGTAACCCTAAGTATTAATGGTGTAATTCTTGGGAGTGGGTTGGTCTCTAATGGATCAGCTACCGTTAACTTCGCGGCTCTTACTACTCCTAATGATACTATTGACGTCGTTATTACCAAATACAACACGATTCCTTATATGGGAAGAGTTCCTGTTGTACCGGCTAATGGTCCTTATGTAGTCTATAATGCAAATAGTGTAAACGATGCTTCCGGAAATAGTAATGGTATTGCTGAGTATGGAGAATCAATAATGCTTAATCTCGCAGTTAAGAACATAGGGGTAGATCCTACCTCTAATGCCATAGTTAAGCTCAGAACATCTGATCCATACATTACCCTTTCTGACTCGACTGAGGTTTATGGTGTTATTTCACCTAACCAGGTAAAAACCATGGACAACGCCTATGGTTTAACCATTTCTTCTACCGTTCCTAACCAACATCCAGCTGTAATCTATGTAGTTACTGATGATAATGGTACAATCTGGAATAGTCAGTTTACCCTGCTCATCAGTGCTTCAGATGTAAGAATCGCCAGCACAACGGTTATTGATGCAGCTGGAAATAATGATGGAAGACTTGATCCGGGTGAAAATGATGAGATTCAGATTAAGTTGAATAATCAAGGTGCTGCCGGAGTAACAAACTTAACAGCTATTCTAGCTACTGGTGATCCTTTTGTGAATATCACATCGGGCAATGGAAATTATGGCTCAATTGCACCAAACGGTTATGGACTACAGAACTTTAATGTTTCAGTTGCTGAGTTTACACCGGGTGGTCATGCAGCTCTCTTTACCTTAATTCTTCAAGGTGATAATGGTTATCAGAAGAATCTAGAGTTTAGTCTTGTTATCGGTAGAATTCCGGTTTTGGTTGTTGACCTTGATGGAAACACCAATTCAGGTCCGGTGATCCAAAGTACGATTAATTCCCTCGCTATTACTTCCGAATATACTACTACCTTACCTGATAATCCCAATTTATATCAGGCTATCTTTATGTGTCTTGGTACCTATCCAAAAGCACATGTTTTAACTGCGGCTGAGGCTCAGAAGTATATTGGCTTCTTAAGTCAGGGCGGTAGAATGTATATGGAAGGTGGAGACACATGGTATTTTGACCAGAATAACACACCTACCAATTTACACCCGATGTTCAAAGTAAAGGGTAAATCAGATAATGGTGGCGATATTACCACAGTACTGGGTGCAGCAAATGAGTTTACTTCAGGTGTTTCTCTAACCTATTCTGGGGATGAGCAGTACATCGATAAACTTCAGACCATTGACACCTCGTTTATTATCTTATCTAATCAAACAACTGCCTTCGATTTAGGTATTGCTTATGATGGTGGTTCCTATCGAACAATTGGGACATCATTAGAATTTGGTGGATATGTTGATGGAAGCGCCGCTCCTTCAACAAAGGCCTCTTTAATGGAACAGTATCTTGATTTCTTTGGAATTCATCGTGCACCCATGTGGGCCGCATTTATCGCTTCCAATACAACGCCGGTTGTTGGAAATCAGGTTTCTTTTACTGATCTCTCAAGTCAAGGATTTACCAATTGGGATTGGACTTTTGAAGGAGGAGAGCCTGCAACCTCTACTCTTCAAAATCCAGTTGTTGTTTATCCTGCCATTGGCTCTTACGATGTAACTCTTCATACCTGGAATGCTGATTCTACTAAAACGATTACTAAGTTTGATTATATCAAATCACAGGAGGGCGTTGGTATTGGAAATAAGACCTCAGAGATTAGTATGAGCATCTATCCTAATCCAACTATCTCAGGTGAGTTTACCGTCCGTACTACCTCATCTAATGCAGTAATTAATAGCATTGAGGTTATCTCAATTACTGGGGCTGTAGTTGATCGTAGAGAGGCTGCTGACTCGAATTCTTATCAGTTCAGACTAGATAAATCTGGAATTTATCTTGTCAGAATTATTTCAGATAGAGGTGTTACCACAAATAAAGTTATTGTAAGATAATAGTCATTTATTGAAGTGAACGGGATAGGATCTAATTCTATCCCGTTTTTTTATCTTATTCTAGGTGCAGAGATTCATTTTTTGGTATACTAAAACGGAGGATTAATGAAAATTTAACAAGAATGCATATTTAGGTATTGGTAATCAAACTTATATGATTTAAAAATATTTTAGTTGCTGTGTTATACACTTGAAAAATGTGATTATCTTTGCGCCAATATTTGAACCGTCATGCATCTGTCAATAAATAAGAGTAAATTACTAGGGAGGGGGATTTTTTTCACCCTGTTGGTAGTATGTCTTTACTCCATGTGGTTCAATATGCAGGATGCTAAGAATATCCTAAGTTTAGAAGGAGAGAGTGAAGAGTTAAGCGGATATGTTGATGAAGTAGAGGGGACAAGTTCAGATTTCCTGTTTAACTTCTCAACAGCGATGACCATACTAGGAGATCCAATGTTACCCGAATCAAGTAGTAATTCTTTGAGTCATCACGTAGTGGTCTCTTCAGAACGTGAATTAGTCTTTAAGTCTATTCTAAAATTAGGTTCATCGGTATTCTTTTTTAGCCAAAACAGGGAGACAATTTTAAAGCAAAATAGTTATCAGCCCCAAGATTTATTGAATGGGCGAGATTATGTTATTCTAGATCGACAGTTCAGAGTTTAGTTCAAAGAGTTGTTTTAGTTATATTGGGTTTTACTATAGCCTTTATTTTAGAGTAATAAAGCCATATAAGAGATGGTGATTACTATTAGGTTTATAGTTCCAGATAATCTTCTTTAGCAATATTGTTTCTATTATTAATCTTTAGTTGATATTGGTAATATATCGATTAAAGTGAGGTATTTGGCATATTGCAATTCAAAGTGCTTGCTAGTGAGAATTTTTCTTAATACAAGGTCATGTACTTCATGATACTAATGGGATTATTATTTCAAATTTTTAATTAAGTTATCTTTATGAAAAACAATTC